>NZ_CP107852.1:6261306-6991959 GCF_036346875.1 Nocardia sp. NBC_00508 | reverse complement strand
GCGCTGCCTTACCTGGTACCGGTCGCCCATACCGAAGACACCCGCACCCGGCTCGGTCCTGATGCGCTGCTGGCCGTCGAGCAGGCGGTCGTGCTCGACCCCAACCCTGACGTGGCCCGCGACCTGGCACGAGCTCATGTCGGCACTTACCTTGCAGGCGGCGGCGCGCACGTCAAGGACATGCTGCGTTTCGGCTACACGAATGACGAACTGTCCGGAACCCCGGCCAGCCGTGTCGTCGACGCGCTGGTAGCGGGAGGCGGGCGCAAAGCGCTCGACGCCATCGCCGAGCGAGTGCAAGCCCACTTCGACGCCGGCGCCGATCACGTCTGCCTGCAGGTTCTCACCGCCCAGCCAGCCACCGCGCCGATAGCCGAATGGCGCGAACTGGCCAAACTCAACACCCTGCCCCGGCGAACAACCTAGATCCGCGCGACAAAGACCCTCCAACTGATAGAGCTCGTCACCCAAACAAAAGCGGACCGACCACACCCTCCTGCCGACGAGGCTGGCCACTTCACACAGGTCGGATGGAAGTCCACCACCAAGGTCGTCCCGGCCGCGTGCCCGATGGCTTCCCAGGACGCACCATCGGCGCGTCCGCCTGGCGCACGGCCTCAGTGAGTCGTTTTACGCCCGGACGCGACGGCCACCTGGAGCGGCGCCCGGGCCGGGCCGCTGCGGACCAGATGGCCGCTGGATCGATCGCCGCCAACCCGACAGGTGATAGATCCGAGAACGCACGACCGGCGATCGGTGGGTGGGCCACCGATCGCCGGTCGTACTTATGGATTTGTCATCGCGACAGCGAGTTGCGCAGATCGGTGATGGTGGCGCGGCGCTCGTAGGCGATCCAGGCGAAGATCGCGGCAAGCACCAGTGGGAAGATCCCCATCAAGGGCTTGTCGGCGATGAAAGCCTGCGTCCCGGCGGCGAGCACGGTGAGAACGGACAGACCCGCGGCGGCCAGGGCACTGAGCCGTGGCACCATCAGGCCGATACCGCCTGCGACCTCCACAACTCCGATGAAGATGAGCAGCCCGAGGGGGATGGTCAGATTCTCGGGGGCGTTGTCCGCCAGGGCATTCGGCATAACGAGCTTCGGCCCGCCGGAGGCGATGATGAAGAACAGGCCGAGCAGGATCTGCAGGGTCCACAAGGCGCGGTTGCGGACCTTGCCGGGACGGTCGGTGACGTCGTTGGAGAAGTTGGCGGTGGTCATTTCTGGTCCTTCTGGTTGGTCGCGCCGGGTTGGTAGCGCGTTCAACGGATAGGACGGAGCACCGTCCGAGGACTCATCGCTGTCCGCGAAGATTTTCGGAACCGCTGCCGTACTGGCTTAGCGCCGGATTCCGTGGTCGCCGACCGTTGGGCATATGACACCAACACCAGCGGGACCTTCACGACGTCAATCCTGAGAAGCGCCGTCCCGACCGGCCGGTACCGCCGCGATCGGGGCGGTTGTGCATCTGCTGGCCACCGCCATCGAGGAGGGCCGGGACCTGTCCTCGATGAGCGGCGTCCTGGCCGACAGCTCCTATCGTCTGCTGCCGGCCTGACGGCCCGGCCTCACTTCAGGTGCCGGGCGAAGAACCGGTTCCCGTCGTCCCCCTCGAACTGCGGGACGCCGGTGTGCCCGCCCATATTGGCGTGCAGCGTCTTCTCCTTGGAGCCGAAGGCGTCGAACAGGTTCAGGGCCAGCTGCCGGTCGTTTCCTTCGTCGTCCCACTGCAGCAGGACCTGCAGCGGAATGGTGATCTGCCGGGCCTCCTCGAACATGGTGCGGGGCACGAAACTCCCGGCGAACAGAAGGGCGGCCGAGATGCGCGGCTCGACCACCGCCAGTCGGATGCCGATGGCGATCACCCCTCCCGAGTACCCGACCGGGCCGCCGATCTCGGGCAGCGCAAGGAGGTCGTCCAGGGCTGCCCGCCATTCCGGGACCGCCTTTTCGACCAGCGGGAGGACGAGCCGGTCGACGATCTCGTCATCGACCGGCTCGCCGGCCTCCAGCGCCCGGCGCAGGTCGGCGCGGGCCTCCTCGGCGGCGGCCCAACGGGGCCGGCCACCGCTGCCGGGGAGCTCGATGGTGGCCGCGGCGAAGCCCTCCGCCGCGGCGTGCCGGGCCCGGGCCACCAGTCGGGGGTACATATGGCGCAGTCCGCCGGGGTGGCCGACCAGGATCAGCGGCGCCGGTGCGGACGCGGATCCGGGCGTCCACAGGATGCCAGGGATCTCGCCGAGAGCGAACTCGCGTTCGAGGACACCGTCGTCGAAGCGCTGTTCAGAAGTGAATTGCATGGTCGTGCCTTTCGGGAGTGCTCTCGAGCGGCGCTCCCGGACGACCTATCGCCCGACCGTGACCCCAGAGGGGAGCACCCATGTCGATACTGCGTTCACGGGTACCACCTCCTCGTTCTCTCGCACGGCCTCCGGAAAAGTAGCAGTGGTCGCCGTGGTCCGCCAACGGGTTTTTTGCGGAGGCTCCGGGGCCGGATGCCATGGAACCACTCGCTTACTGGTCCTAACAAAATGATCAACGTGGTGGAGTCGGGCGTGTCTGGTAGCGGGGCTGCTGCGGTTGAACGGACCTCAGTCGGCGAGGTAGCGCAGCATCACCACGGTGTTGAAGTGCCTCGTCTCGGCCAATCGGAGCTGGATGCGCTTGTCCAGCGATGGGAACAGCGGTGTGCCGCCGCCGAGCACCACGGGCAAGAGGAACAGCTGGTACTCGTCGATGAGCCCGTGTGGCATCAGCGAGGCCGCGAGGCCCGCGCCACCGACCTCCATGACGCCATCGCCTCCAGCCTTGAGCCTGCGGACCTCCTCAACCGCGTTCTCGCTGATCAGCGTGCTGTTCCAGTGGACCTCGGTGAGCGTCCGGGAGAAGACGACCTTCGGCTTCTCCGTCCAGAGCCTGCCGAACTCACGCTCGATGCGCGGCGCGTCCTCGGGCACGTGCGGCCAGCACTCGGCCATCAGCTCGTACAGGCGACGGCCGTGCAGCGAGACCTCGATCTCGCGGTAGCGGTCGTTGTGGAACTGGTGCAGCTCCTCGTCCGGGTTGGTCCAGTCGATGCTGCCGTCGCGGTCGTTGATGTAGCCGTCCAGGGACACGCTGAACCCGTAGATCAGTTTCCTCATGACCGGGTAGACCTCCTACGCTCTCGAAACTCATCGGCGTTCATCGGGCAAAAGGCAGGCTTCAGGCTCTGGGGCACGCCGCGAAGGCGGCACGCTCAGCCAGCAAGATTCAACGGATTTATAGCCGTTCGCTTGACAGTGCAGAGAATGAAATCGTTCCGAACACACGCAACTCGCAATGACACGTTGACCTGTGACGTCACTGTTCGCCGATAAGCGACGTCCAGTTTCACCAGCGGAGCCACAGCGGGATGGCCGTCATACAGCTCTGGGCGGCGGGGTCGGCTGTCTGTGAATTCCGGTAGCATCCCTGCGGCGCCCCCGCGCGGATGGACGCCACGACACCCCTTCTGGACGAACCGACATGACACACGACTCCGACATCGACGCGGCACTGGCCAGCCTCGACGGCAGGCGCGGCAGCATGGTTCCATTCGCCGGAACCTGGTGCCTCGCACCGTATCCCCGCACCCAATTCGCCGATGGCCGCGCCTGCACAGTCCTCGCTGACGACGACGGACTACAGACCCTGGTCATCGCCGACGACGGCGAAGTCCTGATCGTGACCGACGACGGCACAACGCTGGTCAACACCACCATCCAGCGCTTCGCCGCGTGCGCCCGCGCCTACACCGAGGCCCGCAAGCAAGCCCGCCACATCGACGAGGACGACGAGGAGACCTTGGAAGCGCACGGAGAACAGACCCTCGCCACGTTCCGCGGCATCGACCCTGCTGCCGTCGCCGGCGAGAACCAGTTCTGGTCCGTCGCCGCTGAGGAACTGGGCTACGGCCTCACCATCTGACAGCGGATCACCGTCTCGCAATAGCGGCGGTGAGAAACCGCTGCCGAGATCGGTTCGGGCAGACAGTTCGCAATGACATGCAGCGCGGATGCGATCAACACCGAGCCGAGCGCGGCTCCCGCCGAGGGGGCACCCGATGCGAAGCCGCCCGGTAGCCTGTGGCATTCGACCCGGGAGAAGGCCACTGAACACGAGGAGGGAGGTACACATGTACTCCGACCTGCTGACTCAAGCGAACCTGCTGGACCACGACGTGTGGACCAACTCGGATGCCTGGACCTCCGCTCTGGAGTACCAGGCCCGAAAGAGGAACATGAGCAGCAAGGACAGCCGGACCTTGGGCGCCATCTTCTGCATCGGATCGGTCGTACTCGTCCTCGGCATCGTCTATCTGGTAACCAAGCACAAGAAGTAGCCGTAGACCGGTCGGCCTGTTCGACTCTCCGGCTCCCAGCTCGTCAGCCGACTGCATCAGTACCGACACTGCCGGATAGCCCGGACCCGATAGTGCCGCAACTTCTTCGGTGGGTGTTGTGATGTCATCGCGTACTGGACCGCCCCTGACGTGGAGCAGATGCGTTTCCACATCGAGCAGACCCGTCACATCGCCGCGCACCTGTGCGGACGCGACCTGTACCAGGAGATGCTGGCCTGGGAGACCGCCGAGCAGACCATGTCCGGCAGCCGTTTCCGCATGAGCAACGCCGGTTACTGGTCGCCACCGGGCTGCGCGACGTGCTACCCGACATCTCCGGGCTGGCCCAGCATCGGGGTCACGGCGTGGTGCACTGCCCGTACTACCACGGCTGGGAAGTGCGTATCGCCGCAGGAGCCCCCCGCTGACACCGTCGCACGAATCAGGCCGGCCGAGCCCGGCGGCGCGTTCTCGACGACGGCGTGGTCTATCCGAATCGTGACAACAGGATTCGGGAGCGCGCGCCGCCTCAGCTGGTGCGATCAGCGGTGACGATCCAGGCACGCGAGTCCAACCAGATGCCATCGTCGGTGGCGTGCGCGGCCAATGCCGCGCGCAGCCGCTCGAGGGCGCGGTCCGCGGCGGCACTGTCCAGTTGTTTCAGGGCGGCGCTGGTGGTGCTGAAGCCGCAGACCCAGGTGAGGGCGGCGGCGACGTCGGGGCCGTAGTAGACCGGCTCGCGGACGTCGGTGAAGGTGACGGCGGAAAAGCCTGCGGCCGTGAGGATTTCGGTGACGGTTGGCGGGCCGGCGAGGGAGAACGCGTTGGGTCCTTCGGTGGGGGTGGGCGATGGCGCCCGGTCCGGGGTGAGGCTTTGCTGGATGGTGGTGGCCCATTCGTTGCGGTCGCGGGTCTGCCAGACCATCATCACCAGCCGGCCGGACGGGCGTAGTGCCCGGGCGATGTTGGCGAACGCGGCGTCAGGGTCGGCGAAGAACATCGTGCCGGGGAATAATACTGATTGAAATCGTATTGAATAAGACAGTTAGGAACGTAACGGATAGCTGGTAGGCGATCATGGACGTATACGAGGCGGTCACAAGCCGACGTGCGGTGCGCGGATTCACTGACGAGCCCGTGTCGCGGGCGGTGCTGGAGCGCGTGCTGGCCGCCGCGGCTTGGTCGCCGTCCGGTTCGAACCTCCAGCCGTGGAACACCTACGTGCTCACCGGCGCGCCACTGGCCGAGTTGAAGAAGCGCGCCGTCGAGCGCGTGGCCAACGGCGACCCGTGGGACGAGCGGGAGTACGAGATGTACCCAGCCGCGCTGAAGTCCCCCTACCGCGAGCGCCGATCCGCCTTCGGCAAGGAGCGCTACAGTGCACTCGGCCTGGCGCGCGAGGACTGGGAGGCGCGCCAGCGGGCGGCCATCGCCAATTGGGACTGCTTCGGCGCGCCAGCCGCGCTGTTCGTGTACATCGACCGTGACCTGGGCACGGCCCAATGGGCCGACCTCGGGATGTACTTGCAGACCATCATGCTGCTGCTGCGCGCCGAAGGCCTGCACAGTTGCCCGCAAATGGCCTGGTCGCAGGTTCGCGAGACGGTCGAGGAGGTCGTCGAACCCCCGGACGGACTGATCCTCTTCTGCGGCATGTCGATCGGCTACGAGGACCCCGAAGTGAGTTACATCCGTACGGGCCGCGCCCCGCTCGACGAGACGATCACATTCGTCGACGGCAGGTGCCCGGCTTCTCCGATTGGACAGGTCGCCTCATGACCGACGACGCTTCTCGACAGGCGACCCCCGCGCCCGACAGTCCCGGAAAACCTTCGCCTTTCGCTCTCGGGTTGCTGCTGCGCCGGGCGCACTGGCGCGCGGCAGCGGTGATGACGGAGGTGCTTCGGCCGCTCGGCATCGAGTTGCGACATTTTGCCGTGCTGATCGTCCTGGTCGATCGCGGGCCTACGGAGCAGCGGGACTTGGTGGAGGCGACGGGCTCGGACAAGGCGGGAATCATGCGGATCGTGGACGACCTGGAGCGCAAAGGGCTGGCCGTGCGCAAGCCCGTTCCGGGGGATCGGCGGGTGCGGGCGGTGGAGATTACCCGCAAGGGCCTCGAGCTCTTCGACGCCGCTCATGTCGCCGCCGAGCCACAGGCCGAGCTACTGGTTTCCGTACTGGGGCCTGGCGAGGCCGAGCAGCTGACGGATCTGCTCACCCGATTCGCCTCTCACGACGAGAAGTAGGCGCCCGCGGGCGAAGTCGAGTTGACAGCCCACCGACCCGGCGTACTGCTGCGGCGTGGCGCTCCCACTCGAGGCGTCGATCCGTCACGGATCGGCGCGAACACCCGTTACCAGGGCACGGTGTGCTGGCACTGAGCGCCTGCGGGCTGCCGCTACGGTGGGACAGTTGTCACCATGTAGATACTTTGTCCCGCAACGCAATTCCAGTGGGCGATCAGCGGGCCAGGTGGGTGAGCAGGAAGTTGCGAGCGGCGCTGGATGCCTGGTCGAACCGTTCGCCGTACACCTCGAAATGGCCGCCGGGTATCAGTTCGAGCTGTTTCGGTTCCAATGCCTCGGCATAGCTGGTCAGCGCGACGTCGGTCGGGGTCAGTGTGTCGTTGTCGGCGATTACCATCAACAACGGTGTCGGTGAAACCCGCCGCAGGAACGCTTCCGGAGCGTAGGACTGGAGCTTGTCCACACTGGAAAGGGTGACTTCGTTGCGCCAGGTGGGGATTTGCGGCCCGTTCGCCATCAGCCACTCGTAGACATCCGCGCCCGGCATCGCGACCAAATCGGTGGGATCATCAGAAGCCGACTTGATCATCTGGTACGGCTTGCCGGCAGCACGGGCGAGGCGGTCGGCCGCGATGGCCTCATGCATGGCGGGCAGCGCGATCGGCGACACCAGCCGACTGAACATAGCCCACCCGTGGGTCAGCGGCACCTGGGAGACCACCGCACGTACCCGCCGGTCGATGGCCGCGACAACCAGCGCGTGCGCGCCGGCGAAGCTGGTGCCCCACACCGCGATACGGTCGGGATCGATACCGTCCAAGGTCTGCGCGAAGGTAATCGCATCGCGATAGCCGTCGACCTGCGCCATGGGATCCACCTCGTAGCGCGGCTCCCCGTCGGAGGTCCCGAATCCGCGGTGGTCGTACACGAGACACGCGAGGCCTGCCTTGCTGAAGACCTCGGCAAACGGCGCCACCCACTCTTTGACCCCAGCGAACCCATGTGTCATGACCACCAGGGGAACCCCGGCCGCTGCGGTGTTCACCGGCTCATACAACCAACCGCGCAAGGTCACGCCACCACTGGTGAATTCCACGTCAACCCGCATGACGCCTCCCATCAATTCCGTTACATCGCGTAATGAAATTGACGATAGGCGAGCCGAGGATGTGATGTCAACCACAATCGACTATTGACTACGCCGGTAGCCGACCGCATCGAGCGCGGAATGAACGGTCAGCTGCACCAACTCCTCATCGATCGGACCCAGCGTCGGTATCAGCGCGCGCATCAGCATCGGGCCGGTGATCAGGTCACAGATCCATTCGGGGTCGGTTCCCGCGCCGATTTCTCCCCGTTCCACCGCGCGATCCAGGATGGACGCGGTCGAGACCCGCCGGGGATGCAGGAATTGCTCATGGAAACGACGAGCGAGATCCTGGCTGCGGGACAGGTCTTCCAGCAAGCCCGGCACCGCCATGCGCACTACGGGGTCGTTGAACAGTTCCATCTGGTGGTGCTGGATGGCCAGCATCTCGGCCTCGAGTCCGCCTAGATCCTGCGCGCCCGGCTGTAGTCCGTACCGGTCGGCCAGCAGTGCCATGACGAGTTCGGCCCGGTCCGAGAAGCGGCGGTACAGGGCTGGACGGCTCGTTGCCGCCTCGTCGGCTACCGCTTGCAGGGTGAGGGCGCCGTAGCCGCGCTCGACGACCAACTGTGCCGCGGCCGCCAGCAAGGCGGCGTCCAGTCCGCGATCCCGCGGGCGGCCCGCCCGACTCTGCATCCTGTCGTGCATGCGCTCACCGTACCCAGATGGTTCGCGGTGCGAACAACAGCGTCAGCGGCTGTGTGACCCATCCGGCTACGCCCTCGAAGGCATGACATACCGCGAAGGGTGAGTTCTCGTCCGACGCAACGGCATCACCGTGACAAGCAACTCCTCTACATGGCCCGGCCCATTCAGAGGCCGCTGCTCGCCTTTGCCAAGAACTCGGCGAGCAGGTCATAGTCGACATCTTCCCCCTCGACGATATCGGCGGTCTTGCGTTCACCGTTGCCCATCGACCTGAGCACTCCTTTGACCACGTCGACCTCGGTGGCATTGAACACCATGAACGACAGCTTGTTCTTCGCCACGTGGATCACCGCCGCATGCCGGCCGTTCTTCAGAAAGTGCGGTTTGCCGTACTGGATCTGCTCATCGACGGTGGGGATCGTCTTGTGGATCATGGCGCGCAACTGTCGGCAAACGTCGATCTGCCACGGCAGCAACTTGTCGATGTATTGGGTGACTTCGTCGTTCATGGCATCCTCCATGGAACTCGATGGTGGTGGTCAGCGCTGGCCGACGGGGCGATAGGTCAGCGCGACGGCGCCGGTGCCGAAGGTGGTGGAGTCGGCCAGTTCCAGGGTGGCGGCGCTGGCCGGCCGGAACAGTGGCTGGCCGCCGCCCTTGATGACCGGGACGATCGAGATCCGGTACTCGTCGAGCAGACCCGCCGCGCTGAGGGCGTCGGTGAGCCGGCCGGTGCCCCAGATGAGGATGTCTCTGCCGTCCCGGTTCTTGAGTTCGGTGACGGTGGCGATCAATTCGTCACCGCCGATGACCTCGGCGGGGCCCCATGCGGTTGTGTCGACCGGCTCGGAGGCGACGACGTACTTGGTGACGGCGTTGACGTGGTCGGCGTAGGGGTTGCCACCCATGCTCGGCCAAGCCTGCGCCATGCCCTCGTAGGTCACCCGGCCCAAGAGGAGCGCGTCGGCGCCCAGGGTCATATCGAAGGCGAGTTTCTGGGCTTCTTCGTCGGCGTAGCTCATCGACCATTCGTGCGGATTGTCGATGTAGCCGTCGAGTGTGGAGTGGGTCGAAGCGATGATTTTGCGCATTGCGGTGTCTCCTTGGAGGCGGGACCGGATGGCGGTCTGCGAAGATGGTCACACATTTGATAGTTAGATGTCAAACTGTAAAAGGTCGAATAGGATGGGGCCATGAGTGAGAACACCCCCGAACCCGACTCCATCGACGCTGCTGTCGCAGCTTGGGCGCGTGAACGCCCGGACCTCGATCTGACCGCGATCGGCATCGTCGGCCGCCTCGGCCGGGCGGCTCTTCTCCTCCGCCCGGCACAGGAACGAGTATTCACCGAATTTGGACTCCAGCCAGGCGAATTCGATGTTCTGGCGACCCTGCGCCGGACGGGCGAGCCGTACACCCTCATCCCCTCACAGCTCTCGGCCGCGCTGTTGCTCACGAGAGCGGGGATGACCAACCGGATCGATCGACTGGTGGCCTCCGGCCTCGTCGAACGCACACTCGACCCCAACGACCGGCGCAGTTTCCACGTCCGGTTGACCGAAAAGGGCTACACCACGGTGGACGAGGCGATGACCGCGCACACCGCCAACGTCACGCGACTACTTTCCGCACTCCCCGAAGCCGGGCAAGCCGCCCTCGAAGACCTCTTACGAACTCTGCTGCACACGCTGGAAGCCCCGGACGATCGGGTCACCGAGTAGCCGATCCGCGGTCCGTGGTCATCCCCAGCCGGGCCGAGACCACCTTCATCGCGGCCCACTCACCGACGTAGTCGTCACGGCGATCGAGGACCAGCCGGACAGCCTTGCGGAGCTCTTCGCCATTGGTGAGGCCGAGCAATCCGATGCCCGCGTCGGTTGGCGGTGTTGCGGTCCGGCGTCACGCAGCCGAAACCGGGTATCCCTCGTGGGGGCCAAGTAGTGATTTGTGAAGCGAAGGGAAACCGCATGGTAGGCAATCCGATTCTCGCGGCCGTGGACGGCTCGGCCAGCTCGTATCATGCCGTCGCCTGGGCGGCGGTAGAAGCCACGCGGCACCGCAGTCCGTTGCACATCCTCACCTCGATGGCGATCCCGACCGGCTTCGGTCCGGGCATGTCTCTAGGGGAGGCGGACCTGGAGTTGCTGCGCGGCGACGGCGAGCGGATCCTTGATGAGGCAACGCGTGTGGCCCGCACGGCGGCGCCCGCCGCGGAGCCGGGCATCACCAGCGAGGTGACGTTCGAGTCGATCATTCCCACGCTGATCGAGCGCTCCCAGCACACCAGAATGCTGGTCGTCGGCAGCCGCGGCCTGGGCGCCTTCCAGCGGGGGTTACTCGGCTCGGTCAGCACGGCCACCACCCAGCATGCCCGTTGCCCGGTCGCGGTGATCCACGGTACGGCCGCGATCGACGCGGTGTGGGCGACCAAGCCGATTCTGGTCGGTGTCGACGGCACCGACAACAGCGCTCTCGCTATCGAGCTCGCCTTCGAGGAAGCTTCCCTACGCGGCGTGGGTGTCGTCGCCCTGCACGCCTGGAGTGATGTCACGGGCCTGGATCTGCCGATCGGGGACTGGGCCGACTTACATCGGCAAGAGCAAGTCGTCCTGGCCGAAAGCCTCGCTGGCTACAGCGACAAGTACCCGGATGTCCCGGTCCACCGCATCGTCGTCGTCGATCGGCCCGTCCGCTCCCTCCTCGAAGAATCCGCGAACGCCCAACTCGTCGTCGTCGGCAGCCACGGCCGCGGCGGCTTTGCCAGCATGATCCTCGGCTCCACCAGCAACGCCCTCCTGCATTCGGTGGAAATTCCGTTGATCATCGTGCGCTCCAAGTAGTCGAACCCGACACAGCCCGGCACCGCACCACAAGGCCCAGGGCTCGACGCCGAACGCGACATGCCCACGCCGACGTCGACAGCCTCGCAGTCTCCCCGCTGGCGACCGACCCTTAGGCAGCGATCGACCGGTTTGGAGCCGAATTGCCCTCGCAACCGAACGATTCCGGACCCAATCCGCTTCCGTAGCTGAACTGGTCTGCGGTGCGTCGACCGGGCTGGAGCATGGCGAGCAGTTTCAGCGCTGTACGCGGCAGATGAGTGCGTTTCTGCGGGGGCTCGGTGCGTGGCAGTGATGCCGCCGCCTGAGCTGCGGCGGCATCACCGGGCGGCAGGTCAGCTCACCGGCGTCAAGGTGGGGGTTGCCAGGTGTGGTCGATCGCCGACCCCGACGCGGTCAGGCTGCTCGCAACCCCTGTCGACGAGGACCGGGACCGCGATGAGCCCCAGCGGAACCAGCAGGCCAGCGTTCGGTGACCGGCTTGCCGGGCGACAGAGTCCGCTCGGCCGGAACGGGCATGTGCAGCTTGCTGATCCGAGCGCGACCCGCCGTAGCGATCTGAAATCTAGCAACGCAGACAAGCTAGTGGACGAATGTTACCGTTGCTCTAGTTTCTAGCGCTGCTAGAACTTGGGAAGGGAAGCCGAAAATGCTCATTGTCACCGGCCAGATCATCGCCGCCGTCGCCGTTCTCGCCAATGCCATCGTCTATGGCACAGATGTCTGCGGGGCCGTGATCACCCGGTCCGTTTACCGCAAGCTCGATGACGCGACCGTGACCATGAGTGCAGGATGGGGTCACTACTACGGCGACAAGCGCATGCCCGTTGTCGGTGCGGGCGGTGTGGTCACTGCGGTGCTCACGCTGCTGATCGCACTGCTGGCCGGGCAGATCGGCGCCGCTGTCGCGGCAGGGATCACGGTGGCGGCGCTGCTGACCTGGCTCGCCTTCTACGTCCGCATCGCCAAACCGATCAATACCCAGCAGACCGCCGCCGCCCAGAGCGGCATCATTCCCGCCGATGCCCGTGCGCTGCAGGACAAGTGGGACAGCATTCTGAAGTACCGGGTCACCCTGCAGTTCATTGCCATTGCCGGACTGTGCGCCGCGCTGATTCTGTTCTGATCTCAGAGCAAGTAGCCATCCTCCACGATGTCGCGGTCCTGAACCGCCGACGCAAGACGCGCGGGACGCGGCAGGCAACAGCTTGCGCTTCCCGCACCCGACAACTTCCGGCTGATCGCCGGGGGCACACCTGATATCGAATTCACTGAGGAGTAACCGACATGACCTTCACCATCAATGAACAGCAGTTCCTCGCGGAGGCCGGGATCGGCCGGCTGGCCACGGTGTCGCCCGACGGCGTTGTGCAGAATAACCCGACCAGCTATCGGGTGAACGCCGACGGCACGATCGACATCGGGGGCATACGGATGCGTGCCAGTCGAAAGTACCGCAATGTCGAGGCGGGCAGCCGGGTGTCGTTCGTCATCGACCAACAGGTTTCATTGGAGCCATACGTGATTCGCGGCATCGAGGTACGCGGCACGGCCGAGGCGCTCGATGACGAGGAGCCACCGTTCCAACCCCAGGAACGCGCGGTCATCCGAATTCACCCCGAACGGGTCATCTCCTGGGGCATCGACGGCGGATCCTTCGACTTCACCAGTCGCGGCGCCGAGTAGTCGGGCATCGTGGGCGATCCCACAAGAAAGGCCGTCACCGACCGTCCGGCAAACTGCGCCACCCGCGTTACACCGGCCTGCGTACTGACAAGGCCGCCGACGAAATCGTGAGGGAGACACGCTGATGGCTCGCATCGATGTCGAGATCACCCACGCGGACCGGGTGCTGTTCCCGGCCGACGGAATCACCGAGGGCGACCTCGTCGATTACTACGGCGAGGTCGCCGCGGTGATGTTGCCTCACCTGAAGGACCGTCGTTGATGCTGCAGCGGTACCCGCGCGGCATCAATGAGCAGGGCTTCGTTCAGAAGGATTTCGCCGATTCACTGACGGACTGGATGGACCGGGCAGAAGTCCCGAAAGACGGCGGCACCGTAGTACAACCCCAAGGACGAGCGCAGATTGTCCGGGAGGGTATCGAGCACCCTCGACACGCTGTCGACCGCATCGGCGAGCTGGGCCTTGTCGGTGCCTGCGCGGGTCGAAACGGGCAGGGGTGGGGAAGTTCAGGAGGTGCGCAGGGACGAGCGACGCAGCTCCCACAGGTCCTCATCCGAGGTACAGACGCCGGCAGCGCCATGCTGGAGCGCCTCGACCACGTCCGCCTCCTCCTGGACGAACCCGGCCGCGAGATACGGCACCCCGAGGTCCCTGGCCTGCCGCTCCATGTAGCGCAGCACGATCGCGGGCATGAGCTGAACCATGTCCGGATTCGACCGGGCGATGGACTGGATGCTGCGATGCAGGTTGGAGCGATCTGTCACGAACACCTTCTGCATCGCCAGCAGGCCGAGGCCACTCGCCCGCTCGATGATCGCCGCCCGGGTGGAGCAGATCCCGATCGCCCCGATCCCTTTGAGGTAGGTCAGGGCGCCGGGGTCGTGGCCAAGGCCCGGCGTCGAGTCCATATTGACGAACACGATCTTGCCTGCGGCGGCCGTCCGCTGGACCGTCGCCTCCAGATCGCCGAGAGGGACGGAGGCGAGGATGCCGAGCGGGGTCGAGGTCGTGAGGAACCGGTCCGCCATCGTCACACCGACAAGCGACGCCATGACGGGATACTCCGCCAGCGCCGCCAGGAGGCGCAGATCAACGGGACGTTTCGGGCGAGGGTTCACCGGATCCACCATATGCACTAACCCTGGGTGGACCTGCCGGTGCCGGACCCGAAACGGCTGGGCAGCCCCAGCTTCCCCGGGTTCATGATCCCTGCCGGGTCGAGGGCCTGTTTGACCGCCACCAGCGTGCCGAAGCCACTGCCCAGCGCCGGCTCGACGTACGGCGAGCGCAGCAGCCCGACGCCGTGGTGATGGCTGATCGCAGCGCCGTGCCGGATGAGTACCTCGTTGGCGGCGTCCCACGCGGCCCGGTACCACTCGCGGCGGCGGGGCCGTTCGACGTCGCCGCGCAGGGAGAAGTACAGGCAGGCTCCGTCGGTGTAGGCGTGCGACTGGTGCGCGGACGCGCGCAGCGTCCCGGGAACCGCCTCGATGGCCGCCACCACCTCGTCGTAGACCACGGGCAGGATCGACCACGGCGCGGCGATCTCACAGGTGTCGGCGACGAAGCCGGGGCTCTTGGCGAAGCCGTCACCGGACTTGCCGACGAGCATCCGCTCGTCCAGCCAGCGGGCGAGGACCGCTGTGCCGTCGAGCGTCACCGGCGCCCGCTCGGCGCAGACCTTCTCGACAACAGCCATGGTCGCGTCCACCAGGGCCTGGTCGCCCTCGTCGGCGACGAGCAGCAGGTGAGTGCCCGGCTCGCCGAAGTGGGTGCCGCTCTCGTGCGCGTCGTACAGGCGCAGCACGGCGGGTGTCGCGCCCCGTTGGAGGATCTCCCGGCAGGCGTCCAGCCCTGCGGCGAACGTGCCGAACCCGTAGGCGAGGCCCACCGCGTAGGAGGGCAGCCGGTGGGTACGCAGCCGCAGCCGAGTGATCACGCCGAGCGTGCCCTCGGAGCCGATGAACAGCTGGCGCAGGTCGGGGCCTACAGCGGCCCGGGGGTAGGTACCGAAACTGGCAGGGGTGCCATCCGGCAGGACCACGTCGAGCCCGACGACCATGTCCTCGATCTTCCCGTACCGGGTGGACAGCTGGCCTGCGCCGCGGCAGGCCGCCCAGCCGCCGACCGTGGAGATGGCGAAGGCGGACGGCCAGTGCCCGGTAGTGGCGCCGTGCGCCTCCTGCAGTTCCTTCTCGAACAGGTCGCCGAACATGCCCGCCTGTACCTCGACGGTCATCGACTCGGTGTCGAAGGAGATGATCCGGTTGAGGCGGCAGACGTCCAGCACGACCCCACCGAAAACCGGCAGGGCGGCGCCGAGGACGTTGCTGCGGCCGGCTGAGACCGTCAATGGGATGCCCTGCGCGTGGCAGATCCGGACCACCGCGGCAACCTGTTCCTCGTCGGCCGCCTCGACGATCACGGCGTCCGGGGTGGCCGGGGCGCCGTCCGTCTCGCTGATGGACGTGCCCGCCCACCAGTCGCGGGTGCGCAGGATCACCTCGTCCCGGTCCGTGTGCACGGCGGCGGCGACCGTGCGCAGTTCGGCGACGACCGACTCGGGAACCTCGACCACGGCAGCCTGCAGGCTGGCCTTCCCCTGGCCAGGCGGGCAGTCGGCGGCCCAGCGCGGCGGGGTGGGCGCGCCGACGACGTAGTCCCCCCGGTTGAACGGATGTGTGATGGTTTGCCTGCTGATCATGAAAGTCCCTTCATCAGTACGGTCTTCTCGCGGTCGATGCCCGCGGCGTAGTCGTCGATCTGCCGGGCGACCTCCTTGTCCGACAGACCCAGCTCCTGTTGGAGCAGCCGACCGACCTCCGGGGCCGCCTGCACCGACAGGTCACGGGCGAACAACCGCATCCGGGTGCGGCGGGACAGCACGTCGTCGACGGTCCGCGCCAACTCGCAGCGAGCCGCGTAGACGATCTCGGCCCGCAGGTGGGCGGAGCCCTCGATGATCGGCTCGGCGAGGGAGGGGTCCTCGGTGAACAGCCCGGCGACGAACCTGGCCTCGGTGCCGTACCGCTCTCCCAGATGTGCGCCCAGCCCCCCGGTGGCCGAGGTGGCCTCCGCGTCGTAGCCGGCTCCGCCCAGCAGGGGGAGCCGCACCGTCCGGCAGCGGGCCCGGCGTCCGAGGACCTTCAGCGCCTCGTCGACCACGAGCTCGCCCATGTGGCGGCTGGTGGTGAGCTTGCCGCCCGTGACGGTGACGAGCCCGCGCGCGTCCGTCGAGATCTGGTGGTCGCGGCTCATGTCGAGGGTGGCACCCTCCGTGTCGCCGACCAGAGGGCGGAGCCCAGCGATCGAGCCGATCACGTCCGAGGGTGTGAGGCCGGCGTCGAAGGCGGTGTTGGCCCCGTCGAGGAGGTACCGCATCTCCTCGCCCGTGCACAGCACCTCGTCCAGGGAGCCGTCGTAGTCGGTGTCGGTCGTGCCGACCACGACCACGTCCCCCCAGCGGGTGCAGGTGGCGCGACGGGCCCGGCCCGGGACCGGCACGGTCACGGTGCCGTCGACGGGCAGCCTGGTCCACGGCACCACGATGTGCACACCCTTGGCGGGGCGGATCCGGGGTCTGTGGCCGGGATCCGACAGGGTGTCCAGCGTGTCGGACCAGACCCCGGTGGCGTTGATCACGACACCCGCCTGCACGTCGATGTCCCGGCCGTCGACCTCGATGGTCGCACCCCGCACCCTGCAGCCATCGCGGAGGAGGCCACGGCAGTTGGCGCCGTTGAGCACGGTCGCCCCGAAATGCGCCGCCGTCCGCGCGATGGTCAGGGTCAGGCGTGCGTCGTCGGTACGGCTGTCGTAGTAGAGAAGGCCGCCCTCGAGCCGGTCGGCGCGCAGCCGCGGCGCACGGGCAAGGACCTCGGGCACGCTGAGACGCTGATGCAGCCTGCCGATGCGCCACCCGCCGGCAAGGTCGTAGGTCCACAGCAGACCCTCGAAGGCCGTGGCGATGCGCGCGTCGAAGACGCCGTCCTTGGCGAGCACGGGGAAGACGAACGGCAGTCGCTGCACCAGGTGCGGCGCGTTGCGGCGGAAGCGCTGCCGTTCCACCAGCGAGCGCCGGACCAGCGGCAAGTTGCCCTGCTCGATGTAGCGCAGGCCGCCGTGCACCATCTTGGATGACTTGGAGGACGTGCCCGATGCGAAGTCGTCCCGTTCCACGAGCGCCACGGTCAGGCCGCGGGTGACGGCGTCCAGTGCGGTGTAGCAGCCGGTCACGCCGCCACCGACGACGAGGACGTCTACAGAGCTGGAGGCGAGCCGTTCGATCTGCTCACGGCGGTCGAGCGTCAGCGGCGTCCGGCGGATGGCGCTCCTCGTCTCTGACCTCGCCTTGCGTTCGGGAAGCCGGATCACGATGTTGATTCCTCCTGTGAGTCGGGTTCGAAGCCGCGGGAACCGTGCTCCGGCGGTGAAGCGCCGTGGCCGGCGGCGGCCGTGACATGGCGGGTCACCAGGTCGCGCCACGCGGCGCGGGCGTCCTGGCGCTCGGCGTCGGGCAGTGCGGGTTCGAAGACGGGGCCCGCCGGCAGTCCCACCACGACGGCCGCGACGCTCGGCCACAGCCCGGCCCGCACGCCGCCGAGATAGGCCGTGCCGCGCAGGCTGGCCGTCTCATGGCCGCGGGCGCGCTGCACCGGCCGGCCGACCAGGTCGGCCTGGCTGGACATCAGCACGTCGCTGGCGGCGAGCCCGCCGCCGCAGAACAGGTCGGTGACGGGCTGTCCCATGACCTTCTCCACGCCTTCCAGCAGGTCACACACCGAGTGCGCGAAGCCTTCGAGGATGCCGCGGGCCAGTTCGGCCCGGGTCGTGGACAGGCTGAGGCCGGTGAGGATCCCGGTGGACTCCGGCGACCAGACGGGAGTCCGCAGTCCCGCCAGGGCGGGCAGGAACCTCACCCGGGTCGGGCCGGTGTGCTCGCGGGCGAGTTCTGCCAGCCGGCTCGGCGACTCGAACAGCCCGATCTCTTCGCACAGCCAGCGCATCGCGGAACCGGTCGTCGCGGCATAACCTTCCACGCTGAACACGGACGCGCCCCGGGACCGCCAGCCGACCAGCGTGAGCACGCCGGGCTCCTGGCAGCGGTGGGTGGGCGGACGGTCGCCCGCGACGGCGTCGAGGAAGGTGCCTGTTCCGTGGACACAGGTGGCCTGGCCGGGCCGGTGGGCGCCGAGCGCAATCATCGCCGCGTGCTGGTCACCCATGACCGACAGGATGGGCAGCCGCCCGCCGAGGACCTGCGGGTCGGTGACGCCGAAGTCGCCGTCCTCGTCGACGATCCGCGGCAGCACGTCGCGCGGGCAGCCGAGGAACTCCACCCACGGCTCGTGCCAGTCTCCTGTCCGCAGGTCGTAGGCGCCCACGGCCACGGCGTTCGTGGCGGACATGACGTGGCGCGCGCCCTCAGTGAGCTTCCAGACGAGCCAGGTGTCGACCGAGCCGAAGGCCAGCCTCCCCTGGTCATGGGCCCTGCCGACGGCCTCGTTCCGGGTGATCTCCTCCGCCGCCCACAACAGCGGCGCCCGGGAGCCGACCGGCCGACCGGTGTGCTCCAAGAGGTGCGCGTCCCACTCCGGCTCCCACTCCCGCAGCCGGGACGCGTACCGGCGGTCCTGCCACACCACGGCCTGGCTGAGCGGCGAGCCGGTCACCGTGTCCCACAGCAGGACGGTGGCGCGCTGGGTGGAGATAGCCACGCCGGTGACCTCCACCTGGTGTGCGGCCGCCCAGTCCAGCGCCTCACGGCAGACCCGGACGGTGTTCACCCAGATCTCCGTCGCGTCCTGTTCGACGCGCAGATGGTCGGAGGATCTGACCGAGATGGGCAGGTACGCCGGGGCCGCCGTGTCGCCATCGTCGAGGACGATGGCGGCACGGGTGCCCGTGGTGCCCTCATCGATGCTGAGTACGCCGCGGCGGCGCTCCCTGGTCATCTGCGAAGGTCCTTTCATCGGTCCGGGGCCGTTCACCCGTTCAGGCCGACACCGGTTGGCGCTGAGGGCGGCCGATGGCCTCCTCTTCCAGGTTCACCTCGACGCGGGTCGGGTCCCACTTGATCGCTACGCACACGAGCAGGCCGACCAGCGGCACCACTGACAGGACCATCAGGCTGTTGCCTACCCCGATGCCCGATTGGAGCTGCGGGAACAGATACAGGCCCGCGACCGATCCGAGGCTGCCGAGCATGCCGGTCACGCCGGTGCCCAGCGTGCGGATGTCGGACCGGTACGAGAGCGCCGCGATCGACTTGCCGTTGGGGCCGGGGCCCGCCGAGTGGAAGAAGATGAATATCACCGGCAGCAGCGCGGCCAGGCCGATAGGCAGCTGCTTGAAGGTCGCGCCCATGACCAGCAGCGCGACGAACACCACGGCGTATCCGGTCATCGAGCTGATCCGCAAACCCAGCCGCCGCCCGGCGTAAGCCGATAGGCAGCCACCGACGATGCCGACCGCGTTGAACGCCATGGCGCCCAGGGTCGCCGTCTCGAACTCCTTGCCGAACAGCTCGAGACTGATCACCGGCAGGTACCAGCCCACGGCGAAGTACTGCATGGCCTGGGTGAGGGAGATCGCGGTCGACAAGACGGTCCGGGGGAGGTAGGGGTGGCGGAACAGCACGCCAGCGTCTCGGAACCCGACCCGGTGCCCGGCATTCTCGACCTGCCCGGTCTCCAGCGGCCCCTCTTCCGCCGCGAACCCGTACATCCGGCGCAGGTTCGCCACGGACTCCCGCAGCCTGCCCTTGGACGCCAGCCAGGTGGGACTCTCCACCAGGAAGACCAGCTGCAGCACGAACAGCAGCAGCGCGAACGCGGCCGAGGAGGCGACGGACCAGCGCCAGATGTCCGCACCGACGTCGAACTTGTAGAACACCAGGGTGAGCAGGAGGTTCGTGGTCGTCGCGGTGTACCAGACGCCCTGCCAGAAGTTGAGCCTGCCCTTGAGCGAGGCCGGGGTGTACTCGGCCAGCAGGGCCATCGCCACGGCGAAGTCGACGCCGTAGGCGATGCCCACCAGGGCCCGCCCGGCGAAGACCGTCTGGAAGTCCGAGCCGGCCGCAGTCAGCACTGCGCCGAGCCCGAAGACGACCTTGGTCATCAGCAGCGGCTTGACCCGGCCGATCCGCGCAGCGAGCCAGCCGCCGAAGGGGTTGGAGACTATCGCGATGGCTGGGGCCATCGCCGTGAGCACACCGACCTGCGTGGGCGACAGGCCCAACTGCTTGACCATCGGGGACAGGCCAGCCCCCAGCGCCGCGTTGGAGTACGCGTCCAGGAACAGTCCCGCCAGGGCGAGAAACCAGATCCCGCTGGTCCGACCGCTCAGGGTCTTGAGGGTGTCGATGAGGTCGGCTACGTCTCCCGCGCTGCGGATGACTGCCGTTC
The DNA here is from genome assembly GCF_036346875.1 of Nocardia sp. NBC_00508. Classification (NCBI taxonomy): domain Bacteria; kingdom Bacillati; phylum Actinomycetota; class Actinomycetes; order Mycobacteriales; family Nocardiaceae; genus Nocardia; species Nocardia sp. NBC_00508. The sequence continues at coordinate 6,971,618 of NZ_CP107852.1, read as the reverse complement.
TCGTGTTCGCAGGGCCGTCATTCATGCCCGCCGCCTTTCGGGGTTGAAACCCCTGCCAGCGGTACGGCAACGACTGAAAGCACAGACGGAAGACCACTGACAGGGTGTCTTCGTCTGTGCTGTCGGTTGACGAGACGTTAGGCGGCTACGTCCCGTCCTGTCAAGCATCATGCGCAGAGGTGACAAAGTGCGACCCTCGTCATAGAGTCGCCGGCCATGACCTATGTCGTGCAAGCTGTATGGACCGCCCGCGGCGGCCAGGAGAGCGCAGTCGCCGACATCATCCGGCTCATCACCCCGCTGTCCCGACAGGAGCCGGGCAACCTCGCGTACCAGGCGCACGTCTCCACCGACGACCCACGACGGTTCATGATCTACGAGGAGTACGTGGACGCCGCGGCCTTCCAGGCGCACCGCACCTCGGATCATTTCCAGGAGCACGTCGTAGGCGACTGCCTCGCGCGCTTGGAGTCCCGGGAAATCACCACCTACACCCCTCTCGCCCCCTGATCCGGCCGTTAGCGCCGGGCGGGATCCGGCTAACGCCCACCGCGGGCACCGGCTTCGCCCTGCACACCGAGACCGCGTATGCCGAAGGGATCGCCACACATCCGCGCCGGAGGCCACCTGCGGAGCTCGGTTTGCATTCTGCCCCAGAAGGATTCGATGACGGCGTTGTCCCACAGTCGCCGATCGAGCCCATCGACGGCACCAGCCCGGACTTGCGGGCCTGTCGCGGCCGGGGGTTTCGCCGCGAGGGAGGGCGGGACGTCCTCGCGCTGGGTGTGGGTGCCACGAATTGAGCGTTCCAGCACGGGTTTTCGCTGTCGATTGGTAGCATTCGAGCCGTTGTCGGGCCATTACATCGGCGGCGGGTAAGGGGCGTTGATGGAGGTGGAGGGCGTCCACCACTCGTACGGCAGGCGGTCGGTGCTGCGTGGCATCGACATCGTGTTGCCTGCGGGGGCGCTGGTGGGCATCGTCGGTGAGAACGGGGCAGGTAAGTCGACGCTGTTGAAGGTTTTGTCTGGAGAGCTGCGACCGGACCGTGGGGTGGTCCGGCACCGTGGGCGGTTCGGTTACTGCCCTCAGCAGGTGGTCTTGAACGACGTCTTCACGGTTCGTCAGCACCTGGACTTCTTTGCTGCGGCCTATGCGATCCCGAACCTACGGCGGGCCGAGGAGACGATGGAGATCTTGCGCTTCTCCGAATATGCCGGTGAACGGGTCGGAACGCTCAGCGGCGGTACGCGGCAGAAGCTCAACCTCACGCTGGCGGTGATGCACGATCCGCAGATTCTGCTGCTGGATGAGCCGTATCAGGGTTTCGACTGGGAGACGTATCTGCGTTTCTGGGAGTTGGTCGCGGTGTTGCGTGACACCGGCCGGTCGGTTCTGGTGGTGTCGCACCTGGCTCACGACACCGACAAGCTGGATCAGGTGTGGCGGTTGTACGACGGCGTCTTACGAGGCGGACAGGAGCACGCCGGATGAGTGATGGTGTGCGGCTGTTCGTGATCGCCACGCGCTACGGCCTCATCGAGCATGCTCGTAACCGGTTCGCCATGCTGTTGGTGGCTGTCTTCCTTCCCATATTGATCACCGTGGTGCGCGTGGCCGTCACAGACATCCAGGTGCCGTTCCGGCTTCGATACACCGGTCTGGTTCTGCGCGCCAACGGCAATGAGCTCGCTCAGATCAGCGGCGCCCTGATGGCGGTCTCACTGATCATTGGGTTCATGATGTTCGCGGCGACTTTCAGCAGCGGAGCATTCGACCGGCGTCTGTCGATGGCCGGGTATCCCCGGGTCGCTTTGGGTTTGGCGAAGATCGCCTGCCTCGTGGTGGCCTCGGCAGTGGTCTGCGTGTACGCCACCGCGGTCATCAGTTGCTACTGGTCGCCTCAGCAGCCTGTCGTGCTCGCCGCGGCACTTTTCGGCGCGGCGATGACCTACGGGGCGCTGGGTGTCGCCCTCGGCGCGCTGCTGCGCCGCGAGGTGGAGGGGATGTTCGCCATCGCGATGATCAGCTGCTTCGACATGGCCGTACAGAATCCCATCGCCAGCGCTGGGGCGGACAGCGATTTCGTGCGCTGGCTGCCCTCCTACGGGGCGATGCAGGCTTCGACCGCGGCCGGTTTTTCCGACGCCATGCCAAGGGCAGGTTTCGCCGTGCAACTGGTCTGGTTCACCGCGAGCGCCCTCGTCGGACTGGTCGCTTTCCATCGACGCACCCGCTCCTGTCTTCGACCCAGGATGTGGATGCGCCTCCCCGGACCGACAAGGTCGAGACAGCCGGCGAAGCGCTGAGGGCGTCCCGCACGACCACACGGTGGACGCACGGGAACATACCCTGCTTTGCCGGTTACGGACTACGACGCGGAAGGAACCGGTTCGGCGGCCGAGAGGTAGACCTCACGGCGCAAACGTTCCAGGTCCGGCGCTGCGGTAGCGGAGGTAGGCATGTACCGATCGCTCTCACGCCCCCACAGCCCCACGCTCGTTATGTTCACATACATTTCCGCGTAGCCCTTTCCCCGGTCGGGCAGGCCGGGTAGAACGCGCAGGAGCGCGGGGACGTAGTGGATCACCGCCTCGAGTTGGGTGCGCTGGTCCGCCACTTGGCGCTGTACCTGCTCTACGGCTTCGCGGCGGGTGCAGCCGGTTTCGTGACGGACCGCCCGCACCAGGTTATAGGGGACTTGGTCTGCCTCGTCCTGATCCAGCCCCACCAGGTCGTTCTCCACGAAGGTGACCCAGAAGGCGAGTTCCTCGAGACGGCGGATCACGGGGTGGTTGCGCAGCTTCGAGGGCAGTTCCCGGTCGTGGTACACCTCCATGCAGGCGATGGCGGTTTCGATCCCACTCGTCGACATCCGCAGCGGCAGGTAGTCGGCCGTGGAAGGGATGTAGCCGTTGATGCGATGGTGCGCTTCGCGTTCGGCGGCTTCGAACCACTCCTCGAGGGTGTCGAGGAACCGCTCCTGCCAGCGGGTGGTCCGGCCCTCGCGCAGCCGCGGCCATATACTCGCCCAAGCCGCCGGAATCGCGCCGCGCCGCCACTGTTTCGCCGGGTCCTGGCGCAGTGTCGCCACCATGCCACGTCTCAGCGCGGTCACGGCTTCCGGGTCCCTCAGTTGCGGATCCTCGAAGAGGTCGTCCCAGGCAAGGACCAGCACGGCCATTGCGTAGGCGGTCTGTTCACGAGTCGCGTTCGCAGCTGGGGCCAGGGTCTGTGCCGGGATCCGGATCGCTCCGGTCCACCGGTGGTAGTCGGCCTCGGCAGGGGAGGTGGCGAGGCCGGTGTCCACCAGCCAGCTCCTCAGCCATTGCGCAAGCTGCGGCGGAAGCCCACTACCGTGCGCTCGGGGTGGCTGCGTCGACTGCCGGGGGACTGCGGGCTCGGCAGTTCGCCGGTCGAGTATGGACCGGGCGTAAGCGGTCATCGCCTGGCGGGCGCGCGGGTCGACGGGCAGGGTGGCGAGCTGACCGGCGGCCCGGTCCATGAAATCATCAGCCGTCGCTTGTGCTTCGTCCACGGCGCCGCAGGCGATGACGAGTTCGCGGGCACTTGCGGCTTGCCCACGCGTCATTCTGCCGTGCAGTAGGCGACCAAGGCTTCTATCGCGGGCGGCCGCGCGGATCACCGGAAGTGTGTAGATGCCCTCGGGCAGATCCGCGTTGACGGGCTTGCCCATTTCTTCGGCGGTCGAAGTCAGATCGAGGATGTCGTCACACAGCTGGTAAGCCAGCCCGAAGTATCGGCCGAACAAAGACAACGCCTCTTCTTGACGCTCGGGCCGGCCTGCCTGCATCGCGCCCACCCGGCATGCCAGCGAGAGCACCGCCGCCGTCTTGCCGTCGATCGCGTCCAGGTAGGACTGCTCGCTGCGGGACGCCGTGTAGAGGTCGGCGGCCTCGATCACCATGCCCGCGCACATTTGCTCACCCGCGATGGCCCCCGCGAGAACCTCGCGCTGCCCGAGTTCGGCCAGCATGCGCACACTTGTGAGCATCACGGAATCCCCACCCAGTACGGCCATATGCGAACCCCACACCACATTGGCACTGGGACGGCCTCGACGCTGGTATGCGTGATCGATGACGTCGTCGTGGTAGAGCGAGCCCAGATGCAGCAACTCGACGGCAGCGGCGGCGCGCACGACCCGATCGTCGGCCGGGGCCGCGGGATCGGTGAGCAGGTAGTACGACAAGAGGGTCAACGTGGGACGGACCAGGCGGCGAGAGGTGCCCGGCCCGTCGTCGGTGAGCGCAGCCAGTTCAGATCTGCCCTCCAGCCGAACGGGTCCGAGAACGTCACGGATACGGTCCAGGTCCGCATCCAGATGGGGGAAGACAGCCGAATCGATTTCACGTGGCACGCGGGCACTCCTGACTGGTTGCATCGGTCATCCACAAAACCGCCGATCAAGGCAATTTGACACCACCGTGGCGCGGAAGATGTTGGGATCGGCCAATTTTGATGCCTCGCCCCTCATTGCGGTGAATGCTCGGACCGACGTCGGCAGTGTGCCGCCACACATCGAATGTGGCGGCCCGCGGTGGATCGTTACGGCGAGCGCGTTGTCCAGCCCAGCCCGGTTCTTCCGCGTCGTGCCGGAGAACCCCGGCTTACGGAACACCCCGCGGGAGGTTGCCCACACCCGTGGGCTGCCCGACCCCAGGTGGCCATTCCGCCATAGGTATTCATCGCAGGGTGAGTAGGGTCTCGGATTCGACGCGGGTCAGCTTCTGCGGGTTGCGGACGTAGTAGAGGCCGGTGATGCGGGCGTCCTCGACACGGGCCGCCATGACGCCGTCGATCTCGCCGTCCAGGCGGAAGACGAGTGCCGGGTTGCCGTTGACCACGGTCGGGCCAACAATGAGCGTGGCTTCGGTCTTGGCGAGGCCGCCGACGAAGAAGCGGACCACCTTCTCGGCGCCGATGATCGGCCGCAGCGCGGCCTGCTTGACGCCGCCGCCGTCGCTGACGACGACGACCTGGGGCGCGAGCACGTCGAGCAGCCGCTGCAGATCCCTGGTTTCCAGCGCCCGTTGGAACGACTCCAGAACCGCCCGGGTCTCGCTCACGGAAACCACCGAGCGGGGGCGGCGGGCATCGACGTGCTTGCGGGCGCGGTGCGCGATCTGGCGGACAGCCGCCGGGGTCTTGTCGAGGGCGGTCGCGATCTCGTCGTAGCTGATATCGAAGGCTTCGCGCAGTACGTAGACGGCGCGCTCGGTCGGCGACAGTGTCTCTAGGACGAGCATGAGCGCCATCGAAATGGTCTCGGCGAGTTCGACGTCCTCGGCTATGTCCGGCGTGGTGAGTATCGGCTCGGGTAGCCAGGCGCGCCGGAAGCCGTGACACGGGTATTTCACCGCATAGGCACGCAGCCACGCCCGCAGATCAGCGTCCGGATCGGCCGCGGTATGCGCCAGCGAGATACGCCGATAGGTGAACTGAGCGACCCCAACCACCTTGCACGCCAAACGTTCCGACATGCTCAACACGACTTTGAATATGCCTACGGCGCGGCGCTTGGCGGCGGGGCTCAGAATTTCCCCTTCGCGACCTCTCCCGCAGCGCAGCCTTCTCCAACTCGGCCTCGGCCAAAAGCCGCTTCAACCGCGCATTCTGCTCGCGCAACTCCTTCGGACCGCGCGCAGCGTCGGCGTCCATGCCGCCGAACTGGCGGCGCCAGTTGTACAGGGTCGCCGCCGAAACCCCAGTTCGGCGGCGATCTGCTCGCCGGTCCCGTCTTCCGCGGCCAGCTAATCGGCGCGGCGCAGCTTGCGCACGATGACCTCCGCGGAATGCCGCTTGCGACCAGCCATGTCTCTCATCGTCCCTCCCAGCTCTCACCAGGGGCAACAGAACTCTAATACCGAACGGTCTCATTAACCGGGGACGGGCCGCAGCGGGCCGACCCGGAAAGTCCGATCCACACCGCTTCAGAGAATGCAAGCATGGGGAGTCCTACTGGCTGGTGGCGAAGGTTGGTGTCCTGATGTCGCCCGCGGCGTGCAGTTTGTTGTACGCCTGAATCAGTGCGGCGATACCGACAGGGATCCCGACCACGGCACCGCCTATAATTGGACCGAGCGCTGCGCCCAGGGCGAGCCCGGGAATGCAACCTCCGATAAGGCCTACGACCGCGCCGACGACACAGCCGCCGATCAGGCCGATTACTCCTCCGGCCATGGTGCCGACCGTCACGGCAAGCATGAATTCGGTGCCTGCTTGATTCAGAGCGTTTGTGATTTCGGTCTGCTGATCGGTGCCGGTGGCGATCTCTGTCGGGTTGGTCTCTGTTCGCGGTGCCATAGTGGCACCTGGGTCGGGCAAAGGTGCCGTGTCGTTCACGGCGTATGTAGTCGATGTTTCGGTTAGGGGTGCGGCGTTCACCGTCGCGTTTCCGGCCGCCGCAGCGATCGTGGCGACCGTTACGGCGGCGACAACAGCGTGATGAATTCTGTGCGGCATGAGCTGTCTCCTGTTTGAAAATTTGATACGGCGAGCCCGACTTCGCTGATCAGGCTTTACTGCTGAGCCGATCTAAACAGTGTGACGTAGATAACCGAAGGGTATTCTCGGCCGCGTGGGGGGCAAATAATGACGTCATCGGAACGACGGCGCGAGTGACTGTTGCAGTGCGCCCGGTCCAGCGCTGATATGCGCGCCGGAATTCGCGACTGTCACCGAAGCCGACCTCGGTGGCCACCGCGGATATCGGCAGATTCGATTCGCACAGCAGGGTGTTCGCGCGCTGCAGGCGCACGCGATCACGGATCTCACCGAATTTCTGGCCTGCTTCGGCGAGCCGCCGGTGCAGCGTTCGCTCACTCATCATCAGACGCTTCGCGACCAAGGGTTTCGTCAGCGGCTGGCGAATGTTGTCCCGAAGCACTCGCTCTACCGCGGCGACGATTCCAGGATGATCGTGGGCCGGGTCGACACCGGCCGTGGATCGGTCGAATGTTCCAGCCGCGAAACAAATACGTGTCGTCGGCGCGCGGAATCGTATCTCGCATCCGAACGAGCGGCGGTAGGCGGCGGCGTGCGTGGGTGGCGGGTACGCGAACTCGATCCATTCGGGCAAGATCTCCACGCCGAACATCGAGCGAGCCAAAGTCGTTGCGGCGCAACATGCCTGTTCGACGAAAAACTGCAGCACCGATGGTTCGGAACATCGGTCGGTGATCCTCAGTACGAATACGTGTGCGCTGGTTTCGATCTCGAAGTCCAAAACTTCGGCTGTGGTCCGGCGCTGCCGGAGGACCGCCGCGAGCAGATCCGAACCGAATCGGGCCACGATCGTGGGTTCGTGCGTCAAGGGGCGGCCCATGATCTCACCTCACTGGTTCACGGGTGGACGACATTCGGAATATCCCGGCGAGGGCTGCGATCGGGAACCCGAACAGCCACAGGTTGGGAAGCCACCACAGCGGGCTGTACTCGCCACGTATCACGTAGAAGTTCAGTGCCATCAATCCTGCGGCCGAGGTCAGCGACAACGACACGGTGATCATCGGCAGCGAGATGGCCGAGCGGGATCCGAGTGCGAGACCGGTGAGACCGAGGCCGATGGCGGCGAGGTCGAGCCCGAGAAAAGACCAGTTCCACTGCTGGAGAAAATGGTCGGACCCGACGCTGATGATGCCGAGCGCTGTGATGATCCAATAGGCGAGAAAGCCGAGATCGGTCAGCAGCATGGTCCGTTTGACGCGCCGCAGGCGTCGATGCAATTGCTCGATCTGGTCGAAATGATTTGTGGGCATCGGAATCTCCGCGTGAAGCTAGTCGGACTGAGTGGTGTCCCCACCGTGTGGGAGCCGAGTTGGGACACAGTGGATTGGCGCCGAGAGGCAGGGCACTTCGCCGGGCGAGCGTTCATGATCAGTGGTGATGCCTGAGATTTCGTGAGGTGGTGTCTCACCCGTGCGCCGGGTGAGACACCGTCCGAGTCAGGCCGAAGGGAACAGAACTCTTCCCGGATCACCGTTTTCGTAGAGGCCGAGCATCCCTCCTCCGACGGCGGTGGCGTCATGAGCGGCATAGCCGAGCAGGGCCTGGACCTCGGGAGACAGGTTGACAGCGGTCCGCGGAGGAACGTTGAGCACGCTGTTCTCCACTGGGCGTAGCCAGCCCGCGCAGTAGCTCAGTGACAGTCCGCGGCGACGTTCGTCGGTGGTGCGGTTGGCGCCGCCGCCGTGGATCGCATCGCCGCGGAACAGCAGTACATCGCCGGGTGCCATGACCGCTCGGACGAGTTGATCGGCGGCCGGGTTCTGTTTGATGGGCCACTCGTGGCTGCCCAGAGCGATATTGGTGGCGCCGTTCTCCTCCGTGAAGGGTGTCAGCGCGATCATCGCGTTGACCAGGACGCTGTCGGTGGTGTGTGGCAGATGCGGCCAGGAGTCGTTATCGCGATGCGGATACTGGGCAGGCTCGCCGGGGCCGATCTCGATGAGTTCACCGGCGTTGAGTTGGATTCCGGAGGAGACCGAGGCGAGCATTCTGGTTGCCCAGGCGCGCAGGTCGGGGTGGGCGATCAGTGCGCCCGACGCGGGGATCTTCGCGGCCAGGCCGTGGAGTCGCAATGTGTTGCGTCCGAGAAAGCTGTCATACAGCGCGGATCCGCTGTCGGCCTGCCCGGCGTCCGTGTGTTCGCGCAGCCAGGCGTCGAGTTCGGCGGTGAAGTCCGAGCGCAGGTGCTCTGCGATGAGTCCTTCGACGACGACGGCGCCGTGTTCGCGGACCGAGGCGTCGATTGCGGGCCAGTCGTAGGGTTCCCGGAACCTCGGGACGGCCGGAACCGAGCCTGTGCCAGCAGGCTCGGCGTCCGGCTCGGCGGTGTGGTCCCCGACGTCAACCGGTATCGGGTCGGAGTAGGAGATGATCCACCAGGAACCTCCTTCGGGCCCGGTGGTTTCCGGCCCGTAGACGTGCCCTGCTCTGGTCCATCGGATGTCGCCGGCACGGTAGAGACCCTCGCCCTCGATGTGGTGTTCGCCCGCGGTGTAGACGTAGATGACGTCGCCGTGGTGGTAGTGGGCCGAACGTGTTTTGTTCGGCGGATCGCTGACGTGCATGACGAACGGCATGCCCTCCTGCCCGAATCCATCCTGGAACAAGCGGACCTCGCCGCTTCCGGTTGTGGGGTCGATGATCGGGTCGGAGTCGTCGGCGCGGTAGCGCGCGGTAGCGGACATGGTGGCTCCTTCAGTGGGTTGGGTTGATGCGGTCGGCGGTCCACCGTTGTGCGATCGCCTCGGTGAGATGGTCCAGTTCGACGGTGCTCGCCGCGGCCTTGCGGCGCAGGGCGCGGAGTTCGCGAAGCTGGGCGAGAAGACCGGGTGCGGTCGGGTTCAGTGACCCGCTGCGGCGCTCGACCTGCAGTACGCCGCCGCGCAGCCGTCCCGATATTCGTCGTTGCGCCAAGGCGGTCATCGCCTGGTTCTCCTGGTGGGCCAGAAGGATTGCCGGTCCGTCAGCGGCGTCGATCTCGGGTAGGTGCAACCGGTCACCGGGCCGGGCGTCGAACAGATCGGTGCGAGCGGGTAGCGATGTGATCCACGGTTCGTCCTGTCGCAGCGTGACCAGGACCGTGCCGTCGGGTCCGGCGTCATCGATCACCAGTGTCGGCGTCAGGGTCGCGATGACCCGCCCGAAGTACCAGGGAAACCATCGACGATGGCCTGGAATCGCGCTGAGATGCCTTGTCGGCGCGAACTTTTCCGCTTCCTGGGCCAGCAGCGCACGCGCGGAGCCGGTTCCGTCGCGATCGATCTGCAGCAAGGCGGTGGCTTGCAGAAAAATCCCGCCCGCCGCCAGCGCGACATGTGGATCGGCGGCGATTCGTCGCATCTTGCCGATCATCGCCAGGGTCGAGGTGACGACGGGCCGCCCATCGGGGGCCTGTAGCGGCGTCACCGCACACGCGCCGATCGTCGCGGCGGACCGCCATGCCAGCACTCCGACTGCGGCGGCGGCGAGCGCTCCCAGGCCGGCATCGCGGGGGTCAGGTTTATTCATAACCACGGTTACGTAATATCCATGATGTAAACTTCCCTGTCAATGCCGAAGATTGTCGATCACGAAGAACGACGCCGGGCGATCAGTGCCGCGGCGTGCCAGGTCATCGCCACCAAGAGCCTGGCGAATACCACCGTGCGCGATATCGCTGCCGAGGCCGGTTGCACGACCGGCATGGTGGTGCACTACTTCGCGGACAAGCGCCAAGTGCTGTTGGCCGCCCTGACCGCGGCGACCACGGCGGTCGCGGAACGAATGACGCAGATGGCCGCCGAGTCGACGGGCCTGTATGAACTGCTGTGCCAATGCCTGCCGATGGACGAAACCCGTCGGGTCGAATGGCAGGTGTGGCTTGCGTTCTGGGACTCGGCCACTCACGATGCGGACCTTGCCCGCGAGCAGCGCGCGCGGTATCAGGCATGGCGCGAGGCACTGGAGCTGGTGCTGGTGTCTATCGGGTATCCGGCGGGGCGCGCGCTCGAAAACGCGGCCGAATTGCTCATGATCGTCATCGACGGCATCGGGATACAGGCGGTTTTCGATCCTGATAGGTTTCCTCCGGATCGTCAGTTGCAACTCCTGCGTCACCAAACCGAGCACATCCTGACGACACTCGATGCCAAGTGTTCTTCCCAGCCGTGACACCGGCACCTGGCCGGACTTGCCCCCACTCCGGCCGTGCAGCCCCTCGTTCCGGCCTGCGCAGGCAACTACGTTGATCGAATCCCACCGGCTTGGATTGAGCGGACTCACCCATGAATGGCACTCCACCGCGAGCGTCGAGCACCGAAAAGCGGAACGCGCCGGCCGAAGGCCCGGCCGCACCGGTCGGAGCGCGCTGGACTGGTCTGTTCGCGCTCGCCTGGCTGGGTGTCTGGCTCGCCCAACTGACCCCGTTCCAACTGTTGCTGCCGACTCAGCTCAACACCGTCCTGGGTATCGGATCGACGTTACGCCAGGACAATTGGCAGCGCAGTGTGGTCGATTTCGGTCTTGTCTCCGGTCTGTCTGCCGCGTGTACCGTGGTCGCGTTCCCGCTCGCGGGAGCTCTCAGCGATCGAACCGCAAGCCGATACGGTCGGCGCCGCCCGTGGATTCTCGCGGGTGCAGTCCTGTTCGCCGGGTCGTTGGTGGCGCTCGGAACGCAGAACACGGTCTTCGGCATCGCGTTCTGGTGGTGCGCGGCCATGACCGGATTTTGTTTTGTCGCATCGGCTTTGACAGCGATGATCGGCGATGGCGTACCCACTGCCCAGCGCGGAATCGTCTCGAGCGCGATCGCGGCACCGCAGGCACTCGGCCTCATTCTCGGCGTTGCAGTGGTCGCGACGCTCGCACTCGACGCCGCGCAGGGGTACACTTTTGCCGCCATCATTCTGATGAGCTGTGTGCTCCCATTCGTGTGGTGCACACCCGATCCGACACTCGCGACGGTGTCGCAGCGCGGGCAATCCGTTCGAGAACTTCTGGGATTCAGAGATTTTCGCTGGGTACTCACCAGCCGTGCTCTGATCAATCTCGGAAACACCCTGGGCACCTCCCTGCTGCTGTTCTACCTGCAGTTCGGGCTCGAGGTCAGTGAGCCGGGTTCATCGCTGCTGGTGCTCACCACCGTCTATATGGTCGTCCTCACCATTGCCGCCGTGTGCTGCGGATGGATGTCCGATCGGATCCGCCGCCGTCGTCCCTTCGTCTTCGCCGCAGGCGCCTTGCAGAGCATCGCTGCCGTCATCGTGATCAGCACCGAATCGTTCAATGGCACTGTGTTTTCGAGCGCCCTTGTCGCCGGGGGTTACGGCTGCTTCCTCGCCGTTGATCAGGCGCTGGCCGCCGATGTACTGCCCTCGGCCGATCACAGCGGGAAAGACCTCGGCGTCATGAACATCGCGCTGGCCGTGCCGCAAGCTATCGGCCCGCTCATTGGTGCGGGCATAGTTTTTCTCTCTTCCGGATTCGCCGGACTGTTCATCACGGCGGCGGTCTGCACGATCCTCGGGGGTGCCGCGGTGTTGCGGGTCCAGACGGTCCGCTGAAACGTCACCGCGGGCATGCGGCCGCCGTCGACCGATTGAGCCGGTTCCGGATGGCGGCGAAGACCGCGGGCATCGCAGCTTCTACTACGTGTGCTTCGCCGTACCCGACCTACAGCGTTGTCGAAGTCGAATGATCCCGCCTGCCCTGTGTAGGTCAGTGAGGTAAGCAGGCATGTGCCGTCGGAGTTGGAGAACCACGCGATTTGGTCGTAGAAGTGGTTAGTGCTGTGGCTGTCGAAGATTGTTTGAGGACGGTGTTGAGTTCGATGGGTGGCGAGAGTCCGGTGGAGATGAAGGCTTCGGCGTGCTCATCGGCCTGTGAAGTCGGGAGTCCTGCGGTGCAGCATGGCCGAGACGGCCTCGTGGTGGTCCTCGGTGTGGTGAGCGGCGGCCTGCATTGCCGCGGACAGCTCGAGCAGACTTTCCAAGGTCTGGTGTGTTCCTTCGCGCAACAGCTGTTTGGTCATCCGCAGCGCATGCGGAGGGTTGGCGGACACGCGGGCGGCGAGCCGGTGGGCCGCTTCCAGGAGAGCGCCGGGCTCGACGACCTGGGACACCAGTCCCCAGTCGAGCGCGGTGTTCGCATCGATCGGCTCACCGGTGAAGGCCATCTCACAGGCCCTGGCCATGCCGATCGCCCTGGGCAGCAGCCAGGCGCCGCCGTCACCTGGGATGAGGCCGACCTTGACGAAACTCTCGGCGAACACCGCGGTGCTGGCAGCGACTCGCAGGTCGCACATCAGTGCCAGATCGCAACCCGCACCGATGGCCGGGCCGTTGACGGCGGCGATCGTCGGTATCTCGCAGTGATACAAGGCTTTCGGAATGCGCTGGATGCCGTGCCGGTATTCCTGACGCAGCTGTGCCGGTGTGCCTGCGAACATTCCGGCTCGTTCGCGCATGTGCTTGATGTTGCCGCCGGAGGAGAACGCGGTCCCCGCACCGGTGAGGATGGCCACCCGCAGGCTGTGGTCCCGGTTGGCCGCCGCCACCGCGTCCTCGAGGGCGGTGATGGTGTCAGCTTCGGAGATAGGATTACGGGCTTCCGGGTTGTTCAAGGTCCAGACGACCACGTCTCCGGTCCGGTCGATCAGAATCGGATCATTCATCGCGGCCTCCAGAAGTCTTTTCGGATAGAACGATGCGCACGTCGACCGGCGTTATGCCGGACCCGGACGCGATCACCGGGTTGAGATCGAGTTCGGATATCTCCGGGTGCGCGGCGACGAAATCGCCGATACGGACGAGGAACCGCGCGAGGCTATCACGATCGACTGCGGGGAAATGCCGGTAGCCGTCGAGCATGCGGGAGGCGATCGTTTCCTCGATCATCTCGCGGGCTTCGGGTTCGGTGAGCGGAACGGCTCGGAACGTGACGTCCCGGACCGCCTCGACCAGCACGCCACCGGTGCCGAAGGCCAGCACGGGTCCGAAGATCGGATCACGTGTGGCGCCGACGAACAGCTCCACCCCGGTGTCAGCCATGGGTGTGACGATCATGCCGTCGATGCGAGCGTCGGGTACCTCGGCGGTGACCGAGTCGATGATCGCTTCGGCGTGCTCGGTCGCGGTGGACGCCACCACGCCCAGCCTGACGCCTCCGACGTCGGATTTGTGGATCACCTGCGGGGAAACGACCTTCAGCGCGCACGGTCTCCGATAGGAGGCGACCGCGGCGGCCACCGCATCGACGCTCCGGGCGAAAGTCCACACGCCGACGTCGACTTTCGCCTCCGCCAGCACCCACCGCGCGGTCGGCTCGTCGAGAATTCCCGAGCCCGGGATGGGCGGGGCGGACGGCGGCAGCATCAGCGAGGAGCGTCGGGCACGGTCGGCCACCAGGCGGCCACGCCGCTGCAAGGCCGCGGCCGCCCGTACGGCGTGCTCGATCGAGCCGAGCACCGGTACGCCCCCGGCCCGCAGCCGGTCGTGGTTGGCGATATCGAGGCCCGCATAGCAGCTCTGGACCAGCAAGGGAACACCGTATTCGGCGGAGAGCGCGAGCAGAGACCCCGCGGCGGCGTCTTCGGATTCGCGCAGCAATGGATCGAATCGGAGGTGGTAGCCGCCGTACAAGCCGATGATCAGCACTAGCCCCACTGCGGGATCGCGCATGAGGATCTCGGCGGCTTCTACGAAGACCATCGGGTCGGCGTCGGTGGCACCTGCCACATCGACCGGACCGGACACCGCGGCGGCGCCGCCGAGCAGTCGCCGCAACTGTCGTCGGGTTCGCTCGCCGAGCCGGGCCGATTCGATCCCGTGCGCGGCCAGGGCATCTGCCGCCAGTGCCGCGTGGCCACCGCCATCGCTGAGGATGGCGACCGAACGGCCTGGGGCGACCGGGGCGCAGGTTGCGAGGGCTCCCGCGACGATCGCAAGTTCGTCCGAGCGGTCAACCAGCTCCACCCCGGCTTGGCGCAGTACGGCGGCCGCCACGGCGTCCGAGCCCGCGATCGAGCCGGTATGTGAGGCCGCCGCGCGGCGGCCCACCTCCGAGCGTCCGCCGCGGAGCAACACGACCGGTGTGTCCGGTACGGTTCCAGCGGCCGCGACCAGGAACGCCCGCCCGTCGGTGAATCCCTCGGAATGGATCGCCACCACGCCGGTTCCCGGATGGCGGGCGAGTTCGGTGAGACATTCGTCGTAGCGGACGTCGGCCTGATTACCGAGCCCCACGTACGCGTAGAAACCCGGGCCCTTCACCGCGTGGTCGTCGTTCACCAACGACAACAGCATGTTCCCGCTCTGCGTGATGACACTGATCGGTCCGGGCCGGATATCCCGCAGGCCGACCAGATTCGCACCTGATGTGACATTGAGCAGGCCGGAGGTATTGGGGCCGATGACACGGATGCCGGTTTCATCGATTGCCGCCGCCAGCGCGGCGGCGAGATCGGCACCGTCCTCCCCAATCTCGCCGAAACCGTTGGCGAGTACCACCGCTCCGGCGATGCCCACGGCCGCGCACTCACGCAGCGCGCCCGGGACAGCGGCGGCGGGCACAGCGATCAGCGCGACATCGGCGCCATGGGGAACCCGATCGATCGATGAGCAGACCTCCAGGCCCAAAATCTGCCGGGTATTCGGGTTGACGGGGTAGATGGGGTGGGCGTACCCGGTCTCTTGCAGTGCCCGGATGGCCTGGTACCCACGCTTCGCGGAGTTGTTGGACGCACCGACTATGACGATGGAGCGGGGGTCCAACAGCCGTTCGAGTGCGGTGCGGACGGGGGCGTCGAGCGTGGGCACATCATTTCCCTTCGAAGACGGGGGTACGGCGTTCGGCGAAGGCCGCTACGCCCTCGGCCCAATCCCGAGTCGCCATCAGCTCCAGGATCTGGCGCGGCTCCGTGGCGAGCGCTACTTCGAGGGAATCGTCGCGGCGCAGCGCGGCCTTCATCCGCGCGAGCGACAACGGCGCCTTCGCGGCCAACGATTCGGCGAGGCCGCGCGCGGTATCGAGAAGGATGTCGCCGGGAACGGCCGCGTAAGCCAAGTCCCAGTCGAAAGCCTGTGTGCCGGTGCAACGCTCTCCAAGGATGAGTAGATCGGTGGCCCGGCGCAGACCGATCAACCGTGGGAGCCGATGAGTGACTCCGCCGCCGACGAACGTCCCGATACCGACCTCGGGAAAGCCGATCTGCGCGTCCTCGGCCATGACGAGAAAGTCTGCGCTCACCGCCATCTCGGCACCCGCGCCGAGTGCGTAACCACCGACCGCGGCGACCACCGGCGTGTCCATCCGCTGGATCTGCTCGCATGCCCGCTGAGCGAGATCGAGGTAGTGCGCTTGCTCGGTGGGCGTGCGAGTGCCGGAGCGATGCGCCTTCAGATCGGCGCCCACGCAGAACGCGCGGCCCGTGCCGTGGAGTAACACGCAGCGTACCGCGGGATCCGAATCGGCTACGACCAGATGGCCTATCAACGCCTCGTAGAGCTCTTCACTGACCGCATTGAGCCGCTCCGGGCGATTCAACGTCAGCGTCGCCGTGGAACCCGACCTGCTCACCAGCACCGTGGACATATTCCTACTCCCTCCTTCTGGGGTCGGGCCAACACTATGCCATATCAGTTGCATTCCCAGCTATGGATGCAAATTCATTTGCATACACCGGGTTGGGGGTGTTGCATGACCGACCATCAGTTACCCGGGTCACAGCCCACGGTCCTTGGGAGGCGTCGTGTCCACCGCAAACCCTTATGCGGGAAACCTGAAGCACACCATCAACACTCGTCAGTTGACGATGATCGGAATCGGCGGCGTCATCGGTGCCGGCTTGTTCGTCGGCAGTGGCAAGGCGATCGGGGCCGCCGGGCCAGGCATCGTCGTGGCCTATCTACTCACCGGTCTCGTGGTGATCCTGGTGATGCGCATGCTGGCTGAACTGGCGACTGCCAGTCCCGAGACAGGCTCGTTCTCGAGCTATGCCTCGCGTGAACTCGGGCCGTGGGCCGGGCTGTCGGTCGGCTGGATATACAGCTACCACTGGTGCGTAACAGTCGCTTTCGAGGCCATAGCCGGTGGAGCGATTGCCAACCAGCTGTTCCCAGCGTTGCCCACATGGGCGTTCGCCCTGCTCTTCATGAGCGTACTGACCGGAGTCAACCTGGCCGCGGTGAGCTCGTTCGCGCGTTTCGAGTTCTGGTTCGCCTTGATCAAGGTCGCCGCGATCGTAGTCTTCATCGGTATCGGCATCGCGGCGATCTGCGGTGCGTTCACCCACTACACTCCGCCCGGGACAACGAACCTGCTGGAGCGAGGCGGCTTGCTGCCCAACGGATTCACGCCGCTGCTGGCCGCGTCGCTGACGGTCTTCTTCTCCTACTTCGGCACCGAACTGGTCACCATCGCAGCGGGCGAGGCCGCCGATCCGGTCAACGCGGTGCGGGCGAGCATGCGCAGCGTCGCCGGGCGCATCCTGATCTTCTATGTCGGCTCGATCCTGGTCGTCGTGACGTTGCTGCCGTGGGACAGCGCCGAGATCACCGAAAGTCCGTACACCGCGGTATTGGATCTACTGGGCATTCCCGGCGCCCGGGCCATCATGAACCTGATCGTGCTCACCGCGGTGCTGTCGTGCCTGAACTCGGGGCTCTACTCCGCTTCGCGCATGCTGTTCTCCTTGGCCCAGCGCGGAGAGGGACCACGCCTGCTGGGCCGCGTCAGCCAATCCGGTGTGCCCATGGCCGGGGTTCTCGCAGCCGCGAGCGCCGGTTTCTCGGCCGTGGCCGCGAACTACTTCCTGCCCACCGGAGCGGTCTTCAGCTTCCTGCTCAGTTCGTCCGGCGCCGTCGCGGTGATCGTCTACCTGTGCATTTGCGCCACTTACATCGCCGGCCGACGCAATCGCACCGCCGCGGAGTTTTCGGCGCCACCGGTGCGGATGTGGGGCGCTCGCTACGTGCCGTCCCTGGTCTCGGTCACGCTGCTGGGCATCGTGGTGGGGATGGTTTTCGGATCCGATACCCGGACACCGCTGGCGCTGACTCTGACAGTCACGACCCTGGCTGTAGCGGCGGGCCTGCTACACCAACGTCGCGTCGGCAGGAATACGGCGATGACAGCGGCGAAATAGACAGCCGCAGAGGGGAATCAGACACCATCGGCGGCGTAGACGCCGAATTCACCCAGCAGCCGTTCCTCTTCTAGCAGCGTGTCGCGCACCTCGTGCCCGAGGAGGTGCGCGACGGCGCCGGACATCGCTTGGACGATCGAGGTGAAGGCGGTCATCGAACGCAACACACTCGCGCTCGACGCCTCGACGTAAAAGATCTCGTGCGCCGCTGCCGCCAGCGGCGAGACCGCAGTGTCGGTCAGGGCCACGACATGGGCGCCACGTTGCCGGGCCCACTGCGCCGCGCGGACTGTATCCAAGCTATAGCGACGGATCGATATCGCTACGAAACAGTCCCCGGCGTGGACACGACGCAGCTCGTCGATCAGAGACCCCCTGGTCCCTGTCACGGTCGCCACATCCTCACGCAAGAGACCCAGCAGATAGCCCAGGAGATAAGCCGGCGCGTGGCACTTACGTAGACCCATCACATGCACTCGCGGTGCGCGCGCCAACTGAGTGGCCACCGCTTCCCAGGTGGCGTCCTCGATGCCGGCGAAGGAGCGGGCGATGTTCGCTTGGTCCAGCATCACCTGGTTCTCACGCAGGCCGCCACCCTGCGCCACCAAGAGCTCGAGGTTCTCGAAACGGCGCAGCAATTGCGCCCGCTCCTGCAGCCGCTCCTGGCACAGCCGGGCCAAACCCGGATACCCCTTGAGCCCCAGGCCGCTCGCGAACCGCACCACGGTGGCCTCGTTGACCCCGACCGCGCTCGCCAAATCGGACACGGTCATGAACGCCACCGCCTCCGGGTCCGACAGCACCCGCTCGGCCAGCTTCTTATGCGAGACCGACAGCGAACCCGACCTGGCGCGAATCGCGGTCACCAGATCATCGAACGTCGCCGGACCCCTCACCGGTTCCGCATTCGCATCCACGGACCCTCCTCCACCAGGACCGACCGCCACGATTTCTTTCCCAATCTATCCGACCGAGCCCGCCACACCTTTGCCCGACGATAGGAATCGTCCTACTACTCGGCGGCGGTCCGCCGCTCGGTGACACGCCGTCGCTCCCTCGCGGACCGGCATGTCTCCAGCTCGAACCGCGAACTCGACCTCCGGATGGCGGCTCAGCATCATCGATCTCGCCGAGCTCCCACGGACCCTCACCTGGAAGTCGGAACACCCTAGGACCTCGATATCGCCGGAGCCCAGACGGCGTGCCAATTGCCATTGCCGAATGCCGATGGCCACCACGTCGCCGGGACCCAGTCCTCGGTCGATCAACTTCCGCACGCCAACAGCGACGCCGATTCATCGAGCTGCCGATAGGTCGGCTCCACTGCCGAAAATAGGTATCCCCCGGGCAGTCCTACCGTCGCATGTGCGCTGACCAGGCAGGAGGCTGTAACTCGACGGAGCGGTCACGATCAGGGCAGGACCTTCCATGCACCTTCACGAGCCTGATAGACCACCACGCGTCGACGACGCCACCGAGCAGCATGGTCAGACGAGCATGATGATTCGACGCTGCATCGACTGCGCGAAGTTGCTCGCGCCGCTGACCACCACGTGTCCGGAGTGTCGATCGGCGACGCTCGAATGGGTCCCCTCATCCGGCGAGGGCACGATCGTGTCGTGGAAACTCGCGCACCGCCCGACGAACGGCGGTTCTGGGGAGTGGGAGACCTCGACAATCGCCATCGTGGAACTCGACGACGGCCCTTGGGTCTACACCACCATCGAAGGCGAGGTTTCCCCGCCATTGGACCAGCCGGTGCGTGTGAGGTTCGAGCGCGCGCAGACCGGTGACCGGTTCCCGGTGTTCAGAACCCACACGGCCGACGGGCGGCATTCCGCCGGAAGCGGCAGATCATGGGTTCGGTCATCGCTGCACCTATGTGAGTTTCTGGAGGCGACAGAAACGCTCGACGCCGAAGCGAGGTCTTTGATCAGGTTCGCGATTCGATGGGCTCCGTTCGGCGGTGCCACCGCCGAAGAGCTACTCGTCACCTGCGGCGTTTCCCGGTGGCGATTCGTGCAGATGATTCGCGATGCCCTCCGCCCGAGTCCCGACGACAGCCGAAAGGCGCGCGCGCTCAAGCGCAATCTGCTCGACGCTCTATCATGGGCGTGGCGAGCGTATCCGGACTCCTCGACTTCCGACGCCCGCGGTTAGCCCGGCAGTCGCATTCATTCGGAACCTGGCCATCGGTCATTCCAGCGTGTCGTGTGTATGTTCTACGGCCCAGGCTGCGATCTGCGTCCGCGAGGTGAACCCCAGTTTGGTCAGGATGTGTTCGACATGTCCCTGCGCGGTACGCTGTGAGATCACCAGCCGAGTGGCGATCGCTTTGTTGGTCAGGCCTTCGGCGATGAGGTCGGCGACTTGGCGCTCACGCTTGGTCAGGGGCGCCGCCGCACGATCGGTCGCCGTCACGGCCTGAGGTCGCTCACCCAGCGCGAAGCCGACCACGGCATCGAAACTCATCTCGAGGCCCTCTTGGTAGGCAGCCTCATATGCTCGCGTGCCCAGCACCTTGCGTGCATTGCGCTCGCATTTTTCATGGTGGGCAATCGTATTCGGAAGCAGGGCGCTGAAGTTGCCTACGATGCTGCCCAGTTTCTCAGCGGCACCTAACAGGACGGCCGCGCGCCTCGCATCGTGCTTCTCGATCGCGATCCAGGCCAGAAACTCCGAACAGAACGCGGGCACGAGCGGATTGCCCAGCAGTTGGGACAGCCGAACGGCCTCTTTCAACATGTGCGTCGCCTGATCCTGCTCACCCTGCAGCCAGAAGGCGAGTCCGATAAAGCCTGATGCAAACGACCGAAAAACGGTATCGCCGTGAGACTCGGCAACGGTCAGAACCTTCTCCAGACAGGCGAGTGCCCGCGCAAGATCCCCCTGCAGGTCGCACGTCAATCCGAGCAGGACCAGCGCGTTCATGTGCCTTGTGACCTCACCGAGGACGTCGAATGCGTCGGCGGCATCGGTCAGGCGGCTGCTTGCGCGAGCCAGATCGCCGCTCACGAGAGCGGTATAGCCGTCGGCATTGGCGAGCAGGGCACTGGTCATGGGGTCGGCCGTCTGCTCGGCAAGGACTCGAAGCTCCGCCACGTATCGGGTTGCGGCAGCAAGGTCGCTTTGTAGCGTGGCGAGCTCACTTGCCGCGTACAGCGCCTTGGCTCGGCCCAAGCCTGGCCCATCCGACGAACGGCTGAGCGCCCGGTCGCACCAGCGGCGCCCCTCGCTGAGCCGCCCACGCAATGACCAGAACGGAAACAGGGCGCCGGCGATACCCGCCGCGCGCTCGTCCGACTCGGACAGGCTGAATTCCATCGCTGTGCGCAGGTTCGGCAGCTCTCGCTCGAGCCGGGCGATCCACTCGAGCTGTCGTGGGCTGATCCACTGCGCGTCCGTATCCAGCGCCAACCGCTCGTACCAGTCCCGATGACGACCACGCAGCGCCAAGTACTGACCGGCCTCCTCGAGCTGATCTTTGCCGTATTCCTGCACGGTCTCGAGCATCCGGAAGCGCACCCCGCCGTCGCCTTCCCCCCGGATCACGATCGACTTGTCCACCAGTCCGGATAACGTATCCAGCACATCCTGCTCGGTCATCTCGCTGCCGCAGACTTCTTCGGCGGTGTCGAGCTCGAAGCTTCCGGCGAACACCGACAACCGCCCCCACAAACGCTGCTCGGCCGGCGTGCACAGGTCATAGCTCCATCCGATGCACCCACGTAGCGTCTGCTGCCGCGTCAGCGCACCGCGACTGCCCTGGGTCAACAAAGCATATCGATAGTCCAGCCGCTTCAGGATCTGCTGCACCGACATCATGCGCAGCCGCGCCGCTGCCAGCTCGACCGCCAACGGCAACCCATCAAGCCGAGCACAGATCCTGGCCACGCCGAGCCGGTTGTCCTCGGTCAGTTCGAAGCCCGGCACCGCCACAGCGGCCCGTTCCACGAACAACGTCACCGCGTCGAAGCGGGCCAGACTCCGCAGCGACGGCTCACTCTCCGGATCCGGAACCCCGAGCGGCGACACCGGAAAGACCGACTCCCCGCCGATTCCCAACGCCTCGCGGCTGGTCGCCAGAATCCGCACCTGCGGGCAGGTTCGCAGCAACGACTCGGCCAGTTCCGCGACCTCTTCGATGATCTGCTCGCAATTGTCCAGCACCAGCAGCAGCCTGCGCGCGGACAGGAATTCGACGAGCACTTCGGGCATCGGCCTACCGCCCTGGTTGCGCAGACCCAATACGGCGGCCACGACATCGACCAGCGAGGCCGCGTCGCGCAGCTCACTGAGCTCGACCAGCCACGTCTCGCCTGAAAAATCCCGCTGTAGCTTGCGAGCAACCCGCAGCGCAAGCCGTGATTTGCCGACGCCACCTATTCCGGTCAGCGTCACCAGTCGCCAGCCGGTCAGCAGGTTCTTCACCTCCGACACCTGGGTACGCCGACCGACAAAGCTGGTCAGCTCGAGCGGCAGATTCCCCAAACCATCTCGCAGCCTATCGCCGCCCCGATCCAGAACGCTGCGCTGAACTACCGAATCCGCCGACGCCGGCGGTGCTTGTTCGGCTCCCGGTTCCGCCCGCAGCGCCATCTTGTCGACAACGAAATCATGAGCGAGCTGAACCCGCTGTAACTGCTCGCCCAACACCGCAGCGGTCGGACGCTCCCGCGGGTCGCGAGACATCGTCGCCTCGATCACCGTGCTGACGCCTTCAGGGATGCCCCTCTCGCGCAGATCCGGAACCGGCTGCGTCGTGATCCGCAGGAACTGCGCCACCACCTGCTCGCCGCCGTGGCGCTCGAACGCCGCGTGCCCGGTGACTGCACAAAACAGCGTGGCCCCCAACCCGTACACGTCCGACGCGCGGCTCGGTGGATCCCCACCGAGCACCTCGGGCGCGGTGAACGCCGGCGAACCGGTGACCGCGCCGGTCGCGGTCTCGAACCCACCGGAGATGTGGGCGATGCCGAAGTCGGTCAACGCGGGCTCGCCGTAGTCGGTGAGCAGAATGTTCCCTGGTTTGACGTCACGGTGTAAGACACCGGCCCGATGCGCCGCTTCCAGCGCACCCGCCACTTTCAGCCCCAGGTGCAGTACTTCCTTCACCGGCAGCGGGCCGCCGAGGCGGATCTGTGCGTCGAGCGAACCCTGGCTGTGGTATGGCATGACCAGGTACGGCCGACCGGTCTCGGTTTCGCCCACCTGCAGTACGCCGACGATATTCGGGTGGCCCGTCAGCCGTCCCATCGCACGTTGCTCGCGAAAGAAACGCTTCCGATTCTCTTCCAGTTCGCCGGTCAGCACCTTCACCGCTACTGTGCGATCCAGGCTGACCTGGGTGCAGCGATACACAACGCCGAAACCACCCCGCCCGATCTCCTCGGCATCCTCGAAACCGGCCGCACTCAGCTCCGCGGCGGCATCAATGCTGACGTCACGCTGCGTCTTGAAAGGATCGCTCTCGGCCATCGACTACTCACGATCCACCCGTCGCGGCACATTAGCCACAATATCGCCCTCCCTTTCCGCGCGAGCATTGCGGCGACCTGGTCCGCGGGAAGCTGACCCGCCTGGCCGACGAAAGGCGACAAAGGCGCCCAACTATTCCGCAAACAGGTCACCGACGCGCAGGAGAAGGGCCTGACGCCCGACGGGGTACGCGCCATGCAGAGGATCGAAGCCTCGCTGGTCGACAAGACTGTGGAGTTCGAATTGATCGACCTGGATGGGACTGTGGGCGACTTCGCAGGCGGCGCGCTGGCCGGATTCGATCGCGCCGTCGGTATAGCCAGCCCAGCGCGTAGCGGTTTCACGGTCACCGAGCTCGTCGGCCAGCGTGGAGCAGGCGCGCCGGCATCGCGATGGGCATTCGGTCGCGCTGCACCATAGGCAAGCGGGACTCGACCGCATCCGGGAGGACCGTCACCTCTGCGCCCACCCGTCATTGCGCGCGGGCGGCGAGGTCTACGACCCTCGCCCCGAGGTTGCCCGGAAGCATTTGGCGATCGCGTTGTCCTCCTTGCTGATCCATCCGCCCACACGGGCCGCAAGCTGCTGGAAGAGTTCAAGAACTTCATCTGCGACCCGCTGTTCGCTCCATCCCCATCCCACATCAGGGCCGCGTTCCACGACGGAGCCCGAACAGCCACCCGCAAGAGCATCATCCAGGTCGCGGCAACGGCGGCGATGCTCGAACTCGACCCGGACGACCGGCATCCACCTCGCAGGGAGCGCCTGATCCGAGATCGATGTGTACTGATAGTACACATCACTGGTACACTACCCTCATGCGATGGAGAATAAGGTTTATCGGCACCGCATTGGTGACCGTGTTGTTGACGTACCCTCTGTGGGCGCCGGGCTCGGGCAGTGGCCTCCTGGGTGAAGTCTGGGCGCTGGGCTGGGCTGGTGGGCTCATCGGCGTCTTCGCGTTCCTCGGCTTGGTCGCGCTCTACTGCCGTCAGCTGCAGCGGTTACTGACGCTGGTGCGGCCGCATGCGCGGCCGGTATCGCCCAGCTCGGTCTGGTGGATGTTCGCGGTTCCGTTCAACTTCGTGGAGGACTTCTTCATCGTGGGCAATATCTCGGCCGGTCTTTCCGCCGACGGCCGGTTGCCGCAGCGGATTGCGCAGCAATGGACACGGGTAGGCTACTGCTGGTGCGGGTTCCAGATTCTGTCGCTTTTTCCGGGCTGGCCCGGGTATCTCGGTGGCGCCGTGGCCGTCGTGCTGTGGCTCACGCACTGGGTTCGGACCACGCGGGCGGCTTCGATGCTGAAAGTGCGGTCGACTGATGCCCTTACCACGGTTTGAGCGCCTGCCGACGCCGACCAAGGAGGCGATCCTGACCGTAGCCCGCGATCACTTCGCACGCGACGGCAAGGACGCGGCGTCGTTCAACCAGATCATTGCCGACGCAGGCATCTCCAAGACCTCGGCTTATCACTACTTCGACGGGAAAGACGACCTCTTCGCCGCAGTGGTCGCTGACGCGGCAGTGAGAACGCTTGCGATGCTGGGCCCGTGGCGAGAAGTGCCCACGGTGGAAGAACTCTGGCGGCAAGTCGCCGAGGGTTCCGCGAGCCTGCTCGCCTACCTTCGCCAGAACCCCGAGGACCGGGCAGTTCTGGCCGCGGCGGCGCAACTGGGCACCGAAGGCGACCCATGGGTCCGGGCATTCGTAGCCAACGCGGTCGACCTCGGCCTGTCGACCGACGAGGACGGCTGGCTTTCCGCGGTCACGGCCGCCTTGTTCACGGCGGCGGACCGCTGGGCGCTAAGCCATCCGAGCCTGCCGGACGAACAAGTTGCTGGTCGGCTCGTCGCACTGCTGCGCAGGACTATGACCCACTGATTCAATGCCGCGGACAGGTTTTCGGCCTTTCTGTCGGGGCGGTCCTCGGCCTGGTCGAGGACATGCCCTGGCCCCCACGCCGGCCCACGCGCCCCCGGGTAGCGGAGTCCTAGCTGCTTGTGCGTGCCTTCGACATTCCGCCTCTACCGGCACCGCTGTCGTCGGCTCGCCACGTGGCCGCACCACCGGACGCAGCGTGGGATCACCTGTCAGCCGCCGACACTCGCGCCTGGCAGCGGACCGCCACCGAGCGTGGGGAGGTGGGCGATACCCGCTCCGGTGACGCGACAGCGGCCCTGCTGGAAGCGCTCGATGCCGCGCGCGGTGTCCGGCATGCTGGTGACGGCCTGGTGGTGGTGCTACTACGCGGGAGCGGGGTCGCCGCCAGTCTGCATTGGCCGATCGAGGGCACGATCACCACAATCGTCGGCGGGGTCGCGGTATCGCCGGGCACAGATCGCGCCGTGCTGATCGTGGTCGGCTCGCTCAAAGTGGCCGGAACTATCATCCGCACCTCCGACGTCGCTGAGGAGCGCCTAACGACCGCCGGAGTGGCGATCGCTGCGCGCGTGCATGTCTCAGCGCTGGCTGAGGGTCTGCAATGTGCCCGCACCATCGGCGCAGTAGGCGCCCCACGCAGCGAAGCGCGGGCCGCCCATGTCCCGCGATTCACTCGGCGACAGATCCCGTCTCGCGCTCCACTGCGTCGAGCGGGGACGTTGGTCATGCAGCTACCTCATGGTCTCGGAGCCGTGTGTCCGCACACTAGGTGCTGAAGCGCGCTTCACGTCAACCAGGGCGTGGCGGTTCCAGGCTTCCTACACGAAGGTCAGCGGCGGGGACTTCGGGAAAACGACCGGCATTGCCGTCATCGCCCGGTGGAACGGACCCGGCCGCCAGACCAGCTGGTCCGCAGGCACCGCGAGCTCCATTTCGGGGAGGGCGTCGAGCAGTTGGTCGATGGCGTTCTGCACAGTCGGGTAGGCGATCGTTTTGGCCGGGCAAGCATGAGGCCCGGTACTCCACGCCAGATGCGAGCGATTGCCGATACGGCTGCCGCCAGGCTCGTCGGCCCCGCGGATGTCGGGGTCGTTGTTGCACGCGGCGAGGCTGATGACGACCGGCTGGTCCGCTGGCAACCAGACGTCGTCGATCATGATCGGCTGCCGAGGGTACGTGGTGCAGAAGTTCGCCATCGGTGGGTCGTTGAACAGCACCTCGTCGAGCGCGTGTTCGGTCGACAGGTTCCGTCCGAGGACATCGCTTCCGTACCGATACCGGTCGTCGGTGAGCATCAGCAGCAGGGTGTTGGTGATCAGGTTGCGCTGCGCTTCGAAGCCCGCGCCGTAAAAGCTCATCAGCTGGGCGAAGATCTCCACGTCGTCCAGGTTGGCCGGGTGATGTGCCAGCCGCGAGGTGGCGTCGTCGCCGGGCTGGTACCGCTTGAGCTGAATCAGCTCCATCAGCGCCTCTTTGACCATCTTCATGCCCGGGGCGGGGTTGACTGTATCGAAGCGCGCGGCCATGCCGGTCGCGACCCGCCGCCCGATCTCGGCGGGGCAGCCGACCATATCGTTGAGGATCTCGAGGACCAGTGGAAACGCGTACTGGGATACCACGTCGGCGGAGCCGGCCTCGCAGAAGTTGTTGATCAGCGGGATGGCGATTTTCTCGACTGTGGAACGCAGCCCGTGCGTATCGATCCCGTCGATGCTCGAGACGGAGGCCTGCCGATAGCGGGCATGTTCGGCTCCGGTGTTGTATCGCGCTGCCGGGTACCACTCCATCATCGGCCGGACGGGAGAGTTCTCCGGAATGGTCTTCTGCCAGGTTCGTGGATCGGCGGGAAAGTGGGTGGGGTCATTGAGGATTCGCACCGCCGTCCGATACCGGATCACCAAGGTCGCTGGCACACCCGGCGCCAACTCGATGGGAACGAGCGAGCCATACTGACGGCGCATCTCGCGGTAAGCACGATGCGGGTCGGCGACGAACTCCGGGGTGTACAGCGGGACTCGGCGGTCAGCATTACCTGTGACGGATTCGTGCTGGACGGGGCAAGTTCCGGCCGAAGTGGCGTGCGGGGCGGATGTTGGGGACTGTGGTGTGGTCAAAGACGTGACTCCAGACGATGGACAGGAATTCGACGAGAGTGATCGATGAGCGCGGCACGTGCCTCGAGCGAGGTCAGCGTGTGTCGGGTGCCAGGTCTAACGCCGCGCCCCACCGAACCGCTCGAGGGTTCCGTCGTAGGCGACTGTTCGTGCGCCGGCGTGTCGGCGGCCAGCTGGTGCTGTTTCGAGTACCGCACGTCAGACCGCGACCGCCACGGCGCTGAGCGCTGTGATGGGTCAGCACCATGAAAACACCACGGCGGTATCTTGATTCATCAGTCCTCTTGTCGTTGACGGGTTTGAAGCTACTACAGCCTTCCGCTACCTGCCGTCCAGCACCTGGCGACTCCCACACGCTAGCAACAACTCTGCCGGGCTGGGGAGGATGTGGCACGAGCCGGAGTGGGCCGCTAGGCAGTGTCTCCCAATAGTCGGAGCCATTCGATGACCAGTGCCAGGAGCAGCCCGGCGCGGTAGGCCAGGGCGAGTTTGTCATACCTGGTAGCGATGGCGCGCCACTGCTTGGTTTTGTTGAAGGCGCGTTCGATCACATTGCGGCGTTCATAGGCGGTCCGGTCGAGTTCCGGAGGTCGGCCACCGAAGCTGCCTCGGCGTTTGCGGTTGGCTATCTGGTCGGACCGTTCAGGGATGACGATGCTGATTCTCTTGCGCCGCAGCAGGCTGCGGTTCGCTGC
The DNA here is from genome assembly GCF_036346875.1 of Nocardia sp. NBC_00508. Taxonomy (NCBI): domain Bacteria; kingdom Bacillati; phylum Actinomycetota; class Actinomycetes; order Mycobacteriales; family Nocardiaceae; genus Nocardia; species Nocardia sp. NBC_00508. Next base: position 6,943,797 of record NZ_CP107852.1, on the reverse strand, counting down.
CGAGGCGTACGCCTTGTCCGCGATCACCTGCTCAGGGGTCCGCCGTGGTGCCCCGCTGTCGAGGCGGGGCACCACGATCCCGTCGAGGACCAGCGCCAGCATCGGGCTGTCTCCGGCCTGCCCCGGGGTGAGCAGCAGCGACAATCCCCGACCGTTTCCGTCGACGACCAAGTGGGCCTTGGTTGTCAGTCCGCCCCGAGAACGGCCGATCGCATGGTCCGCCGGTTCGTCCAGTAGATTCGTGCAATTCGAAGAAGCCCCTGCGTGACGGGGCAAGCTCGCGCCATGTTGATGGACGCGCACGATGGTGGAATCGATCGAAGTCACCCAATCCAGGTTCCCGGTCGCATCCGCCAACGCCAGCATTGCTGTGAGCACCCTGTCCCACGTGCCGTCACCGGCGTAGCGGCGATGTCGTTTCCATGCCGTTTGCCATGGCCCGAACACCTCTGGCAGATCCCGCCAGGGGATCCCGGTCCGTAGCCGATACAGCATGCCCTCGACCACGCGGCGGTTGTTGGCGAAATTGCGGCCGACCCGCCCCTCTGACCTCGGCAACAGCTGTTCCAGCAACTCCCACTGCTGGTCCGTCAGAACCTGACACCGGCCAGCAATCGCGCCAACCACGCTGAACCTTCCGTCATCTTCTCGATGCCACCCGCAGAAATCCCGTCTTCGACTGTGTGGCTCAGGGAACGACGGTGAACAGCTCGTAGCTGTGGCCGCCGGGCTCGCGAACGTAGACGCCGCGCCCGCCGGCCAGGTGGTTGATCTGCCGGTCCCACTCGTGTTCCGGGCCGGAGCCGTACTCCACGGCAGGCCATTTCGCCAGCCTCCCCAGTACGGCATCGAAGGTGTCGTCATCAATGAGGAAGGCGTAATGACCAGGCTCGACCCGCCCGCGGTCGTCGAAGTCGAACGTCAGATCGTCGTTGACTCGCACAGGCACGAACGGCCCGGTTGGAGCGGATACCACCAGCCCCATCAGTTCGGCGAAAAACGTTGCCGCGGCCTGCTTGTCGGTCGTCGGAACGATCGTGTGATTGAGAACGATGGACATCGCTGCCTCCTTTGTCGTGGACCCCGAAAGGTCATTTATATGCGATACGCATACAAATATAGGTGCGTATCGCATACAATGTCGAGGGTGGGCACACGTGACACTCGAAGCACCTCGGCCACGGCCGACACCGCCGCGGTCGGCAACACGGTCGACGGTGGCCCGGCCCTGTTTCGGCTGGTCCGTTTCTGGTCACGCCGCTGGAGCAACCAGGCACTCACGCGAGTAACCCGGGAACCGGATGGAGAGCTGCGGCGGGTGCAGCACATTCAGGTCGTAGAAGCCGTCGCCGCCGTGCTACGGACAGGTGAGGAAGCGGCAGTCACCGATGTTGCCGAGCAGCTCGGTCTCGACCACTCCGGCGCCAGCCGCATGGTGCGTGACGCCGTCGCGGCCGGATACCTTGCCCGCGGCGACTCCACCCACGACCGTCGCCGCGTCGTCGTTCAACTCACCGACAGCGGACACGAGCTGCTGACTGCATCCCACGACTGGCAACGCCGCTGCTTCGACCAGCTCACCGCGGCGTGGAACGAACACGACCGCAGCCAATTCGCCAGCTACCTGCAACGCCTCGCCGACGAGGCGATCCAGTGAATCGATTGGCCGCGCAAGCGCCGCGAAATCTATTGGGAGACACTGCCTAGTCGTGCTGCCGTAGGTCGGGTCCCGATTCCACATGTTCCGGCTCGTCAGCCCACTGCAGATCGCTGTCGGCGGTGTGAAAGTAGTCCGGTGGAATGACGTTGGGATTGAAGGATTCCCGGATATAGCAGATCGGCCGATCGACGATCACGATGACGTATGCCTTTGCTGCACAGAGGCGGCCATCCGGCCATCTCGTCAAGCCTGCCCGCAGTATGTGACGACGTTGGGATACTCCACGAGAAATCAAGGCGTAACCGATCGGCATCTGGACATCGTCAACTCCATAGGCGGCCGCGGGCCCGGGGACGATGACGACATAGTTGGCGGATACGGCCACCATGTCGGAATTGATCAGGCATGAGCGGCGGACGATGATGCGGTCGGCACCGGACACCTGCAATGCATCGGTGACAGTGGTAGGCAGCCGACTGGCTGCCATATGGTCTTGACGGAGCACATGAACCTGGAGGTCCGTCCTGAGTATTGCCTCGAGTACCGGCATTGTGGAGCCGTCGCTGGCCAGTAGCATCCTGGTGAGCGGATGGCCGAACCGCCCGATCTCGTCTCTGTTCATCCGGAAGCCCGAGCCACCGGGCGATGCCTCGCCCGGTGGCTCGGGGACGGAGCGAGTGATCGTCACAATTGTCGGCTCCGCGCAGTGATTTTCACGGGAAATCCGTGTCGGAAGCCGGTGACTACGCTGTGGTGACGTCGGTGCCCTTCGGTGGAATGAACGGGCGAACTATGGCCTCCATCTCCGCGTCGGTGCGGGGGTTGCTGGTCAGGCCGAGTGCTGGTTCGGTCGTGATACGCACCTCGCCCATGACAGTGTCCGCCCCGAGCGGATCGCGCCAGATGTTCCACACCGGGGACATGTCCAAGTGGCCCATGTATTTGATGTTTACCTCGGCTGGCTCCTCGGCGAGGAGTTCGGCCTCGGTGACGATGGTGTCGGTATCGGTGCGCTGCTGTTCTCCCGACGACTCGTCCACATCGGTCAGTCCCGCCATGATCCTGGTGAACGACTCCTGCGGGGTATCGCCCTCATGTGCCTCGGTGAGGCTGCTGGCATGCGTGAAATATTCCTCGGACCCGACGTACTGCTCATACATCCGCGAAACCAGGACCAGGAATCGCCAGTACGCCCGCCGATAGGTGTAGTCGAAGAACCCCAGGGCCTCGGACTCGCTCATCTCGCCCCGCAAGGTGGTCGCAATCGCCGCCGATGCGGTCAGCGCTCCGTAGGTCGCCAAATGCACGCCAGTGGACAACAACGGATCGAGGAAGCATGCCGCGTCACCGACAATGGCGTAACCCGGACCGTAGAACCGATCGGCGACATAGGAGTAATCCTGCTCCGCCCGGACGCTGTCGACCTGCTGTGCTCCCTCGAGCAACTCGCTCAGCTGGGCACTGCTGCGGATGACATCGAGATAGTACGACTCCAGTGATTCGTGCTCACGACGCTTCGCGAGGAACTGGCGCTTGGAAATCACATAGCCGACGCTGAAGCGGCCGTCCGAAAGAGGGATGTGCCAGATCCAGCCGCCTTCGGGGGTCGAAACGACGTTGATCGCGCCTTCCGGGCTGTCCGGATGCAAGCGGGCGCCTGTCCAGTACGACCAGATGGCGGTGTTCCGGAAGGCCTTGTGCTGCCGGCGCATATCGAAATGCCGCTTGGCAAGCAAGCCCGCGCGTCCCGAGGCGTCGACGAGGAAGTCGAATTCGGTGGTCCGAGTCTGATCGTCATCGGGGCCGGTCCATTCGACGGCGGTGGGACGGTCGCCGTCGAACACCACATTTGTCACGGTGGCCTGCTCGATTATCTCGGCGCCCTGTTTTGCCGCGTTACGCAGGAGGATGTCGTCGAACGCCGCGCGGTCGACCTGCCATGACCAAGCGTCCGCGTCCACGAGCCGAGACCAGTCCAACAGCCAGGTATCGGCCTGCCACAGAAAGACCCCGCCACGCTTGACCTGGAAGCCGTGCGCGGCAACCTCGTCATAGGCGCCGGACAGGCGCAGTGTCGACAAGCACGACGCAAGCAGTGACTCCCCGATGTGATATCGCGGGAATCTCTCCTTTTCCAGAAGGGTCACGCGGATGCCTGCTCGCGCGAGCAGGGCTGCCGTGGTCGAACCGGCTGGGCCTCCACCTATTACCAGAACATGCGGATTGTACCCCATAGCAAACTCCCTGGAACTGCTGATAACGGATAGTGCGCCCGCACCGGAAACCGGACCGACTCCGGGGCCACGGCCGTAGGCAAACCCGGAGTAAGTGTTGCCGCTGGTTAGCCAGACCGGAGCGGAACACGATGTCTACTGTAGCAAAGGATACCCTTTCATGCGGTACGAAACGTGAAAATGGTTGTCAGCCAGGGGTATAGCGACATGCAGGCGGGCTTCCATCGCTCGTCGCACCGCCTCGATGGTGAGAATTTGCGGCGGGTGAACGTCGGAAACGGTTCTCACACAAGGCTCACGGACTTCGATGCGGTCGCCTGATGGCTGGCGGAAGCAGGCAGGCTACCTAAGACGTTGCGCTGCAAGCTATTCGAGCAAACTCTCGCGGTGCATGTCGTCCGTGTCGGTTATCGCGACGGTGGTCGCGGCCGCTTTTTGCGCGGAATCGACACTGCAACGGCCGAGTCCACAGGCAGTGGCGACACCGTACGCGGTTCTGGTTGCGGCCTTCTCGAAGAGAGCGAGCGCGCGGGCGCTGTCCTCGGCAGAGTCCGGCGAAACGACACCAGCGATCAACCGCCATTCCGGGTTGAGCTTGCGTAAGGGTGCGTAGAAGCGGGGGTCCAGCGGTGCCGGTTCGGTGCCGTAAGCGCACGGAATGTGCACCGGGGGCAGTGGCGCCCCCTGTTTGCTCAATAGTTGTGCAGTCTGATTGAGTAGCTTCACCGCGGGTGCGAGAGTGCGTGGGCTCAGCAGGCTCTTGTGCTGGTAGTCGCCGTAGCACAGGTGCACGATGGTTTCCGCCCCGATCTCGTGCATCCGGCCGAGAAACCCGGCGAGCTGCCGCGCGACAAGCCAGGCAAGCGACCACTGCGCATGCAGTTGGTCGGCTTTGACCATGCTCAGCAGCGCGATGGGCGACTCCAGTTGCCAGACAACATGATCGCCGTGCCGATCGATGACTTCGGTCATCTCCTGCAGCACTGCTTCAGTGAACACCGGCAGATGGCGGATCGCATCTACGACGAGAGTGGAGCGCCGCACAGCCTTCCCAACGGGCAGCCCAGCGGAGACCGCCGCGCCCGCGAACACGAACAGGGCAAGGTCCAGCGGGTTGGGCTGGCTTATCTGGACTTTCGCCTCGGCCAACTCCGGCCGGTCACGCCGCAGCGATTCCAACGCGGAGACCACTTCACCGATACGCTCGACCCGGTCCATCGACACATGTTGCGGCTCCAACGTGCGGCCGGACCGCAGGCCATAGCTGGGGAAGTCGCTGTAGTCGGTGTACTCACCCGAGTGGACGACTTCGAAGATGTCGGTATATTTCTGGCGCGTACGAAGATACTCGAGGATCCAGTCCGGGTCGAGGTCACAGGGCACCGCGGTGACGGGCCGTCCCTCGCTGTGTTCGGCGAACCATTGCAGCACGGCGCGATCGCCGGTCATCAGGTTCGCGGGCAGGCTGCCGACGAAATGCGCGTATCTGGTCATGCGTGGCTCTTCTGTTGTCTGGACGTGGGTGCGTGGCTGAGGCAACTTCCGATCACTGTTCGGTAGCTGCGCAGCCTACACGGCCCGGCTTCGGCGGTATTCCCAATTCACGTGCACCGCAACAGGTTTTGAGGTCAAGGCGGTGAATCACCCCGGTGAGTCCGGAGACTTTGACATACCGGGAGGATTCAGTTGGGGCAGGGTGGGCGGGTCTTGGTGGTCGGTAACGGCCGGTCGGCGGCGCAGTCGCAACACTTGGTCGCCGAGTTGGTCGGCCGGTTCGAGTCCGAGCGAAGTCCGTTGCCAGCGTTGGCGTTGGCTGCCGATTGCGCGGTCGTGACCGCGATCGCCAACGACTACGGGTTCGACGAAGTGTACGCGCGACACGTGCGTGCGCATGGCCGCGAAGGCGACGTGCTGGTGGCGTTCTACCCTTCCGGGCGCAGCGCCAATGTCGTCGCGGCGGCCGTGGAGGCGAACGGTCTCGGAATGCTCACTCTTGCGGTAACTGGCCCCTTCGGCAGCCCGCTGGCGAAAGTGTGTGACGAGGTAGTGCCCGTCGAGTCGGCGGCGATTTCGACGATTCAGGAATGCCATCTGCTGATCACCCATGAACTGTGCGGCGCCATCGATGCGGCCCTGGCATCGGAAAACGCCGGGGCCGGCGCCGATCAAGCCGCTGACCTACGACGTGGCACAGCCACAGCCATTCGGGTACCTGGTGAGTGACGTGCTCGCTGACTACGACTGTAGTGCTGAGGTCTCGCGGGTGTCGCCCGAGGCTACGGTGCCGTGTTGAGTGAGGTCGCGAAGCAGGGGTGGCCGGGCGTGGAATGGCCGCGATGTCCGCCCTGCTCACCCAGCTAGGGTGGGCGTCCGAGTCCGAGTTGCGTGGCGCCACAGACCTTCTCCGGGCGAAGTATGAGGATAGATGTGCCGCGCCGGGGCTTCAGCCCGTCGCGGCACGGCGAAGGGGTCGAGCATGTCGAGTGGTCAGGTTGTGGTCGTCTTCGTCGACCTTGTCGTCATCATGGTGGCGGCGAGAGCGACGGGGTGGCTGGCGGAGAAGGTCGGACAGCCTGCGGTGATCGGGGAGATTGCGGCTGGGATCGTGGCGGGCCCGACGGTACTCGGCCCCGCTGTCTCGGGTGCGCTGTTTCCGCATGAGGCCCGCTCATATCTGAGCCTGCTGGCCAGCGTCGGCATCGCCGTGTTCATGTTCCTGGCAGGCTTGGAACTCGACGGTTCGGTGTTCTCGGGCCGGCGCCGCACGATCCCGGTGGTGTCGACCGCCGCCTACGCCGTGCCGTTCCTGCTGGGTTGTGGGCTGGCGGCGGTGGCGCTGTCGCGTCACCGGATTGGGGACGGTCGGTACTTCGCGCTGTTCCTCGGCTGTGCTCTTGCGGTCACGGCGTTTCCCGTGCTGGCGCGGATCCTGCACGATCACAGGCTGATCCGCACACCGATTGGGCAGATCAGCCTTGCGTGCGCCGCAGTGGTCGATCTGCTGGCGTGGTCGGCGCTGGCGGTTGTGCTGGCTTTCGCGAACCCGGTCATCGGCGGGCAGTGGCGGTGGGCGGTCCTGATTCCGGTGGTCGGGCTGACGTGGTGGGTGGTGCGGCCGGTGCTGATGCGGCTGGCCTCGTTCGGCACCGATCAGACGATGATCGTGGTCGGCATCGGGGGTGCATTGCTGCTGGGGGCGGTCACCGAGTGGGTCGGGCTGCACTTGGTCTTCGGGGCTTTCGCGTTCGGGCTCGTGTTCCCGCGCGGGCGCCGCGCTGCGGTCGAGTCCGGCGCTCGGGTGCTGAGCTCGGTCCTGTTGCCTGCGTTTTTCGTGGTTGCGGGCCTGGCGGTCGACCTGGGCGCGCTCGACGCGACCGCGCTGGGCGAGTTGGCGATCATTGTGGCAGCCGCGGTGCTGGGAAAGGTCGGCAGCGTGTACGCCGTAGGGCGCATGGTCGGCTTGGGGGCTCGCGCGGCGGCGGGAGTTGCGGCGTTGCTGAACACCCGCGGGTTGACCGAGCTGGTGATCCTCAATGTCGGGCTCAGCGTGGGGCTCATCACCGGGCCGCTCTATTCGCTGTTGGTGGTGATGGCGCTGGTGACGACGGCGATGACAGCGCCGATGCTGCGCTTGGTCGGCGTGACCTCGGCCCGCAGTGTCGTCCAGGCAGCACCACATGACGACGGTGCTGGTGCGGGCGCCGAGGGGACCTCCGTCAGGACACGGACGGCGTAGATTTCGATGCGCAGCGGATCCGAGGGTGCGGCAGCGATGTGGGGTTAGGAGTTCGGGTGAGACGGGTCGGGGTGGACAGCGAGTTCGGGGAGCTGCGGTCGGTGGTGATGCGTCACGCCGGGCCGGTCACGCTGGATCTGTTCGGGCCGCTGGATCCGGTGCTGGCGCGGCAGCGCGAGACCAGCCGGTGGGCGCCGTATTCGCCCGAACGTGCGCGCGCAGCAGCACCGCTTCATTGATCTCCTGCGCGGCCGCGGTGTGGAAGTGGTGCTCGCCGAGCAGGTGCCGGGCTCCTACGGCCAGCACTACACGCGCGATATCGGTTCGTCATCGACGATGTTTTCGTGGTGTCCCGGTTGCATTCGCGGCGGCGGCAAGGGGAGTTCGCGGGAGTTCGGTGCCTGGTGGAGCGCATCGAGCGGGTCGCCGACCTCGATGCAGGCACGATCGAGGGCGGTGACGTTATGCTGCAGACGGGCTGGTGCTGGTCGGCCTCAGCGAGGAGACCTCGCCGGCCGGGGTCGATGCGCTGCGTTACCAGCTCGACCGGCTCGGCAGCGACCGCACCGTCCGGCCGATCGCGTGATGGTGCCGCGCCATTGGATGCGCGCCGCGGCGCGCGGTGTCGGTGCCTCTTCTCAGCCGCACAGTTCGGCTTGTTCGGACTCGGTGCGGTGCCCGGCTGGGCGTTTGGCCAGTGCATCGGCCTGGGCCGGCGCGCCGCCACTTCAGCGCCCGCGCGTTTCCGAGTGGCTACGAGATCTGTTCGTCGGGTGCGTTCCCGGCGGCCCAGATGCCGCGCACGTGTCCGATGTGCTTGCGTAGAAAGAGCTCGACTTCCTCGCCTTGGCGACGTTCGATCAGGTCGATGATCGTGTGGTGCTCCTGCGCCGATTTCTCCAGTTCGCCGCGCTCGACGAGCGCGGCGAGGCCGAACAGCCGAGTCTGGGCGCGCAGGTCACTGACGATCTGTGATAGCCGGGGATTGTGGCAATAGTCCAGCAGCATCAAGTGGAACCGCTGGTCGGCGTCGATGTACTCGACCAGATCGCCGCGCTTGGCCGCGTCGACAATTTTGTCGGCCTGCGCGCGCAGACCCGGGATATCGGAATCGGGGATCTCGTCGATGATCGAGCGGACGCTCGGCGGTTCGAGCAGCATCCGGATCCGGGCGATCGAATCGAGGTCCTCCTCGGAGGTCTCGGTGACGCGAAAGCCCTTGTTCGGCACCGAGGTCACCAAACCCTGCTTGACCAGATCCAGCATCGCCTCGCGCACCGGCGTCGGCGAGACGCCGAACCGCTCGGACAGCCACGGCGCCGAGTAGAGCACCCCGGGCTCGAGCTCACCGGAGATGATCGCCGCACGCAGCGCATCCAAGACATGGTCGCGCAAGGTGTGCCGCTTGACAGTGTCCAACCGCTCAATCATCAATGCGCTCCGCGTTCCTCCTGTGGGCGGGCCTGGACTCTAAGCATAGTTAGCTCTCTACCTCGTTCAGTTTCGAGTTCCGATAGCCGAAGCCCCAGTACAGCGCAAGACCCAGCACCAGCCAGACGATGAAACGCAGCCAGGTGACCCAGTCGAGGTGGCTGATCAGCCAGACCGAGAACCCGATCCCGACCAGCGGCACCAGCGGCACCCACGGGGTGCGGAATGCCCGCTCGGCGTCCGGTCGGGTCCAGCGCAGCCGCCACACGCCCAGTGCGACGACGATGAACGCCATCAGGATCCCGACGTTGGTGAGTTCCGCGGCTTCCCGGATCGGCAGGAAGCCGGCGATGAGGGCCGAAACGACGCCGACCGGCCAGATCACCCGGGTGGGCACCTTGCGGGTGGGACTGCTCTCGCCGAAGTACGAGGGCAGCAGACCGTCGCGGCTCATGGCGAAGCCGACGCGGGTGACGGCGAGCATATTCGCGAACGCCGAGGTGGTGACGCCGACGACGGCGCCGACCGCGATGACCAGGCCGAGGATGCCCATCCCCACCGTGTCGAACGCACTGGAGAACGGTGAGGACACATTGATATCGGTGTAGTTGACCATGCCCACTATGACGAGACAGACCAGCAGGTAGACGACCGATGCGATGCCCAGGCTGATCAGAATGGCCTTCGGCATCAGTTTCTTGCCGTCCTTGGATTCCTCCGCGGCCGCGCTCATCGCGTCGTAGCCGTACACCGCGAAGAACGCCAGCGCCGCACCGGACACCGCGCTTCCGACCCCGAACGGGAAGAACGGCATGTAGTTGCCCGCCTTGATGTGGAATGCGCCCGCGACGACCACCACCGCGACGATCAGCATCTTCAGAGCGACGAGTCCGGTTTGTACGCGGGCGGATTCGCGGGTTCCGCGCGAGAGCAGGAATGCCAGCAGCAGACAGAGCAGGACCGCGAACAGGTCGACCTTGTGACCGGATCCCGTGCCCGGCGCGCCGAGTGCCCAAGTGGGCAAGTCGAATCCGATGTAATGCGTGATGTAGTTCAGGTACCCGGATACGGCGATCGCGACGACGGACACGATGGCGGTGTACTCGAGCAGGAGGTCCCAGCCGATCATGAAGCCGATGATCTCGCCGAGCGCGACATAGGAATAGGTATAAGCCGAGCCGGCTTTCGGTACCATCCCGGCGAATTCGGCGTAGCACAGGCCGGCCGCCCCGGATGCGATGATCGCGATCGCGAACGAGATGAGCACGGCCGGGCCCGACACCTCGTTGGCTATCACGCCGGCGAGCGAAAATACGCCTGCCCCAACGAGTCCGCCGAGACTGAGCGCGACTAGGTTCTGTCTCGAAGTGAAGTGATGGGTGGCACCGCTGTGCGGTGCCACCCATCAGCATGTTCGGTGAAAGTTGTTGGCCGCTTTGGCATATGGGTGAGGTCTCCGGTATTTCGGGTTAGCGACCAAGCAAACCTGAATAGTCCCGGAGACCTCGTGCCCAGCGTAGCGGTGGCGGGGCGGGCGGATCTGACCGATGCCCAGTGGGCGCGGTTGGAGCCGTTGCTGCCTCGACCGAAGAAGGCGGGCCGCCCGCCGAAGTGGACGAAACGGCAGCTCATCGACGGGATCCGGTGGCGGACCCGGGCCGGGGTGCCATGGCGCGACGTTCCCGCCGAGTACGGGTCCTGGCAAGCGGTCTACGGATTGTTCCGACGCTGGCAGCGAGCCGGCGCGTGGGCGGCGATCGTGACATCGCTGCAGGTGCTGGCCGACGCGGCCGGGGTGATCGACTGGCAGGTCAGTGTGGACTCCACGATCGCTCGGGCCCACCAGCACGCTGCTGGTGGGCGCCGCGACAGCGACCGGCAGGCCGAACCGCCAGCCGGGCCTGGTGAACGCGAGCCGGCCGATCACGGGTTGGGGCGCTCTCGGGGTGGGTGGACCAGCAAGCTGCATCTGGCGTGTGAGCAGGGCTGCCGGGTGTTGTCGGTGCTGGTCACCGCGGGTCAGGCCGGTGACAGTCCTCAGTTCACGGCGGTGTTGGACGGTATCGCGGTGCCGAAACTCGGAGGCGGACGTCCGCGGGTGCGGCCGGTGCGGGTGTTGGCCGACAAGGCGTATTCCAGTCGCGGTAACCGGGAGTGGTTACGTCGTCACGGGATCAGAGCAACGATCCCGGTCCCGTCCGATCAGGCCGCGAACCGGCTGCGCCGCGGCCGGGCCGGTGGGCGGCCGCCGACGTTCGATCCGGTGATCTACCGTGACCGCAACGCTGTCGAACGCGGCATCAACCAGCTCAAACAGCATCGGGCCGTGGCCACCCGGTTCGACAAACTCGCCGTCCGCTACCAAGCCACGATCCACATCGCTGTCATCAACCAATGGCTTCGACACTCGTGAGACGACCGGCCACAGGCCAGCCCTCACCACTTCGAGACAGAACCTAGTTGCCACAGGCCCATGCTCTTCTTGAAGTCGCCGGTGTCAGCGACGGTCACGGGCATTCGTCGCATCACCCCACTTCTGGTGATGGGTGGACGTGGGCGTCGGGTGACGACAGACATTGTCGTGGCCTTTCGAGATGGGTGGGTGACCGGAGGGGAAGTGTGGGAGGTCTCGTCCTAGAAGACGAAGCCCTGAGGGAAGGGGTCGGACGGGTCGAGCAGGTAGTTCGCCGTCCCGGTCAGCCATGCGCGGCCGGTGATAGCGGGCACGATCGCAGGGGCGCCACCGACGGTGGTGGTGTCGACGACATGCGCCTGGAAGGTGGTACCGATGAACGAATCGTTGTGCAGCACTTGGTCACCGGAGAGCAGCCCGCGGGCGTGCTGGCGGGCAAGTAGTGCGGAGGTGCCTGTGCCGCAGGGGGAGCGGTCGAACCAGCCCGGGTGGATGGCCATCGCGTTGCGGGTGTGTGTGGGCTCGGCGGCCGGGTCCAGGAACAGTACGTGCTTGCACCCGGCGATCTGCTTGTCCTCGAGGTGTACCGGGCACCGGAACTCGTTGATGGCATGCATGATTCGCAGGCCAGAGTCGAGAATCCGGTCCTTGTCCGCGCGGTCGAACGGTAGCCCGAGCGAGCCGAGATCGACGATGGCGTAGAAGTTTCCGCCGTAGGCCATGTCGTAGCGCACCGTGCCGAAGCCGGGCACCTCGACATTGTTGTCCAGGCTGTCGCAGTACGCGGGAACATTGCGCAGGGTGACCGAGTCCGCGTGGCCGCCGCTGACAGCCACTGAGGCCACCACCCGCCCGGCGGGGGTGTCGAGCCGAATCTCGGTGACGGGCTCGGTGACCGGCACCATGCCTGCCTCGACCAGCGCGGTCGCTACGCCGATAGTGCCGTGTCCGCACATCGGCAGCAGTCCGCTGACCTCGATGAACAGCACGCCGTAGTGCCCGTCGTCGGTGGTTGCGGGCTGCAGGATCGCCCCGCTCATCGCCGCGTGTCCGCGCGGCTCGTTGACCAATAGTTTGCGCAGTCCGTCGAGGTGTTCGGCGAAATACATCCGCCGGGCCGCCATCGTGTCGCCGGGGACCGTGGCGACTCCGCCGGTGACCACGCGGGTCGGCATCCCCTCGGTGTGGGTGTCGATCGCGGAGATGATCATGGTGCTACGCATCAAGACTGTCCTTCACTGTCGAGATCGGCGAGTTCGCGCAGCCGCACCGGGGCGGCCAACGGGCGCCAGGCGGGGGTGGCCGCCGCCAGGCCCTGGGTATCGGCCGTGGGGGAGGCGCCGCCGTCGGGGCATGGCCTGCCCCGCAGCGCCTCGATATTCGCCGCGCAGATCCGGCCCTGGCATGGCCCGAGTCCGGCGCGGGTGGCCAGCTTGGCGGGCCGGTAGCCGTCGCCGCTGGCACGGGCCCAGGCGGCGGCCAGTTCACCACGGCTGGTGCCCTCGCACCGGCAGATCACGGTCTCGGGTCGCGACCAGGTCAGCACGCCGGGCCGGATGGGGTGCGCGGCCGCGAGCCGTGCGACGAACTGCTCGGCCGTGCGGTGACGGGCACGCAGCACACGGTCCGCGGTGGGGTCGGCGCCCGCCGCCGCCAGCCCCGCGACGGTCCCTTCGACGGTGGCGACCTGGGAACCGCCGATGCCGGTGACTTCCCCTGCTGCCCAGACGCTTTCGTTGGAGGTGCGCTGGGTGTGATCGACGCGGACAAAGCCATCGGAGGTGAGCTGTGCCCCGGCGGCGACCGCGAGTTCGTGCTGCGGGGTGAATCCGTGCGAGACCGCGACCGCGTCCACCGCCACCGTGGCGTGGCTGCCGGGAATCGGCGCCCAGTTCTCGTCGAGGCGGGCAATGGTGGCCTCCTCGACCCGGCCATCGCCGGCCACTGCGACCACCGCTCGGGCCGTGCGCACTGGGATGTGATGTCGCACAAGACAACTGGCGTATTCGATCAACTCAACGGCCTTGCCGACGCTGTGTCGAAGCTGCCAGGGCCGGGCGGCCCAATGTGGGAGGACCCGGCGGCCCGGATTGGCCTCGAGCACCGCGCGGACGTCGGCGCCGCCTTCGGCCATCGACTGCGCGACCGGCAGCAGGAACGGGCCGGTGCCGGAGAGCAATACGGACCGTCCGACCAGCACACGCTGGGTCTTGGCGAGAGTCTGCGCGGCGCCCGCGGTGTAGACGCCGGGCAGGTCCCAGCCGGGGAATGGGCACACCCGGTCGTAGGCGCCGGTGGCGAGTACCAGTGCGTCGCCCTGGACCACCCGGTGTGTCCGCCGGTCGCCCTCGACGCCCAGCAGCAAACGCACGGCCGGGCAGCCGCCCCCTGGATGCCGTTCGATCTGGTAAACCGCTGCCCACGAGAGGTATTCGCAGCGCGGGTGATCGATCAGCAGGCGCGCCCGACGCTCTGCCGCGGCATATCCGTGCCCGATGCTCAGCGGGTGCCGCACTCCGTAGGCGGCCGGGACGCGACGGTTGTACTGGCCGCCGAGCGCCTCGTTCGCATCGATCAGCGTCACGGTTGCCCCGTGGAGCAGCGCGGATTCGGCCGCGGCCGTGCCTGCTGGGCCACCGCCGATCACAACCACGTGCCTGTTCATCGCGCGCCTCCGTTTGCCTTGGGCGAGCGGGTCACGCGGGTCTGGGTGGTGACTGCGTCGCCATCGCGGGCAGGGCGGCGGCACAGCCGAATGTCGGGGACGCCGTTGACGGTGGCGACGCAGTCGAAGCAAATGCCGATGGCACAGAACACGCCGCGTGGGGCTCCGGTCGGTGCGGTGCGCCAGTGTGAGCGGTCGGCGGCCAGCAGCACCGAGGCGAGCGTCTGACCGTGCACGCCTGGAATCGGCGTGCCGTCGACGGTGATCGTCATTGGCCGGTCGGCGCGACCGACGGGGTCGGTATCCGGCCGAATGAGGTGGGAACTCAACGGGAAATCCTCTCGTTCGGTCCGGTAGGGCTGGATTCCATCACTGCGGGCCGGTCGACGGCGAAGGCCGCGATATCGACCTCGTCCGGTTGACCGGCGAGCGCGGATGTCAGCAGTTGTGCGGTGCCGACCGACAGACCGATACCTGCTCCCTCGTGACCGGTTGCGTGCCACAGCCCGGGCAGTCGCGGATCAGGTCCGATCACCGGAAGGTGGTCATCGACGTATGGGCGGAAGCCGCCGTAGGCGCGCATGATCGCGATATCGGCCAGAATCGGGTACAGCCGCAACGCCTTGCGCGCGATGGCGGCCAGGCTGTCCGGGCGCAGTCGGTTATCGAAGCCGCACTGGCGCCGTGACGAGCCGAGCAGCAGCGGGCCGCCGCGGGTAGATTCGACCACGGCCGAGGACTGCAGTGCCGTGTCCGAACTGCCGACGGCGCCTACGTAATCCGCGTCGTAGACCTTATGGAAGACGGTCGGCGGCAGCGGCGCGGTGATCAGCACGTCGCCCCGGCGCGGCTTGACGGCGATCGGCGCGCCGAGCAGACCCGAGACCGGGCCCGACCACGGTCCGGCCGCGTTGATCACGATGTCGGCGTGCCGTGGTCCTTTGGTCGTCTGCACCCCGATCAGCCGACCGTCGCGCACGATCGAACCGGTGATCGCACAGCACGTTTCGACGACCGCGCCTGCCGCGACCGCAGACCCGATCAGGGCGGCAGCGGCGCCGACCGGCTGG
Source organism: Nocardia sp. NBC_00508 (assembly GCF_036346875.1). Taxonomy (NCBI): domain Bacteria; kingdom Bacillati; phylum Actinomycetota; class Actinomycetes; order Mycobacteriales; family Nocardiaceae; genus Nocardia; species Nocardia sp. NBC_00508. The sequence goes on along the minus strand of NZ_CP107852.1, from coordinate 6,928,588 downwards.
ACCTGGGCATCATCGGGGTAGTACACGGCCGCGGCCACGTCCCGGGTCAGCGCGGGTTCGGCCTCGGCCAGTCGGTCCGCATCGAGGTCCTCGCACCGCACCCCGGCCGCGCGCTGGCCTCCAGCGAATTCGGTCAGCGCGGCAGCGCCCGCAGCGGTGGTGGCAACCACGATGCCGCCCTTGGGTTCCCATTCGACGGCCGCGACATCCTCGGGGAGCCGCTCGGCGACGCGCTCGAGGATGCCGGGCCACAGTCGGCGCGACAGCTGGGCAAGCTCCAGCTCGGGCCCGGGGCCCTTGTCCGAGACGAGCACGTTGCCCTCGCCGTGGGCGGTGGTGCCCGAGGCCAGCCCACCCGCCTCGCAGACCCGCACCGACGCACCGGCCAGCGTGAGGCGGTCCGCTAGCGCGCACCCGATCATGCCGCCACCGATGATCAGCACCTCGGTACCCCGCAGGGACGTCGCGCCGGACGAGTCGAAAGTCATTGCGGGCGAGCCCCGTTCACCGATCGCGGAATGCCGAGCGGGTTGTCCGTCCGCAATTCCGGCGGCAACAGCTCGTCCGGCACCGACTGGTATGCGACCGGGCGCAGGAAGCGCGCGATGGCCGCGGTGCCCACCGAGGTGGTGGCCGGTGTGGTAGTGGCCGGGTAGGGTCCGCCGTGCTGCTGCGCATAGGTGACGGAAAGCCCTGTGGGCCAACTGTTCCAGAGCATCCGCCCGGCCGCGCCCGCGGCGGCGGTGAGCAGTGCGCGGGTGGTGTCGTCGGCTCGGTCGCCGAATACCGTGACGGTCAGCTGGCCGTCCACCGCGCGGGCCAGCTCCAGCAGCTCCGTGGTGTCCCGATAGCTCGCCAATAGCGTTGCTGGGCCGAACATTTCGTGCATCAGCTCGTTGAGGTCGGCGAGCACCGTCCGCGCCGTCGTGGCAAGTAGCAGGGCCTCTCCGGGTCCGCCGCCTGCCAGCACTTGCACATTCGGGTGTTTGCGCACCTGCTCGACGGCGGCGGCGAATCCGGCCGCGATCACGTCGTTGAGCATTTCGCCCGTCGGCACCGGGCGGGTGCGGATCAGCTCGACCAAGTCGCTGAGCACCGCCGAATCCGCTGGCACCACGACCAGTCCCGGCTTCGTACACACCTGGCCCGCATTCGAACTCACCGCGGTCAGCAGCCCCTCAGCGATCTCTGCTGACCGCGCCCGCGCGGCCTCGGCGGTGACGAACACCGGGTTGATCGAGCCCAACTCCCCATAGAATGGGATCGGCACGGGCCGACGGCACGCCAGGTCGTACAGCGCCCGGCCCCCGGCCGTGGAGCCGGTGAACGCGGCGGCTGCCATGGCCGGATGGGTGAGCACCTGCACCCCGGCGTCGCGCCCGAAAACCAGCCCGACGGTCCCGGCCGGTGCGCCGCATTCGGCAAACGCCTCATCGACGAGCCGGCCGACCGCGAGTGACAACGCCGGGTGGCCGGGATTGGCCTTGACGATCACCGGACATCCGGCGGCCAGCGCGGAAGCGGTGTCGCCGCCCGCGACGGAGAACGCGAATGGGAAGTTGCTCGCCGCGAAGTTGAGCACAGGTCCCAGCGGGATATTCATCCGGCGCAGGTCGGGCCGCGGCGCACCCATCGGCCATTCGGCGTCTGCGGTGTCGATGCGCACGTCGAGGAACGCGCCGTCCAGCACCGTCTGTGCGAACAGGCGCAACTGGAAGCTGGTGCGCTGCAACTCGCCGACCAGCCGCGGTTCGGCCAGATGCGTCTCCCGCATCGCCAGCGGGATCAGTACGTCGGCGTGCGCGTCGAGCCGATCCGCGATGCCGTGCAGTATTCGGGCTCGGTCGGCCAGTTCCATCGCCGCCCAGGGTCCGGCAGCCGCTGCGGCGGCAGCGACCGCGGCATCGACCTCCTCCGCCGTCGTGTCGGCGACGGATTCGGCCATGATTCCGGTCATCGTCTGCTCCTCGCTTCCCGTAATCACCGTCGTCCGTGGGTCTTTCGGCTACCGGTAGCCCTTGGCCAGCACGTCGCGGGTATCGGCGCTGATCTTCTCGACCAGCTCCGGCGCGAGCGGGACCCGCGGCGGGCGGCATGCTCCGCCGGTGCGACCGGCCAGATCCATGGACAGCTTGATCGCGTGCACGAATTCGGTCTTGGAGTCCCAGCGCAGCAGCTTGTGCAGGTCGCGGTACAGCGGAAGCGCCTTGTCCAGGTCCCGGTTCACCGACGCGTTGTACAATTCCACCGTCGCCTGGGGGATCGCGTTCGGGTACCCGGCCACCCAGCCGACCGCGCCCGCGATGCCGAGCTCGAGGACCACATCGTCCGAGCCGATGAGCACATCGAGTTCGGGGGCGAGTTCCTTGATCTCGTAGAAGCGCCGCACGTCGCCGGTGAACTCCTTGACCCCGACGATCAGCCCCTCGGCATGCAATTCGGCCAGGATGTCCGGGGTCAGGTCGATGCGGGTGTCGATCGGGTTGTTGTAGGCCACGATCGGCAGCCCCACCTTCGCCACCGTGCGGTAGTGATCCATGATCGAATCCCGCTCGCCGCGATAGGTGTTGGGCGGCAACAGCATTACGGCGTGCGCCCCCGCTTCGGCGGCCTGTTCGGCCCACTTGCGCGCCTGCAGCGCCCCATATGCGGCTATGCCCGGCATCACCGCGAATCCCGCCTGAGCCGCCGCGATGGCCGTGGTCACGACCTTCGCCCGCTCATCATCGGCGAGGGTCTGGTATTCCCCCAGCGATCCGTTCGGGCTCACGCCGTGGCAACCGTTGGCGGCCAGCCACCGCACGTGCTCGGCGTACGCGTCGTAGTCGACCGAGTAGTTCTCGGTGAAAGGCAGGGTCGTCGCGACCAGAACCCCGTGCCACGGCTTATTCGCAGCCGACGTGGTCGTTTCGGACATGTAAGCCTCCATCTGTGTGGTAGTCCGGGAACTGCGCCCGGGCCGCTGTCACACGGTGCGGTGTGACATTGCACTGAAGCTAGCGCGAGTTGTTGGTCACATGCAACCCCTTGCGTGAGCGCCGTCACTTACCTACAGTGCAATGTCACACATCACATCGTGTCGGTTTCCGCTCTCCACATCCGCCATTCGATCCGAAGCGGCGCGCGGAAACTCGAGGTGCTCGGATTTGCCCGATGCGCCGTTCTCTCTCCGACGAAGGTGAACACCATGACCGCTCTCGACAACACCGCACCCGCGTCGCATGCCGAGTCCGCTCCGCCCAATGCCGCCGGGCCGAGACCCGCAGGGCTGCGCCGTATCGTGGCCGCGGCCATGGCAGGCGCTGTCGCCGAGTGGTACGAGTTCTTCTTATACGGCACCGCCTCGGCGCTCGTCTTCGGTGAGGTGTTCTTCCGGTCCAGCGGGAATGCCGTAGACGGGATCATCGCGGCATTCGCGCTGTATGCGGTCGGGTTTCTTGCTCGGCCCTTCGGCGGGCTGCTGTTCGGGCACTTCGGTGACCGCGTCGGGCGCAAGGCCCTGTTGCAGCTCAGCCTGGTCGTCGTCGGTATCACCACATTCCTCATGGGCTGCCTGCCCACCTTCAACGCGATCGGGTACTGGGCGCCGATCCTGCTGGTGACGCTGCGCCTGATCCAGGGTTTCGCATTCGGCGGCGAGTGGGGTGGGGCGGTGCTACTCGTCAGTGAGCACAGTCCCGATCACCGCCGCGGCTTCTGGGCCAGCTGGCCGCAGTCCGGGGTGCCGCTGGGCAATGTGCTCGCGACCGTCGTGCTGTTGGTGCTGTCGGCGAATCTGTCCGACGAGCAGTTCCTGTCCTGGGGCTGGCGCATCGGGTTCTGGCTGTCGGCCATCGTCGTGCTCGTCGGGTACTGGGTGCGGTCCAGTGTCGACGACGCGCCGATCTTCGTCGAGGCGCAGGCCAGGATCGAAGCGGACAAGCGGCGCGCGCTCGGCATCGTCGAGGTGCTGCGGTTCCATTGGCGCGAGGTGCTGATCGGCATCGGCGCCCGCTTTGCGGAGAACATCCTCTACTACATCGTGGTGACCTTCTCGATCACCTATCTCAAGTTGATGGTGAAGGTGGAAACAGCGCCGATCCTCGCGCTGATGCTCGCGGCCCACCTACTGCACTTCTTCATGATTCCGGCGGCGGGGCTGCTCTCGGATCTGATCGGCCGGCGTCCGGTCTACCTCACCGGCGCCGTGCTCACCGCCGGATGGGGATTCGTGGCTTTTCCGATGATGGACACCGGAAATTACACGGTCATCATTGTCGCGATCACGCTGGGTCTCGCCATCGAATCACTCACCTACGCACCGTATTCCGCGCTGATGACCGAGATGTTCCCCACCCACGTCCGCTATACGGCGCTGTCGTTCTGCTATCAGGTCGCACCGATCCTGGCCGGATCGCTGGCGCCGCTGATCGCCATCAGCCTGCTCAACGGATTCCACAGCTCGGTACCGATTTCCCTGTATCTGGTTGCGGCGGCCACGATCTCGGTGATCGCGGTCGGCCTTGCAAGGGAGACTGCGGGAAAGTCGCTGCGGACGGTCGACGCGGAGGCTGCCCGGCGCTGACGGCCTGCGGCCCCTTCCAGTGACCGGCACCCCGAAGAGGCCTTCGCCACGACGGGGTCGATGATGTCACCGGAAGCGGGCTACGTGTGGCCTTGGCCAGCAATGATAACTAGATGATTGCGAAGCCCATCGAACCCCGCTGCCAGCCGTCGCGACGGCGATCTGAAGATCGCGACCGTCTCGTCGGTCTTTCGGTTTTCCCTGCGGTCATCCAGTACGTATGTAAGATCATTGCCCGGGAGAGGCATCCAAGGAGGCGCCCGTGGTAGCACTGATCGCGGTCGTGGTCATTCACAGACTGCGGATGCTCATAAGTAGCTGATGCAACCGGGTCGAGCTGTTCAACGATGCAGACTGTCAGATGGCTCGTGTCGGCGTCTCCCGGCGACAGGCACACCATCGACGCCACCGCGCAAACCCGCGAATCCGGCGGCGAAAGGCTGACGTTTGGAACGTCGCGGGCGCTGCGACCGGTTGGCCGGAACCTCACCTCGCGACATCTTCGAGTCGAGTAGGACCGACAACCGAATCAGACGGGCGCCCACTGGTCGGCGGTGGCGATCGTGCCACATTTCGGCAATCGAGGAGACAATCATGAGCTTGGACAACCCCTCGCATTCCGGCAGACCGGGGCTGGATGAGTTGGTTCCGTCGCGCTACGCGGTGCAGGTCGGCGAGATCGACGTGCTGGTGATCAGCGACGGGGTGCTACCGATCGCAGCCGAGACGATCGCCTACAACGCTGACCCGACCGACCTGGCGGCCTGGCTGGACGACATGTTCCTGCCGCCGGACGTGCTCGAGTGGCCGCTGAACGTTGTCGTGGTGCGTAGCGGCGACCGGACCGTGCTCATCGACGCTGGGCTAGGCGTGGAGTTCCCCAACTTCCAGCAGGCCGGGCGGTTGGCTCTGCGACTGGAGGCCGCCGGGATCGACGCCGCATCCGTGACCGACGTGGTGCTCACCCACATGCACATGGACCACATTGGTGGGCTGCTCGGCGACGGGCTGGGGCGCGGGCTGCGTCCGGATCTGCGGGTCCACGTGGCCGCCACCGAGGCCGAGTTCTGGGAGTCGCCCGATTTCTCCCGCACCTCCATGCCGGCGGGGGTGCCGGACGCGCTTCGGTCGGCCGCCACACGGTTCCTGGAGGAGTACCGCGGCCGGCTGCGGCCGTTCGAGACGGAGTACGAGGTGGCGCCGGGGGTGGTCGCCTGTCGCACCGGCGGGCACACCCCCGGGCACAGCGTGGTCCGCCTGGCGTCCGGCGGCGACCGTCTGACGTTCGCCGGAGACGCCGTGTTCCAGGTGGCGTTCGACCGCCCCGACTGGTTCAACGGCTTCGAACACGACCCTGAGGAGGCTGCCCGCGTCCGCGTCCGTCTCTTGCAGGAGCTGGCGGCCAGCCGCGAGGCGCTGGTGGCCACTCACTTGCCGTTCCCCTCCATCTGCCACGTGGCGACCGCCGGCAACGCCTTTCGTTGCGTTCCGGCTGTCTGGGACTTCTGACCGCTTCTGTTTCGAGGTCAACTGGTCAGATCGTGCTGATCTACCAACTGGGCCTGATCCGTGTGGATTTCGCCATCGAACAGTTTCCAGTAGAAGCGTTCATCGCCGCGGCGGCTGGTGCGTGTCGGGTCAGGATCGCGGCCACCGTCGGAGCCACGTCGGCCGGGATACGGCCAGCCGCGCACTGGAGTACGCACTCGTTACGGGCGACGGGGCCGCCGCTGGTCGGTATAGGTATCACCCTGGGGTAAACAAACGTCGCCCGGATTCTCGAGCCTCGGGCGCAACCGCGGTCTGCGGGGGGCCGGTGATCGTCCGCTGGCGTTCGGCTTGTCAGGCGCGGTCGTGGAGAGTGACCTGGTAGCCGTCGGGGTCGGCGAAGGTGAATGTCCGACCGAACGGGCCGTCCATCGGTGCGGAGACGATGGTGTGACCGTCGGCGACCAGAGCATCGTGAATGGCCTGGACGTCTGTGGCGTGCAGCCAGATCGCGGCACCGATGCCGGGCTGAGCAACAGATGCGAGATCGGTGCCGGGAACGAGGTCGCGGAGTGCGAACGCGATCGGCTTCGTCTCGAAGACGACGGCGTGCGGAGGTCCGCTCTGCGAGCGGACGAGGCCGAGGTACTGCTCGTAGAACGCCTGCGAAGCGTCGAGGTCGCGCGCTTGGAGCGAGATGAAGTCGGGGCCGGTGGCGGGCATGATGATGCTCCTTCTCGTTATGTCAGCTTTCTGACACGAGTCAATCTATGTCAGACTTCTGACATGAGTCAAGACGGTATCGGCGTCGACCTGGAGACGTCACTGGGCTACCTGCTGAAAGAGGCGTCGAGCGCCCTCCGTGCAGCCATGGAGGAGGTGCTGCGGCCGCTCGGTATGAGCGTGACGCACTACTCCTGCCTCGAACTGCTGGCTCAACGACCGGGCTTGTCGAACTCCGAGCTCGCGCGGGGCGCGTTCGTGACCCGGCAGACGATGAACGTGCTACTCCAGACCCTGGAACGAGACGGCCACGTGACCAGGCCTGCGCAGGCACCCGTCGGGAAGGTTCTTCCCACGCGGCTCACGCCTCGCGGCCGACGGAGCCTCGAGAAGGCGACCGTAGCGGTCCGGTCCGTCGAGGTCAGAATGCTGGCCGGCATGACCGAGACCGAGCAGTCAGACGCGTTCCGGATCCTGCAGAGCATGATCCATTCCCTGCGCGATCGAAACGACGGTGCATAGCCGTTCCAGTTTGCCTATGGTCAGCACGACGCCGACGCCGAGCCCTCAGCAAGGCGCGGGTGAGCGATGGATCAGTGGCTCTCGAGGGAGGTCTTCCGTCGCTGGCCGAGCATCCCTGTCCGACAATGAGAATCGGGAACTGACCGTATGCTGGTCTCCCTGGCCGAAGCCGTCGACCGCTACCGAAGTGAGGCCGGCCCTTGACCACAACGCTCGTATGATCGAGGGCTACGACAAGCGCAGGCTGCATCCCGGAATAGTGCTTACCAGCGACGGTGGCTACGAGGCCCACGAGTCGTTCCACTTCCGTTGGAACAACATGAGCCGGGCACTCCATCGGAGCGACAGCCTGTGGATCTGCAAGAGCTGCTGGACCGCTGCCGCGAAGGAGCATGGCCGTGGAGAGTGCCATCGGTGCAGAGATTGGAGCCCTTGCGGGAACGACTGCAGACTCACTCGGATCTACTGCGTGACCTGCGGTACCTCACAGCCGATTGGCTAGTGGCAATCGAAGGTCTGCTCGCAGTCGGCGGAATTTCGCAGGCCTAACGTGGGCCAGGCGCCTTCCATGTGGCTGGCCGTTATCGAGTGTCGAATCGGTTCGCAGGAAGTTCAGGCGGTTCGAGATCGGATCTCATCGCCGGTTACACCTCTGCTGTCTACGGTGCGCGGGTCTGGCCGCTACTCTGCAATCCCTGTGGCCCACTAGTGTCCTGCGCCTGAAATTCGTTGAAGATATTTAGCGAGTGATTCGAGGATCTCTTCCGCGGTTTTGCGCCAGACGAATGGTTTCGGGTCGGCATTCCATTGCTCGATCCAGGCTGTGATGTCTTTGTCCAGTGCCGCAACGCTTTTGTGGACTCCGCGGCGCAGAAGTTGGTCGGTAAGGAACCCGAACCAGCGCTCGACCTGGTTGAGCCATGAGGAGCCGGTCGGGGTGAAATGCATATGGAAGCGTGGATGTTTGGCCAGCCAGGCGTTGATCGTCGGTGTCTTGTGGGTAGACAAGTTGTCGCAGACCAGGTGTACGTCCAGTTCCGCGGGCACGGCCTTGTCGATCGCGATGAGGAATTTCTTGAACTCGGCCGCGCGGCGGCGGGAGTACAGCTTGGAGATCACGGCTCCGTCGGCGATGTCGAACGCCGCGAACAGGCTGGTCACGCCGTGGCGGACGTAGTCGTGGGAGTATCGCTCGGGCATGCCGGGCATCATCGGCAGCACCGGTTGCGAGCGGTCCAGTGCCTGGATCCCGGACTTCTCGTCCACACACAACACGACCGCCTTCTCCGGCGGATTGTGATACAGCCCGACCACATCGACGACCTTGTCCACGAACAACGGATCGGTCGAGAGTTTGAAGCCGTCGGCCACATGCGGTTTCAGATCGAACTTGCTCCAGATCCGCCCAATCGTCGACGGCGACAAGCCGCTTCGTTTGGCCATCGAGGTCCGCGACCAATGCGTCGCGTCTGCCGGCTTCTGCTCCAGGGTCATCGTGACCACTTCTTCGACCTTGTCCAGCAGGATCGACGGGGGCCGTCCCGGACGCGTCTCGTCGGACAACCCCTCGAGACGTCTCTGCGCGAAACGCCTCCGCCACTTACCCACAGTCTGGGCCGTGATACCCAACTCGGCTGCCACATCCTGATTGGATTTACCTGCCGCACAACCCAATACGATCCGGCAACGCTCCGCGAGCGCCTGCGACGACTTCGCTCGACGCGCCCACCGCTGCAACGTCTCACGCTCATCGCCGGTCAACACGATCTCGGCCACCGGCCGCCCACCACGATCACGATCACCCAGCCCTTCCAGACCCTCGGCGGCGAACTGCCCGCGCCATCTCGCCGCCGACCCCACCGAGACACCGACAAGCCGCGCGGCACCCGCATTCGACATACCCTCAGCGCAGGCCAGCACGATCCGAGCTCGTTGCGCCTCACGCCGATCCGGCGACTCCGCCATGCGCGCAAGCTCCACACGCTCAGCGTCGGACACAACGATCTCAACAGCAGAAGGCCCACGATGCGACACACAAACAGCCTAACAACTTAGGGGACGCATTTCAGGCGCGACACACTAGTGGGTGCGCGCCCGTTAGTTCGTCGGGGGATTGCTTTGCGCTGCACGGCCGAGAAATAGTGGCTCTGGAACCAGGTGGTCTCAACATCAGGCGCCGATCATCGGTGGCGTAAGATATGAGCAACCATGAGCGGCGCAAACGGCACATCTGGTGCAATTTCCCACTTGGATATCGCGATCCTCGTTGTGGACGGGGTAGCCGACTTCAGTTTGGCCGCTCTGCTCGATGTGCTGGGTGTCGCGAACGTCTTGCGTGAGGAGCTCGATCCGCCGCCCATGCCGTGGCATGTCGGTACGGTGTCACTCGGCGAAAGGGTCCGCACCGGCCAGGGCCATATTGTGCCGACACTTCCGTTCCCCGATACTCCAGAGGAACTCGGCAGAATAATCGTGCCTGCGGTGAGCGTGATACGCCCGGAAGGGATCGTCGAAATGGTCTCGTCGCCGCCGATGCAGCCGGTCCTGGACCGAATAAGGCGCGCTTACGACAATGGGGCCCACCTTGCGGCGGCATGCACGGGGACCTTCTTCCTGGCCGAAGCGGGAGTGCTGGACGGCTCCACGGCAACGACCAGTTGGTGGCTCGGCCCGACCTTCCGTCAGCGATATCCGCGGGTCGATCTCGACGAGAAACAGCCGTTGTGCCAGGGCGACCACGTCACCACAGCAGCGGCTTCGCTGTTCCAGTTGGATCTGGCGTTATCACTGCTGAATGACCGGAGTCCCGCGCTTGCCCAACTGGTCGCCCGGTACTTGACAATAGGTAACCGGCAGACACAGGCGAACTTCCTCCTGCCAGACGTGGTGGCCAGGAGTAATCCCTTGATCGCCGAATTCGAGCGATGGGTCCGTGCTCATCTCGCCGAACACTTCCGAATCTCCTCTGTAGCAAGCGAACTGGGCCTAACGGAACGCACCCTGCAGCGTGCCACCCATGCCGAACTCGGTATGTCGCCCAAAGACTTTGTGGACGACATCCGCTTGGAGCACGCCGCGCAGCTGCTGCGGACAACGTCGCTGACTATCGACGCGGTGGCGAACAGGGTGGGCTATCTCAGCTCGAACCCTCTGCGCGAACTCGCTCGCCGCCGCCGGGGCATGTCGATCGCGGAAATGCGCGTCACCGGCCTCCCCGTGCTGACGTCATGGAATAGCTGAAACAACCTTCCCCGCACCTCGGGCACCACGACCTGCACGCACCTCGACCAGATGCCGCATAACGCCCGTTGGTTCGTCGGGGGTTATGCGGCGAGTGGGCGGGGTGCGTGCAGGTCGTGGCGGCCGAGCTTGTGTAGTAGGCGGTCGAGGTCGTTGCGGGTGAAGGTCCAGTCGAACGGGCGGGCGGTGACGTTGTAGTGGTTCCGGAAGGCCAGTAGCCGGTCGGCGGCGGCATCGAGATCGGCAAAGTCGTTGGGGCACAACGCTTTTCGCTGCACGATCGAGAAGTAGACCTCCACCTGATTCAACCACGACGCGTGCACCGGCAGGTGGATCATGTGCGCGTTGGGGTGGGCGTCGTTGAGCCGTTTCGCGGCAGCCCAGTTGCGGTGGGAGGCCCCGTTGTCAACGATCCAGAACACCCGCCGCGCACCTGGCATACGGTTCTTGGGTCATGATCTGGGCGGTGAGCCGGGAGAATGGTGCGATGCCGGTGGTGGGCTCGCAGCGGCCGATGACGTGGGCGCGGTGCACGTCGTGGGCGGCGAAGTAGGCGAGCGTGCCGCGGCGGCGGTATTCAGAAATCTGCCGACGACGAATTATCAAGTGCAGCAGGACGTTTCGCTGTCGAACCGGGCGCGACGCGCCGATAGAGCGCGAAGGCGGGACGTTCGTCTCCGACGATCGGAGACTCTGCGGTAGCGTGGCCGCGTCCTCGCCCATCCAAGGAGTGTGGGCGGCAGCGGTTGGCTCGGTTCGCGCCGTTCACTGCTGTGCGTGGCGCAGTCGCGCGGTGACCAGCCAGCCCTCGCCGCTGCCCTCCAGGGCATGGTCGAATGCTCGGGGGACGGGCCGGTGATAGGACCGGGCGAGTACGCGTATGTCGCGAACGGCGGACACCCAGCCGTGCCTGCCGAACCAGGCGCCGAGGTCGCCGACCGGGCCGCCGCGCCACAGTCGCACCAGTTCGTCCGATACGGCCGCCCGGGCTTGCCGCAGCAACGGTGAGTCCTCGGCATGATCGGCGGCCAGCTCGCACCCGGGCGCCGACAATGCGGTGATGCGTGCGATCAACTGGTCTGCCGCGTCGGCGGGCAACGCGTAGAGAATCCCCTCGAGTAGCCAAATCGTCGGCACGTCGGGACTGAACCCGGCGTCGCGCAAGGCTGTCGGCCAGTCGTCGAGAAGGTCCGCCGGGACCTCGATGTGCGCACATGCGGGACGCGCGCCGGTGCCCGTCAACGCGTCACGCTTGAACCGCAGCACATCACCGAAGTCGATCTCGAACACCCGGACATCACCGGGCCAGGCCAACCGGTAGGGGCGTGTGTCCAGTCCTGACGCCACCAGCACCACCTGCGTGCATGTGTCGCCGGCGGCATCGAGTATCACCTCGTCGAAGAATCTGGTGCGGATCGCGACCTGGTCGGCCATCAGCGCGGCGAAGTCGTAGCCACCTACCGGTGCCGCGGTGAGAAACCCGCCGGAGCCACCCGCCGCGTCCAGAAAGCACTGCGCATAGGGGTCGCTGAACAAGCGGTCGGGCCGGTCGTGTTCCAACGCCCGCAATGCCGCGACCCCCAGTGCCGTAGTTCCGATGCCGTGCAATGGCGTTGATTCCATGTCCAACCCTTTCATAAACAGAGTGCTCGTTCGTTTTAAATACTCGACTCATGCGCGGATCCTTGTCAATCAGAACGTTTGTTCTAAGTGCTGTGCGATGCGGGTGTGCGAGCTGCCGGATCATTGCGGTCGTGTTTCCCTGCGGGAGAGCCGGTTCCAGCTCGATGACGCGGGTAGCCGTCACTCGACCGCAGCGGCGGCGGGCAGCAGCGGGTACAGCCCTTTGGCGTAGGCCTTCGCGCCTACGCCGTCCAGCAGTGCCTGCTGGAACAGGAAGCCGGGGCCGACGGTCGTGAGCGTGCGGGCGATATCGGCAGGTTTGGCGGTGGGATCGACCAGTCCCTCCTGCTGGTATCGCTTGATCAGCCGTGTGAATGCGTTGTGCAGGGTCCGATAGTTCTCGGCGAGCAGTGCACCCAGGGTGGGATTGCGCACCGCTTCTGCCCACACCTGGACCACCAGTGCCGCGAAATCGCGGCGATTGTCCTGCTTGTCCAGCACGCCGAGCAAACGCTCCAGGACCTCGGCCAGCGGAGGCAACTCCGCGTCTGCGAGTACATCGTCGAAGTCGGCTGTGATCTCGGCCAGGACCTCTTCGACGATCGCGGCAACCAAGGCTTCCTTACTGGGGAAATAGCCGTAGACCGCACCGGCGGACAATCCTGACTCGGTGAAGATGTCCTGCATCGAGGTCGCGTGAAACCCCGACCGTGCGAAACAGCGCCGAGCTGCGTCAACGACCTGGCGTCGGCGCGCGTCGCGATAACCCTGAGTGAGACGTGGCATGACGTCATCATAGAGAACAAATGTTCCGTTTATGGGCTGGCCGGACTCAGGCGACGGAAACCGGTTCGGGCACCGAAGTATCGGCGGACCGGCCTGGACGCAGCGCTGCGACGGTGAGGACAGCAAGTGCGGTTGCCGTCCACGTCAACAGGACGAGTGTGGGTGCTAGGGCCGCGGCACCGTCGAAGAAGGCCACCGAACGCAGCAGCGACGCACCGGCACCCGGTGGCAGCAGCTGGCCGATCGTGCCCCAGGGGCGCGGCAGCATCTCCGGCCCGGTCGATGCCGCCGACAGCGGGTTGCCCAGCAGCAGGAAGGTCAGGCCCCCGATGCCCAGGCCGATCCGACCGGAGACGACACCGGCCGCCACGATCGTTGCCGATACCGCGACCGACACCAACCCGATGACACCCGCGAGAGCGAGATGCGGCCCGGGCAGCAGCGACAGGACTGTCGCGACGATCGCCGCGCTGGACAGCCCGGCGCCGGCCGCGTAGAGGCCGAGTCCGGCCAGGCGTGCTCCGATCGATGGCACGGCGAGGCTGAGCAGGTACCCGGCGGCCAGGCTGGAGACGACCAGTGGCAGCACCATCGCGGCGAAGCCGCCGCCACCTGCGTCATCGGGATCTGTCGGGACGACGTCTTCGATCAGCGGGACGGGGGCGCCCGACAACTGCTGCGCGATCCGGGTCAGTTGCTGCGCGACCGCCGGGCTGGCCGCCGACGCGATCAGCACCGTTGGCGCGCCACCGTCGGTGACGATCGCTCCGTATGCCTCCCGATCTGTGATCGCGGCATGTGCCGCCGCCGCGTCGACCACGGTCACAATGTCGAAAGCCTCGGCGTCGCGCGCTCGCAAGCCGTCCGCCATCGCCGCGGCGCCCGGCCCGGACACCGCGACAGGCAGGTCTCGCGGTGCGAGCTCGGACGCCGGCCACGCGAACGCGATCAGCATCACCGCTTGCAGCACGGTCGCGGCAACGGCCACCGCAATCGCCTGGTACCTGACTGTCATGAAGACACATCCTTAAACCGAACATCAATTCTGTTTGTTGGACACACCTTCGCAGTAGATCCAGCGTTTGTCAAGAACGAAGGTTCGTTTTATGTTGAATCCTCGCACTGCGGCGACTGCCCCCGTTCGAGTCGGATCATGTTGCGGGACTGGTGAGCCGCGAGAACGACGAATTTTCCTGTAGGTGTTGTGCAGCAATACATTTCACGTCATTCCGTACGGCACCCTGCCCAAGTTTGCGAAAAGTCGCGCTTAGAACTCGGTTCAGAATGAGTCGGCGGTGTCGGTTTGTCTTGCCGCGCAACATTTCTGAGACACGTGGGGTGGTTGATGAGGTTGTGGCAGATGAGCTGCGGGCGAGACTGGAGGCGTTGATTCCGGTGCAGCAACGGCGCTTTCGGTATCCGGGGCGCCGACGGATCGATGACCGCGCGGCGCTGGAAGGCGTCCTGCGATCTGCTCGCGGATCGCACCGCGCCACACCGGCGGTCGATGTCCCGTGAACGGCAAGGCGATCCTGGCGGTGCTGCTGTACGTCGCTCTGGTGGTGGCCGTGACCTGGCTGTTCGTCGCCGGGTGGGCTCATGGCGGCTACCTGTGAATTCATCCGGCCCGTTCGATGCGTTTCCAGAGTCGCAGTGCGCTTCGGCTCGGATCGACGCCGAGTTCGCGACGAATCGTTTCCAGATAGCGGGCGAGTTGTGACCGTGCGGCCACTACGTTGCCTTGCAGCAGACTGACCTCGGCGATCGCCGTGGACGCCGCCTCCGAGTAGGGATCCCGCTCCAGGACCGACAGAGCGATCGGGAGTGCTTTGTGAGGCAGGCCGCGGATCAGGTAAAGGCGCAGCAGGCGGCTCTCCGAATACCGGTGTGCGACCTCATGTTCCCTGCGACAGGAGTCGAAGGCGTCGTCGAAGGTGTTCTCCGGCAGGAAGATTCGTTCGTTGTAGTCCAGCAGCGCCTCGTACGACGCTATCGCTGCCTCGATGTCGCCGTGCGTCTCGGCGGCTTTTCCGGCAGCGTAGAGTTATTCGACCTCGACGACGTCGGTCCACCAGCAGTCGGCGAAGTCGAACCACTACCGGCCCTTGCCATCGGAGCGGATGAAGGTGGACGGCTGCCGGGCGGCCAAACCAGGCTCGAGCAGATGCCGTAGGTAATGCAGCGTCACATGCAGCCGATTCGGGTTGCTGCGCGAGCGACGGCCAGGCCAGAGCAGCTCATTCAGCTGCGGCGACTCGATGCGGACACCCTCGTTCAGCAGGAACCATTTCAGCAGCGTGCGGGCGCTCGTGCGCCCCAGCTCGGCCGCATCGTCGATCGGATCGCCGTCGCGCGAGATCTGGAACGGCCCGAAAAAGCGCGCCGCAAAGTGGTGTGTCGCGGCGGTCGGTCGGTCTCGAACCTCGTTCCGCGCGCGTGCATGCCGTTCCGGCATTTGGGCCTCCCCTCCCAGGCTGAGCCGCATCGAGCAACAGGGGGCGTCGTTGTCCCGGTAGCCGGCCCCGCCCGGATGCGTCGTGCCGATGGTTCCGGGGCCGAAACCGAGCTGTGTGGTCGGTTTACGAAGGCTCATCCCGGACACCGTGATCTTGGGCCGAGTCTAGTGAATACCCGGGAACTTTCGTGATCCTTCCGTGCGACGTAAGCGCACCGGAAGTGGCCGCCGTAATAGTGCTCAAGCGAGGAGGACCATGGCATCAGCGGCGCAATCCGTTGGCGCAGAGGGTAATCGGCCGAGCACCTCAAGGCGCGGCTGTGGCACTCGGCCGCGTGATCGGCCACCAGGAATGCGCGACCCGCTGGGCGGCCCGGGCGCGGCATGCGCGACCTGGACCCGTCGCACGACGCCGTCGAGCAAGGTCGCCTGCTGGTCGTCGACCTGCTGGGCGGATGGATGAGGCGACATTCACGAAAGTGCTGCGGCCCAGGCTGATCGGCGGACAGCTACTGCACCGGCTCTTCCGGAGTGGGACTCCGCGAAAACCGGGGTACATCATCTCAGGACACGCCGGGAGGATTCACTATCTCTCACGCACTCGACGGTGAGGGTGTGCAAGGCGCGGGTGAAGATCTCATTGGTGGTGCGGTAGCTGTTGCGCTCGTCCCGCAGTTCGCCGATACGCGCTTTCAGCTGCGCGACTTTTGTTGTGCAGCTTGGTTTCCCGCTCGGTTGTTCCCTCTCGGGCCCGGCGTAGGCGGCGACCGGCGGGCGAAGCGCGGGGCGCATGCGGCATGTGGTGCAAGGGAGTTGGTGCAGAAGGCGTTCCAGCCTACTGTTCGCGTGGTCAGTGCACGTATGTATATCGGGTGCGGGAGTGGAGGTCGACTAGTCGTGGCGGCCGACTGCCGAGACCGACGCTGGACCTCGTCGACTGATCTGTTGTCGCCGAGCTGCCCGCCGGAGAGTCGACCGCCACGTCCTGCGCCGTTGGAGCGCTTTCGCCCGGATTGAATCTCGCGTGCCACCGAGTGCGGGCCCGGCGCATCAGTTCATGCGGCGGTGGGGGTCGAACTCGGCGGTGACGCGGTCCACGAGCTTCTTGGCTTCGGGGCTGTCGTGGTCGGTGGGCAGCTCCACGGGCTGTCCGTTGATCGGGACGGTTACCGGCCGACGGTTCGCCAGTACCTTCCCGGCACCGTCGCCGAGCGGTGCACCGGCCGAGGCCAGGAGGCGGCCCATCACGGTATCGGCGCCGACCGGCGGGAGGGCTACGACGCCCTGCGGCCACTGGACGCCTTTGATTTCGAAGAACTCATGGTAGCCGCCTATGTGCTGGTACCCGACCTGTTGCAAGTACAATTCGTCTGGCGTCGAGCCTTGCGTTTGATTTATTTCTTTGTTGAACGTTCCTTGGAACACGCCGCTGGTGGGGTCGAAGTGTGCATATTGGCCTGATACGGACGCCTGCGTCTTGAGCAAGTCGAACACAATCTTCATACCATCGGGAGCAGGCTGGTTGTTCTTGGAGTAGAGAGCCTTGGCGCCATCGATGTCGGGCGGGTTCCACATGTGCGGGACGATGTCGAGGTCGTTGGCGTAGCGCTGCACTCGTTGCAGCCGTTGGGTGGTGTAGTTGACGAATTCCTGATTGCAGAAACTCGGTCCGGCGGTCGAGAGCACACTGATTCTGGCTTTCTCGGAATTGTCCCATAGCCACTGGGTGTCGCGCAGGAACAGGGCCAGCGTGGGTGATAGGGCACCGCCGAGGCTGTGGCCGGTGACGGTCAGGTCGATCGCCTTGTCGCCGAGCGTGCTCAGGAACTCGGGCAAAGTGTGACCGGCACCGGGACGGGGGCCGGAAGGTTTGAGACTTATGAGGGTTTTCACCCCGATGGCCGTGCCGATCGTGTGCAGGGCGGCGCTATTCGCGAACCACGGCGTCTGGAGAATGAAGGAGTCCTCGACGAGCCAGTCGAACACCAGTGCGTCGGTGCTGCCGGCCATGGCGATCACGTACCGGGAGCGATCCTCGATGCTTCGCACCATGTACAGGGCGTTGACCGCGTACAAGTCGGTGTCGAACAGCGCGACTCCGGGACCCCAGACGATCTCCCACCCTCCGATGACCTCCTGGTTGGTGTCGAGATACTGCTGGATCTTCTGATAGAGCGTCCCCTCCAGGTCGCTGTCTTCTTTGCTGATGCTGTTGACCAGATTCGCGTACTCGCACAGCTGGTATGTGATCTTGTCTTGCAGAGTCGGCTCGTTGATCGTCGTGGATTGTGCAGTCATGTACCGCTCCTTACCGTATGAGTTTCATCCGAAACAGAGAGGAGAAAGCGGTGACGCGAATTCACACGGGACAGATCATCCCGGACAGGTAGCTGTGGATACGAGTCCAGAAGAGAGCGTACGAACAATTGATCGAGTTGCGCTTCACACCTTTCGGATGATGCACGGAGCACCGTCTACGAGCACCGCACGGTAGGTCCCGCGTGGCCACCTGGAAACTGCCGGGGCTCTACAGCGGCCTGATGTCGGCGGCTTGCTCGCTTGGGCTGTCCGGCCCGCAGATCCGTATGGCGCCGACCTCGCGCAGATCGGCGAGCGTGCCGGTCAAGCCATTTTCACCGTGATCTCCGGCCGATCAGAGCTGCCACTTCGCTCCGGATGAGGTCGCAAGGGCGGCCTTCTCCGTCGGGGCTGGCGGCGCGAAACCCGCCGACTCGGGCTTCGCGGCGGCGGTCGGCGATGTGCCGTGTGTCGGGGAAATCATCACCGGCGTCAATGCCTGTCGACCGGAGCACCTGTAGCTGAAAGTTGGGGGAGATGTCAGGCCAGATGCCGCGAATCTGGCCTTCGGAGGTCGCTTTGATCATGTCGGCCCGCAATGACTTTCACCGGAATCGGAATGCCGCGACGTCGGCGGCGAGGTCGTCGCCGACGAACGAGTCGGCGAATGCGGCTGGGGTCGACCCGCGACATGACGCCCACACCATGTGCGCGCGTGGATCATCGGACCAACGCTGCGCGGATGCCGTCCAGCCACCGGTAGGTGAGTAGGATGTTCAGTCGATGCAGCGAGGCCGCCAACCTGCGGAATGGCTCGGTGGCGGGCAGTTCGATATCCCAGGTGGGCAACTCGTCGTAGAGTTCCTCGACCGGAGTACCCGACTCGTGGGCGGAGGCGACCGCGGCCGCGAGGTGTTCACAGTAGGAGATAAGGCCCGATATGCCGGGTTCGGCGTCGCCGAGGAAACCGTGCCCCGGCACCAGGGTATCCAGCGGAAGGATGGCCCGCATGGTGCGCAATGTCCGGGCGTAGCCGAGCGGATCGCCGATCAACATCATCGGGACGACCCCGGCAGGCATAGCAAAGTTGCCGGTCCAGGCCACCCTGGCATCGGGGACGTAAACGATGGTGTCGCCGGACCCGTTGCCCGGCCCCAGGTGCCACAAGTGCACGACACGGCCACCGAGATCGATCTCGCAGAACCGGTCGAACACCACGTCCGGACGCCGCCAGGTGCGCACGGTCTCGAGTGAATCGTCGCCGTACATGCTCTCGGTTCGTATTCGCTTCTCCGCCGCGAGATCGGTCATCGCGGCCTTGTTCAAGCGCGAGGAGAAGATCGTCACCTCATCGGCGAACGCAGCGTTGCCGAAAGTGTGATCGCCGTGGAATGTGGTGTTGGCCAGGTATCTGATCGGTTTGCCGGTCAGCTCGGCGGCCACGTCCTGAATGTGACGGCCGATCCCAGGGGTGATTCCGGAATCCACGACCAGCGCCGCGTTCTCGCCCACGATCAGTCCGTTGTTGTCTTTGGGGAACTGGTTGGCCATCAATGCCCAGGCGCCCTCGCCGACTTCACGCGGCTGCAGGCGCAGACCTGCGGGACTGAGATTCGGCGCGACGAAATCGGCTGGCCTTTCGTCGAATTCGGTGACGACAGGCAGGTGGCAGTACATCAGTTGATCCTCTCGGGGGTGATGACACATTTCAGGAAGAACGACACGTGGTCCTCGACCAGCGCGCGGGCCGCCGCCAGGTCGGAATCACCGGTGTCAGCACGCAAGTGCAGCAGGCGGGGAATCTGCAACGGCGCGAACAGTTCCCAGACCAATTGCCGAGCCGGGATATCGGAGCGAACGAGACCGTCGCGCTGCCACTGCAGGAACGGTTCCTGTAGCCGATCGCGGGCCGCTTCGATCGCGAGCGCCAAGCCGCCGGGCCCGCCGTCGCCGGTGCCGTCGCGCAGCAGCACGCTCAGGAAGCGCCGCGCCCTCGGCTCGGACCAGCCGTCCATCACCCGGGCGACCAATTCCGGCACCGCGTTACGCGGACCAGCCGCACACAGCGAAGCCACGTCGATTCCCAGCGCCTCGAACGATGCCGGCCCTGCTTCTTCGAACAGTGCGTCGTAGATCGCCTGCTTGCTCGCGAAGTGCCCGTAGATCGCGCTGTCACGCACCCCGGTATCGGCGGCGATCTGCCGCACGGTCGTCGCCGCAAAGCCTTGGCGGGCAAACCGATCCAACGCCGCACCCAGCAATAGGTCACGGGTGGCGGGACCGCCGCTCTTGGGCGGACGGCCGCGTGGCCTGGTCTGAGAAGTCTCCGTCACCACATTATTTAATAAGCGCTCACTCAATTTTGTCAACCACACGTCCGCTAATGTGGCCCCGTCGTCGCAGCAGCCTGACGTGTGGCGCCTCGCATGCGCATCGCCGACCGGCACGAACGCACCAAGACCACCGGCAAGGAGCCGCGACAGTCGTGACCGACCAGGACGAACGTGACGCGATCATCGCCGCCATGGAACGGCTCTTCGCCGGAACGCCACTGCGGTCCTCCGGCAACCTCGACATCATCAGCCTGGCCGAGGAATCAGGGCTGAAGCGAAACAAGCTGACCCACAAGCACACCGACCTCAAAGACCGTTTCTACGCCGAACGTCGAGCACGTGAAGGAACAACCGACCGGGAAGCCAAGCTGCACAACGAAATCGCGCGACTCAAAGTGCGCATCGACGAACTCCGGGAAGAGCGCGACAACTACCGCACCGCCAACGAGGTCTTCGCCCGCGCCCTGAACGCTCTCACCATCGAAACGACAACCTACGGCGCGCCACCAGCCGGTCGCGAACCACACACCTGACAGTCATCGATACCCACCGGCACCACCCAGCCGACTGATCATCCGGGTCCTCCCAAACGACATCTCGGCCGCCACGACTTCACCACCCGCACAACACCACTACCGGCAACACCGCGAAAGTCCGGGGAAGTTCACGAGCACGCTTGCGTGAGGTGCTCGCTCCTTCGACCGGACCCCGCCCAGCGGGCGCGACTCGAAGAGATCCACGACAACCTCGAAGATCATCACGTCGTCGGCGGCGACGCCGAGCGGCGGGCGGCCGTGCACCGCGCTGGCTGGTCCGACTTCGGCTCCCGCCTCACCACAGAGAGCTACCGCAACGTCATGGCCGCCTACCCCTACCGGGAGCAGACCGACCTCGTTGTCCTCGCACCCGACGGCGAGTGGGTGGCCTCGGCACTGGGCTGGTACGACGATGTCAACAAGGTCGGTCTCGTCGAGCCGGTTTCCTGCGCTCCAGCGTTCAGAGGCTGCGGTCTGGCCAAAGCAGTCAACATCGCCCTCCTACACACATTCCGATCCCTCGGGGCGACCCAGTCGGCGATCCTGCCCCGCGGCGACCAGGCATATCCCGC
Source organism: Nocardia sp. NBC_00508 (assembly GCF_036346875.1). NCBI lineage: Bacteria > Bacillati > Actinomycetota > Actinomycetes > Mycobacteriales > Nocardiaceae > Nocardia > Nocardia sp. NBC_00508. The sequence continues at coordinate 6,907,448 of NZ_CP107852.1, read as the reverse complement.
GCCAGCGCACCTATATCAGTCCATCGGCTACCAGCCCGGCCCCCGCACCCTGCACTACACGCGGAACTGATCCATCCTGCGTGCCGCACAGCCCGCGTTCGTCAGCCACGACCAGTACCGATCTACACATCGGCCAGCCCCACGACAACCCAGCAGCAGTTTTAGTTCAGAGAACGCGACGGGTTCGACTTCCTCGGTTTCCGCATCCAGTGGAAACGCAAACGGGGAACACGGACGTGGTTCGTCTACACGTTCATCGCTGATCGCCCGTTCCGGGCGGTGAAGGCGAAGAGCCGTGCCCTGACACATCGAGTCAGCCAAGCAGACATGGGCGCGGTGGTCGGCAGGATCAACCAGATCCGGCGTGGCTGGACGACCTATTTCCGGCACGCCGTATGCAGTCACACGCTCGACCGGCTGCGCTACTTCGTGAACTGGCGGCTCATCCCCTGGTTACGGAAACGGCACCGCTGGAGATGGCGAACGTTCCGCCGCAAGTTCACCACCCCGACCGGGCTGTGGCTTCCGATCGCAGCAGACGGGATCGAATTGTTCAATCCGGCATCGGTGACGGTCCGCCGCTACCGATACCGCGGAAACCGAATCCCCAACCCGTTCCTGCGGCTGAAAACAGCCGGACGGCACCCGATCGTGGAGAGCCCGGTGCGTCGAGAGGCGCACGCCGGGTTCGGCGAGCGGCTCGGGGAACCGGAGCGGCAGCAATACCGACACCGCGCCCCGGGCCGACTCAACCACCTCATCGCCCATCGTGCCTTGCCGCGCCCGGTGGGATCGAGGGATCGGGTCACCAGATACAAGCATTTCAGGGCCGCTTGTTCGCTGGGGAAGTGGCGCGGGCGCGGATCGCGCGCCGGTAGCGGGCATTGAGCGACTCGATTTCATCCGTGGAGCAGATCACTCGCCGGATCTCGACGTCGTACAGGCTGTTGCAGAATCACTGGGGGCTGCTGGCGTGGGCGCGGCAAATCGGACCGACACCGCGGCGGATCCGGGGCTCGTAGGCGCCACGTGGTGGTCGATGTTCGAGCTCAGCCTTGGCGGGCTTTGCGTTTCCGATATGCCTGCTGGCGGCAAGACGCTGAACAGTACATCCGTGGTCGTCCGGAGGCGGAGCGGTCCACCGGTGTGCCGCACACGACGCAAGCCTCATTATTGTCACTAGTTTCGTAACGCTGATGGATCAGTAGTTCGATGCCGTCCAGTAGCCGTGCGAGGCCGAACTCGAAAGGGTTCTCCGGCAAGCCGAAACCGCCCTCTTCCCACAGACGAGTGAGCGTGGGGTAATCGTCCAGTTGCTCGAACAGGGTGTCACGGCTGGCCCACCAGTCCTCGTCGCTGATTCCGCTGTGTCGTTCGGCCTCGGCCGACTCTTGGAGTAGCAGTGCTTCGGAGTCGACGAACCGGCCGACGAGGCCGACCACGGCGATCACCTCGGTAGGAAGCAGCCCGGTATCGGCGACCGCGTCCAGCATCTGCTCATAACGCGCGACCGTGTGCGGTCCGGGCACGCGGCGGCCGCGCACCTGCGCGAGCCAGGGATGGCGCCGACGCAGCTCCCAGGCATTTCTCGCGCACGCCTCCAGTCGTATCCGCCAGTGATTCCCTTCGGGCGGGGCTTGATCGGTCTCCGTCTCGCCCGCCACCGCATCGCACATCAGGTCGACGAGCTGTGCGCGTCCGGGCACGTGCCTGTAGAGCGACATGGTGGTGAAGCCCAGTCGTTCGGCCACCTTCCGCATCGACAATCCGGTCAGCCCCTCGACATCGGCCAGCTCGATGCCCGCATGCACGATCCGATCGAGGCTCAGCCCCGGCCTCGATTCCGGTTTCGGTCGCGTGCCCCGTGCGCGCCACAGCATTTCCACCACATGGTCGGGATCTTCGGTTTCGCCTTGCGTCATAACACCCTCCTCCGTATAGGGTATACACCTTGTGTACGCCATAAACATCAAGAGGTGAAACCCATGCCTGAACTGTTCGTAGACCCCCTCGGAGACGACTCCGCGCCGGGTACGCGTGACCGTCCCTTCGCGACCCTCGGCCGTGCGCAGGTCGCGGCCCGCACCCTTGCCGCCGAGGTCATCGTCCAGCTCAGAGACGGTACGCACGTGCTGAACGAACCTTGGGAACTCACCGCGGCCGACTCGGGAAAGGTCGTCTACCAGCCCTACGGGTATGGCACCGCCGCGCAGGAGAAGGCTGTCGTCAGCGGTGGCCGCCTCCTCACCGGATGGCGGGTGGACAACGGCGTCTGGCTGGCCGAGGTGGGTCATCTGAACACCCGGCAGCTGTACGTGAACGGCCGCCGAGCCGAACGGGCGGGGGTCGACGGCCTGCCCGGCCGGGTCACCATGACCGAAACCGGCTATGTCACAGACAGCGCCGAGCCACTGTCGTGGCACAGCCCGGGCGATGTGGAGTTCGTGCACCGGGGCGTCTACCCGTGGACGGAGGCGCGCTGCGGCGTCGCCTCGGTCTCGGCCAGCAACGGCGGCACTGTGATTACCATGGCCCAACCCGCGTTCGGACGCGCACTGGCCCTGTACAACTCCACCTGGGAAGGTCAAACCTCCCGGGGCCCCGGCCTGCCGACCCACGTCGAAAACGACTCCGCCTTCCTCGCCGAGCCCGGCACGTTCGTCCTGGACCGTTCACATCCAGGCCGTCATATCGTGCGATACCTGCCCCGGCCGGGCGAACATCCGGACCGCACCCCGGTGGTCGCGCCGGCCCTCGAGACGTTGCTACGCGTCAGCGGTGTAAGTGGTGTCACATTCCGGGGGTTGACGTTCGCCGACGCCACCTGGCTCCGACCGAGCGGCCCCGAGGGCTTCCTGCATTACCACGGAAGCGGCTTCTATGCCGGCGGCCCGGTACACTCCGTTTCGCTGGGGGAGGGCATCGGCTCGGTCACGGTGCCCGCTGAGTCCGCGACGATCCCCGCCTGCCTCGTGCTGGAGGAGGTATTCGGCGTACGGATCGAGGACTGCAATTTCACTCGGTTGGGCGCCACCGGGCTGGGGATTTCCGGCGGTGCGGACGTCACGGTGCGCGCATGTGACTTCGACACGCTTTCGGCCGGGGCCCTGGTGGTCGACGGCAGCAAATCCACCCTCGTGGAGAACAACCGGGTCCACCGCGTCGGCCTGGAGTTCTCCGGATCGCCGGGCATCGCACTGACCGGGACAATCGGGTGCACGGTCGCACACAACCATATCGCCGACGTGCCCCACTGCGGCATCGTCGCCGGCCCCGGCCGGAAAACCGCCATCCTGCGCAACCTCACCACGGGCACCATGCAGGTGCTGGCGGACGGCGGAGGCATCTACCTGGCCGGCGAACAAGGCGACTCCCACGGATCGGGCGCAAACATCCAGGGCAACGTGATCGAGGACACGCGCACGCCCTACAACTTCGGCCTCTACATCGACTACGGCGCGACCTGGGTGACGGTCGAAGAGAACGTCGTCGTCCGCGCCGACAGCACCGCCATCCTGCATGTCTCGCCGCCGCTGGACAATGTCGTCTACCGAGGCAACTTCTGGGACGTCGACCCGATCGGCGCGGACGCCCCACCCCCCGGCGTCACCTACGAGGACAACACCACGATCACCGATCGAACCGAGCCCGAGGCCATGACCGCAGTACGCGCCCGAGCCGGACTCCTACGCAAGCCCCCCACCGCCGCGTCCGCCTGATTCGATACCGGGCCGGCCACCGCCGGCCCGGTACTGAACCGTCCGGCTCTGTCCCACTCTTTTCGGTGGTAACCGGATTCCGGTGTATGCCAGCAGGATTCGGTGGCAGAGGAGCTCGAATCCGCGCGGCCGTATATCTGTCGTTTGATCATCTTTGGTGTCGACGCCTTCGACGGGACCGTTGCTGAAGGCAGGGTCAACCCGGCGACCGCGGCGTCGTGGTTCTGGTCGAGGCCGGTGAGGAACGGACGGAGTTCAGTCAGGTCGGCTCCGCGGACCTGCTTTATCCAGCTGTCGAGGTCGCCGCCGTGACGTTCGGTCATGAGCTGGGCGGACTCGCGAACCAGGCTGGCCGGCGCGGTCATCTCCGGGCAAGCAGTGGCGATCTCTTCGAGGTGGGCGCGCCGAGTGTCGGGCAGATCGGCGGGCAGGGTCAGAATCCAGCTGGCGACACGTCTGGGTGAGAGCGTGATGCGGTCGCTGTTGAGGCGACCCTGGTTGATGTAGCGGTAGAGCAGGTTGAGTCCTCCGGTGTAGCCGAGGGCTTGGATCTCGTCGAACAGTTGCAGGACCGGGACCCGGGGTCGGCGGCGGCGCGGCGGGCGCGCAGATGGTCACGGTAGGGGTCGACCCAGGCAGGGTCGGTATTTGCGGTGGGCGGCGCAGGCGGTCGGGTTCGGGCGCGCGAGCGTAGAGTTTCGGAGCGCGGGTCCCGGGGACCGAGTTCCTCCGGAAGCTGGTGCAGGTACCGGGTCGCGAGTTCCGTCCGGGAGAGTGCTGCGCATCCGGTGGCAACAGGCGAATTCCTCGATGATGTGGGCGACCTCGAACAGCATCGGTAGCCCCTGGCCCACACGCAAAGCTGACCCGCCCCTGGAACGTATATCGGTTCCTGCACCGTGTTCGGATCTGGAAGCTGTCCATGTGGCCTTTACCAGTGACGATCCCGGCAGGAGTTCTTCACCATCCAGCCCTGGCATGTGCGCGGAACCTCATCGTGGTCGGCGACCTGGAACAGCTGCCGCCGGTCACGAACGACCGCACCGCCCCTCCTCCGGCACCCGATCCGGCCTTCGAGTACCGGCGCAGCATCCTGTCCTCGGTCATCGAACGCTACAGCGATCAGTTGCCCCGGGTGATGCTTCGTGAACACTATCGGTGCGATCCGGACATCATCGAGTTCTGCAACCGGAAGTTCTACGGCGGCCAGCTGATTCCGTATACGCGCAGCACACCGGGTGTCGCCCCGATGACAGTGGTGCGGACCGCCCCCGGCAACCACATGCGCCGCACCTACGGTGACGACGACCCGAAGTCGTGTGCCTGGGTCAGCCCGATGAGCCGCTCTCGAGCCCGCCCGCTGATCCGCTCGGTAGCCGCAGGCGGGCATCGGGAACCCCGGTGCCGTTCGGATCGAGCATGCCGTCTTGGTGTGCGTACGGGCTCTGGCCGGGCGGCGCCTGCAGGGTGGTGACGTACTTCCAGAGACCGTCGGCCATGGCTGCTCCGCCGAGGACGAGCGTGCCGACGACGCCACCGGCGCCGGCGAACGCGAGGATGGCGGCGGGGGTGGTGGCGAGACAGCCCGGCCCCACGACGAGGCAGGAGCCGAGGCCGATGGCGGCACCGACCAGCGCGCCGAGTACGGTGCCGATGATCGTGCCGATGAGGGGGCCCCTCGCCATATTGTCGGCGAAATCGTTGAAGGCCAGTTGATTCTCCATCGGGGACGCGACCGGACGCGGCGGGTCCAGTGCGATCCCGGTGCGGTCAGGGGTGAGCGTGAGGGTGTGCCGTCCCCGGAGATCTGCTCCGGCTCCTGATCACCCGAGGATCGGTCGATAACGGCTACGTCGCGCGCCTCACCAACGCCACGACGGCAGCCCTCGCTGCCGCCGAGTGACCCACGCCGTCAGTCGAATTCGATCTCGGAGACACCGACGGCGACCCGCCGGACGTTCTGGATTCGCTGATCGATCCGGTCCTGGGCCCGTTGGAATCTCTCGGGCTGTACGTCGACACCCGGCATCACCCAGACGGGCCACTCCGGGTCTCGGTCGAAAGCGAGCGACGACATGTCGGGGTTCATTCCGGTCACGGTGAGCCGGTGTTCTCGCGTGTATTCGATCTCGTTCGCCGAGGTGAGTCGGAACGGCCGATCGTGGCCGGGGTAGATGACGTCCGCGAGATCGAGTATTCGCTCGATACTCTGGTTGGCCTTGTCCTCGTCCCAGAAGACCAGGGGGTTGCGCTTGGTCTGTGCGACATATGCGAAGTGCAGTGCGTCGCCGGTGATCGCGGCCCGACCGTGCTCGGTCTCGATCAGCACGCCGATGCTGCCGATCGAGTGACCGCACATCTCGACGACCCGGACACCGGGAATGATCTCGTAGCCGTCGGCGACTTCCTCGATCGGGAGCTGCTCGAGCACGAGCCCCGTCCACGACGGCGTCGCCCAGTCGTTCGCATGTGGCATGTGGGCGTATCTGCGCTCATCGCGATGTATCAACACCGTTGCGTTAGGGAACATGTCGATGTTCTGGACGTGGTCCCAGTGGGAGTGCGTCAACACGACCTTGTCGATGTCGCCGGGCGTCAAGCCTCGTTCGGCCAGGGCGTTATTCAGGATCGGCCTGCGGCCGACGTGCGCGGCATCGACCAGGATTCGCTCGGTCGCCCCTTCGGTGTCCTGCCCTTCGATGAGGAAGACGCCGCAGAATGCGGGATGACCTTGATCCGTTCCGATCGGAAAGCCCGGCAGCAGGATGTCCAGTCTCGGGTTCATCATCGTGATGTCCTTTCGTTCGTGCATGTCACTCAATGCATGACAAAGCCGGCGGCGACGTTGATGTCTTGTCCGGTGATTGCTGCCGAATCGGCCGAAGCCAGGAACGAGACCACGGCGGCAACCTCGGCCGCCGACACCAGCCTGCGTAACGGGATGGAGCCGACCACTTCGTCACGTACTTCCTGTTCCGGCCGCATCTCGACGGCCGAACGGTTTTCGAAAACCCAGTCGAGCCGCGCGCCGGCCACGTAGCCGGGCGATACGAGATTCACCCTGATGCCGTGCGGACCGGTCTCCGCGGCCAAGGTTCGGGTGAGGCCGATCAGGGCTGTCTTGCTCGCCGCATAGGCCGTGCGGCCGAGCAGCGGATGCTTTCCGGTGATGGAACCGATGTTGATGATCGACCCGCGGTGCTGCGCGATCATGCCCGGCAGGAACGCTCGGCAGCACAGGAATGTGCCGAGCACGTTTACCGCGAATGTCTCCTCCCACGCCTCGGGAGCGATGGTCCATAGGTCGCCTACCGGTCCTCCGACACCGCTGTTGTTGACCAGGACGGTTGCCGGTCCGACTCGTTCTTCGACCTCGTCCCGGAGGGCGTCGACGTCACTCGTCAGCCGGACATCGGCCCGCGTTTCGAACGCGCGGCCGCCGTGCCTTTCGATGAGCCGACGTGACTCGTGCAGAGCATCCGGGTCGCGCCCGGCGAGTACGACGGTGTGCGAGCGTGCGAGCCGGAGCGCGATCTCCCTGCCGAGGCCACGCCCGGCACCGGTGACAACCGCGACCGTGGCGGTCATTCGACCGCCTCCGATCCGATCGGCGCGGCCGTGGCGAGTCGGCGTGGTCCTCGGCGCAGACCCGCGTCGATTTCATCGATGGTGCGGCCCTTCGTCTCGATTCCGAAGACGGCGAAGACCACGGCCGCGCCGGCTGTGCAGGCCGCGAACAACAGGAACGCCGGTGTGATGGCGTCCGTTGTGGCCATGGGGGTCACCAGGTTGCCGGAGCCCGCGATCAACGCCAGCAGCATCGGACCGCCGATGCGGCCGAGGCTGCCCACACCGAGCGCCGAACCCATCCCCGACGCGCGCAGCCGCGTCGGCCAGACCTCCGCGGCATACGGGCCGACGATGGCGAATCCGCCGTCGGCGAAGAAGAAGGCGCCCAGCATCATGAGGTAGAACAGCGAGACACCCCAGAGGGTCGGCTCGGTCGAGCCGAACGCGGCGGCGATGAAGAACGGTGTCGACGCCGTGCCCAGCAGGACCCCGGACATCCGGCGGCCGATCCGCTCGGAAAGGTAAGCGAACAAGGCTCGGCCCGCCAGACTTGCCACGCTCATGAAGATGAAGAGAAAGGCGGCGCGGGCCGGGGTAATGCCGAGGGTGAGCACCAACAGCGAAGGACCCCAGAACAATACGCCGTAGGCCGCTGTGGTGATGGTCAGGTTGGTCAGCCAGCTCACGGTGAGCGCATGTGGGTAATGGAAAAGCTCTCGCCAGCGCGGCCTTGCGGTCTGCTCCGCCGGTGGCAACTCGACGTCCTCGGGAGCCAGCTCGACGGCCCACGCGATCGACTCCCGCGCCTGCTCCGCGCGTCCCTGGCTCATCAGCCACCTCGGCGACTCGGGGACGACCTTGCGGATGTACAGCGAGAGCAATGCGGGCAGCAGTCCGATGAGCACCAGACCCCGCCACCCGAGCGTGTCGCCGAGGAGCGCGGTCGACAAACTCCCGAGAAGCAGTCCCGCCGGGATGAACATGGTCACCAACCCACCGAGCTGACCGCGGCGCCTGGCCGGGACGAATTCCTGAACGAGAGGAAGGTCCACCGCGTACAGGCCGCCGACCCCGCATCCGACGACGAAGCGCAGCAGCGACAGAAACAGCCATCCACCCTCGGGAACCAGCGCCATGGCTCCTGTCGCTACCGAGAACGTGACCACCGTCCACATGAAGACCTTGCGCCTCCCGATACGGTCCGCGATGTATCCGCACAGCACCGCGCCGACGAGGAAACCCACGCCGGAGGTGAGCAGGATGACCGCCGTCTGGCCGAAGGTGAGGTCCCACGTGGAGGTGATGATCGACAGAATGAATCCGAGGAGGAAGTAGTCGAAGAATTCCATCATGTCGGCCAGCACGGCCGCCGCGACAATCTTCTTCTGCCGCAGGGTTATCGGGTGTTCGTCGATGATAGAGACGAAGTGATTTTCTGGTGTCGGGCCTGGCATCCTTGCCATCCCCTCTCGAGATCAGTGATGTGGAAAAGAGAAATCGGCGGTCAGCCGACGCGAAAAATGGCGGCGAGGGCTTGGCCGCCGCCGATGCACATGGTCACGAGACCGTGCTCTTTTCCGGTACGCCGCAGGTTTTTCAGGAGCCGTATGGTGAGGATTGCGCCCGTGGCACCGATCGGATGCCCCCAGGCGATAGCTCCGCCCAGCGGATTGACAAGTGCGGGATCGAGTTCGGCGTCGCGGATGACGGCGACAGCTTGCGCGGCGAATGCCTCGTTGAGCTCGATCCAGCCGATGTCGGAGAGGGTCAGCCCGGACTTTTGGAGCACGCGCCCGATTGCTGTGGTCGGCGCGTAGCCCATGATCTCGGGCTCCACTCCGACTTTCGAGAAGGCAACCAGCTCGCCGAGGACCGGCAGCCTTCGGTCCCGCGCGACGGCGGCCGTTGTCATGACGACAGCTGCGGCGCCATCGTTGATTCCCGAAGAATTGCCTGCGGTCACCGTGCCGTCGTCGGCGAATGCTGCCCGCAGATTCGCCAGTTTCTCCACCGTGGTGCCCGGCCGCGGGTGTTCGTCGTCGGCGACGACCCGTGCGCTCCTCCGCCCGGCCACGGTGACCGGAACGATCTCGCCTTCGACCAGCCCGGCTTCGAGTGCGGCACCGGCCCGGCGCTGGCTTTCGGCGGCGAATTCGTCCTGCTCCCTTCGGTTTACACCGAACCGGTCGGCGACTCGTTCCGCGGTCACGCCCATCGGATACTGGCCCCATGGATCGGTGACCAGTGACCGGGTGCCGTCTACGAGCAGATGGTCGGCGAGGCGGTACCCGTCCCTCGCTTGAAAATCCAGAAATGGTTGGCGAGACATGTTCTCGTTCCCTCCGGCCACCGCGATCGCGGCATCGCCGCCTTGCAACTCCAGCGCCGCGGAAATGATGGACTGCAGCCCCGATCCGCACAGCCGGTTGACGTTCATCGCGGTCGAACCCGCACGCGCCCCGGCAGCGAGGGCGACCCGCCGGGCGTTGAAGGCATCCGGGCCGACCTGCCCGACACAGCCGATGACGAACTCGTCGACCTCATCCACCTGGATGCCGGCACGGTCGGTCGCGCCGCGGACTGCGGTCGCGCCGAGTTGGTGTGCCGGCACGTCGGCCAGCGCGCCGCTGTAGCTACCCACCGGAGTTCGGGCACCGGCAACCACGACAGGGGGGGTGAACATCATTACTCCTTGGATTCGGACGAACGCTCGAGTGAGTCGGTGAGGATCGGAATGTTGCGCAGGACATCGCCTGTTCCGACGGACGGATCCAGGTCGTGCACGACCCACCCGGCCGCGGTCAGCCGCAACGTGACGTCCTCGGTGGCGAGATACACCTGCTGGTCCTTGGCCAGCGCGGCCTGCCCGCTGAAGGTCGTGTGATCGACGTGATCGACGAACTTCCGGTTGCGCCCGCCCGCGGAGAGCAGGAAACAGATGCGGCGGGCGCCGTCCAGGATGTCGATGAACCCGCCGCATCCGATCACTCGGCCACCGAGCACGGAGACGTTGACATCGCCGGTGCCGCTGACCTGCCCCGCACCCATGAAGGCGATATCCGCGCCACCGCCGTTGTAGAAGTCGAACTGCGCCGCGTGCCCGATAATGGCACTGGGGTTCCTGGCGGCACCGAAATCCGTACCGCCGAGTGGTAGTCCGTCGTAGACACCCGACTCGATGGTCATCGTCACCTGATCGAGCAGGCCGGCCCTGGCAAGCGCGCCACCGATGGTGTCGCCGGGGATTCCCGTCCCGACGTTGATCACATCGCCGGGTTCGACGAGCCGCGCACCCCGTTCGCCGACCCGCGCCCGCTCGCGGGTCACCGGCGTGGACGACAGCGCCGCCGATAGCTCATCGACAGTGGCGAACCCGGAGACCAGCGCGCGGTCCAGCGTCGCGGAATCCGTCTGGCGGTGACCGGTATCGACGTCGTCCACCGGGACGATGTAGTCGATCAGCGTCCCGGGCACGCTGACCTCACGCGCAGCGATCGCGCCCCTTGGCACGACCTGTTTGGCCTGGCAGATCACGAACCCTCCGCTGTTACGCACCGCCTGGGCAAGGGAAAGGGCGTCCAGGCCCGAAGCCTCCTCGGACTGGCTGGCATTGCCTGCCTCGTCGACCGCCGAGGCCCGGAGAATCCCGACATCGATCGGGAACGACTTGTAGCGCAGGTAATCCCGGCCATCCAAGGTGACGACATCCACGTACGTATTCGGCGCGATCATGCCGCGAGCGGAATGATTGATCCGGCCACCGTCGACACGTGGGTCCACAAAGGTCGCGATGCCGACGGTGCTCAGGTTGCCGGGCCGCCCGGCGGCTATAGCGCGGTACAGCGTCGACAACTGCCCCTGAGGAAGGCACACACCGGGTACTTCGTCCCCGCCGAGCAAGGCGCTCATCCGCGGCGCAAGACCCCAGTGCGATCCGACGACGCGGGCGACAAGGCCGCGGTGCGCGAAGTGGTCGAGACCAGCAGCCCGGTTGGCCTGCCCCGATGCGTGCACCAGGGTCAGTCCGTGTGGGCGGCCGGACTCGAGGAACGAACGCTCGATTGCCGCGTACACCTCCTCGGCGACACCCATCATGGTGAATCCGTCGACGGCAACAGTGGAGCCCTCAAGGATGAGATCCGCGGCTTGCTCGGCGGTGACGATGCGTGGGCTCATAGCGTGTAGCCGCCGCCCACCGCGATGACCTCGCCGGTGACGTACTCGGCGGAGTCGCTGGACAAGAAGGCCACGACCTCGGCGACGTCCTGGGGAACACCGGCGCGCCCGAGTGGGATCCTGTCCAGCTGGGCCCGATAGATCTCAGCGGGAAGACCACGAGTCATGTCCGTGTCGATGAAGCCGGGGCACACCGCGTTCGCGGTGATGTGAAACCGAGCCAGTTCCTTGGCAACGGAGCGAGTCAGGCCGACGACACCCGCCTTGGCGGCGGCGTAGTTGGTCTGGCCGATATTGCCCATCCATGAGGCAGACGAGATGTTCACGATGCGGCCGTATCCGTGTTGGCGCATGTGGCGGCCGACTGCGCGAACCGTGTAGAACACGGCGGACAGATCGACCGCGAGCACGGCATGCCACTGGTCGTCGGTCATCTTGTGCAGCATCGCGTCTCGGTTGATGCCAGCGTTGTTGACCAGGATGGCGATCGGACCGACACGATCCTCTGTGTCTTCGACGACGTCGTCGACCGCGGCGCGGTCGCCGACATCGAGTTCGATCCCGATGCTGCCGTTGCCTGCCTCGCGTGCCGTCGCGGCCGCCAGGTCACCATCGATGTCGGCAGCCACAACGGTGTCGCCGCGCGCCGCGAGCGCGGCGCAGATCGCCTGCCCGATACCGCGTCCCGCGCCGGTGACCAGCGCGATCCGGCGGCCAGGTGTGTCAGCCATCGTAGGGCTCCTTTCGTACGCAGCCGCAGGTCCGGCCGATCCGGAGCTGATGACGGCAGATAGTGGCGGTGTACTTTCGTGGCGCGGCCTCGATGCGGCGAAGCAGCAGCGCCACCGAGCCGCGCGCCATCTGCTGCCGGGGCTGGGTCACCGTGGTGAGGTCGACCAGCGGAGACGTCGCGAGCGGAAGCCCGTCGAAGCCGGTTACCGCGAGGTCGTCGGGAATACGGAGGCCCGATCCGAGCGCGGCCGCCATCACGCCGAGCGCGATGGCGTCGCTACCGCATACCACCGCTGCGGGCTGCTCGGGTAACCCGAACAGGTGCTCGGCCGCGGCACGTCCGCCGGCCTCGCTGAGCTGTGTGCTGATCCGCCAGGCTGCGGGCAGACGCATGCCGCGCTCGCGGGCAACCTCTGCGAAGACCTTCTCGCGGGCGGCGGACGCGCTGGATGCCCGCGGCCCGACGACGACGGCGATAGTCGGATACCCGTGTCCGACCACGTGATTCATCAGTTCGCGAGCGGCCGCAGCGTCGTCGATACCCACATAGTCACCGGCTACTTGCGGAATGCGGCGAGACAGTTGGACGTAAGGGATGTGGGCGCGGCGCAGCTCCCGGATGGCCTCCGCATCGTCACGGCGCAACGCGGTGAGGACAACGCCATCTACCTGACGCTCGATCATCACGCCGACCAACCGTCGCAGTGTGTCCGGATCGTCCTTGGTGTGCCCGAGCAAAACCTCGTATCCAGAAGCATGAGCAGCGTCTGTGACGCCGGCGGCAAGCTCAGGGTAGAAGGGGTTGGCGATGTCTGCGAGTACCAGCCCGATGACGTTGCTATGCCCGCGGCGGAGGCTGGCGGCAAGGGCATTCGGCTTGAAACCGAGTTCGTCGGCCAGCTCCAGCACCCGCTTGCGGGTGGCTTCCGAAACGCCCGGCTTGCCGTTCATCACGTAGGAAACCGCCGCGCACGACACTCCGGCCGCACCGGCGACGTCGGCGGCCGAAACGCGGCGTAACCGCTGATTGCCGATTTTCGCTCCCGGTCGCTGCCGGTTCACCATCTCAGGTCCTTTCGGCCGAAGGTCTTGCTCAGCAAAGACGATAAAAGGTGGTGATTCGTTTAAGCAACGTTAAGCAGAGTCATCGACAAGTCGCCCACGCGATAGCTGGGCTGAATCCAACCGAGCGTGAATCGCGGCCAATCACCAGGCCCGCCTCTGCGTTTCGCGCAATATCCGTCGGCGGATATTGTGATCCGGGGAAATCGCCGTGATACTCTGCACCTACGAAGCAGCGTTTCGGCGCGTGTCTCGAAACCCCTGAACGCATCGCATTACCTTGCAGCACAGTCACTTTCGGTTGACGGCTCTTCACAGGTAGGCGACCGAGTAGCAGCCGTCATAGGCTTGATGCCGATCGAAGAAAGATGACCTCCTGCTGCGACAGCCCGAACCGGGTAGAAGTTGCGAGGCCGTAGTCCGCGAAATAGAGGCGCCGACCGTCGGTCAGGATGTTCCCGAAGTGGGTGTCGAAGTGCAGGAGGCCGCGACTGCTCATGAACGAGATTCCAGTTTCGAGGTTCTTTTCCACCATGGCGCAGGCCCGGTTTGGTGGCCTCGTCGCGGGCGTCCATCTGCTCGTCCAGCCACTGGTGCAGGGTCTGGGGGATGTACTCCCGGGAACAGTGCCACGCTCGCGGAGGACTGCCGGATATCCTCGATACGGTGGCGCACTTGCGGACCGTCGCCCCAGTAATCTGCGCTACCCGGCTCCCGACCTGCTGCGCATTAAGCGCGTCGAACAACCGGTCATCGGGGTCGGTCGGGGCGGACGAGCGTCCGGCTGGCTGCTTGTCGGCTGCCGCCCCGTTGGCGGGCGATTCGGCGGCGGCGCAACCCTGTGGCCTGCCAGGTGGCGTACCGGCGACAGGCCGCCACGACCGAGCGGATGGCCAAGACACGGGTATCGAGGTCGGCGTCGCGCCGATCGTCTGTGTCGCCGGTGGGCGCGAGGGCGGCGGGGTCGGCGTGGTGTAGCGGTCGGCGAGGTCGGCCAGCCAGCGGCATTGCCGGGCGAGGGATTCCCACGGCGAGGTCATGCGCGCTCGGCCGTCCAGCTGAGCATGACTTCGTCCGGGTTCTGTTCCTCGGCGAGCGCCTTTACCACGTGGACGTGACCGGCGAAATCATCGCGCTCAGCCGTCTCGACTGCCTGACGTACAAGATCGGCGTGTGGCCGATTGGGGGGTGGCCGTGCGTATTCGGGACCAACTGCAGACGGCCGCGACACGCAGCTGGTCAGCAACGTCCGCCATCTGCTTCGGGCGGTAGACGCCAGCGGGGTCTCGGATCCTCTCTTCCGAACTGACCAACGGAGTTGGAGGCCGTGTTGGTGTTTGAGCGCCGGTTGACTCGGAGTGCGCAACCTGCTCACTCTCATCTTGGGGCGGGTCTGGGCTAGGCTGGGCAGCCATGTCCGTCTACCTCGTGACCGGCGCCGCGGGCTTCATTGGCGCGAACTATGTGCACCACCTGCTGGAGTGGGAGCCGGACGCCCAGGTGGTGGTGGTGGACTACATCGGCTTCGCTGGCAATCTGGCGAACCTTGACGCGGTGATCGACCGCATCGTGTTCGAGAAGGCCGATATCGCCGACCTCGAGGTGATGGAGGCCCTCTACCGTCGGCACCGGCCGGATTTCGTGGTGAATTTCGCGGCGGAGTCGCATAACGATCGCGCGATTCTGGGTCCGTCGTCGTTCATGCGCAGCAATGCCCTCGGCGCGCAGGTGATGGCGGAGTGCAGCCGTCTGGTGCCGGTTCGTTCGCATGTGCACGTGTCGACGATCGAGGTGTACGGGGAGTTGGCGGTCGGGGACAAGTGGTTCACCGAGCGGTCGGCGTTGAACGCGAAAACGCCGTATTCGGCGGCGAAGGCGGCCGGGGATCAGATGGTGCGCGCCTACATGCAGACCTATCCGGAGATGAATATTCGGATGACGCACTGCGCCAACAACTATGGCCCGTTCCAGCTGCCGGAGAAGTTGATCCCCCTCGCTGTGACGAATGTGCTGCGCGGGAAGAAGGTGCCGGTCTACGGCGACGGGTTGCAGAGCCGGGACTGGCTGCACGTGGCCGACCACTGTGCCGCGGTGCATCGGGTGCTGCATGCCGAGCTCGACCCGATCCCGGCCGCGGCGGCGACCGACCCGGGGCTGCTGCCGATCTTCGATGTGTCCGCCCGGTTCGAGGTCACCAATATCGACATCGCCGCGATGGTGGTCACCGCACTCGGGCTGAGTCCGGACGAGTGGATCGAGCACATCCCGGATCGGCCGAACCACGATCGCCGGTATCTGATCAATCCGGACAAGATCGAGTCGCAGCTGGGTTGGGCACCGACCCATGACTTCGCGAGCGGGATCGCCGAGACCGTCGCCTGGTATGTCGAGCACCGCGCATGGTGGGAGCAGATCATCGCCGACAAGGGCGAGCTCGGCTTCGACTGGAGCCAGGTCGGTCCGGCGGCGACCCCGCGCTAGGTGTGGGCGGTCAACACTGTGTAGCCCTTCGGGTCGCGCCACGGTCCGCCGTGGCGGGCGAACCAGTCGCGTACCTCGCCGCCGATGCTGTGCGCGATCTGCTGACGGTGCGGTGAGTCCTCGGGGACACCGCACGCGAATCGGGCGAGCACGTCCGCATACCGGAGCACGCTCCCGGGGGTAGGAAAGAGCAGGGCGTTGTCGCGCCGCCACACGGTGGCATGCCCGAACTCGATGCGCATCAACTCGGCGGCGGAATCAACGTCCAATGGCGTAGCCGTGGTCGGTGCACTGGCCCATATCTGCGTCGCCGGGCGCGTCGCGAACCCGTGCCGGGCGGCGTGTTCGGCGACGAGGGCCCGCAACCGGGGCGCGGTGGCCGTCTGGTTGAGGGTGACAGCGACCCTGCCTCCGGGGCGGGTCACCCGATGCATTTCCGCCAGGCCCGCCGCCGGATCGGACAGGTAGTACAGCAAGTGCATCGCGGTCGCGCGATCGAAATCGGCGTCTGGAAACGGCAAATGCAGTGCATCGGCTTGGAAGGCGTGCAGGGTGTCGAGCGCGGTGACCGCAGCGACGGCGGCGGGGTGGATATCGGTTCCGACGAGACAGCCGCGGTGCCCACTGTCTCGGACAGTGCGCAGGAATTGTCCTGTGCCGCAACCGATATCAACGATTCGTTCAGTGCCGGAGAGTGCCAAGCTGGTCCGGACGTCGGTGCTGAGTGCCGCGAATTCCTCCGCACCGCCGTCCCGCCACGGGTAGGGAAGCACCGCGGTCCCGGCGCCGACTGCTACCGATACGGCTGTGGTGAACGACAACACATCGACTACCACCAGCGCCGCGCTATGCGGGCCCAGCGCTCGGGCGCCGGCCTGGCCCCACTCGACCCGGATACCCGAACCCGACTGCACAACCCAATCCACGATGTTCACCCTATGACTGGAGAGGCCATGGTGAGAGTGGTTGCACCTGAGTCTCGACCGGATCCAGGACGGTTCATTTCAGTATGTTGTCCCGCACTCCGAACAGGGTCCATGGCCGCTACGTCGTGGCACGCGCATCAGTTCGGGCCTTCTGCAGGGACATCAATCAGTCTCAGCAGCAATGCATTGAGTTGGGCTTGTTCCTGTTCGGTCAGGTTGCGTAGCAGTTCGTTCTGGGCCGCGTTGACGACAGCATCGAGTTCGAGCAGGACCTTGGTGCCTGTCGAGGTGATTTCGACGATATTGCGTCGGCCGTCCGTCGGGTCGGGGATGCGGCGGGTGACTCCCTCGCGTTCCATGCTGTTGAGCGCCGATACGGCATCGCCGCGATCGATTCCCAGTCTGCGGCACAGTTCGGCCTGGCTGAGCGGGCCGTACTCGGTGAGGCCGGCGAGGATGGCGTATCGCATCCGCACGCCTGGGCGGTGACCGGCCTTGGCGGCGACCACACGCTTGGACCGGGCGGCGGCGTGGTTCAGCAGCCACGATGTCAATCCCCGCAACCGCGCCGGTGGGTAGGGCGCCGGGTCGGGTGTCGGCTCGTCCACGCAGGAAAGCTACCACATTCGTTGGATACCCAACGAATGTTTGATATCGTTGGAACTCCAACGATCAACGGTTACGTGACTTGGAAGGGATATGCCATGACCCGAATAGCCGTCATCATCGGAAGCACCCGGCCGGGCCGGCGAGGACCGATGGTCGCCGAATGGGTGTACAAGCTGGCGTCCCAACGGACCGACGCGACCGTTGATCTCATCGACTTGGCCGACTATGACCTACCGCATCTCGATGAGCAGGTGCCTGCCGCCATGGGGTCGGACTACGCCAAGCAGCACACGCGGCGATGGTCGGAAACGATCGCCGCGTACGACGGGTATGTCTTCGTGACACCGGAATACAACCACGCGATCCCGGGTGTGCTGAAGAACGCGATCGACTTCTTGTATGCCGGGTGGCGGAACAAATCCGCGGGCTTCGTCGGATATGGCCTGCTCGGCGCCACCAGGGCTGTCGAACAGTTGCGGTTGATAATGGCGGAGCTGCACATCGCCGACGTGCGTGATCAGATCGCCTTGTCGGTGTTCACGGACTTCATCGACGGCGCCGACTTCGCACCGGCGGAGCACCACGAGCCCGTCTTGCGACGCATGCTCGATCAAATCATCACGTGGGCCGATGCCTTGGCGCCGCTGCGTGCGGATGTCCGGTCGCAGACGCGACCTCCCGATCACCGACCCGGTCACGCGGATGGAGCCCAGGACCGAAGAACCAAGCCGTTTTGTAGCCGAGGGATTTTGGAATGAAGAGGAGAACCGGTGCCCGAGATAGTGCACAGATACCTGCAGGTCGGCACCATTCGTATGCACATCGCCGAAGCGGGGACGGGGCCGCTGGTGGTGCTGCTGCACGGCTTCCCGGAGTCGTGGTATTCGTGGCGCCACCAACTGGTGGCTCTAGCCGCTGCGGGGTATCGGGCCGTGGCACCCGATCAGCGCGGATATGGGGAGACCGACCGGCCGGAGGCCGTTAAGGACTACACGATTCTGCACACTGTCGGTGACGTCATCTGCCTGATCGACGCATTGGGGGAACAGCAGGCGGTAGTAGTCGGCCATGACTGGGGCGCGGGGGTGGCCTGGCACAGTGCCTTGATGCGGCCGGATCGGATCCGGGCGGTGGTGGCGCTCGGGGCGCCCCAGGGACCCAGGCCTGCGGTCCCTCCGCTGACGACGATGCGGGCGGCCGTAGGGGACAACTTCTACATCGCATACTTCCAGCGCCCCGGGGTCGCCGATCGAGAGCTGGCGCAAGACCCGCACACCACAGTGCGTCGAGCGCTACACGGTGCGTCGGGTGAAGGCTATCCGTGGAATCCGGTCATACCGTACGGCGGCGGACTTCTGGACACCTGGCCCGAGCCGAAGCAGCTACCGGAATGGCTGTCCGAAGACGATATCGGAGTCTACGCAGCGGATTTCGCACGCACAGGATTCACGGGTGCACTGAACTGGTTTCGCAATGTCGACCGGAATTGGGCGCTCACTGCGGCCTGGCAGGGCGCCGTGGTACAACCGCCCGCCCTTTACATCGCCGGGGACCGAGATACTGCCGCGGCGCTGCCCGGTGCACACGAATTGATCGCGGGAACCTCGCCCCTGGTGCCCAACTTGAAGTCGGCCGTCGTGCTGCCCGGATGTGGTCACTGGACCCAACAGGAACGGCCCGCCGAGGTCAATGACGCAATACTCGCTTTTCTCAATGCTCTGTGACACCAGAGCGCACCCACCCGAAATCACGACGAATGGAGTGAAGATGTCCGACCGACCCAGTGCATTCAGCGCTGTGGCCGATGAGACCGATGCCGAGCAGTTACAGGAACTGATCGCCGGAATTGTGGAAGGCTTCAACCGCAAAGACGCAGAACTCCTCGACGCCCGGTTCGCTGCCGATGCGGTTCTCGTCGCCCCCGACGGCCGGATGGTCCGTGGATGGGACGAACTGTTCGCGTACCACACAGAACGTCTGGCCCACGCGGTCGTAGACTGGTCGACCGATATTTCGATTCTCTCCGTAAACCAACTGAGCTCTGACGTGGCCGTCGTTCATGTCCGGCAAGACACGACGACCCCGGATCGGGCATTCAGTAATCACGGCACGGTCGTCACGATCGAACGGGACGGGAAATGGTGGATCGCCGCGTTCCACAACACCACAGTGTCGATCCAATAGGCCGCCGGGAAAGCGCACCTACTGGTGGGCGCGTTGGCGCATCCGAGTGTGCGGCGGTGGCGCTGGTGCCGGGCGGCAAAAGCACGCTCATCGGCTACTTAATACTGCAACGACACTCAGGTGAGTCGATGGCCTCGGCGTCGGTAGTGGGATAGGCGGGCTTGGTGTTGTCGGCGGCGGCGCCATCGCGACCACGCCCAGACGTGGCCGGGGTCCTCGCGGCAGGGCAGGACGAGGGCGATCAGTAGACGCCGGATCCCGGGTAGTGTGAAAGCGATCATGTCTTCGCCGGAGTCGGTGAGTCACCCTTTGCGGCAATGGCTTTCGCTGCCGACGGCCAGGGCGAGGGTTGAGTCCAGCAGGATGGTGTACGACCAGACGCCAGCAATGTTTGGGCGTGTCGTAGCCGGATAGAGGGTGGTCACCGCGTGATCCTTCAACAGACCTACCAAGTCACTGAAGGAAGAAAGTTTCACGCGATGACCGCTGTCCAGCCTATCGACCCGTCCAAGATGTTGTCGGAACAACTCGCCGTCGCGAGCCCGGATCTGCTGCGCGACATGATGTCCACGTTCATCCAGGCGATGATGAGCGCCGAAGCCGGCGCGATGTGTGGCGCCGGATACGGCGAACGCTCCGAAGAGCGGGTCAACAGCCGAAACGGCTACCGCGACTTCGACACTCGTGTCGGCACGATCGACGTCGCGATCCCCAAGCTGCGGTCGGGCAGTTACTTCCCGGACTGGCTGCTCGAGCGCCGCAAACGCGCCGAACGCGCCCTGACCTCGGTCGTGGCAACCTGCTACCTGCTCGGCGTCTCTACCCGTCGTATGGAGAAGCTGGTCGAATCACTCGGTGTGATAGGGCATGAGCAGACGCTCCTTCCAGGAGGCTGGGTAGCCGAAGTGCCACTGCATGATCGAGAGTTCGGGTGTGGCTGGATCCGGATGGTCACGAGGACTACCGGAAGACGGCGGACACCTCGGTGCACCAGGCCGACGCCCGGCGCCGCACCTTCGCGGGCACTATCCGGGCGAGACGCTGCGCCACCGGTCGTGGGCGCTCGGGCTTTCTGATCAGGTGTGGTGTGATCGGGTCGTCGTCGAGGTCGACGCGGTAGGTGTCGCCGTCGGGGTTCGGTCACGTCGATGTGCCTCGAGCACGACCCCGCCAATCAACCTGACCAGGTGGGTAGTCAACCACAAGAAGATCCAACGCTGGTGGCCGGATGAAGGCTTCCGGGTGGTCAATGACCGATGCTGTTGTCGCCTGCTTCGACCAGGCCGCTCTCGTAGGCGAAGACGACGATCTGGGCGCGGTCGCGCAGGCCGAGTTTGGTGAGGATGCTCGAGACGTGGGATTTGACCGTCGCGGCTCCGATGAACAGTTGCGCGGCGATCTCGGCGTTGCTGGCTCCGCGCGCGACGGCGACCATGACGTCGCGTTCCCGGTCGCTGAGCCGTTGCAGGCGGCCTGCGACGGCGGTGTCGACGGTGAGACGACGTGCGAACCGGCCGATCAAGCGGCGAGTGATCGAGGGCGCGAGCAGCGCCCCACCGTCGGCCACGGTGCGCACGGCCGCGGCCAGTTGGTCGGCGGGCATGTCTTTGAGTACGAAGGCGCTGGCGCCGGCCCGCAGTGCCCGGTAGACGTATTCGTCGGGGTCGAATGTGGTCAGGATCAGCACCCGGACGTCCCAATCCGCCTCCGCCATGATTGTGGCGGTCGCCTCGAGTCCGTCCATTTCGGGCATGCGGATGTCCATCAGGATCACGTCCGGACGATGCCGGTGCGCCGCCTCGATCGCCTCGAGTCCGGTCCCGGCCTCGGCTACTACCTCGATGTCGGGATGGATCTGCAGCACCATCGTGAAGCCGGTGCGGACGAGTGCTTGATCGTCGACGACGATGACGCGGACACTCATGCCGGGGTATGTTCCGGCGCGAGTGGTCTCATGGAACTCACGACTGCGCCCCTCCTGTGGGTAGTTCGGCGAGCACTCGGAAACCACCGCCGGGTCGTGGCCCCGCTTCGAGGCTGCCACCCAACAGTAGGGCCCGTTCGCGCATGCCGATGATCCCGTGACCAGCCGGGCGCTTGTCGATACTCGGCCCAGGTCGTGTACCGCGGCCATCATCGAGCACTTCAATCGTGATGCCCTGGCCACACGGGGTGCCGCGCAGGTGCACTTCGGTCCGGGTCCGCGGGCCGCTGTGCTTGAGCACGTTGGTCAGCGCTTCCTGCACGATGCGATAGGCCGACAGTTCCACGCGAGCCGCCAGGGGGGCTCGGACGTTGTTGGTCGTTACCGAGATATCGAGGCCCGCCCGGCGCACCTCCTCGACGAGACCGGGAAGGTCGGAAAGGCCGGGTTGCGGACCGAGCCCGTCATGATCGAGGTCCGGCCGCAGCACTCCCAGCAGATGGCGCAGTTCGTCCAGCGCTTGGCGCCCGGCGTCCTCGACCGCGGCCATCGCCTGGTGGGCCGCTTCGGGGTCGTGGGTGGCCACGACCTTGGCAGCTCCCGCCTGCACCGTCATCATGCTCACTCGGTGGGCGACCACATCGTGGAGTTCGCGGGCGATGCGGGTACGTTCCTCGGTGCGGATTCGGTGTTCCTCGTCGGCTAGTTCCCGGCGCAGCCGCTCGGCGCGTGCGGCGCGCAGACGCACCCGGCGGCCGATGTACCACGCCAGTTCCATGGCGACGAGACCGGCGATGATCTCCGCCCAGGCGGAGTGCGCGAGCAAGCCATCGACGGTGACTACGACAAAGGCACCCGCGACACCGGCATAGCCCCATCTCAGCTCGCCGGAATAGCGCCCCGCGCTGTACAGCGCGACGAGCGCCATGCCTCCGAAGTCGGGATAGTCGGTACTCGACGCCACGACCAGCCAGGCCAGCAGTGCCGCCGCCAGGACCGGTAGGGGTGCGCGGCGGCGCCAGCACAGCGCCGCGCCCGCTGCGGCGAAGACCAGCAGCACGGCGACCGGTACGGATCCGATCGAGCGGAAGGCGATGGCGTCACCGGGCGCGTCCACGATGTGCACGGCCAGCAGGAACATCGTGACCGCGAGGATCGCGTCCGAGATGCGTGGCCAGCGGGTGAACGGACCCCGGAACCCCGCCGGCGCGCGGTGCGGCGCACGCGAGGACCGGAGCGCAGCGCGGTCGGTCATCGCCCCGAGACCGGACGGCTGGTGTTGCGAGATGAGTCGATGCGCACCAGGCAACGGTAGGCCACACCGGGACGGGCGGTCATCACACTGCGTGCGGATACCGCCTCCGCCGCTAGGAGGAGGACCGCGGCATGACAACCCGACGCACGGGGGGCAAGCGAATCCCCTGGCGGCGGGCGACCGCGCAGGTGCCTGCCGCCCACGATGGAACCCGTTGTCCAGCAAGTGCCTTCGGAACAACCGGCGGCCAACGCCCAGGAGCCCGTGATCATGAACCGACTCACCCGCCGCATCGGCGACGTCAGTGCCCGCCGACCATGGGCCACCATCGCTGCCTGGGTGGCAGCCGTCGCCCTCGTGCTGACCCTGGCCGGGACTGCGGGCGGCGCGTTCATCGACGACTTCGTCGCGCCGGGCAGCCAGAGCGAAAAGGCGATGGAACTGCTCGAGCAACGCTTCCCCGAAGCGGCCGACGGCAGCGCCATGGCTGTTTTCGCCGCGCCGCCGGGGGAGCGGCTCGACCGGCACCGATCCGCCGTCGATGCCGCGGTCGCCCAGATCGCCGACGTGGACCACGTTGCCGCGGCGGCCGACCCGTTCACCACGGGCACAGTCTCCTCCGACGGGCGGATCGGATTCGCCGAAATCACCTTCGATCTGCCGTCGACCGATCTGGGGCCGGAAACACTGGCCGCGCTCTTCGCGGCGATGGCGCCGGCACGGGACGCCGGCCTCGCGGCGGAACTCGGTGGTGAGGCGGCGTTCATCAACTCCGATACCGAGACCTCGGGTGCGGAGGCCGCCGGTGTGCTGGCCGCGCTGATCGTGCTGGTTGTCGCATTCGGCACCATCGTGGCCGCACTACTTCCGATAGCGCTGGCCCTGATCACGGTTGCCGCCGGAGTCGGTGGCATCGTAGTACTGGCCGCCGCCCTGGACATCTCCTCGGCGGCACCGACGATCGGCGCGATGATCGGCCTTGGTGTCGGCATCGACTACGCCCTGTTCATCGTGGCCCGCTACCGCGAGAACCGCGCCGCAGGCCAGGACAACGCGGCAGCTCTGTCCAACGCGATGGGATCCGCGGGCTCTGCTGTGCTGTTCGCGGGCGGCACCGTCGTCGTGGCCATGACCGCCCTCGTGCTGACCGGTGTCGGATTCCTGACCTCGATCGGCCTCAGCACCTCGCTGGTGGTACTGCTTGCCGTCGCGACCGCACTCACGTTGTTGCCTGCGCTGCTGTCACTGCTGGGCGACCGTATCGAGGCGGGGCGCCTGCTCGGCCGCAATCGCCCCGCCGAGCAGCCGACCGGCACAGGGTGGTGGCGCTTCGCCCACCGGATCGCCGGGCGGCCGTGGCCGTATCTGGTCGTCGCCGCAGCGGTTCTCCTGGCGCTTGCCGCCCCGGCCTTCAGCATGTATACCGGCTTCCCGGACGCTGGTGACGACTCGACGAACACCACCCACCGCCGCGCCTACGACCTGCTGGCCGAGGGTTTCGGGCCGGGCTTCAACGGCCCGCTGTTGCTGGTCGCCGATCTGCGCAGCACAGGAGTCGATGCCGGGAACATCCCTGCCCTGGCCGAGCGCATTGCCGCCGACCACGGGATTGTGTCGGTGGGCGTGCCCCGGACCTCGCCCGCCGGGGACACGATCGTGCTGTCGGCGATACCCGCCACCGCTCCTGCGGACGCGGCGACGTCGGACACCCTGCAGCGCATCCGCGACCTCCTCCCGGACAACGTCGCCATATCGGGCCTGACGGCCATGACCGACGATCTCACCGAACGGCTGGACGAAGCCCTGCCGGTCTTCGTCGCCGCGATCCTGGCCGCGTCGTTCCTGCTGCTGATGGTGGTGTTCCGCTCCCTCGCGATACCGCTGAAGGCGGCGGTGATGAACCTGCTGTCGATCGGCGGCGCCTACGGCATCGTGGTCGCGGTGTTCCAGTGGGGCTGGTTCGCCGCCGTATTCGGTCTGGAAAGAACCTATCCGGTCCCCTCACCGATGCCGATGATGCTTTTCGCCATCCTCTTCGGCCTGTCCATGGACTACGAAGTGTTCCTGCTCTCGCGTATCCGCGAGGAATTCGACGCCACCGGCGACAATGCCGAGTCGGTCGCGCGCGGGTTGGCGGGCACAGGCCGCGTGATCACATCCGCCGCGCTGATCATGACCGCAGTGTTCCTCGGCTTCGTCGCGAGCCCGTCGCCACTGGTGAAGATGATGGGTCTGGGGCTGGCCGCCGCGATCGTGCTGGACGCGACGATCGTCCGGATGGTGCTGGTACCCGCCACCATGGCATTGCTGGGCCCGGCCAACTGGTGGATGCCCCGCCGGCTCGACGCGCTGCTACCGCGAGCGCGCAAGCACGATACCGAGCCGCTACCCCGCACTGCGCCGCTGCCGGTCACCGAGCGCAGCTGACGCTCCCCACCGAAACCGCTTCGGCCCCTGGCTATTTCCGCTGTACAGCGCCCTCCCGGTGATCGGAAGCGCGCGATCAATGGCTCGACAATCCCTAGGAAGGTAAGGAACGCATGAAAGCGATCGTTCACGACGAATACGGTGCACCGGACGATGTTCTCGAACTCCGTGACATCGACGCTCCGACGCCGGAGGACAACTCGGTACTGGTCCGCGTGCACGCGACATCGGTGAACCCCGCCGACTGGCACTTGATCAGAGGCATTCCCTACATCGCCCGCTTGCAGGTGGGACTGCGGCGACCGAACAACACAGTGCCCGGCTGCGATGTGGCAGGGCAGGTGGAAGCGGTCGGCGCGAACGTCACCGGATTTCGGCCCGGAGACAAGGTATTCGGAAGCCCGTTCCTGCGCGGCTTCGGTACCTTCGCCGAATACGTCTGTGTGCCAGAAGATCTCCTGGCACCCAAACCGGAGAACCTCTCCTTCGAGCAGGCCGCGGCCGTACCATTGGCCGCGACCACGGCCCTGCAGGGACTGCGTGATCACGGGCGGATCGGTCCGCGCCAACACGTGCTGATCGTCGGCGCGGCGGGCGGTGTCGGCACATTCGCCGTGCAACTCGCCAAGCACTGGGGCGCCGAGGTGACCGGTGTGTGCGGCACCGGAAATGTCGAGCTGGTTCGATCCCTCGGCGCGGACCACGTCATCGACTACACCCGAGTAGATTTCACCCGCGGCGGGCAACGCTATGACATCGTCTTCCAGTTGTCCGGAACCCGCGCCCCGTGGCACTACCTGCGTGTACTCACCCCCGGCGGCACGCTGGTGCTGGCCGGCGGCGACTCCGACGGCCGCTGGATCGGCGCTGTGGATCGCCTGCTCGCCGCTCGCCTGATGTCTCCATTCGTGAGCCAGCGCTTGACGAGCCTCACGGTCGCTCCGAACGCGGCGGATCTGGTGATGCTCCGGGATGTCATCGAGGCGGGCGAGGTGACCCCAGTCATCGACCGCAGCTACCCCTTGGACGAACTGCCCGCTGCCATCCGCTACCTGGAGCAGGGGCACGCCCGCGGCAAGATCGTCATAGCGCGGTGAACAGCTCGAATCCCCGTCGGTGACATGACATCCAGCGGTGCGCCGATGCCGCACCCGGCACGCCCCTGATGGTGGTGGCCCGAGGGCGTCCGGGACCCGGTTGCCGATGCTCGGCCAGATGCGAGATGGGATCGGACTGCGGTCAACGCTGCCCCACACTGCGGAATGCAGGCTACTCGCGATCCGGAGCCGAGGCCGAACGTGGTTCACATCGACGCGACCGGCAGCCGGATAACGAATCGCGCTCCGCCACCAGATGTCCAGGTTCAAGGTCAAACGCGACAAGCACCGCAAACCCTTCCCACGACAACAGAATCCGACCGATGCCATAACCATCGCGCCACACTGGCGCACCACCTCGACCACCCCGGCGGCCAGGAAGGCGTCTCGCAGACCGAAACATTAAGTCACTGGTATTGAGGCTAGGCCAAGAAAGCTGCCAACTGAGGCACTGCCTCGACAGGGTGCTGGGCCCGGATGCCCTCGCAGATCGACTCGAATTGCCAGCCGCCGCTCGTGCGAAGCACCCGTCCCATCACCATGCCGGTGTTTTCCCCGTGCGCGCTCAGATCGTATCGAGCGATCTCTGTGTCGGAGGCACCGTCGACCATACGACAGAACGCGTTGTCGATTTGGCCGAAAGGTTGTCCGGAGTATGAGGTTACGAGAAAGATCATGCTGGTGGCCTGTTCGGATAGGCGCGTGAGATCCACGGTGATCACCTCGTTGTCGCCTTTGCCTTCGCCTGTCGTACTGTCGCCGAGATGCCGTACCGCGCCATCCCTGGAGATGAGCTGCTCGTGATAGACAACATCCATGATTCTGTCGGCGGCGAACACCAAGGCGGAGGCGTTGAGATCGATATCCCGGTCCCGCATACCGAAACCGCGCCGCCGGACCGGATCCCACCCGAGCGCCATACGGATGAACTGGAGCTCCGCGCCGCTGTCGTCGGGCAGCGAAATCACCATGGAAGAGCCTCCTCGCACCGGCGACCGTGATATCGAGAGTGACCGCGCCGCCGAACGGTCCTGACTATCAACATTACGGTCGGGTGGGGAATGACATCGGAGAACAGCACGTGATGAGCCGGGCAACATGAACGCCGTCCGCCTGGTCCGTGCTATCCCGGCGCTCTGAGTCGCACGTGGAAAGTATCCTGCCGCAGATTCTTTCGAGGCCTCGCCAATGAGTTCCACGTTTGGGGGAGGCGGTATGGCGACGGCGACGCTGGTCGTGCGGCCCGTGCGGCCGCCTGCCGACGACGGCCCTTGGCCGCCGGTGGACGGCTATTCCGGTGGATCGAATCGTCGATGACTTCGCCATGTGACGAACGCCTTCGGCTATTCGTCCAGGTGAACGTATTCGGGCTGGGCTGCCGTGTTTTCAAGAGGCGTCGCTGTTTTCGTCGCATCGGTCGACAGGCCGCGCCGCTCCCTGGCCCGGCATATCGTGAAGGTGTCGTCGGTCACCTCGTGCTCTGCGCACGGCTCTGCTCAACCGAGCAAACGGGTCGGCGCGAGGACTCACACACCGCTGTCACTCACGCTCACTGCGCGCTCCATTGAGGTGGGCCACGCTGCGACAGTGCCTTGAATGCGGTCATGGCGCCGCTGTTCGAGGGCGCCCATCGCCCAGGGTGGGTGATGGGCGCCCTCGAACTGTCAGGAGTTGAGATCCCGTCGGTTGAATCGGTTCAGGCCCAGCAGTATCAGGACAGCGGAGATCGCCACGAGGATTGCGGCGTCAGCCCATTGCATTCCGTTTCGCAACGGTTCTCCGCCGATGTAGTAGTGGAACGGGGAGAGGTATGTCAGCCAGTCGGCGCCGATGACGCCGGCGAGGCTGTGTGCGGCGTAGGTGAGCACCCCGATTCCCGCCGTCCCGGCGAGGACCGGGCCGCGTCGTCCGGTCGCGCCGCCGAGGCCGATCGCCAGTGCGCCGAAGGTGATCGCCAGGAGGGTCAAGTTGAGGCATTGGGCGGCGAACTCGCCGATGCTGATCGAGGCGAGGTCGGCGCCGGAGCGGATGGCGATCATGCCGAGGAAGACCAGCAGCCCGATCGCGGCGGCGCCGGTGGCCAGGGCGGCGAGGCGTTGCAGTGCGAGGCGGGTGCGGCTGAGCGGGTAGGCCAGCAGCAGGTCGAGGTATCCGGCTTCTTCGTCGCCTGCGATGGCGCGGGCGCCGAAGGTGATTCCGAAGATCATCGCCAGCAGCGGCAGCAGCAGCCCGAATACGCTGGACCCGAGGTAGCCTGCGGCCGAGGACATATCGTCCAGACGCAGCGCTTCGCGCATCGCGTCGGGGTAGCTGTTCACCGCATCGGCCATGCCGCCCTCGGCTACTTGGGGATAGAAACCGGCGTACATCAGGCCGACCGCGGCGATGCCCACCGACCAGGCGATCAGTGACCTGCGGTGGTCGGTGACGGTCTGGGTGTAGAGGTCAGGCAGCATCGGATTCTCCGGTGTAGAAACTGTGGAACAGGTCCTCGAGTGCGGGTTCGGTTACTGACATCGCGATCACACGGTGCGCCACGACGGCGCGCAGCAATGCGTCGGGGCTGCCGGCGATCTGGCAACGCAAGGTGGTCCCGTCGACCCGCACGTCACCGACGCCCGCTAGCGCGGCGAACTCGCCTGGGCCGACCGGTTCGCTGAAGGTGATCTCCACGTCGCGAATAGCATTGGCGCGCAACCCGGCCACCGTGTTCAGGGCGACCAATCGGCCCTCGCGGATGATGCCGACGCGGTCGGCGACCGCCTCGACCTCGCTCATGATGTGGCTGGACATGAACACCGTCTGGCCGTTCGATGCGGCCTCGGCGACCATGTCCAGGAAGGTCTGCTGGCCGAGCGGGTCCAGCCCCGAGGTCGGCTCATCCAGGATGAGCAGCTCCGGGGCGTGCATGAACGCCTGGACCAGGCCGAGTTTTTGCCGGTTGCCCTTGGATAGTGCCTTGACTTCGGCGCGTTGGTCCAGCTCGAGCCGCTCGCACAGTGTGTCGATACGGCGGGTGTCCACGCCGCCACGCAGCGCGCCGAGAAACCGCAGCGTCGCGCCCACTCGACCGCGTCCCGGGACGACGAAATCGCCTGCGAGATAACCGATCCGCTCGTGCAACTGCACCGCGTCGACCCGTGGGTCCAGACCGAGAACTCGGGCGGTGCCGTCAGTCGGCCGGATCAGGTCCAACAACAGCCGGATGGTCGTCGATTTGCCGGCCCCGTTCGGACCGAGATAGCCGAACACCTCGCCGCGGCGGACCTCCAGCGACAACTCGGCCAGACCGCGGACCGTGCCGTAAGTCTTGCAGAGCCCGTGCAGCTCAATCACATTCGCCATGAAGACGATAGTACTGAATTTTCAGAAATCTGTAAATATTCAGTGATATCTGAGGTTTGCTAAGGTTTGGGGTGTGGGAACCAACGAGCGATTGCGGGCCGCTGCGGAGAAGCTGGCCCTGACCTTGTCCGACGGTGGCGGCATGCAGCGCTCGACCGCCCGGGTGATGACCGCGCTGCTGTACACCGAGCAGGACACGATGACCGCTGCGGATCTGTGCGAGGAGCTGTCGATCAGTTCCGGCGCGGTCTCCACCGCTATCAAGCAGCTCATCCCGGTCGGCCTGATCGAACGCGTCCCGGCCCCGGGTAGCCGTCGCGACCACTACCGTTTCCGCAGAGGAGCGTGGGCGGCGTTGATGTCGCAGCAGAACGCCATGCTGGCCACCATGCGCGAAGCCGCGCAGGAAGGCATCGACGCCACCGGCGACGACACGGTCACCGCGCGCCGGCTGCACGAGATGCAGGACTTCTACACCTACATGACCAGTGAACTGGTCCCCCTCATCGACCGCTGGCGCGAGCGATACACCACCGGCCACGACTGACGGAGCAGGCGGCGGCGCGGGAGGTCGAGTGATGTTCCTCGGCGAAACATGCGGACAGTGACGACTATGCGCCGAGCGTAGACATCGACACCGGCGTCAGCCGATGGAATATCCCGGACGGCCGCCCGGTGGCGCATGCTGCGACAGCGCCCATACCTCCCGCGGCCGCCGGTCGCGCGGTCATTACGGCTCCGCCCGTCGGCATCAGCCTTCAGGCTGCATCGGGCCCTTGCCCGATATTTGCGTTAGCTACTAACATGTTAGCTACTAATATCTTGGAGGGCGGATGGTCACGGACTGGCGGGCTGCCAAGCGTGCGCGCACGCGGGAGACGATTCAGCAGACCGCGCTGCGGCTGTTCGCCGAGCACGGCTACGACGGCGTCACCGTGGAGCGGATCGCGGCGGAGGCGGGGGTATCGCATACCACTTTCTTCCGGTACTTCCCCACCAAGGAGGATGTGGTCCTCAGCGACAACTACGATCCGCTGATCGCCCGACTCGTCGCCGCGTGTGGCGCGGCGGACCCGGTCGAGCGGGTCCGCCGTGGACTCGGCGAAGCTCTCGCCCAGTTGGATGAGCATGAGATGGCTGTCGTTCGCGAGCGCACCAGGCTGATGCTTTCCGCGCCGGCCCTGCGTGCCCGTCAGTGGGAGAACCAGGCATCTACCCAGCGCCTGCTGGAGGAGGTTCTGCGCGGCGAAGGGCGTGGCCCGGTCCCTTTGGCCGTGCGGGTTACCGCCGCCGCCTGCACGGCCGCTCTGGCCACGGCGGTCACCGTCTGGGCCGAGGACGACGACGCTGACCTGGCCGCCACGGTTGATGCAGCCTTCGCCGCGCTTGAAGGGAACCACCGTGGCTGAGTTCGCGATCGAGGTCGGTCACCTCACCGTCACCTATCCCGGCGCCCAGACGCCTGCAGTGCGCGATATGAGTTTCACCGTCGACCGTGGCGAGGTGTTCGGCTTCCTGGGCCCGTCCGGGGCGGGCAAGACCACCGTGCACCGGGTACTGACCCGGCAACTGCGCCGCTTCACCGGCGAGGTCGGTGTTCTCGGCCTGCCCGTGGGGCGGGGGAGTGACCGCGATTTCTTCGAGCGGATCGGTGTCGGTTTCGAGTTGCCCGCTCGGCTGCCCGGGCTCACAGCCAGAGAGGACCTGGCCGCCTTCGCCTCGTTCTACCGCGGCCCCACCGAGGACCTGGACGCGGTGCTGGAGCTGGTGGATCTG
The DNA here is from genome assembly GCF_036346875.1 of Nocardia sp. NBC_00508. NCBI lineage: Bacteria > Bacillati > Actinomycetota > Actinomycetes > Mycobacteriales > Nocardiaceae > Nocardia > Nocardia sp. NBC_00508. The sequence goes on along the minus strand of NZ_CP107852.1, from coordinate 6,876,165 downwards.
GCTGCGGCCGCCGATCAGCCGACCGCTGAGTTCTCCAAAGGCATGCTCACCCGGCTCAACCTGGCACGCGCCCTGGTCCACCGGCCCGAACTGCTGCTCGTGGACGAGCCCACCTCAGGACTGGATCCGGTCCGTGCTGAACGCGTCCGCGGCATCCTGCTTGATCGTGCCGGCGCCGGCGCGACCGTGTTCGTCACGACGCACGACATGGCCACCGCCGACCGCGTCTGTGACCGGGTGGCCTTTGTGGTCGACGGTCGCATCGCCGCGGTGGACAGCCCGCGCAGCCTCAAGCTTGCCTACGGTCAGCCAGACGTGGTCGTCGAATACCGCAGCGACGGTCGCCTGGAACAGCGCCAGCTACCTACCGAGGCTCTGGCCATACTCGTGCCAGGAGTCATCGAAACCATCCACAGCCGCGAGGCCGCCCTGGATGATGTCTTCGCCGCCGTCACCGGACACCGCTCCGGCCTCGCCGAACCCGGGACGCAGCGATGACCACGCCGGTCCTGCACCGCCTGCGCGCGGCCCTGGCCCTGGAGTGGCGCGTCCAGCTACGCCTGCGGCTGCCGCTGCTCGCCGCAGGGTTGGCCGCGGTGTGGGCGGGTGCCGCCGTCCTGCTTCCGTCGGATCTGGCACGCCCTTTCACGAGCCTGATCCTGTTTCTCGACACCGCGGGGTTCGGCGTGCTGTTCGCGGTCTTCCTTCTGCTGGGCGAACGCACCAGCGGTGCATGGGCCGCACTATGGGTCAGCCCGCTCGGCGCAGGCGAATACGTAGCTGCCAGGTTGACCGTACTCACCCTGTTGGCAACTGCATCGACGGTCCCCATCGCGCTGGCTGCCCGCCCCGCCGCCCTGGTCGGCGGGGTAGCTGCTGCCGCCGCGGGAACTGCGCTGCTCACCGTCCTGTTGTGTGGGCTGTCTCTGGCCGCGTGTGCCCGCGCCCGCCACCTGTCCGACGTGGTGGCTGCCGTCCCGCTGATGCTCGGACCGTTGCTGGTTCCGGCTTTGATGCTCGCCACCGGTCTGGTCGAGCATCCGCTGCTGTACGCCGCACCAACCTCTGCCGCGCATTCGCTCGTCCTATGGGGACTGGACCCGGCCGCGGTGCCGCTGTCCGGGGCGAGGATCGCTGCTCTGGCCGGGTACGCCGCCGTGTCCGCGGCCGGGGCGTGCGCGCTGGCACGCTGGGCACTGGCCCGCACCGGCACACTGGAGACGCCCGACCACCGCCCTCGAAGCCGCCCGCGCTCGATGGGTACCCGGCCGTGGCCGTCGGGGTCGCCGCTGCGCACCCTCGCCCACATCGACCTCATCGGCGCAGCCCGCGACCCCGTGACCTGGGCCTTGCTTGCCGGGCCTGCCCTCACCGCCCTGGGGCTGCGCTTCGGTCTGCCGCTGTTGGACGAAACACCTGTGGTGATACGGACCGGCCTGGACCTGAACCGGCTACATCCAGTGCTGCTCGCGGCATTGGTCCTGCTCCACGTGCCGCTCATGGTGGGCGGCATGGTGGCACTGCGTACCGCCGAGGACCGCGAGCAGGGCGCGGTGACGCTGCTCGGTGCCTCTCCGTTGGGTATCGGCCACTACCTCGCCTACCGGGCGGTCACCGCTGCGGTGCTGACCGCGGCGGGCTTGGCGGCTGCCCTGCCGCTCAGCGGGCTGGCCGACGGCGCCACCTGGCCGCTGACCGGCGCCGCACTCCTCGCCACCGCATTGGCCCCTGCCTTCATGCTGATCGTCACCGCAGCAGCCGCCAACCGCGTTCGGGCCTTGGCCATGGCCAAAGCGGCAGGGGCGCTGTTCACCCTGCTCCCGGTGGCCGCCTGGGCACTCGGCCCCACGTGGGCTTGGGTGCTGGCGCCGCTCCCGCCGCTCTGGCCGGTCGCGGCCCTGCCCGGATACGCGATGGCACCCACCGGAATCACCGTCCCAGCAGGCGCCACGGCCGCCTTGGTGCTCACCGCCGCCCTGTGGCGACGGGCCAGCCATGTACTCGGCGGCTGCTAGCGATGCATCGTCAGTCGGGGACAGTTGGTGGGCGGCGTGAAGGGCGGCGAACCTCCACAAGTCGGAATTCGCCCGGCTAGGCCCGCGTCCGGCCGCTGTGCGTCCCGGTTTCACAGTCCAGTTTGATCTACAGCGTTTTTTACGGCATCTTTACTATTAGGTGCGCCGGGAAGTCTGGTCGGCAGCCCGGCTTCAGCAGGGGACGGGTGTGGTTACGCCGAGTTGTGAGGTGCCCTCCTGATGCTGCAGCGCATTGCCAGAGAATCGTTGTCGGGTCTGACGGTGGCGATCGTCGCCTTGCCGCTGGCGATAGCGTTCGGTATCACCGCGACCGGCACCGCCGAGGGTGCGCTGGTCGGTCTGTACGGTGCGATATTCGCCGGTTTCTTCGCGGCACTGTTCGGGGGGACACCAGCTCAGGTGACCGGGCCGACCGGTCCGATCACGGTCGTTGCGACCGGGACCATCGCCGCGCACGGTCTCGAGGCCGCGTTCATCGCCTTCGCCATGGCGGGTGTGTTCCAGATCGTGTTCGGGGTCTGCAAGCTCGGCTCCTACATCCGCTACATCCCCTATCCCGTGGTGTCGGGATTCATGGGCGGGATCGCGCTGATCATCATTCTCGGTGAGGTGGACCAGGTTCGGCAGAGTTTCCTGCTGGTGTTGCTGACGATCGTTCTCATGCTGCTGTCGGGCAGGTGGATCAAGGCCATCCCGGCGAGCCTGATCGTGCTCGTTGCGATCACGGCGACATTGCCGCTGGTGGGGTCCTTGCTGGAGGATCTCGTCGTGCCGCTGCCGTTCGGGTGGTCACTGCCGCTCAACGGGGTCATCGACTACATCGGGGAGATTCCTTCGGCGATACCGTCGATCGCGATGCCCGAACTGAGCGGGCCGCTGGTGCTGCAACTGCTGTTGCCCGCACTCGGAATCGCGTTGCTGGGATCCATCGACTCCCTGTTGACCTCGGTGGTGATGGACAACCTCACCGGCACCCGGCACCGCAGCAACCGGGAGTTGATCGGCCAGGGTCTGGGCAATATCGCCAGTGGTCTGGTCGGCGGGCTCGCGAGCGCCGGTGCGACGGTCCGGTCGGTGGTGAACCTCAGAAGCGGTGGCCGTACCTCGCTGTCGGCCATGGTGCACAGTGTCGTGCTGCTCGTGTTCGTCGTCGGTCTCGGTGTGGTCGTGCAGTACATTCCGCTGGCGGTGCTGTCGGGCATCCTGATTCTCACCGGCATCGGGATGTTCGACTGGGAAGCGATGAAGAAAGCGCACGTCATGCCGAGAGGTGATGCCCTCGTGCTGTTCTCGACCATGCTGATCACCGTCATGGTCGACCTCACCGCGGCGGTGGCGTTCGGGGTTGTGCTGTCGGTCCTCGTCCATGCCCTGCAATCGCGGCAGCGGCGAGCGTCGATCATCACCGAAGACAACGACGACGCGACGACCTACACGGTTCACGGGCCGCTGTCGTTCCTGTCCGCCGACCATGTCTTCACGTCGGTGCGAGCCGCGCGATCCGATGTCGTCTTGTCCTTGCAGAACGTGAACTACATGGACACCTCCGGTGCGATGGCGCTGCTGCACTACGTCGAGCACTCCGCGCGAACCGGCATCGGAATCACCCTCGGCCCGATGCCACCGCACGTCGAGGCGCGGGTGATGACACTGGCTTCCAGCGAACAACGCGACAAGCTCGCGGAGATCGGGAAGAGCTGAAGCGCGACCGGGCCGAGGTCACCACGGGGATGGCGTGGATCTGTAGACCGAGTTCGGACGCGGGCGGACATCGATGACGGTGCGGTCCTCAGCTCTGGCAGGACAGATTGCGGGCCGCGCTGACAAATCGGATGTACACAGTTGAACGCCCGAATCCGAGTTCCATCCCGTGGTAAGCGGCCGAGACCGGACCACGATCGGTCCGTCAGTCGATGAAGGCGATGACATCAGCTGCGGGAAGACCGGCTGTCTGCTGGCAGACCTCCGGATGGGAGTCGACCAGTGCACGTGCGGTATCGACGAGGTCCTGCTGAGTCACGGCTGCACACCACGACGAGTCGGAGATCTCGAAGAGGAATCGGCGCACGGGGTCCTGCTGCGCAGCGGGCTCGTGTCCTCGATCCAGGAACAGTCCGGGGGCGAGCGCGAGATGATCCGTGCAGTCGGGGCGCGCTCGTTCGGCACGTGCCACCGCAATCATCGGCTTGGTCTTCGACGGCAGCAACTCGCCAACGGTCTTGCCGTGCAGTCTGTCCGCGATCCGATCGGCCGCTGACTCCGACAGCACCGCAGCCAGCGACGGATCTTCCTGCACGTATCTCGGCACCAAGAACCCCACCACATCCGAGGCAGGCAGAACCGCGTGCAACGTTGCATCGCCGTCGGTGACCACGATGCCCGGCAGGCGATGCTCGGCCAGCAGCCGCACCGCCGCAAGCGCGGCGGAATCCATCGTCACCGACGGATAGTCCTCGGCAATCTGAATTGCCTGCACAACAGCACAATACGACCACCGCGGCCGCTGCCGCAGCGCTTTGCTGTGGTCGCCGCGGCAGCGCAGACCAAGTCGTGTGCTGGCACCGGCATCTGCGCGATGGCGCGAGGTGGATTTCCGGGCTGCGGTGCTGGGCGGCGAAACCTTGCTCGACCGTGCCAATGACCATCACGGCGCGGCCGACCACGTAGTTGAACAAATGACCGTGGCCCCGCTTTGTCGGTTACACCGTTGTCCGAATGTGGTCCTTGTCGGCTGCCGGGCGGTAGGTCTCCCAGAACGTGGCTCCCGGGATGCTCAGTGCCAGCGGGTCGAAGACGGGGTCCACACCGGCCTTCTGCTGACGTTCGAAGTCACGAAGTGCCTTGTATGCCGGCTGCTGCAGCACGATAATGCCGACGATGTTGAGCCAGGCCATCAAGCCCACGCCGATGTCGCCGAGCGTCCACGCCTCGGTCGCGGTCGAGACCGAGCCCACCACGACGGAGACCAGGATCAGCGCCTGCAGCACAAGGGTGGAGTTGGACCCGATCGAGCCGCGAATGACCGGAACCGGAATCGGTGAATACTTGCCGAGTAGGAACCGCAGGTTGGTTTCGGCCATGTAGTAGTACGCGATGATCGTGGTCAGGCAGAAGAAGGCGAGCGAAACGGCGACAAAGGTCGCTCCGGCACCACTCCACAGCGTGTCGAATCCCACTTGGGCGAAGGCCGGTCCTACCGCAGCATCCGCAGGCAGCGCGCCGCCGTCGGCCAGCACAGCGCCTGTCGCGGACTCGCCCTCGAACACCCGGTAAGCGCCGGTCGACAAAATGAGGAATCCGGTCGCGGTACAGACGAACAGGGTGTCGACGTAGACCGCGAAGGCTTGCACCAGTCCCTGCTTGGCAGGATGGGAGACCTCGGCGGCCGCAGCGGAGTGCGGCCCGGTGCCCTGCCCTGCCTCGTTGGAATACACCCCGCGCTTGACGCCCCACATGACCGCCGATCCGATGATCGCGCCGAACACAGAGTCGGCGCCGAACGCGCTGGCGAAGATCATCCGTACGACACCGGGGAGTTCCGCGGCATTGACGACCACGATGACCAGCGCCAGCCCAATGTAGACGACCGCCATGAACGGCACCACGACCGACGCGAACGCCGCGATGCGCTTGACACCGCCGATGATCACGAAGGCCAGCACGATGACCGTGCCGACGGCCACCGCCCATTCCGAGATACCCCACGCCTGATGCATGGCCGAGGCCATCGAATTGGATTGCACGCTGGGCAGCAGTAGGCCGCAGGCGAGCACGGTCACCGCCGCGAACACGAATCCGTAGACCTTGAACAGCGGAGCCGCACGGGTGTGCGCCATCGCTTTGCTGAAGTAATACGCGGGCCCGCCGCGATACTCGCCGGTGAGCGGGTCCCGCGTCTTGTAGATCTGACCGAGGGTGCACTCGACGAAGGAGGTCGAGGCTCCCAGGAACGCCACGGCCCACATCCAGAACAGCGCCCCGGGCCCGCCGAAGGCGATGGCCGTGGCGACACCGGCGATGTTTCCGGTGCCGATCCGGCCCGACAGCGACATCGCTAACGCCTGGAACGACGACACGCCGGACGGTGACTTTTCGCCGTGCCGCATCAACCGGATCATCTCCCTAACCTGCCGCACCTGGACGAACCTGGAACGAACCGAGAAATACACCCCGGCCGCCAGACACAGGTAGATCAGCGCATCGCTCCAGATATAGCCATTCACCGTGTCGAGGAATTCAGTCAAAGCACGCGCTCCCATCGAGGTACGACATCGACGGAGATACTGACACGTGCGAGGGAGTCAACTGTTACAAATCGGTCACAACGGTGTTATCGAAGCGGCTGTCCTGAGGCTCTCTGCGGCTCCGGAAAGGAGGCGGCTGCGCTGGGGTGGCTATGTACGCCGCGTCGTCGTCAGGTTCTGCGCATCCATATTCCCCTCAGCGGGAAGGTGTGAATCGTAGCGGCTCATTATCTATCGTACCGTTATTTAGCGTTACATAGTGCGGCTCATGCATTCGGGCGCGCCAGGTGCGGGTACGCCGAGCTCGAACGGACGAAGGTAGGTCTGTATGTCCCCGGAAGTCATCGGCTTCGAGTTGTTGCTGATCGGCGTGATGATGCTGATCTCGAGGATCATCCGAGTGAAGTGGCGATTGGCGCAGAAGCTTTTCATCCCGAGTTCGATCATCGGTGGCGCGCTCGCGCTGCTGATCGGGCCCGACGTATTCGGCCGGATCGCCGCAGCGATGGGGATCGAGAGGTTCACGGAATCCGGGCTGTTCACCCCGCAGGTTCTCGATGTGTGGAAAACGCTTCCGGGACTGCTCATCTCGCTGGTCTTCGCCGGCCTGTTGATGGGCCACAAGCTACCCCCACCGCGTGAGGCGTTCCGTATCGCGGGCCCCGGACCTGCACATTTCCGCCTGACGACACCGACACCCGCCACGACCAGGCGCGGCCCAGATTCCGACGCGCTCGCCACACATCGCGGCGCGCATCACCGCTAGCTTGACCACGAAATATCCAGCACGGCAACCGATTCCGCACTCTCGCGGTTGCATGCGGTAAAAACCGACGCTCAAGGCTTCAAGATCAAACAGGCAGCTAGCCAGCAATAGTGCCGAGACGGACGACCTACCGATTTTTTCGAGCCGTTACTCGTAGTGCACGCTGGCTCTGTGGAATACGCAACCAACCCTATCGACGGGACCCGCATCGCCTATCGAGCGATCGGCAATGGACAACCGCTTGCCCTCCTTCACGGGACGGCCTTGTCGAGCGCTATCTGGCGTGGATTCGGATATGTCGGTGCTCTGAAAGACCGCTACCAACTCGTGCTTATCGATCTGCGTGGACACGGACGAAGTGATAAGCCTCGCATAGCTGGCGACTATTCGATGAACCTCATGGTTACGGACGTTCTGGCTGTTTTCGATGCGATGGGAATTTCGTCCACCCACTTGATGGGATACTCCCTGGGCGGCCGAGTGTCGCTGTCGCTCACCACCCATGCGCCCCACCGGCTGAAGAGCGTCATCGTCGGTGGCGGAAGTAGCCGGCCACAGGACGGCGTCCTCGATGAACTGTTCTTTCCCGGCTGTGTCGACACCCTCACAAATGAGGGCATGTCCGCCTTCCTTGATCAATGGGGTGCGCATCGCTCGACTCCGATCGACTCAGGCACACGCATCGCATTCGAGTCCAACGATGCGACGGCCTTGGCTGCCTATATGAGGCAGTCGGGTTCAGAACCGGGTATCGACGACATCACGCTCGGCGCAATCGATCTCCCGACGTTGCTGTTTGTCGGTTCAGAAGATGCGGAGCGTTTCGATGACACCCGCCATATTGCCCAGATGATCCCCGGAGCTCACCTCGTGATCATTCCAGGGCGTGATCACTCGACCACACTCGCTGCCAGCAGCGAAGTCCTCGGTATCGTTGCACCGTTCCTCAGTGCGCTCGACCGAGGCGCCGACAGTCGACGTCAGGGCTTGAACGAAGGGAAAACCCTGATTCAGGAATGATCGCCATGCGGCCACGGCTGAGGCAAGAGACAACGTCGCAGCTCTGACGCTGATGATCACCAAAGTTGCCTTGCATGAGAGAATCGATGGCCTCGTCGGTCACTAGGTGACCCACGAGGGTAAGACCCACCGCCATCTCGGCATGCAGAATAGTTGTTTCGGTCAGCGGTACCGGGTTCCTCTTGCGACAGAAGGAATCTCAAGACCAAGGGCTTCGATGAGAGGTGTATACGACACCGGTCGCGCTGGAGGCAGTAGTCGTTCCCGATTGCCCTCGCGGGCCGGCTAGTTCACAGCGCCGCTGATCAGTGAGCATCTGAGCGTAAACGACATTCGACACCCGGCGTTTCTGACTAGCCGACGTGCGAATGCTGGGAAGGTACCCGTCCGTGCAGAGCTCACGATCGAATATGGGTTCCTGATCGCTCCGCCTCGGTGACGTGGTGGGGTGGCCTGGGGTGACCCCGCCTGCGACCTCCGCAGCCCCACGCAGAACAGCTTCGGGGTGGGGGCGGGCCAGGACGGCTCGCCGGGGCGGGCCGCGCGCCACACCAGCGCGTCGATGGTGTCGCGTTTGCCCGGGCGGTCCGGGTCGCCGCCGCGCTCGGCGAACAACCGCTCCATGGTTGTCTTGCGGGTGCACCACCAGATAATCGCGGTGATGACGGCGACTGCGAGGGTCGGGTTGAGCTGGGTGGCGGAGCCGGCGCCGGCGGAGCGGTCGGCGAACTCGGTGCCGAAGTCGATACGCATCAGCGGGGCGCCGAGGAAAGCGACCGTGTTGAGGACGGCGTGGAGAACGATCGCGATTTCCAGGCCTCCGGTACGCTGCTGGTCGCTACTCGAATCACTCGTGGGGAGGAGGACACCGGACGCTGGGATCTCCTGCTCGGCGGGCGAGCACGCATGTTGGATCTTTTTGCGCGCGCCGCCGGCACGCTGGCCCTTGCCGCGGTCCTGATCGCGACGGGGGTCGCAGCGGGTCTGGTCGTGACAGGCACCGACTCCACGGGAGCTCTGCTGCACGGCCTGTGTGTGTTCGGCACGACCATGGCCTTCGCGAATCTGGGATTGTTCACCGCGCAACTGCTTCCGTCCCGCTCGGCGGCCACCGGACTCGCCTCGGCCGTTCTCGGGGCCGCGCTGCTGCTACGAATGCTCGCCGATGGTGTGACCGCTCTGGCCTGGGCCGCCTGGCTCACCCCCTTCGGCCTCGCAGCCCGCACCGCCCCCTACGCCGACAACCGCGTCGAACCCGCTCTCGTCTTGCTGTCTCTGGCCGTTGCTCCCGGTGCGGCGGCGCTCCTCGCCGCCCGCCACCGAGACCTCGGCGGCGGCCTGATCGTCTTGACCAGCACCCGGGCCGCCCGGATGCGGCTCTCCTACTCGATGTCATCGCGCAGAGCGCCAGCGCACCAGGCTGGGTCCGCGAGATCTCCCCGTTCGCGCACCTCGCCGCGGTTCCCGACACCGCACCGGACTGGCCCGCAACCGCCGTACTGACAGCCATCGCCGCAGCCGTGACCGCGATCGGCCTCTACGGTTACGCACACCGAGATCTCGACGACTGACCCGGCAAGTCTGATCGAAACCGAAAGGAGCACAGTGAATATGGAGTCTGGAAGAGCTTTCGCCCGTGTTCGCAGCGCGGTTTTCGCCAGGCATTCCAACCCTTGGAGCGCCTGGTCCCGTTGGGCGACGGCACCCTTGCTCCTGGTTCCGGTGTGGAAGCGAAGCTGGCCGCACGCGGCCGTCATCAGCGCGTGGTTCGCGGTGAACCCGGTGCTCTTCCCCGAACCTGCCGACCAACGGGCCTGGGCGACGAAAGCCGTGCTCGGGGAGGAACTGTGGCTTGTCGACCATCCCAGGGATGCGGCATTGGCCGTGAACGCCGCGGCCGCCGGGGCGGGGATGATCGCGTTGCTCGGGGCGTGGCGTCGCCGTCCCGTTCCCGCGGCTGTCGCGATCGGCGCGCAGATGCTGCTGTTACTCGGCTACTGGGAGCTCATGGCCAGCTATTACGAAACGCACAGGGCCGCCGACGCGAGCGGATGAAGCCGGTCGGCCGGACGATCATCGGCACTCCGGTCACTCGTGCGGCGCGCCGCCGCCTCACGCACTTTGTCCGCGCGTTGGCTTGCTGCGCCAGCGGCTTTGCGGCATCTTTACAAGATGGTGCGCCGGGAAGTCTGGTCGGCATAACCCGATCCCGTCCGGGGCCGGGTCGGACCGGCGATGGGCAGACATCCAGGTGTATCCCCAGGCGCAGCAGTAATGAGCTCTTCTGGCTCACGTCCCTTCTTCTCGCCCGGCACGTGGCCGGAGACACAGCGACTCACCAAGGTTCTGCGCAAGGAGACAGGCGGCGGCATCCCCCTGATCATCTCCGCAGCCATTGCATTGGGCTGGGCCAACAGTCCCTGGGCGGATTCCTACAACACACTGCGCGATTACCGGATCGGCCCGGCGAGAATACATTTCGATCTCACGATCTTCCCGGGGTTCACCGTTTCGCTCGGCGTTGGAGTTCGGCGACGCCGCCGGGGCGGGTACCACCTTCGAGCAGCATGCGGTCGTAATCGAGGAGGAAGGCAGCGAGCAGGGGGCGCAGCGGTGGCGGGGTCACCGGTGCCAGCGCCGTGTGGTTGCGGCCGGGGGCTAAAACGAAACGGGCATACGGGGTTTCGTCGACGCCGGTGGCCGCCCAGGTGGAGTCGGTGACACCGGTGCTGGCGAGATACGCACGCGGGGTGCCAGTAGCATCGAAGATGGTGTAGCTGAGGCGGTTTGCGGCGTAGCGGTCGGCTTCGATCCTTCCGGCAGGGGTACCGTCGGGGTAGTCCAGTGCGAGCACGCCGTCGGCGGATCGCACGTGGAAGTTGGTCGCGGCGTCCGGGGCGGTGATCTCGGTGAGGCGCCGCCGAGCTCGGCAGCCATGCCAGAGCGGAGTGCCGAGCGGGTCGGTGATCGCTGTGTTGCTGGAATGCCAGATTTCGTGCCCGGCTTCCACCGTGCTGTCGAAAGCGGCGGCGACGCGGCGGCTTCGGATCAGCATGTACGCGATCCACACCCACGCGACGAGGGTCATCGCGTCGACCAGGATCGCCCAGAACAGGCGAGACCCGAGCACCAGCCCGCTGTCCTTGTACGCACCGGTGAGAGGTGCGATCCGTATGCTGACCGTTTCGCCGGGTCCAGAACTCCCCGCTCCCGCAACGCCGCCGCTGCCCGCCCGGCCGTCCGGCAATACCCACCGCCCGCGGCACGTGCTGAACTTTCCGCCTGAGCAAACCGTTACCTGGGCCTGTACCTGCGGCCCCACAGTGAACGCGTACAGCGCGAACCCCGAATAGGTGTTGGCCGCCAACAATATTCCGAGGCTCAACCCGATGGCAAACAGTCTGCGAGGATGCACGTCCAGAACCCTAAGTCGATGGCCAGCACAACGCGTTGCCCGATTGAATCACGTTGGTAGCAACTCCATTGCGGGCGACCGCACCAAATCAGGGAGGATTCGATACAGCTCACTGTGCTGGACCCGACGAGCTGATCACAGTCATCGACGATGGTCGGCTCGGTCAAGGATGTTCAGCGGCGTTGCGCTCGCGCCATCGGTCGATCAGCGGGACCAGCTCGTTGAGCATGAAGGTGTAGAAGTCCTGCATCTCGTGCAGGCGCCGGGCAGCGACGGTGTCCGGGCCGGTGGCGACGATGCCTTCCTGCGCCGAGTCGCGCATGCCGGCCAGCATCGTGTTCTGCTGCGACATCAGCGCAGCCCACGCGCCTGCGCGAAACTGGTAATGGTCGCGTCGGCTGCCCGGCGCGGGTACACGTTCGATCAGCCCGACCGGCATCAAATGTTTGATCGCGGTCGATACCGCCCCGGAACTGATCGACAACTCCGCGCACAGGTCCGCGGCGGTCATGGTGTCCTGCACAGTGTAAAGCAGAGCCGTCAGCGCCCGGGCGGTCGAGCGCTGCATCCCGCCTCCCGCGGACAGGGTCAGGGCCAGTTTTCCGCGGCTTCCCGCAATCGCTCGTTGGTTCCAACCTGTTGAAGGTACCAGACCTCCAAATTCCCCGAGTATTTACATATCTTTGAAAGCTCGATATTTCGTTCTCATGGTGAAAGCAATCGAGCTGAGCAGGCTCACGAAGACCTTGTTCACTGCCGCACGGGTATAGGCGTTGGTGGGGTGGTAGTTGATGAATTGAGCAATACGGATCGGTGGTGCCGCTCTCGGGGCGCTGACCAGTTACATACTGGGCGCTAATCGGGGGATTCTGGCGAGACAGTGTGCATTGTCGGCTCCGATACGGACAAGGCTCCGTCGGATCCGGTGGCGTTGTGGACCGTGGATGCGCGACGACTGCGGCGTTCCCAAGCCACGGCCAGCATGATGGTCAGTACTGCGTATGCCCAGCCGGATAGCACATCGACCATATAGTGTTCGCCACCGTAGACCAGGGTGAAGGTCATCGACAGCGGGAATATCGCGAGGACGGCGCGTAACCACGAATTGGTGAGCAGCGGCCACAACGTCACGGTCACCAGAAGCGCGAAGGCTGTGTGTAGTGAGGGCAGTGCGGCGACGTGGTTTCCCTGCGCCTCCAGCCATTGTGTGCTGGTGTCGATAGGGATCATGCCGAATCCGAATCCGGCGATGCGGTCGACGCCCTCGGTGATCACCCCCTCCCTGGAGGCATACCACGGGGGTGCGGCAGGCAGGAGGATGTAGGTCGCCAGACCCAGGTAGGACAGTATCAGGATACGGCGCATGTAGCGGGCCCACAGTGGTCGTGAACGCACGTAGAAGATCGCGGCTAGCAGCCACGGCACGATGAAATGGGTGGAGTACACGGCCCCTGTGACGGGCGTCCACCAGGGCTGCCCGTCCGCCGCCAGGCGCTGCTGCAGCCACACTGTCGGAATCGTGCCGTTGAAAAGCCCGCGTTCTACCGCGGCGAGTTCTGTCATGCGCAGTGGCATTCCGAGTTCGTCCGCAAACCCGCGTGTGTAGTCGTACAGCACCAGCGCGCCGAGCAATGGCAGCCAGTCGGCCAAGATCCGTAGGTGGTTACGCCACGGACGGTCGATTGTGAATGCGGCGATACCGGCGAGAATCCACACAGCCTGATAGGCGCGGCTTGTCGGCAACCCGGCGGTGTAGATCGTGGCAACCAGGCCCACCAGGTACCCCGACCAGACCGCGTCACGGGCCACTCGTCGTGTCGGCGACTGGCGGTTGGTCTGCGCCCTTCCCGCGCCTGGGCCGCTCATTCGTCCCAGTGTTCCCCCCGTTCACGCCAGATGGGCGTGCACGCGCCGGACGATCACACAGCAACACCGATGCATCGCCTGGGACGATGGTGCGCCGACTCCTGCATGTCGTCTCGGCTCGCTACTACCGGATCGTGACGCTGCCCGAGTTCCTCGATCGGCCATGCGGATACGGGCGGACGGGATGCACGGTAGCGCGGACTGAGGTGAATATCGATGCAATTTGGCCGTTTGCGACGACGGTTTCGATGCGGCTAGGGGTGAAGTCGCTGCCACAGTGTTTGGCCGTGGTGACGTCGAATTTCTCGCGCAGGCCTCCTCGCGGAATGCAGCCGGCCGCGATGGTCGAGCGGAGGCCCGGTCTTCGTCGAAGTCGATGTAGTCGATTATGCGGCCGGTGCTCGAGTGCGGGATGCGCGCGTTCTACCGAACTCCGGACGCACCATATGGTGGGCGCTGATGCGTTCGGGGATAGGCTGTAAAGAACGCGTCAGTGGGCGCGGAGTGTGCCGGGAAGCCGCCGGAACGCGCGGTGGTTGCCCAGGCTCTGCGGACAGAGACGGCCGGCGGGCTGGTGCTGCTGGCTGCGGCGGTGGTGGCACCAACCAGATGCGAGGCGGGGGAGCGGCCGCATCCGGCATGCCGTAGGCGCCTGGTGTCGCACGCAGGAGCGCAACAGTTTCGGCGATCGCGTGCATCGAGTAGTTGTTGCCGGCACCGCCGAAAAACGGCGGACCACCGGTCACGGTGAGCCCGCGCGAATCATCGGCGGACAGCCCCAGCCCGTCCGCGACGGCGGACACCGCGATGGGAGGCAGCTGTAGAGATCGATCGTCGACAGTTCTTCTACCGCGACTCCCACGACCTCGAGCGCGTGCTCGGCCGCACGCACCAAGGCCGGTGCTGCCGCAAAGTCGGGGCGCTCGAGCAGATTCTATTCCCGCAGATCGGCGTGTCCGGGTAGGAACACCCACTTGTCCTGCGCTACAACGAGTTTCCGTGCGACCCCGATCGAGGTGAGGACGAGGGCGGCGCCCTGGTTCACCTGGTCACGGGAGACCATGAACCGCGGATACGGCTCGGTGATCATCCGGTTGCGGTCTGTGATGGGGCCAGTTCCTTCGCGCTACGGTCCACCGGTGCGGCCGCATAGGGATTCTTGGCCGCGACGCGGGTGAACGGCGCGAACAACTCACTCATCTGCTGGCGGTACTGCTCGCAAGCGGGTTCCTGTGGGGCGGGCAACATCTGGATCAGGCACCCCTCTGCCGAGTCGTCGTTCGTGCGGAGGCGCCGTCGTCACGCTTGCGCCCGTGGACCCGCAGCCGATGGTCGCCCCCGCCGAGCAGTTCCAGTGACCTGGCCGGGTCTTCGACGACGTCCTACCTGCCGGCGCCGGGACGGGAGATCCCGCCCCGGCGCTTGCAGTAGACCAGTTCAGCCGGTCGTTGCCGCCACTCGGCGGAGGGTTGGCTCCATGGTGGTGCCTTCCTCCACCGGTCCGTTGCCACGTCCAATCACAGGATAACGAAGGCAAAGACGGTGGATGTTACTGCAGCGAGGCTTGCCGCGGCCAGGGCGAGGGGGAGCTGGGTTTTCACGTGGTCCATGACGTCGCCGCCGCAGGCGAGGGCGGACAGGATCGTCGTGTCGGAGATCGGGGAGGCCTGGTCACCGAATACCGCACCGCCGACGACAGCCCCGAAACACAGGTGCAGGTACATCGGGTTGGGATCGATGGCGTAGGCGAGTGGCATCGCGAGCGGGAAGACGACCGCGAATGTACCCCAGGACGATCCGATCGAAAACGCCACACCCATGCAGATAGCCATGAGGATGGCAGGCAACAGCGGGTCCACAACCCAATCCGAGGTGGTTTCGACAATGTAGTTTGCGGTGCCGAGCTGCTTGGACACGTAGCCGAGCGTCACGGCCAAAGCCAGGATCAGCGCACCGACGGTCACGCCCTTGCAGCCGTCGACGAAGCCGTCGATGGCCTCACCGAGCGGGAGCCCCTTGATCAGCGCCAGCACGATGGCGGTTATCACTGCCAAGCCGAACGCCTGCGCGATGAGCACTTCGCCGGTCATGATGTAGGAGCCGATCACGATGGTGAGCAGCACGCCCATAGGGACGGCGAAATCAGCGACGCTGGGCGAGTAGTCTTTCGGCAGCTTCATCGTGACCAGCTCGTCGGATGTGATCGGTTTCGCGGTCGGGGCGTTCAGCTGCCCGGTGGTGCGCGCACGGCGGATCGCCTGTTTCATAGCGCTGCCGACCCAGGGCAGCTTTCCCCAAGCAAAGAGCAGCGTCGCCAGGAGAGCGAAGATCGCGTAGAAGTTGAAGGGGATCGAACTGATGAAGAACGCGACGCCGTCGTCCTCCGTCACGAACAGCGGCGTAGTCCCCACCACCAGGCCCGCCACGTACAGTGGCCAGGCATTGAATGGGAGCACGGTCGCGACCGGCGAGGCGGTGGAGTCGACGATGTAGGTCAACTCCTCCTTCGACACCTTGTGCTTGTCGGTGAGCGGGCGCACGGTAGTGCCGGCAAGGATCGTCGAAATGGTGCCGCCCTGGTGGAACAGCACCCCCACCAGCCACCCGAAGATCCGGGCACTCGTCGCTCCGCGAACCAGTGTGCGGCCAGCCATTTCCGCGAATGCCTGGGCGCCGCCGGTGCGTGTCCACAGGCCGATCATTCCGCCCAGTGCCCACAGGTAGACCAGCAGGATCGTCGCGAACGAGGCAGTGCCCAGCGCCGGGAGCATGAAACCATCGACGACGTTGTACTGCGCACTGACGACGCCGCCCGTGATGACGCCCAGGAACAGCGCGGCCACCACGTTCTTGGTAGCGAAGACCACCAGCAGCGTGATCAGCGCGGGCAGCAGACTGAACAATCCCACATGATCGCCCTCTCCCGGAACCCTTCCGGGAGAAAGGAATCCGAGGACGATCAAACCAGCGGCCACCGCTGCCACCCCAAGGAGTCCGCGTGACGTGCCTATTCGAGAGGTATCCAAAACATTCCTCAGTCGAGTGAGAACTGAGGAATTCTCCCCGACTGTGGAACGACTGGAATCTCTGCTCGGATCTTGGGCCTCGGGCTTTACGCCTACGGCATTCTCAGACATTGCGCCCCTTCCATGCGATCCCAGTGCGCTCGACCCCGGGATACGCGCTTCAATCACGTTGGGTGGACCTGCACGCGGTCCTTATGTGTTGTTATCGATCGGGCACCATCCCGCAGGAGCCGCATACCGTGCAGGCTTACCTACTGCAACCCGGCAAACATGTACCGATGATGTTTCACCACAACGGCATTCAGGATCTACGTGGCGGATCCCGAGCAATGCGGCGACCGAATGACCTTCCCTTAATTAATGCGCCGCTATCCAACGGTACGCTATGGGATGTAACGCAGATGTCGAACTGATCTTCCCATCAACGGGAAGGGCCGTCGCACAGTGGTTTACGAGGGACGGAGCCACCAACTGGACAAACTTCCGGGTCCGACCAGGGCTGCTGCATGGATAGGTGACCCCGATTACCTGCCCCCCTTGGGTTCCAGTCGAGGTCGCTAACAGACAGCGGAAGCAGGTCGGGTCGGAGAGTGGTTCGTATTCGATCGGGGCGTGGTAGATCTGCATCGAGGACCAGAACGATTCCATCATCGCGTTGTCCAGCCCCGCCGGGCTCCAGTCCCCGGCGGCGAGCAGGTTGCCGATCACAGTGCGCAGCTTGGTCGGCGGTAATGGTGGCGGCGTCGTCCCCGGGCGCCAACCGCACCGTATCCAGCAGATCGAACACCGCATCCGCCCGCTGGGACGGACACCGATACAACTCCCGCCCGTGGTGCCGGTCTCGGTCCTCGAACCGGCAGACGCGGTCCGCCGGAACGTCGAGGTGGGCGGTTGCAGAATCTGCACTCCACCTGCGGGTTACGGGTTTTCAGCCCTGATGAGGCGTCCTCCAACCGAATCAATATCAGCGAACCGAACCCGCCGTGGTTGGTGGAGGTACTCAACCAGGAGCTCTGCACATCTACATCCCCGCCGAGACGCCCGCGCCGCAGCAGCGGTGACGTTCGCCATGCGTAAACTCGGCCGCAGCAGCCTGGTGATCGCCTCCAAACATCCGATGCCCGAGCACCCGCTCGACACCCTCGACGCCGAGCTGCGCGACGGCTACGCGGTCTGGTCCCATATCACCGACGACGAGCATCCCCAGCTGGTGCTGATCTCGGCTGGAGACATCGCCGCCCACGAACTATCCACGGCCGCAACCGCAACCGCAACCGCAATCGCCGCCGCACGCCCGAATCCGCTACCTGCACATCCACGACCTGGCATGCCTCGGTGACCCCGGCCAGCCAGTCCGAACGCCAGCAAGTTCAGCAACGAACTCGCTCGGCGATGGACGCCCAGGTCCTCAACGAGGGACGACACCAGGGTGGCCGTGCTGCCCGAGCCCATTATCATCGACTACACCGCTACCAAGGCGGCTCTGGCCAATCTCACCAAGGGTCTCAAAGGAGTTCGGGCCGAAGGGGATTCGTGTCAAAACGATAAGTCCGCGTCCAGTGTCCACCGATTTGTGGTTCGGCGCGGGCGGCATGGCAGCCCAGGTCGGTTCGGCGAGCGGCAGCAGCCCCGAAGACGTCGTGAAGTCGGTAGGCGCAGCCGCTGCGACAGGGCGATTCACCACACCCCAAGAGGTCGCCGATCTGGCCGTCTTCCTGGCCAATGACCGTTCCGCCAACATCACCGGCTCCGATATCCGCATCGATGGCGGATACGTCACGACCGTTTAGACGCATCGACCTCGCGACTCGAGGGAAGGGTCTGGATAGAACGTAGAAGAGTGCGGACATCTCGATCGATTGCAGCCGGATCTGAAGACGAAGGAACACCGAAATCGTGGTGCAGCTCCGGTCGCTGTACACCGTCGCGCTATCGCCGCCGATCCAAGCTCTGGCCGCCGCGGAACTCTTTCGGACGAAGTGCAGACACGACCACGATCAGTTCGGAGGCTGGTCATGCGCGTCCGGAGGACACTGTGGTTCGTCACTTGTCCGGGTGCTTCCCCGCCTCGAACGCGGCGTCGGCACTGCGGCCGACGAGCACACGAAGGGCGTTCGCGGACGGTGATCCGGGCTCGACGGTGCACAGACCCAGCGTCTGGTCGGGGTCGCCGACGGAAATGGACGACTTCGAAGCCGAGCGTGAGCTTACCGACCACCGGGTGGCGGTATCGCTTGGTGCCGCATGTGGGGCGGTACACGTCCTGGGCCGTTGGCAGGATCGTTCCGCTCCGACTGGCGCACCCACTACCGATCACCGAACAGCCCGCACATCCGGGTCGGTGCCTTTTGACCGATTGCCTGCGCAAATTTTGCAGATCGATGGTGTCCAGACACCACAGGGGACCCAAAAGAATGCATCCTCTGCAAATTTGCGGAGGATGCCTGACAAAACGTGTCCGGAGGGGGAGTCGACCACTACGCACGCGCTCTTCGTCGACGACAGGTACTGACTCTGGCGTGAGTGCCTGACTGCCATGTCGTCCCGCAGCGAATAGTAGGTGACGTTGCCGGTACCATTCATCGCGACTTCCCGCCGGGATACACGTTCGTATAGTCACCTTTTCTGCACGTCCCAGTGCGGGTCGTCGTGCGCGGTCGAGCCCTGGCCAGTCGGAATAACACCCCTCCATCGGCAGCCAGCCACCCGGACCCCTCACCATTCGAGACACACTTGTCACCGCCTTTGGGCGGCACGAATCCTTCGGCTTCGCCTGTATGGCCCGGCGCCATGGGGGTTCATACGCGTTGGCTGGCGGCTTGTAGTTCGAGCAACTCACACGCCGTAGCCGCCGAGTCTCGATGCCCCTCGGCGGTAGGCCGCCGCTGCTTCACGCTCATCGCCCGCCGTACATCGAGTCCCGCACTCGGCTTGGTCGAGATCTTGCGAAGGACTCTTTGAAGCCACGGGCGCGCGTTGTCACCTGGTCGATGTGGTCGAGGTCGAAATCGAACTGCGAGGGCATCTCTGCTCGCATATGATGGTCGCCTCTTCGAGCGCTTCCGCTTCGGCGAACTTGCGTTCGGCCGGTGTGAGCGGCTGTCTTGCTGGGCCGTTGACGGGCCTGCTGGTGCTCCATGGGTTCTCCGGCCGCCCGGCGGATCCAATTGCGCCAGGTGGCTGTCCAGTCGGCGCGATTCTCGCCTTGGACAGCCAGTAGTCGGTGAACTTCCGGTGTGCGGCTTGCAGGATCGACGGTCGGGCATTCGGACCGGATGGCGGCGATGACGTCGCGGGTGGGTGTCCATCCGTCGGGGAGAGCGGCCGCGCGGTTTTTGCGCGGCTCTCTCTTGATTACTTCGTCAGAAGTAGTTGGTTCTGGTTTTGGTTCAGGTGCGTAGCCCTTTTAGCCAGGATCCGCGGTTGGAATGCGGTCCACCCGGAATGTCTCAATACCTCGCGTGTGAAAACCTCTCCACAGCACTCGACTTCGACTTGTCGGAGGCGACTCCTGGATCGCCGGACCGAGCCATGTTCCGTATCTGCATTTCTATGGAGCGGAAGGAAAACGCTCGACACGATCGATATCGGACACGCAGCGAACATGACATCGCTATACTGGCGGCAGGTGACAGGATATCGCACCAGGCTGCACTCGAAGGTATTGTCCGTGAACTTTACCCAGCCGCCAGGAGGAAGCGTGATGTTCGAGCTGCCGGGCGTTCCATTCGGCCGACAACTGTCAAGGACGATCGCAGGACTCGGGCTACGGCCGCCGATACTGCCGCCAGCGCTCAGTCAGTTTCTGCCGAATGTGATCGAACCGCTAGCCAAAGTACCGGGCCTGCGGCGCTCGCTGAGCCAGTTTTTCGTCAACTACTACGGCTATGCGACCTCACCGCGGCCGCGCCCGCTGACACTCGGCCGCGACTACACGACCTGGCGGACGCTGACCGACCGTACGTACACCGGGCGCCACCTACCGCCGGCTACCTCGGAGCAGCAGGAGAAATGGCCCGATCAGGCCGATGTAGTGGCACTATTCCGGCGGGATCAGGAAATCAAATCCACTGACACCAGCGTAATGTTCATGTTCTTTGCTCAATGGTTCACCGACAGCTTTCTGCGCACCAGTCGCGGCGATTATCGACGCAACACATCCAACCATGAAATAGACTTGTGTCAGATCTACGGCCTCACCGAGGAAAAGACCTCTCTGCTGCGTTCGAAGACCGGCGGCCGACTGAAGACTCAGCAGATCGACGGTGAGGAATTCCCGGTCTTTCTCTTCGAGCGTCGGCGGCCGGGCGACCCGCTCGTCGTCAAGCCAGAATTTCGAGGTCTACACGACGAGGAGTTCATAATCAATACTATCCTCGACGGCGCCTCGGAAGAGCACAAGGACATGATGTTCGCCGTCGGACTCGAGCACGGCAACGCAACCATCGGCCAAACGATGTTGAATACCCTCTTCTGCCGCGAACATAACCGGATCGCACGAATACTCGAGCAGGAGTACCCGGAATGGGACGATGCGCGGTTGTTCGAAACCACACGCAATGTGATGATCGTCCTACTTCTGAAGCTGGTGATCGAACAATACATCAAGCACATTGCGCCGTTCGACTTCCCGATCGAGACGGTCCCCTTTTTGGCGGACGGGGAACGCTGGAACCGCTCGAACTGGTGCGCCGTCGAGTTCAACTTGCTATACCGATGGCACTCGCTTGTGCCGAACAGCATCGGCAACGGTGCCTATCGGCTGGAACCGTCAGAATTCCGCAATAATAACCCGTTGGTGTTGCGGCGGGGAATCGAGGCGCTGATGGCGCAATGCTCGCAGGAGCGAGCGGGAAAGATCGGACTTCGCAATACCCCATACTTTCTTGTCGACCGGTCTCGGCCGGACCAACCCTCCATCGAGGAACGGACAGTCGCATTGATGAGAAACGCGCGTTTGCGCTCCTACAACGAATACCGGGAAGCTTTCGGGCTCCGACGATTGTCGAGCTTCGAGCAGCTGACCAGTGACCCGCGATTACGTCGTCGGATCGAAGAACTCTACAAGGAGATCGATGATCTCGAGTGGTATGTCGGGATCTTCGCCGAGGACTACCCCGATTACCTCATGATGGGTGAGTTGTTGACGACGATGGTGGCGCACGACGCGTTCACTCAAGCCCTCACCAACCCGCTGCTGGCTCGCAACGTGTTCAACGAGGCGACATTTTCACGCATCGGTCTTGAAATCATAGAGGAGACCAACTCGCTCCGGCAGATCGTCGCCCGCAACTCCACCTCGCCTGACAAAGTGGTGGTCGAGTTCAGTTGCTGAACTCAGCCCTCGGAATCCGCGCGGACTGCTACCTCGCCGAGTACCCGAACGGCGCCATACCGTGCGCGCCATAGCCGCTGTCGTGGAGCGCGGCGCCCAACTCCGGCGCAGACGCTTTCAGCAAGGTATAAACCAGCACCCGCCCAGGGGCCAGCACATCGTCCCACGCCAACTCGCGGGCTCCGGTATGGAACGTCAAACGCAGACGCATCGCGGCATTCCTCGACAGGCTCGGATCTCTGGTATATGGACGCTTGGCGACGCAGGCGCGGCCACGCGGTCGATCTCGCCAACCGCGCTTCGAGAAGCCGAAGCACTCTGCACCGCAGCACTTCTCGTGCAGATACGAATCCCCACTCTCGGCCTCACCGACGCCTCCAATCCCCAACGTCAAGCAGCATCGGCCACCGTACCGGCACCCACCGACAAACCGAGCCGCGATTAGAAACCAACCTTCAGTTGGTTTTACGCCCACCCACATTTAGATACCGGTCAGTTGGATATTCTCGGCTTCAATCTTTGGTCTTGCGATTTCTCTGGGCCGAAGGCCCTTGTGCGTAATCGCCTAAACATCCTCGTGGGAGACAGCAACCGATTGCAGATTTCCGACTCCGGCCGCGACTGCCCAACCCTCGCAGGCGGCGATGTCGACACGCTCACCGTTGTTCACGGCGACTGCCCGACCGGAGCGTTGTCAACCCTCGCAGCGCGATGAGGACCGGGCACGCACCCGTGACGGCCATGTCGAAGGCATGTTGCTAACCCTCCCAGGGCGATGAGGACTTCGGACCGGCACGGCCGCCCCTGGCGATCATCATGTTGCCAACCCTCGCAGGGCCGATGAGGACGAGGTGGACAATGCTGTGGACATGCTGCTGTCGATGATGTTGCCAACCCTCGCAGGGGCGATGAGGACCCCGATGGTCCGCGACAATTCGGGGTAGGGCAATTGTTGCCAACCCTCGCAGGGGCGATGAGGACCAGTGTGCGCGGCGACCATTCGGAGCGGCATCGAGTTCGCAATGCCAACCCTGTCGCTTGCCAGGGAGATGGGACCGGAGGCCGAGGGGAATCGGATCGCGGGGGTGGTTCGCACGAGACTGCTGCCGGGCGTTCACCGGGGTCGCGTGACAGGTCAGCGGAGGTTGTTGCGGTCCAGCCAGTCGGAGATGGCGGCGGCGAGCAGGTCGGGCTGGTCCTCGGGGGTGTGGTGGCCGGCGACCTCGTCGTACCGCTGGATATGAAGGCCCGAGATGGTTTTCGCGCACCAGTCGATGACGGCGGGTTCGGTCATCGTTCCGTACGCCGGCGTGAAGGTCACCATGAGCTTCGGTACGTCTGGGCTGGACGCCAGCCATTCATCGTACGCTTCGGCGCGCGCGACGACGTCGTTCGGTGTCCCTTCCAGCGGCATCGAACGTGCCCAGCGCAGCAGTGGGAGCCGGCTTTCCCGTGTCGGGTACGGCCGCTGGTAGACCTCTAGGTCGGCAGGGCCGAGTTGGTCCGAGATCGTACGTAGCCCGTCGCGGACGAAGGAGTCGTCCAGGAACATGGACTCGCCGACGCCGTCGGTCCGGATGGCGCGCCACAGGTCTCGACCGGCCTCGGGGAACTCGTCCCAGCTCATCGGTTTGACGATGGTCTCGGTGAACGCGACCCCGCGCACCCGGTCCGGATGACGGGCCGCCCAGTCGAATGCGAGCGCGCCGCCCCAATCGTGGCCGACCAGCACCACGCGGTCCAACCTCATCGCGTCGAACCAGGCATCCAGGTATCGCGCGTGATCGGCGAAAGTGTAGTCGATCGGTGGCTTGCCCGAGTCCCCCATGCCGATCAGGTCCGGGGCGAGTAGCCGGCCGGGGCCGACAGCGGGCAGGACGTTGCGCCACAGGTACGACGAGGTCGGATTCCCGTGCAGGAAGACGATCGGTACGCCGGTGCCGGTTTCGCGGTGGTGGATGGTCGAGTCGAGTACACGGGTGTCGGGCATAGATGTCCTGTTCAGAGGTTGAGAGCAAGGATGCGATCGACTGCGATCTCGATGACGACGCGGCCGGTTGGGTCGGGTGGGGTGCATCCGTAGCGCCGGTGGTACCGACGGGCGGCGAGGGCCACCCGGTCGGCGGCGTCGGACAGGGTGGCGGCACCTTCGAGCGTCACCCAGCGGAAACCGTCCGGCTGGCAGAGGGCCACGCGCCCGCCGCCGGCCACGTTCCGTGCCTTACGAGATGTGGCTACCGTTAGGACGCGGGCCGTGCTCGTCACAGCGTCCCAGGTGAACCGCACCGGTGCGACATGCGGTGTACCGTCCGAGCGGATCGTGGTGAGGGTCGCGATCCGCGGCTCGGCAAGGAACGCCTTGATCTCGGGCTTCACCGGAAAGCGTCGGCAGTGCGGGTAGCCCAGTCGGCGAAGGTGCGCGGGGCACGACCGAGGACGTGCGCCACGTCGGGGCTGATGCGCTGCTCGGCGGGCAGCGGGTCGCCGAGGATGGCGAGGGTACCGTTGACGACCGGTTCGGGCATGAACGTGAGCATCTGGGCACGCGCCTCGTCGCGGGTCTGTTCGATGTAGTGCACCGGGGCGCCGAGTGCGGCGCCGATGGCGGCGGCCCGATCACGCGGGGTTACCAGCTCCGGGCCGGTCAGCTCGTATGTCCGGCCGCCGTGCCCGTCCTCGCCCAGCGTCACTGCGGCGACCGCCGCAACGTCGGCCGGGTCTACGGTCGGCAGCCCGACGCTACCGAACGGTGCTGCGGCAGTGCGGGTGGCGCGGATGGACTCGACCCACGCGAACGCGTTGGAGTCGAGGCCGCCGGAACGCAGGATCGTCCAGTCCAACCCGCTGCCGCGCACCGCGATCTCGAACATCGCTGCGTGCCCGAATGCCGCCGGTCGTGTGCCGACACCCTGGGACGACATCAGCACGACCCGCCGGACTCCCTTCTCCTTGGCGATGCCAAGGATCGCATCCGGCTCGTCGCCGGCGACGAGCAGGAACAACGCGTCGGCTCCGTCGAACGCGTCCCGCAGGCCGTCCGGGTCACCGAGATCGGCCGCCCGGTGCGCCACGCCGTCTGGCAGTGGCCCGGGTCGGCGGGACACCGCGACTACCTCCTCGCCTGCAGCCGTGAGGATCCCGACCAGCTCGCCGCCGACATTTCCGGTCGCGCCCGTTACCACGATCACTGCCACTCCTTGATACTAGTTAGTTGACTGACTTACTTGCTTGAAGACGTTAGCCGGAGTACGCCGACTTGTCTAGAGTTAGTCAGGTGACTCACTCAACTGCGCGACGTCGAGCCAGCGAGCTGGCAGTCCGCGTTGCGGCGAATCTCGCGGGCCCTGAGATCCGCCAACTCCCGCATCGCCTTCAGCACCGGCAAGCCGTCACCGACCGCGCCGAAGTCGATGTGCCGCATCATCGCCGGTAAGAACACCCGCACCGTGGCGAACCGGCCGGCCATCTCCTCGAGCCGTTGGGAATCAAACTCCGGATCCGCCTGCGGCACCAGCTCGTCGATCGTCGCGACCGCTGCCTGCAGCTCGGCCCGGGTTACGGTGTTCTCGATCAGATCCCCCACCAGCTGCAGCGACAGCTCCGGCTCGGTCTCGGTCATCTCCAGCAGTACCCGCACTGCCCGCGCCAGCTTGCCGGCGTTCTTGCTCATCCGCGGGTACCGGCGCAGCTTCTCCTCCTTGGACTGCCGCTCTGCCCTGGCCATCAGATTGGTCACCATCAGCAGGTCGAACAACTCGAGCACGTCGTCGACCGCCTTGGCGCGCAACGTGAACACCGTCGCGCATAGCAGCGCCAGCAGCCGGTCGCGCTGAGTTCACATCCGCCGAAGATGCGCGGTCTTGCCGGTCAGCCCGTGCGAGGCCAGCGCGATCAGCCGTCGCGCAGGCACCTTCGAGATATCCACCGACGCCGGGATCACCGCGTTCGGATCCCGCACCCGCGCCAGCGCGTTTCGCATTCCCGTCGATGTCGGCGTGAACGCGCCTTTACGCAGCCGCTCCAGCTCAACATACTTGCGGCGGTTCTCCTCCCGGGTGTCCAGCAACCCGAGCGCGTCCCGGACTGCCCGGCCGTCAGCTGGCCGGCCAGATGCGTCCACAGCCGCTGATCGGCCAACTGCTTGCCCTCCGTGACCTGTCGCTCCAGCGTGGTGATGCCAGGCAGCAGCGCGCCTTTCTCCCTCAGCCACCGCACCGCCCCGGCGGTGAGAGCTTTGGGCCCGTCGCCGGTCGTCCACGCCTGATCGGCGATCCACGTCGCCAGCTCGCCCTCGATGTCGGCGAACTCGATCAGCCCGTGTTTGCGGATGATCTCGGCCTGATGGTCGTACCGGGTCTGCTTGCGGTCGGTATACGCCTTCACGCACGACGGGTCGTCGATGCCCAGCTGCTCGGCCAAGTGGTCGACCACCTCGACCGGCACCTCCAGCGGATTGGCCAGGAACATGCTCAGGTACCGGACCGTGACCAGCTGGACCGCGAAACCCAATCGATTGCTATCGCGACGCCGCGCAGCGATCAGTTCGTGGTCGTTGTCGTCGAGATGGAAGAACCGTTCCAGGTCGACTCGCGTCAGCCCTCCGAACTGGCCATACCCCGGCGCTGCACCCTCTTCCCGCACAGCCGCTCATGAAACCACCAGCGCCGCAACAATGCTCAGCAATCACCCGAATCGGTCGATCCGATCTCACCGTCTCCGCTTAGCGCGGCTTTCGCGCCACTGGACTCAACGTGCCGTAACGCTCTGCCCGGACTCAGCGCTTGTCGACAATCTCGCCGATATCGTCGCCGACCAAATCGCACCACCGATCCGGCACCAGCGTGAGAAACACGAACTCGATCGGCTCAACACGATCCTGGAGAATCATCGATGAACCCTACCGCCGCGCCGGAAACCGACCCGATCCGCAAGAAGATCCTCGCCGCCATGGACCGCCTCCTCGACGGCAACCCCTGCGATCCACCGGCCGGCTCAACGTCTCCCAGCTCGCCGTCGAAGCCGGACTCGGCCGCTGGCACCTCACCCACCAGCACACCGACCTCAAGGAGCTATTCCAGGCCCGGGTCAAAGCCGCAGCCTCGACGAGGGGGTCCAGCGACTACGACAAGCAGAATTTTGAAAAATTATCAAGCGGATCGGACCAGGTCTCCCGGTTTCCTGCCGAACACCATCGATGTGGGTCCTATCAGGCCGCGTTTCTTGATCCCGATGAACCCCGCGTCACGAAGCCAGTCCGCGCATTGGGTCGTGGTGGCTTCGAAGCCTTCTCGTGTCTCCAGCATGATGTTCAGACTGGAGAGGAATCGCAGCAGGTTACGTCTGCCGCGCGGATCGATCATGGCGTCGTAGATCAGTAGCGCCCCGCCCGGCGGGAGCGCTTTGTATGACTGGGCGATCAGTGCGCGTCGCGTGGCCTCGCCGTATCCGTGTAGGACGTGCCCGAAGCTGATGACATCGGCGCTGGGCAGCGGACCGTTGTGCATGTCTCCGGGAATGAAACGAATCCGCTCGGCAAGCCCGAACGATGCGACGTACTGCTCGAAGATCGGCTCAACAGGTGCCAGGTCATAGCTGGCTCCGGTCAGATGGGGATGGGTGAGCGCGACACGTACCGGCAGGGCTCCTTGGGCGGCGCCGATGTCGACGAATGTCCGGAATTTTTTCCATGGGAACCGGGCGGCGATCATCACCGCCTCTCCGGTCGCGATTCCAGTCATTCCGGACAGGAATTTCTCCAGTGCGCTCGGGTCGCGGTAGAGGGTGGCGAAGAATTCGTTCTCGCCGCGCTCTTCTTCGGCTTCCGGAAGACCGGTTCGAAGAAGGGCGGGCAGTCCGGACCACAGGGTATAGAGCCGCTTGCTCGACAGCTCGAGAATTCCGCCGATGTAACCAGGTTTGGATCTGTCCAGGAACAGTGCGGCCTCCCGGGAATTCGAGTACCGCCCGGCCCGATCGCGCCGCAGCAGGCCCATCTCGACGAGCGCGGTCAGGAACGGCCTGCTGGACCGCGGATGCCAGCCGAGTTCCGCGGCCAGCGCGTCTTCGGTCACAGCGCCTGGAGCGAGGTGGGTGAACAGATCGAACTCGATGGCCGTGAGAATGACCTGCGCGGAGCAGAACGACATCCCAGAGGTCAGGATCCTGTGGGGGTCAGCGACGCGCCGCAGCAGCGGACCAGAAATTCTTCCCTGAAATACCCGCATCAGTAGCAAGTCACGGCGAAGATCGGCACCGAATACCGACCGGATGGCATCGACCGCATCCCATACATCCGCATCGGTGGAAGCATCACGATCCTCGACTTGATTTTCAGGTTTCGGCATCGTTCCTTGCCCTAGATCGGGGAACCAGAATGACGAGCAGCGTACCGCCCGAGTTCCACTCGAGCCCCCAGAACTGGGGACAGGCGAGAATCGAGGCCGTATCGACTCCAGACCAGGAGAACCGCGTGTGACTGGACTTCCTTCCCCGGTGCGGTCGTGGCCCCGCAGTAGGGATCGCGCAGCCGGCCTCGCTGTCGTCCTATTGCTGCATGCGGTGCTCGCGCTACGTGCCGCAGCCGATGCGGCACCACCGTTCGCATCGCAGTACCAGCCTGTCGGCACCGCGGTACCGTCGGCGGCGCATACGGCAGTGATCGATCGTGTCGAGCCGATCACCGAGCGTTGGTTGCGTGTGTTCGTGGGATCGCCCGCGATGGGCCGTGTGACGCAGGTCCAGGTGCTGCTACCTGAGGACCGCAGCCGGCCGCGACCGACTGTCTACCTGCTCGACGGCTTCGGCGCACGGGACGGTGCCAGCGACTGGCTCGTCCGCGGCGGCGCAAGGGAATTCTTCGCCGACAAGAACGTCACGGTCGTGCTCCCCACCGGCGGTCCCGCGAGCTACTACGCCGACTGGCAGCGAACCGACCCCGTATTAGGCACCAACCGATGGGAAACCTTCCTCACCCGCGAACTGCCCCCACTGATCGATGACTCATTCGACGGCGACGGCCGCAACGCCGTTGAGGGCGTGTCGATGGGCGCCGAAGCCGCAGCGATGCTGGCCAGCAGGAACCCCGGTTTGTACACGGCTGTGGCGGCCCACAGTGGCTGCTACGGTCCCAGCAGCGATCTCGAGCAACTCGGGGTTCGAACGGTGGTGCTTCACGGCGGCGGCGACGCCGACAACATGTTCGGTCCACCGCACGAGTGGCGCGAGCACGACCCCACCGTGCACGCCGAAGCGTTACGCGGGACCGCGATCTACCTGTCCGTAGGCAGCGGCATACCCGGCGAACATGATGTACCCGGCAACCCCGATCTTGTCCCCATCGTCGTCGAGGGCGGGCCGCTCGAAGCCGCCGCCAACTCCTGCACGCACCGCTTCGCCGAGCGGCTCACCGAACTGCACATCCCGGCCACCGTCAACTTCCGGCCCACCGGAACCCACTCATGGCCATACTGGGCCGACGAACTGCAACGCTCCTGGACGACCATAGCCACCGGCCTATACCAGCAATGACCGGCGCCGAGGCGCGGAACCGTCCTCATCGCAAGCGCAGGAAAGACAACCAGTTTCCAGTCTTTGAGGAAGGGAAGACTAGCGGCGGTGCTATGCCCGTTGCTGGAGCCTTCGTCGGGCCGACACCGCGCAGGATCCGCGTCCGGCTCGGCGGTGTCTTGGTGGCCGACAGCAGCCGAGCGCAGTTGCCGGTCCAATATGGTCGCGACGCGCTGCCCACTTACTACCTACCCCACGACGACGTGCGGCCAGGAGCACTCGTCGACGAAAGCACCGGCATCGGCGGTCAACGGAAATGGACCGTCCGCACCGACGTCGCACAAGCGGTGGACGCCGCATGGACAGGTCGACGACCCGACCGGGCCCTTCACCGCCCTAGCTTGAATCTTAACCTCTGAGCTGGGTTTTTAGCACCCGGGTGATCATGGGTGAAGCCCTGGTTGATCATGTCTTCTTGCGACAGAAGACTTTCGATAACCAAGGGCTTCGGTGAACAGTGCGCACGACACCGGATGCGCCGGTGCGGTCGGGGAGCTGTCGGCGTTCCGGCAGGAGTTGTATCGGTGCCTGCCCCGGCGGGCGGACGCAGTGTTCGATCTGGTGGATGCGGTGTTGTGTGCGGAGGGGCCGGTGCGGTCGCTGCCGGAGCTATCGCTGGTCGGCGAGCATCGCCGGGGATACGGCAGTGTGCATGCGGCGCTGGAGCGGGGTCGGATCGACATCGCACGGTTGCGGCGGGCACTGGTCTCGGTGCCGCTGCCGCGGACGGCCGACTGGTGCTGGCGGTGGACATCACCTCCTGGCTGCGGCCGGAAGCGCATACCTGCCCGCAGCGAATCCTGTGTCACACCTACGGGCGCGCCAAGAACACCCATCAGATGGTTCTCGGCTGGCCGTACTCGGTGGTCTGTGCCCTGGAATCGGGGCGTAGTTCCTGGACCGCGCCACTGGATGCGGTGCGGCTGGCACCCGGTGACGACGCCGCCACGGTCACCGCGGACCAGTTGCGCACCGTGATCGGCAATCTGATCGAGGCCGGGCACTGGCAACCGGGTGATCCGGAGATCTGGATCGTCGCCGACGCCGGCTACGACGCACCCCGGCTGGCGTTCCTGCTGGCAGATCTGCCCGTGGCCGTGCTGGGCCGGATGCGGTCGGACCGGGTCCTGCGCCGCCGCGTACCCGCATGGCAGCCCGGGACGACCGGCCGCCCACCCAGACATGGCGGCGAGTTCGTCTTCGGCGATCCCGCGACCTGGGGTGAGCCCGATACCGCCGTCACGACCGACACCCGCCTCTACGGACCAGCCACAGCACGGTCATGGAATCGCTTGCACCCCAGGCTTACTCACCGATCATCCTGGACTGTCCAGGCCGGGAAGCTGCCGGTGCTCGAAGGCACTGTGATCCGCCTCGCCGTCGACGGGCTCCCCAGCGGCGCCACCCCCAAGCCGGTGTGGTTGTGGCATTCGGTCATCGATCTGGATGCCGCCGAGGTCGATGTGCTGTGGCAGGCATTTCTGCGGCGGTTCGATATCGAGCACACCTTCCGCATGCTCAAACAAACCCTCGGCTGGAACGTCCCCAAACTCCGCGACCCCGCCGCCGCGGACAGATGGACCTGGCTGCTTCTGGCCGCCTACACCCAGCTGCGCCTTGCACGGGAACTCACCGCCGATATCCGGCGGCCCTGGGAGAAACCCGCAGCCCCACAACGACTTACACCAGCACGTGTCCGTCGATGCTTTCGGCACCTCCGCCGGAAAGCAGCCTGTCCCGCCAGTGCACCGAAACCCTCCCGTCCCGTACCCGGGCGACCAGCCGGCCACCGCAACCAGCGTCCGACACCCCGCTACGACGTGCACATCAAGACCACCGGTAACCAGAAACCATCCAAACCCGCCGGGCCACGACCCCGCCGCAAAGGATAAAAACACCAGCTCAGAGGTTAAAACTCAAGCTAGTGTCCTGCGCCTGAAATTCGTTGAAGATATTTAGCGAGTGATTCGAGGATCTCTTCCGCGGTTTTGCGCCAGACGAATGGTTTCGGGTCGGCATTCCATTGCTCGATCCAGGCTGTGATGTCTTTGTCCAGTGCCGCAACGCTTTTGTGGACTCCGCGGCGCAGAAGTTGGTCGGTAAGGAACCCGAACCAGCGCTCGACCTGGTTGAGCCATGAGGAGCCGGTCGGGGTGAAATGCATATGGAAGCGTGGATGTTTGGCCAGCCAGGCGTTGATCGTCGGTGTCTTGTGGGTAGACAAGTTGTCGCAGACCAGGTGTACGTCCAGTTCCGCGGGCACGGCCTTGTCGATCGCGATGAGGAATTTCTTGAACTCGGCCGCGCGGCGGCGGGAGTACAGCTTGGAGATCACGGCTCCGTCGGCGATGTCGAACGCCGCGAACAGGCTGGTCACGCCGTGGCGGACGTAGTCGTGGGAGTATCGCTCGGGCATGCCGGGCATCATCGGCAGCACCGGTTGCGAGCGGTCCAGTGCCTGGATCCCGGACTTCTCGTCCACACACAACACGACCGCCTTCTCCGGCGGATTGTGATACAGCCCGACCACATCGACGACCTTGTCCACGAACAACGGATCGGTCGAGAGTTTGAAGCCGTCGGCCACATGCGGTTTCAGATCGAACTTGCTCCAGATCCGCCCAATCGTCGACGGCGACAAGCCGCTTCGTTTGGCCATCGAGGTCCGCGACCAATGCGTCGCGTCTGCCGGCTTCTGCTCCAGGGTCATCGTGACCACTTCTTCGACCTTGTCCAGCAGGATCGACGGGGGCCGTCCCGGACGCGTCTCGTCGGACAACCCCTCGAGACGTCTCTGCGCGAAACGCCTCCGCCACTTACCCACAGTCTGGGCCGTGATACCCAACTCGGCTGCCACATCCTGATTGGATTTACCTGCCGCACAACCCAATACGATCCGGCAACGCTCCGCGAGCGCCTGCGACGACTTCGCTCGACGCGCCCACCGCTGCAACGTCTCACGCTCATCGCCGGTCAACACGATCTCGGCCACCGGCCGCCCACCACGATCACGATCACCCAGCCCTTCCAGACCCTCGGCGGCGAACTGCCCGCGCCATCTCGCCGCCGACCCCACCGAGACACCGACAAGCCGCGCGGCACCCGCATTCGACATACCCTCAGCGCAGGCCAGCACGATCCGAGCTCGTTGCGCCTCACGCCGATCCGGCGACTCCGCCATGCGCGCAAGCTCCACACGCTCAGCGTCGGACACAACGATCTCAACAGCAGAAGGCCCACGATGCGACACAAAAACAGCCTAACAACTTAGGGGACGCATTTCAGGCGCGACACACTAGGGCACGAAGAATCCAGCGTGTCGCGTGCTACCCAGGGGTTTTCCTCAAAAGCATTCGTCTCTTCGGTCGCGTAGCCACGGGCTGTCAGCGTAGGAGGCCACCACCGTCGTACACGAGGGATCGACCGGTCATCATCAGGCAGTCGATATTTCACCGCGCTACGGATCTGCGGGGCGCGGTCACGATGTGCCTTCGTAGTCGACGCGTGTGCGCCGACGTAGAAAGGAGCCTGTCTCATATGTCTTGTATCCAAGGGCTTGTGAGACAGGTAAGGCCTTCGCTGTCAGCTTGTCGTCGCCGGCGTCGTGGGTCGCGCCGAGGTGGCCGGCGTGCATACGCGCGTTGTGCACTGCTGCGGGGTCGGCCTTGATCGGCGAGCAGCAACGGCGCGAACCGATCCTTGCGAAGTGATCGATGCGGCGACCGCCGAGCTGGAGCCGGTGGTCGGGGTGAGAGCCGCCTGCGCGGTGACCGGCAAGTCGCGGGCGACGCTGCATCGGCAGCGAAATCCGAGGCCGCCGAAACAGGGGCCGCGGCGGCCGGTGGTGCATCCGGCCGCGTTGTCGGCGGCCGAGCAGGCCACGGTACTGGCCGAGTTGCGGTCGGATCGTTTCGTCGACAAGTCGCCGGCGTGGGCGTGGGCGTGGGCGACGCTGTTGGATGGGGGACGGTATCTGTGCTCGATCTCGACGATGTACCGCCTGTTGCGCGCGGCCGGCGAGGTGCGCGAACGCCGTCGGCAGGCCACGCATCCGGCTGCACGGCCCGTTCAAGGGCGTCTACTACGACCTTCTGGAGATGTTGGACATCTTCTCCCGCAAGGTGATCCATTGGAAGCTCGTGCCCGAGTGAATCCTGGTGGATCCCAGGCAATTCCAGATAGACGCGATCGCGGCCAACAACGGGATCGTGCCCGACTACATCCATGCCGACAACGGCGGGTCGATGACCAGTAAACCGGTCGCCGAGTTGTTGATCGACCTCCATATCACCCGCTCGCACTCGCGGCCTCGGGTGTCCAACGACAACCGTACTCCGAGGCGCAGTTCAAGACGCTGAAGTACTGTCCGGCGTTCCCGGACCGGTTCGCCTCTATTCGAGAGGCCGAGCGGTTTTGCCGCGCGTTCTTCACCTACTACAACGCCGTCCACCGACATTCGGGGATCGGATTACACGCTCCCGCAACAGTTCACGACGGTACCGCCACCGCGATCCGCGCCGAACGCGGCAAGGTGCTCGCCGCGGCCTACGCCGCGAACCCCGCCCGCTTCGGTCGTCCCCCGGCACCGCCCGGCTGCCGAAAGCCGCCCTGGATCAACCAGCCCCCGAAGGAGAACATCAACACAGAATTCGTAGCCTGACCGGTCTCACCTGGATGACAAATTCCGCTACGTGGGCGGGATCCGTTGGCGCCTCATGCTACTCGCGATCGCAGCCGTGACCGGGATCGTTACGCTGCGAGTTGGCAAGGGGAGCGTCGACGTCTTGGGACTCATCGGCGTAGTTGCGTTCATCGGGGCAATCAGCATTGAAATGCTCGCTATGGCGTCAGCGGCCGGATGAGGCATGGTATGACGCGCGTGCGGTGGCAGAGTCGGCCAAGACACTGGCTTGGAAATACGCGGTGGGCGGCTTGCTGTTTCCGATGAAGCGACGGCGGCGGTGATTCCGGCGGCGAGCCGGTCATGCCGAGGTACTCCGTTGGTGTGACGCCGGTGAACCCGCGGAAGTCTCGATTGAAGTGGGACTGGTCGGCGTAGCCGTAGGTGGCGGCGACCTCGTGCAATCGTGATTCCGGATGCTGGAGGAGATGTCGCCGAGCCCGTTCGAACCGCACCAGCCGCGCTGCGGCTTTGGGTGGAACCCCGACCTGCTGGGTGAACTTGGCGATCAGGTGTTTGTGGCTCCAGCCCACGTCCTCCACGATCCGGCGGATCGGAATTGCACCGCCGGTGGCGGTTAGCAGGGCCCATGCTCGCCGGACCTCAGGCGACACCTGGCGGCCGATGGCCGCGCGGTCGAGTAGGAACCCATCGAGAAGCTCGAATCTGCTACGCCATGTGGGCTCATCGCGGATCCGGTCGGCGAATTCGCGGCTGCGGCGCCCGAGGACGTCGGCGAGCTCGACCAATCTTCCACTCATCTCGATGCCGGGAGTATCCAGCAAGCTGTAGGCTCCGAGGGGGTCCAACGACAGCTCGATGTAGGACGGGGTACAGGCGCCCTCGATCGCGACATGCGAATTGCGCGAGCCGATGAGAAATTGGGGCGGTCGACGGGACGAGTCAACCAGTTTGATGACCATCTGCGTAGCCATACTCGCTGGCAGCGTGAAGTTCCCGTGCGGCGTTGTTGTTGTCGGGTAGCCTGCGTAGTCGCGCACCAGCATCGACCGCAGCTGCGGGTGCGGTGCGCCGTTCACCCGCAGCGACTGAGTGTCGTCTGACGGGTTAACCGTCTGAGATCGAGTAGTCACACGCGTCCGCCCCCCTGGTGCTCGGCTTGTAATCAGCACGCGCGGTAAGTCATCGACTCAATCCACAACAAACTTCGGCCCGTTGTTAATAAGCGGCGCCAGCCAGCCGACCTCGACTGCGCTCGATGCGGTTGCATTGCCGCCGTATAAAGCCGGGACCTCGGAATGGGTATTGTAAGACGTCGACTACCGATGTGCGACCGAATGGATTCTCTCCTGCCGCGTCCACGGTAGCGGCCCTCGAACTGGACTGCAAGCCCGAACAGCATTGCGCACATGCCACATTCGCCAAGGCCGCGCTCGATGCGTCATCGGCTGTGTGGTCATTTCGTGTAGTTCAGTCGTGGGATCCGGTATTAACCGAAACTAAATACGAACCCGTCAGTATTGTTTTGTATCGCACTGTTCATGTGAGCGAGTGGCACCGGATCGGGGGCGCTGCGTGTTGCGGGGATGGTTGCGCAACCGGCAAGCCCACGTTCATGTCCGTTTGTATGAGATCGCGGGCCGCACGAGCCGTACCTGGCCGCGCCACCTGGCTACGCCTCAAAGCTTGATGCCGGTCGCCTTGCTCGCCGGCCTCAGTTGCGCAGCCTCGACTTCGTCGTGAACCAGCTATCGGCGGGAGGTCGGCACCGCAGCCAGCCGCGATGTTGAGGCCGATGTGAGGACACGTAAAATTCATTCTATTCTACTGTTCGACTCCCCGTCGACAATGGTTGTCGTTGCATGGTGTGCGTTCGGTTCCTCGAAAACCGAGATCTCCCGTCCTGGCAACGTCAAGGTCTTGTCGATCGAAGGAGACGAATTCCCCGTACTTCTGCTGAGAGGCATGGGATCGGCTGCGGTGGTCCTCGTTCCAGCCGGAATATCCTACGCAGCCCTCCCGAGACCCTGCTGAGTACCGACCGGCGCACCGTCATCTGCTCGGCCCTTCGAATGCAGGTGACCGCCAGAACCGAGACAGGATGCGGCGGGCATCAAAGCGAAAATCACACTGTCAGAAGGGTGTTGTCGGACGGCTGGCAACCACATTCCGAGGGATGGTGCGAGCAAACGCCGAATCTCCGCTTAACCGATATCAATACGAATGAAAGAAGGGCAGACAGTGGCATCGGAACTGAAACTCGAAGGCATCAACCTCGACGACACCACCGTCGACCATCCCGCCACGTTGATCAACATCTTCAAGGTTCCGGTCGACGAGTCCGGCCCGTTCCTGGAGCGGTGGAACGACAACGCCAGGATCATGGCGCAGCAGGCGGGCTTCATCAGGGCACGGATGTTTCGCTCCTTGGACGACGATGTCGAGCTTCGTTTCATCAACGTCGCCGAATGGAAGTCGGGGAACGCGCTCGACACGGCCCGGGCGAATCTGGAGTGGCGCGCTTCGGTCAAGCGAGTCCTCGAGGACCCGGACCTGCACATCCACGCGAGGCCGGTCGTGTATGGGACCGACCTGGATGTCCGTCCGGGCGACACCCTGTGACTCCCACATGACTGTCACCTCCCGGAAGTACCCGAGCACGTGAGGAACTTCAGATGAACGAACCACGAATGGTGGCAATCGTCAGCGGCGCAAGTCGTGGAATCGGCGCCGGCGCCGCCCGCGCGCTCGCAGGGCGCGGATACCACCTGATCGTCAACTACCTGCGCAACGATGCCGCGGCCAAGGAGGTCGTGCGTCAGATCGAGGCGGCTGGTGGCAGCGCGGAAGTCGCCCAGGCCAGCGTCTGCGATGGTGACCGGGTCGCTGTGCTGGTCGAGCAGGTCCATCGTGACCACGGCCGAGTGGATGTGTTGGTGTGCAACGCCAACACCGTGCATCCGCCGTTCGAGCAATTGGACACCCTGACGTGGGATGCGTTCGCCAGCAAGCTGGCCGGCGCCTTCTTCCTGACCAAGGAGGTTCTGGCGATCATGCGCGAGCAGCGATCGGCCGGATCGTGTACGTCTCGAGCATCGACGCCGACTTCTCCGCTGGAAGCGTCGCACACTCCGCGGCGAAGTCCGCGCTCAATACGTTCGGCCGCCACGCAGCAGGGTATGCGGCCCGATTCGGGATCCCGGTGAACACGGTCGCGCCCGGTTCGGTCCGCACTGATGCGAGCGCCTTGGTCAACACCGCCGAGATCATCGACTATCTGGCGGAGCGGTCGTTGCTCGGCCGACCGCTGGAGCCCGAAGACATCGGCGAAGTCATCGCCATGACAGCCGATGCTCAGTTCGGGCCGGTCACGGAACAGATCATCACCGTCGATTCCGGCATGCGCGTACTTGACCAGCAGATTTCGATGGTCGGTAAGCGGTTCGGAGACGACTGACATGGCAACTACGCGGGCAGCCGACGGCCTCGGAGATCGCGCGGTGCAGAATTCGGCATCTGCCGGGTGGGAGTCCCGCAGAACGGTCGCACTCGCGCGCGCCGAGAAGTTCATCGAAACGCAGGCGGAGCATAACGAGGCGTTCCCCGCCACTGTGCAAGCCGATCTCAAGGTCCGCGACCCTGAATTTCGCTCGCATCGACCTTCGCACCTCCTTTGTCGCGCCGCCGCGCTCGGCGCCGACCACGGCGAGCAGGCCACGGATCGCGGGCCCGACGCGGGTGATGGTGTCCATCGTGGCCACCGCGTCATACAACGGGGCGGGCAGGAAAACACCAGCCACATAGGCGTGCTCTAGCCGTCGTCATTTCTGCGGATCGATGCCGAATCCGAATCCGCCAGCCACGCAATAGGATCGACTCAACAAGCAGGGGCGAGACAGTGCC
Organism: Nocardia sp. NBC_00508; assembly: GCF_036346875.1. Taxonomy (NCBI): domain Bacteria; kingdom Bacillati; phylum Actinomycetota; class Actinomycetes; order Mycobacteriales; family Nocardiaceae; genus Nocardia; species Nocardia sp. NBC_00508. Next base: position 6,838,346 of record NZ_CP107852.1, on the reverse strand, counting down.
GATTGATCGTGCTGACCAGGTGGGGGTAATGGACACAGAATCTGTCATGCCGGGGGGAAACCCGTTGCAGCCTGCTCTGCATACCTCGGAAGGACCTCCTGGGTTCACCGGGGCGGCCGATGTGTACCGCCTGATCGGTGCGTTGTATCAGCGTCCGCGCTTCGGTGATTGGCCACGAAAACTCACCGCCACGAATACGAGCACCTACTGGACCGGACGGGTCCCACGGGATGAGCGATCGAAGCGTCAGGGTTTGCCGATGTTGTGCCTGGTCCAGCCCGCGGGCCCGGACATCGTGGCCGCTGCGGTCAACCGGTTGCTCAACAACGCCAAGCGTGCAGGTGTCCCGCATGCCTACGTCCGGGCCGGCGACAACGGCGATCAGCCCGGACAGGCAGGATCCGCTGGTTTCCAGGGACGCCCGTGGCAGGCCGGTAGCTTGTCGAAGGCGGATGTCGTGATGATCCGCGATCTGCTCGGCAACGCGCGCAATTCGCTGATCAGCTCGAGCAACGCGCGTGGCCGTCGGCTGCGATTCCCGCTGTTCTCGCTGGTCTACACGTTGATGGACAGCACCCTCGACCCAGACGACAGCGATCCGGACAGTACCGTTCGGCAGCTGCTCAGTGAGCAAGGGTTGATGCGGCGACTCAGGATGGTTGCGGAAACGATCGACCGGGAGGTCGCGGGAGACAGGCTCTGGTGGAGGATTCCGCTGTGGTCGGTGTTCGTCGCGGCAGCTGGCCTGTTCCGGATGGTGTTGACCGGCCGGGTTCCGCTGTTGTCCGGCCGATACCGATGGTTCATGCGCCAACCGCATCTCGCGCCCGAGATGTCCGGCACTTTCGTTCGGTTCGCCGAACGGCTGATCGGCTGGCAGGGTGAAGCCCCGGAGTATGTCGCGCGACTGCTGGTCAACTCCTTCCTGGAAGATCTGCGACGCGGCTATCGGTTGGCTCCGTGGGATGTGGTGAACTCGCGCCGGATGACCTACTCCGTGCTCTTGCTCGATACCGAGGCGATGCGAGCTGGTGGCGACCGGCTGCTGTATCTGATCAACGAAGTCCGTAACCAGACGGGGCTCTTCGATCCGCTGCTGATCATCGCTTCCAGCAGAGCCATGCCACTCGATCCGCGTCGGACTGCCGCCGTTCAACCCCATATCGGCCCTGCAGCGGAGGCCGCTCAGGCTTATCTGGAATGGCAAGACCATTTGCTGAAATATCGGCGGGAACGTCGAGATATCGCATGGTATCTGCCTATCCACATTCCGCCGCCACGGAATGACCCGGGCATCAGGTTCGAGTTCGCACCGGATCCGGCGGATGTTCACCCGCCGTGGGTATCCAACCGGTGGGTACGGATCGTCGGTGTCCTGATTCTGGTGGTCGCCGCCGCGGGGCATGTGTTCGATTGGCGGTCCGGCCATTGCGGAAGCTGGAACGACCAGGTGCACACCAGCGGGTTGGAGTGCATCGGTGTGAGCGATGGCGGATTCAGCTTGTTCGATCCGCCGGATTCGACCACTCGGCAGGTGGAGCAGGTCATTGCTGTTCAAAACGCGCGAGCCGAGCAGCAGCACAAGAACTTTCCGCAGCGGCCGTACATCACGATTCCAGTCCTGCAGGCGCTCACCTCCGCGGATGGTACCGCCGACGGCCTTACCGCAGCGCGGGAATCACTGGAGGGGGTGGCGGTTGCCCAACTACAGCAGCTCGAAAAATCCGGCGACGCCGATCCGATCGTGCGGGTGCTGATCGCCAACGGCGGCAAGGAAATGCGCAAAGCGGCCACGGTCGCCCGCCAACTCGGCGATCTAGCACGACGCGACGACTCTCTGATCGGCGTCGTCGGGCTCGAAATGAGTAGCCGACAGACCGCGGATGCGGTGCAAGAGCTCAGCCGGGCCGGCCTGCCCATGGTCTCGTCCACCCTGTCGGATCCGAGTCTTGCCGAAGGCCATCCGATGTACTTCCAGATTGCTCCCACGAACAAGACCGAAGCAGTGGTCACGGCGGCATTCGCCGACAACCACGCCACGAATACGAACGTCCCACGGACGGTTCGCATCTTCCACTCCGACGATCCGTCGGATACCTACAGTTCGGGGCTGAGCGGCGATGTCAAGAAAGCTTTTACGGGCCGGGGATTCGCGGCGACTGTGCACTCGTTTCCGGCGGGCAAGGCCAACGCCGCTGGGCTGGAGGCCTGCGGATACAACGGATTCGTTTTCTTCGCGGGCCGGGGGGTGCCCGACTTCGGCGATTTTCTCGCCAGCGCGGCCCAATGTTCCAGCAAGGCAGTGTTCATCGGAGACGACGACGTCAGTCGCTATGCTGCCGCTGCCCCTAAACGCCAAGCCAATCGATCCATTGATTTCTACTACGTCTCCTTCGCGGTTGTTCCCCCCATCAAAGAGCGCTCCGGCCCAGAGCGAAGTTTCTACGAGCGACTCGACAGCCTGTTTCCCTTTGAGACCGACCCAGAGCACGGCCGGTCACCGGATGGTCGTGCGGCAATGGCTTATGACGCCGCACAGGTCTTGATCACCGCTACCAGCTACCTGCGTACCGGTGCCATCGAGCATCCGGTCACGCCGGGGACTGTGTGGCGCGAAATCACCAGCATCCATAATCCTACGACGGGTGTACACCGCCAGATCGACGGTGTCAGCGGCACAATCGATTACGGGGGCGACGTCACCCAACAGGTCCCGTTGAACAAGCCGGTGGCTATTCTGCAGGTCGTCCAGGGCGAAGTCTCACCTGACATCGTCGGTATCTGCGGCGACACCAGGCACCCCGAATCCTCATGGTGTCCGTAAACACCGATTGAGGTTCACGGCTTATATGAATGTCAGCCGCCTTGTCGACCGAATCCAGTGCGCCACTGGAGCAAGTGACCGCCGATGTGTGCAAGCTGCTCGACCAATTGGCCCCTCAAACTGTGCGGAGGGCCGCGTGATGACCGCCACGATCGAAACTTTGGTCGCCACATTGCGTTACCGGCCCGACCTCGGCCTGCTATTCGATCCCAAGTCGGGCACCTTCCACCGGCTGCGCAACACGGTCGCCAAACAGATGGTCTCCCAGATCTTTTCTGGTGCCGACCGGCAGACTGTGATCGACACCGTCAGCAACCACTACCGCGCAGACTCCAGCGTCGTCGCCGCCGACCTCGACGCCCTTGTCACCACCCTGACGACTGCGGCAACCGCACAGGCCGCGCCGCACGATAGAGCCCTACAGGAGATCGACAAACGGTTCGACACCGAATTGGACTTCCCGCTGCGCCTGGAAATCGAGCTGACCGCGGTCTGCAACTGGAACTGCGGCTTCTGCTACAACGTCTGGAAGATCGACCCGACAATGTCGGATCGCGACGTACGGATCGCGGTGCGTGAGCTGCCCGAGAAACACATCCCGACCGAGCTGGCCACTGCGATCCTGGACGAATGCGCCGAGAAAGGCTGCTATGTCATCCGCTACAGCGGCGGAGAGACCTTGCTACACCCAGACGCGATGGACATCTTCGAACACGGCGGCCGACTCGGCCTCTACCAAGTCATCTTCACCAACGGCCATTTCATCACCGCCGACCGCGCCGCCCGGCTCGCGGCCGCAAATGTGCGCTGCGCCTTGGTGTCCATCCACGGCGACCGCGACCAGCACAACCACCTCACCGGACATCCCCGCGCCTACGACAAGGCAATCACCGCGATGCAGCTGCTGCTGGACGCAGGCATCAACGTCGTCGCTGAACTCACCCTCGTCAAGGAGAACATTGCCGGCGCACTGGAGGTCATCCGCGATGTGCACCGCATCGGCGTCCGCGAATTCGGCGTCATGCGCTACGTCCCGACCGGACGCAACGACGACCAATACGGAGTGCCGATCTCGGTGACCCTGCCGCTGATGCGAGAAATCGACCAGCTCACCGCCACCGAATGTTCCGGCATGACCGTGGCATGGCCATGCGCACAAAAGCTGTGCACCAGCGACACCGACACGCCGCTGCACGCCGACGACCCCACCCTGGCGCTGAGGTTCTCCCAAATCGCTGGCCACTGCGAATCGGGAATGGTGTGGGCCAGCGTCAGCTACGACGGGCAGCTGCGCAACTGCCCGCACAGTAACGTCTACTTCGGTCGTCTTGCCGACCACCCTGTCGCCGAGCTGTGGCCAACCCTGACCAAGCGCGTCCACGAGGCGGTCACTACCCGGGACACCTGCGCGGGCTGCGCGGTTGCCGACGCCTGCCGCGGCGGTTGTCACCTGCCCAGTTTCTTTGCCCCCAAGCAGGTCACAGGGTTGGGCATGCCGAGCCTAGGCGCCGAATCCGTGACCGGAATCAGCGGATAGGATCTCTCGATGGCCGACGACGCATCGTTCCGCGCAGGGTCCCAGCCGACCCTGTCCATGCAAGAAGCGATCCTCCGTCTACAGAACTACTGGGCGGGTCACGGTTGTGTGATCGCCCAACCGTTCAACACCGAAGTCGGTGCGGGAACGATGAATCCGGCCACCCTGCTCAGCGTGCTCGGCCCCGAACCGTGGCGGGTCGCGTACGTCGAACCCTCGGTTCGCCCCGACGACAGCCGCTACGGCGAGAACCCGAACCGACTGCAAACCCACACTCAGTTCCAGGTCATCGTCAAACCCGAACCCGGCAACCCGCAAGAGCTCTACCTGGGGTCACTCGCCGTGCTGGGCATCGACCTGCACGCCCACGATGTTCGGTTCGTCGAAGACAACTGGGCCCAACCAGCCATCGGCGCATGGGGACTGGGCTGGGAAGTCTGGCTCGACGGCATGGAAATCACTCAATTCACCTACTTCCAGCAGGTCGGCGGACAAACCCTAGACCCAGTCCCCGTCGAGATCACCTACGGCCTCGAACGCATCCTCATGGCTGTACAGAACGTCACCCACTTCAAAGACCTCCTGTTCGCACCGGGCGTCACCTACGGCGAATTCCTGGGCCAATCCGAATACGAGATGTCGCGGTACTACCTCGACGACGCAGACACCGAAGCCACCCGAACCCTGCTCGACATCTACTCCCGCGAAGCGGGCAGGCTCATCGAACTGCGACTGCCGATCCCCGCACATTCCTTCATCCTCAAGAGCTCGCACGCCTTCAACGTCCTCGACGCCCGCGGCGCCATCTCGACCACTGAACGCGCGAAATGGTTTCAGACCATGCGGACTCAATCCCGTTCGGTCGCCGAGCTGTGGATCGAACTGCGCGACAAAGCGGGTCACCCGCGTGGCATCCACCAACCTCTCCCGCTCGCCGCCACGCCAGTCGAGGTTGCAGCACAGCAGGCGCGTGGTGGTTTGCTGGTGTTCGAAATCGGCACCGAAGAACTGCCCCCGCACGTTGTCGACGCCACCGTCGAAGCCGTGGAACAAGATCTGACTCGCCTGCTTGCCGAGACCGCACTGGACCACGGCCCGATCCGAGTTGACGCCACCCCGCGCCGCGTCGTCGTACGCATAGACGACGTCTCTGACCGCGAGCCCGACAGCATTCAAGTCCGCCGTGGTCCCAAGACTGCCGCCGCATACAACAGCGACGGCACTCCCACCCGAGCGCTCGAAGGATTTCTCAAATCCCAGCAAATCACCGAAGCTGATTTGACTCGAGTTGAAGTCAACGGTGTCGAACACATCACCGTCGAGACCCTGCGGCCCGGTCGCATCGCAGCCGACATCCTCACCACCATGCTTGCGCAGATAGTGACCGGGCTGCGGTCGGAAAAGAACATGCGCTGGAACGACCCGATCCTCAGCTTTAGCCGCCCCATCCGATGGCTGCTCGCCCTCCTCGACGACACCCTGCTTCCGGTCACTGCTGGCGCACTGGCCGCCGGACGCACCACCCGCAGCCACCGCCAATCCGAGCAACCCGAGATCAGCATCAATCATGCTGCTGACTACGAAGCCGTGATGCGCGCCGAAGGGATCCTCATCGACGTCGCCGAACGTCGGGACACCCTCACCCAGGCCGTTGCTGAATTGGCCAATCACCACAGCGGCACGATCGAGATCGAAAACGAGACCGATCTGATCGACGAAATCACCAACCTGGTGGAGACACCGTTCGCGATTCTCGGCCAGTTCGACCAGAAGTACCTCGAGCTGCCCGAACAAATCCTCACCACCGTCATGCGCAAGCACCAGCGTTATCTTCCCGTTCGCGCTCAGCACGGCAACCTGCTCCCATTGTTCGTCACTGTTGCCAACGGAGCTTGCGACCCTGACGTCGTCCGAGACGGTAACGAGAAGGTGCTGCGTGCACGCTTCGAAGACGCCTCATTCTTCTGGAACAGCGACCTGCACACGACCCCGCAGGAATTCCGGGCCCGTCTCACGGACCTCACCTTCGAACAACGCCTCGGCTCCGTGGGCGACCGTGCTGACCGCATCGCTGTAGTTAGCCGAGAGCTCGCGACGCGAATCTCTCTGTCCGCTAACGACTCCACAACACTTGCTCGGGCTGGGGAGTTGGTGAAGTTCGATCTCGCAACCCAGATGGTCATCGAAATGACCTCCCTCGCTGGCACCATGGCTGGCGAATACGCTTGCAAAGCAGGAGAACTCGCCCCGGTCGCCGAAGCACTGCTCGAGACCGAACTTCCGCGGCATCACAGCGACCGACTGCCCGCCACACTGCCCGGAGCCCTGTTGGCCCTTGCCGACCGGTTCGACCTGCTCGTTGCGATGCTTGCCGTCGGTGCCAAGCTCACCGGAACCTCGGATCCGTTTGGGCTGCGCCGCGCCGCCCTGGGCATAGTCCGAATCCTGCGCGCACACCCTGTACTCGAAACGCTCACCTATCGCCAGGTGCTCGACACTGCGGCTGAGGCACTGCGCAGCCAAGGCGTCGCTGTCGACACCGCGGTCCTCGACACCGCCGAAGACCTGCTCATCACCCGCTACGAACAACGACTCCGCGACGAGAGTATCCCCGTGCCTCTTATCGATGCAGTCCGGCCTGCGGCAGGAAATCCCCGCCGCGCCGACCAATTGCGCGCCGAGATCGACCAAGCCCGCAACATCCACGGTCCACGTTTTGTCGAGCTGGTGGAAGGACTTCAGCGCATCGTTCGGATCTTGCCGCCGGGCACGCCGCCCGATTGCGACACACGTCGACTTACCGAACCAGCTGAACAGCGGCTCATTGACGCTATCGCCACCCTGCGTCGCACCCACGCCACCTCGTTGCCGGACTGGGTTGCCAGCGCCATGCCACTGGCTGATGGTCTGCGAACCTTCTTTGACGACGTACTTGTCATGACCGACGACACAGCCGTGCGCTCTGCCCGCCTCGGTCTGCTCGCTGGTGCCCTTGCTGTGGCTCCGACAGGAATCGATTGGAAAGCTGTGCATCTCTTGCGGTCCGAGACCTTCGATGTTCGGGCTGACACCAACACCGTGGCGCTCAGCTGATCTCGGTGAGTCTCTCAGGTGAGCCGCGGACGCGATCACCTTCGAAGGCCGGATCACCCGACCGGTAACGAACCAACACCGGGACCGGATCCACCGTTAATCAGGCTCTGGTGCACTTTCGGTGGTGGTCGGCGCTAGGCCAGAAGGATGCGATGCCGTAGTAGCGGAAAACCAGCGCGACCATACATTTGTCGTTTGATCAGTGTGGTTTTCGTGTTGACACCTTCGACGGGGCCGTTGCTGTAAGGCAGGGTGAGGCCAGCGACCGCAGCGTCGCGGTCTTGGTCGAGACCGCGCAGGAAGGGATCGAGTTCCGGAAGCCGCGCTTCGCGGACCTGCTTCATCCATGAATCAAGGTCGCTGCCGCGGCGCTCGGTCATCAGCTGCGCGAAATCGGCGACAAGCCTGGCCAAATCGGTCATCTCCGGGCAGGCGGCGAGCAGTTCGTCGAGGTGGGTGCGGTGGCCGTCGGACAGGTCGGTAGGCCGGGTCATGATCCAGGAGGTGAACCGCCGCGGTGACGGCGCGATCCGGTCGCTCTCGGCGCGGCCTTGGTTGAGGTATTTGTGGAGCAGGTTGATGCTGCCGGTGTAGCCGAGGGCTTTGATCTCGTTGAGCAGGTGCAGAACCGGGACGCCGGGTTCGGCGGCGCGACGGGTGGGCAGGTGATCGCGATAGGGGTCGACCAGGCAGGCCCAGTATTGGGGCGGACGCCGCAGCTGGTCGGGTTCGGAAGTACGGGCGTAACGCTTGACGGTGTTGAGGCTCAGGCAGAGCCGGCGGGCGCAGTCCAGCAGCCCGACACCTTGGTCAAGCAGGTTGTGGACGGCGTGCCAGCGTTCGAGTGTTGTTTTCTCGCGGGTCAGCGTTTGTCGTTTCGGTCCGGCTGAGCTTCCCCCGCATCCGCTGTGGGCGGCCACTGAACCGCCCCGACTTTCTGGCCGCTTCCTTCTCTGTGAAGGATGTGGGCCATGCCCAAGCGTTATCCGATCGAGCAGCGTGAGCGTGCGGTGAAGATGGTGCTGGACCGACTCGACGGTTATGCGTCGGCGTATGCCGCCTGCCAGGCGCTGGCACCGAAAGTCGGCATCCACGCCGAGACACTGCGTGTCTGGGTGAAGCAAGCCCAGATCGACACCGGGAAGGCTCCCGGTGTGACGAGCGCGGAGCAGGCGCGGATCAAGGAACTCGAACGCGAAGTCCGAGATCTGAAGGAGGCCAACGAGATTCTGAAAGCGGCCTCAATTTTCTTCGCGCGGGAGATCGACCCGCGCCGCCGTTGATCTGCCAGTTCATCGATCAAATGCGTGCACAGGGTTACCGGGTCGATCCGATCTGCCGCGTGCTCACCGAGCAAGGCGTGCAGGTCGCCGGACGCACGTATCGGAACTGGAAAACCACCCCTGCTTCGGCCCGGACGGTGACCGACGCGTATCTGACCGACGCGCTGCGCGCCACCATCGGCACTCCTGAGGGAATGTATGGGCGCCGCAAGATGACCCCATATCTGCGTCGCCAGGGCTACCGGGTCGGCATCGGCACCATAAACCGGCTCATGCGCGACGAAGGACTGTGCGGTGTGATCCGTGGCGCTAGGCACCGCACCACCATCGCCGGTAAGGGCGCCGACCACCGGCGCGCCCCAGACCTTCTCGACCGCGATTTCACCGCAATCGAGCCAAATCGCAAGTGGGTCACCGACTTTACTTACGTGCCCACCTGGACTGGGTTCGTATACGTGGCGTTCGTGATCGATTGTTTCTCCCGTTCCATCGTGGGCTGGCAGGCTGCCACGATCAAGGACACCGCGATGATTACTTCGGCGTTGAAGATGGCGTTGTGGAGACGCGACCACGACGGCCACACCGTCGCCGAGGGGTTGATCCATCACAGCGACGCGGGGTCGCAGGGCGGATTCAACTGGTCGTCGCAACGCTCTTATACCGGAAGCGATTGTAGGTGTTGCTCCATTGCTTCGGCGGGAGTGCGCCATCCGAGCGTCTTTCGCGGGCGGGTGTTGAGTGTGTGCGCGACGGCCGCGAGGTCCTTTCCGGTCCACCGTGATAGGTCCGTTCCCTTCGGGAAGTACTGCCGCAGAAGGCCATTCGTGTTCTCGTTGGTCCCGCGCTGCCATGGGCTGTGGGGATCGGCGAAGAAGACCGCGACACCGGTCTTCGATGTCAGCGCGGAGTGCGCGGACATTTCCTTTCCTCGGTCCCAGGTCAGCGACTTCACCATCGGTGCCGGGAGCCTGTTCAAGGCCGCCGCCAGCGCCTTGTTCATAGACAGTGCCCCGTAGCCGCTGAGCGCGGGACCGTTCTTCACCGGTGCCGATTTGCCCCATTCATGTTCGCGTGGCAGGTGGACCAGGACCGTGAACCGGGTGGTCCGCTCGACAAGAGTGCCGATCGCGGAGCGGCCGGTTCCGATGATGACTGCGCTCATCGAATCTCCCCAACCGGGCTCGTCGAAACGCCCCACCCATGAGCGGTCCTGATTATAGGGGCTGCCGGTTCCCGGTCGTGGCGCGACGGAGGTTGTCGGCGGTGGCCTGATGATCACGCAGCCGATAGGAATCGCCGTCGAGGTTGATGACCATCGACCGATGCAGCAAGCGGTCCAGCAGCGCTGCCGCGACGGTGTTGTCGCCGAGGATCTCGCCCCAGGATCCGACACCCCGGTTTGTGGTGATCACGATGGAGGTCTTCAAATAGCGTTGCGACACAACCTGAAACAACGCTGATGCCGCCTCGGCGGGTAAGGGGAGGTAGCCGAGTTCATCGATCACCAGCAACGCCGGACCGGCGTAGAAGCGCATCGTGGTCGCCCAACGGCCCTCGATCGCCGCCCGGTGACAGCGGGCCGCTAGATCGGCGGCGGTGGTGAAGTAGGTGCGGTAGCCAGCGTGCGCGGCCGCCCGCGCGAGCCCGGTCGCCAGATGCGTCTTGCCTGTGCCGGGCGTTATCAGCGGGGCCTGACCCGTCCTCATCGATGTTCACGACGAAGACCTATGGCGGGCAGCGGTTGTCGTTGTTGCCTGCTTATCAGCGGGGCTTCAACAACGTGATGAGGGAATGGCTCTGGTGGCCTATGGGATTGCGGTGCGCCCGTCCGGCGGCGCGCGAACATGGACGGTGGTCGACGCCGAATATCGGACGGTCGGCCCGGTCGAGGAATGGATCGAAGCACATCGGCATCTGTGGTCGCCGAACACGGTCCGCGGGTATGCGACCGCGCTGGCGCAATGGTGGACCTTCCTCGAGCACCGCGACGAAACCGGCCAGTGGCAGGAGGTCGGCGTCCCGGCGGTGACCGGGTTCTTGTCGTGGCTGCGCAACGGCCGCACCGTCGAACACCGCCTGGTCCCCGCCGAGGAACAGCCGTCGGCGACGACGCTGGAAGCCCGCCTGGCCGCGTTGATTTCGTTCTATCGCTGGCAGCAGGACGTGTTCGAGGTTCCCGTCGCCGGGCGTTTGCTGCGGGGGACGCCGCGACGGATGCCGGCACGGGGGCTGCTGGCGCATCTGGATTCTCGCTCGGCGCCGGCGCCGTCGTCGCTGGTTCGGGTGCGCCGTCAGCGTCACTATGGTCGGCAGCCGATCCTGCTGCCGCAGCAGATCCAGGCCATCCTCGACGGCTGTGCCGTCGTCGACCCGGTCACCGGGGATTGGTCAGGAAACCTTCGGGACCGACTGCTGTTCGCGCTCCTTGCTGAGACAGGCGCACGGCTGGGTGAGGTGCTGGGGCTTGCCATCAGTGATTTCGTGCTGGGCCGAGGCGGCACCGCGTTCGTCGACATCGTGCCGCGCGAGGACAACGAGAACGGGGCACGGGTGAAAATGATGCGGCCCCGCCGGGTCTATGTCGGGACTGACCTGGAACGGCTATTCGCCGACTATCTGACCTATTTGGCTTGTCGCGCGACCAGTCTCGGCTTGGTCGTGACGGTCGACTCGCCACTGCTGGTGAATCTGGATCGGCCGCCGTTGCTGGCGCCGTTGCGGGAAGGGACGGTGCGGGACAAAGTTAACGCGTTGCGGCGCAAAGGAATCGGACCGAAAGACTGGACGCCGCACTGGTTCCGGCATTCTCACGCGTCTGCGCTTCTGCTGGCGGGGACGCCGGACTGGGTGGTAGCGCGTCGGCTTGGTCATGCCCATGTTCAGACCACTCTCGATTTTTACGGATGGGTCTGCGAAGACGAGGCGTTGCGGGCAGCGGCGAACTGGAAGTCCTATGCTGCGGGCTGGCAGGTGAACCAGTGAACACGACCCAGCCGCCGTTCCTGCGCCCGGTCGACGATGTCGATCCGATCTGGCGACTCTGGCGCGAGCTGCCCGGCGCCTGGCAGGGGTCGGTCATCGGTCCCGAGGTCGAGAACTGGGAGGCGTTCACCGAGCTCAAGGACCACAACATCATCCTGACCGGACTGCCGGAGCTGATGGCTGCCGAACTGGCGTGGATGGCGCACTGGCAGGCCCAGGACGGCACCCGGTCCTCGGTGCTGGCGATCAATCATCTGGCTGGCATCGTCCGGCACGCGATCAAGAAGGACCATCCGTTCCCGCTCTCGATCCGTGAAATGGATTGGGAGACAGCATCAACACTGCAGGGCTGGTATTACGCCAGTCGCTTGGGACGGATGACGAACAAGGGCGTGCGCGCCCGGCTGCGCATCCTGTTCCGATTCGCGCGGCTTGCCCTGCTGGCCCGCTGTCACGACGGGCATTGGTGGGAGCTGGACTACTGGCATCCCCGTTGCGATCCGCGGATTCCACTGTCACAGCGCGAACCCCAGGCCAATTACGGCGCCATCCCGGGCCAGATCACCCAGCCCTGGCTGCGTCCTGCGGTGAAGTGGTATCTGGGGACCGCGCTGGAGGCCGGGACACTGCGCTGGAGCACCGTCAGTCAGGAACGACTGAAATGCTGGCGCCGCTTCGATACTTGGCTCACCGAATGCGTCGATGACCCGACCTCGATGCTCGGCGACCCAGCGGTCGCGGCTGGCCAGGCAACACAGTTCCAGCGCTGGGCGGCGGACCCGCGCAACCGGCTGCGTTACCCGGGCGACCAGCGCGATCTCAGCAAGAAGGTTCATCCTCGCCTGGTCAACGACGACCTGCGGGCAGTGGCGGAGCTGATGGACTTCATCGCCGCCAATCCCAGCGAAACCCGCGCCATGCTCGGTCCCTCGCCCTGGGACCAGATCACTCCCGCGCACGCGGCCAGCTGGTTCGCCCAGGTCACACGGATTCCTCACACCCGCGAGTTCAACGACGCCCACTACGTCGACGACCATGCGCTGGCCCAGATCACCGCCGCGTTGCCAGTCATCGGGTTGCCCCGCGACGAGCAGATGGCGATCACACGCGGTGACCGAACGCAGATCACCGCGGACGGGTTGAACAACCCGCAAGCCATGCGGATGATCCTGCTGCAGATCCTCACCGGCCGCCGCTCCAGCGAAATCCGCACCTGCGCCTTCGACTGTCTGTCGGCTCCACCGGCCAGCACCGTCACCGGCACAGATGGCGATCAGATCGCGCGGTTCCACTACGCGCAATCGAAGATCGACGTCGCACCCGACACCATCCTGGTCGACCAAGAGGTCGTCGAGGTCATCGAGGAACAGCGCCGCTGGATCCGGGAACGGTTCCCCGACCAGCAACCGAGATTCCTGTTCATGCAGCGCAGCGGCAACCGGAACGGCGACAAGCCCTACCCTTACGGCAGCTACGCCTGGATCTTGCGCCGATTCGGCGATCTGCTGCAGATCACCGACGGCCAGGGCCGCCCGGTCCGGCTCAGCCACACTCACCGATTCCGGCACACCCGCCTGACCCGGCTGGCCGAACTCGGGCTGCCGATCCACGTGCTGCAACGCTATGCCGGGCACGCCACCCCGACCATGACCATGCATTACATCGCCGCCCGCGAACAGCACGCTGAGCAGGCGTTCCTGGCCACGGTGAAACTCAAAGCCGACGGCACCCGCGTCCAGTTCTCCCGCGACGACCACGACAGCATGCACCTGTTCGACCGCGCCGACCGGTTCCTGCCCAACGGCTGGTGCCTGCTGCCGCCACTCCAGTCCTGTGACAAGGGAAATGCATGCTTGACGTGTTCAGTATTCGCAACCGATTCCACCCACCGGTCCGTGCTGCAACGCCAACTCGACGATACGGCAGCCCTGATCAACCGCACACAACAGAATTCGAGAAGCGACATGGGCGGGTAATGCCCGAGGACAACGTCTGGCTCGCCCACCGCCGCGCCGAACAGCAAGCCCTCACCCGGCTGCTGGAAGCCCTGCCCGCCGACCCCGGCCGCGCCGTCCAGGGCGGCGGCTGCGGTGGCGGCAACACCGGACCCGTCCCCCTCGCCCTCAGACCCATCCCACGAAGGACCCGACCCTGACCAGCCGATCCGATCGCACCGCGGCCCTGGTTGCCGCCGCGAAAGCCAAATCCGGCAAGAAAACCGACGACGCCGAACAAGGCATCCGGCGGCTGCTCAAACGCGGCGAACCCGTCACCTTCCAGGCGGTCCAACGCGAAGCAGGCGTCTCCCACGCCTTCCTCTACAACCACCCCGAACTGCGGGCCCGCATCGAACGCCTCCGCGCGAACGCCCGCTCAACCCGAACCGACACCGCCCCAACCGATTCAGCGAACACCCTCGTCCAGACACTCAGCTTGCAGATCACCGAACTGAAGAAACGACACCGCACCGAAATCCAAGCCCTGCGCGACGCTCTCGAACAAGCCCACGGCGAAAACCTCGAACTCCGACGGCAGATCGCTCGCGGCGGACCAGTGGGCGGTCAGTGAAATCATCTTCTACGCAGCATAATTCGGCAGTCCCCGGCAGCTGACCTTGCTATCCTGGCCGACGCAGACTGCACAGGGCGGTCAGCAACCAGAGCGCAAGGCTCGGAAAGGGACAAAAATGTCTCAGAACGTTCTGTTCGTGTCGGTCCAGCAATCCTACGAACCGACTTTTTCTATCGCCGAACTCGAAAGATGGGTCTTCGAGGCATGGCCGATCTCGGCAGCCAAGGCTGCCACATGCGATCGAGTCGTCGCCATCTATTCCGGACTCCCAGTCGCGGCTTGGCGAGTGCGGGGAGCATATAGCTCACCGACTGCGACCTACATCGTTGCTGGCGGCCAAACTCGACCGAGAGCCACACTATCCCTGGGGGATCCATTGCCGATCCACCCGGCATACGTTGGCAACGTCCCGGCACTGCGCCGCGGATGCGCGGTCACTGCACTCGACGTCGAACCGCTGGAGAAGGAACGCTAGCCCCTCGAGCAATGGAAAAAGACGACCGTCCTGCCACTCGCTCCTGCAATCGAAACCACGAATTCAGCAGGGAAGACGCAGGCGGTCGCCTGTTTTCCCGGTGATAACCGGCGGCCCGATGAGCAGGACGTTGGTGCCGGTTTCCAGGTAGCGGCAAGTGCCGAGCTCGTCGAGCAGCGGCCGGTCGATCCCGGACGCGGCATCGACGTCGAAGTTCTCCAGCGACGCCGGGGTCGGCAGGTTTGCGAATCGCAGCCGGCCGGTGAGGCGGCGGGCTTCGGTGTCGGCGACCTCGATCCGCAACAGTTTCTCCAACGTCGCGGTCGCCGAAAGATTCTGTGCGGTGGCGTCTTCCAGGATCTGCGGTAAGGATTCCGCGGCCGCGTGGAGTTTCAGGGTGGCCAGGTGTGACCGGAGTTGCTGGTAGCGGGTCGCGGTCTCGTCGGCGCCGACGGCTTTCGTGGTGCGGCGGCCGGCTTTCTTCGGGGCGGGTGTGGTCATTTGCGGCTCCTGGCAGTGGCGGCGCGCTCGTAGGCGGCCAGATCGGTGACCGTCGCGCCGACGGCGTCCGTGGCGGCGGTCGAGACGGTGGGGTCGGCGGCTGCGCGCAATGCCGCGGCGGCGGCGCGCGCGGCGTCGCCGGGCGGGATGCGTTCCTTGCGGCGGTGCGGGCGACCGGTGTTCGCCGCGGCCATCGCGGCGGCGTCCAGCGCGACGACGTGACCGTGGTCGCGGACGGTGGCGCCGAGCCCGTCGGCGGCGCGTTCGTGGCGGGCGATCACGATGCCGGCGGTGGTGGCGATGTCGATGTGGTTGCCGCGCAACGGTTGCGCAACGACCACTGTCGCCGACGCCAGCTGCGGTGGGACCGAGTAGCGGTTGCCGCGCCAGGACACCATCGCCTGCCTGGATGCGACTCTCGGTTCGGCGACCATCGCTGGATAAGGGTCGGCGGGCATGGGCCGCAACGGTTCCCGAGCCGCGACCGTCGCGACACTGGCGCGGCCGTCGGCGGTCGGCCGTAGCCGGGTGTCTCCGCGCAGCGTGCAGAATTTGTCGAGTGAGGCATGAGCTTGCTCGACGGTCGTCTCGTCGGCGAGTGTGCGCCACCAGCGTTGCGCGGCAGTGTGATTGACCTTCTCTACCACGCCCTTGCGGTTCCCGCGCCGGGGCGGGCAGATCGCCGGCACCACGCCGTAATACTTGGCGACCGCGGCGAACGACGCGGTGACCTGCCCGCTGGCGGGGTGGCAGACCGTGGACATGCGGTCGAACCGCCACGACCCGGTCACCCCGCCCAACGCCCGGGCGACGCGGTCCAGGCCCTCGATCAGATGCGGCTGATCGGTCGACGGGGCAAGGTAGCCGCGCCAACGCCCGGAATGGGCCAGCGATCCGACGAGCAGATGCGCGTTCGCGCCCCAGCCCCAAGCTGCGGGCGGGTTCGGCAGATCCACCCAGTCCCACTGGGTTTCACCACCGGGTGCGTGAGGGATGACGGCGTTGGGGCGTTCGGTCGCGGTCCGGCACGCCTGGCAGACCGGCCGCAGTCCGCGGGCGCGGATGTTGCGGGTCAGCGACTGATACGACAGCGGGAAACCCAGCGGTTCCAGCTCGTCCATCAGCGTCTGGGCCCACAGGTGCGGGTCCTCGGCCAGGCGTGCGGTCACGTACTCGACGAACGGCTCGAAAGGGTCCGGCAGATGGCGTTTGCGGACGCCGGGGGTGCGTTCCCCGGCCAAGTAGGCGCGGATCGTCTTGCGGTCGCGGCCGGTGTGGCGGGCGATCTGGGAGATCGTCCAGCCTCGGGCGCGTAGGGCACTGATTTCCACATCTTCCTCACGTGTCAACATGGAAAAGCGGGCCTCCTCCGAACGAAAGCGCTGGTCAGGTGTGGTAACCACCAGCATCGAAGGAGGCCCGCCCTTCACGGCGGAGCCACACGGGACAAATGGGGAATTTCGGTGAGCGTCAGTGGGGAAATTCAGTGAGCGCCGTCACTGGCGGTCACCGGCGCTCGAAACCAACGATGGTGCCATGGCCGACAACGCAGGCAGCGCGACGCGAATCGAATGGCATGAACTGCCGCAGCCGGTACACGCCGGGATCGAGCGCCGCCTCGGCTCCCGGGTACGGTCGGCGGTCACGCAGCCGGGTGGGTTCAGCCACGGCACGGCCGCGCGGCTGCTGTTGACCGACGGCCGCAGGGTTTTCGTGAAGGTGATCAACCTTCACGACGCTCTTTACGGGATGTACCAGACCGAGGCACGCACGGCAGCGCGGTTACCCCGCACAGTGCCGACACCGTCGGTCCTGTTCACGATCGACATTGCCGGGTGGTTCGCCGTGGTGTTCGACGACGTCGACGGCCGCCATCCCCGCCTCGACCGGCCGGGCGACCTGGACGCGGTGCTCGACACCGTCGAACAGTTGGCAAACGCGCTGACGCCCAGTCCCCTCCCCGAGGTTCCCACTATTGCCGACAGCTACGGGCCGAAGTTGAATGGCTGGCGGCAGTTCGCCGAGCACGGGCCACCTGCCGACCTCGACAGCTGGTCGCTGCGCAATCTCGACCGGCTCGCCGCGCTGGAATCGACCTGGCCCGAACACGCTGATATCGGTAACGTCCGTTATTCGAAGTGGCGGAATGTGTTCCGGCTGAACGCGATGAGCTAGATAACTGATCTCAAGGGTGGGTGGCCAGCAGACCGGCCACCCACCCTTGGTTGACCTTGTGGTCGTAGGGGTCAGCATTCGGTGGGTCGGTGTGCCAGATGACGGCGGTGAGCGAGAGCGGGTATCCAGGATTTGGATGGTTTTTCAGGAGGTGCAGTAACTGCTACGGGTGGCCTGTGCGTGGGCTTGGAGGTAAAGCAGACTGAGACTGTATTCGACTGCAGGGCGGGCGGCGAACAGGACCGCCGGACACGATGGTGAATGCAGACGGCTAAGGCGCGTCGTTACGCGCATCTGCCATCGCCTGTTCGCCGTCCTCGTAGAGCACTATTACCGATTCCAGGCCCTGGATATCGGTGGGTCGTAAGGCGGGGGCAGCCGGGTCGACGACGACCCGTAACGGCGTTATTTTCCTGCCGGTCGACTCGAGCAGCGGTAGCGAGGCGGCCTGAATACGTAATGGCAGCAAGAACGCCTCCACGCCCGGCGATTCGGCGAACGACAAACAGGTAAGGTCCACCACGCGCGGACCCCGGACCGGGTTATTCGCCCAGTGGCCCACGAGCGAGCCGACCGTGGGGGCGGTCTCATCGGTCACCCGGCCGGTGATTTCCTGAACAAATGGCGTGCCCCACGACAATGTGTCCGTACGCAGCCCGGGGCCATGCCACTGTGGCCTGTCCTTCGCCCAGACCATGCGTGCGTCCGATTCAGTCGACAACTCCGGTTCCGACTGGCTCGCCGGCGAAAGGGCATGCCAGTCGACGACATCCGATTCGGCTATACCCAACTGCAGCAACTCGATTGCCGCCGAACCAAATCCGGTATGCAGCGCACCACTGATCGCGGTCTGCGTGTCGGCCGACCGCTGTGTGTTGTCCGCAGTCGCGGTGAGTACCCGAATACCAGGGTCGACCATAGCGATCTGCTGACGGAGCCGCCCATCCTCATCACCATCGTCGACCTGGGGCAGCAAGACCGATAGTTCCGCGGTGACCGGCCCGAGCCCGTCGAGCATGGCACCGGTCACCAGGGCCAGTGCGCGGAGCACCTCGCTTCTGTGGCCGCCGATTTCGACCGAATCTGCGGGAACCACGAGTACCAGGTCCGTTGCCGCCCGCATCGCCGACTCGGCATTCAGGAACCCACTGCCATGCGCGTTCGTGTCGACTACCACCGCGTCGTATCCGCCGGCGGAAACCTCTGCCAGTCGCTCATGCAGATCCGGTGTGGGCCAACCTAATACCGGCATCGGCCAGCCGGCCGTAGCCGCCCACCGGCTCAGATCCTGATTACCGGCGATATCCACCCCCGCCACAGACAGACCGTATTCGTGTAACGCGTGCAGCATCCATGCCGCTGTGGTCGTCCGCCCGGACCCTGATTCGCTGTTGATAATGCCGATAACCTTCACAGCGCCGTAACTGTAGTAACAATATGCCCGCTCAGCAGGAAATATTCTTCCCACCGCTGGTCATGCTCGTCGTGTTATCTCGGTTTGGCGGGGTGCTCGGTCTGCGTTGCACCTCTGCTGCGTAGGCGGCCCATCCGCCGTCGGATGTCCAGCCCGATGCAACGCGGGCGCTGATGCCGAGTGTTCTTGCGATCACCGCTGCGGGCACCTGGGTGGCAAGGTCGAGCAGTGCTGCTCGACGACCCGGCGCGGAGTAGACGCCGATCCGGCGAAGGCGACGGCCGAGTTGGGCCGCGCTCAAGTGTCGGTCGGGGTGCGTGCCGGGGAAAAGCCACGGGCTATCAACACGGCGACCGACCACGGCGTAGCTGCCTCGGCTGCCGAGATGGTCTCTGATCAGCGTGGCCAGCCTGCCCGGCACAAGCAGCGGACTCTCACCGAGTAATACGTAGGTCCCAGTGTCTCTGACCTCGATGTGCGCGACAGTCAGGCGCGTGATGACCGTGAAGGGTTGGGCGTAAAGCAGATTGAGCAGTCCGGCGATGCGGTCGAGAGCCTCCAGCGAGCTGTCGGAGAGCAGGCGTTCAGCCAAGGCCCAGCGTTGCTCGGACCCGAGGGGGCGAGTCTGTATCTGGTTGGTCCAGCTCGGGATCTCGACCGCGTGGGCGTGACCCTGGCGGACGGCCCACTGGAGGAACCGGCCGGAGAGGTAGCGTTCGGAGTTCCCGTCGGCCAGATAGCCGTCGATGTCGATCTGCTGGCAGCCCGCGAGCGGGATGTCGCCATTGAGCCAGGACAGCAGCACCAGCGCAGCGCGGACCTTCCTTCTGATGGTCGTTGTCTGGGCCGGCGAGGCTGGCGAGCCTGCAAGGCGTCTGCGCAGCCGGCCGATCTCTGCCCAAGTAGCGTAGGCGCGCACGATTTGGCGATGGTGTGTGTTCTCAACGGTCGTCAGCGTTTTGTCCAACCACGAAACCAGGCGGATGAGGTGCTCGTCACGGGGTTCGAGCAGCCCAGCAGTGACAAGCAACCCGCGCAGGTGGTCACCGTCCTTGCCGGGAAGTCGGCGTTCGATGCTGTCGTGGGTCGACGGGCAGGTGCCGGCGGCGATCTCGGCGAGCGCGGTCGCGCCTTCGGACAGCGACAGCCACTGCAACAGCGAGTCGGGCTTGGCCGCGATCAACGTTGCGCGCAGCCGCAGGAGGTCCGCTCGTTCTAGCGGATCGAAGTCGCCGAGCAGGGCGTCCACTTGGTCGGCTGCGACGCAGCCGGTGCACAGTCCATGCAAGCGAAGGTGCTCGACGACACCGCAGCGGCTGCACGCCTTGAATGACAGCGGATTCTTCATGAAGCAGCGTTGACACTGGTCGCCAGCGGGGGTGACGGCAGAGACGATCCGCATCTTCCCGCAACTGATGCAACGTCTGCGAACCGTCGAACACGACAGGCAGCGCGGGGTTCCGTCGGCGACGTTGCGGCACGGCCGCTGTCGCCCGCAGATCGTGCAACAGGCCGTCGGCAGCCGATAGCAAGCCTTGCAGACAGGGCCGTCGGATGTGCGGGCGACGGGGTAACGCATGTTGCCGCATGTGATGCAACGCTCGTGCACCTCGGGACGCTGTTTCTAGCATGGCGCGCAGACGGGCTCCCCGGTGACGGTGCGGCCGCCGAAGCGGTCGGTCTTGCCGCACTCGATGCAGACCAGGGCAGGCCCGGCGGCCAGATAACAGCGCCTGCATACCCGTTTGCCATCAAGTCCGTAGCCGAGGCGGATCAACCGTCCGCAACCCGGACATGGCGGGACGACAATCGATCGATCACCTTCTTCGGCCAGAATCGTCAACAGCCGCATCAGCATCGGGGAACCGTCGGCGCCGTCGCCGGTCAACCGTCGAGGGTGGTCTTCCAATTCCCATGCCAGCTGCATCAGCGCATACGGCTGTCGGCTGACCTTCTCGACCACACTCCGCAGTCCACGGTCGCCGACGCCATGGCGCGTCAATATCGCACACACTTGCCCGGCCGGGTCGTCGATCAGCGGCGGAGCGCACATGGTGCAAACCAACTCGCCGGCCCTGTTGCGGTGTGTGAGAGACCGCGTGTTGTTGGCGCATCGTGCGCACTGTGCCTCGCCGCGGCGGTGGTTCCGGGCGCATGGGCGGCACATTCGCATCCCACCAGCTTTCAGGCCCAACGCCTTCGGCTGGCCGCAGCCTGGGCAACGCGGGGCCACGACCGTGCTCGCCCCTACAGCCAGCAGTTCGTGGATGAGGCGGTCGACTACCAGTGGGCCGTCCGGTCGTGCGCAAGTGAGCAGGCCGGGATTCTCGGTCAGGGCGTGGACGAGGCGTCGGCGCATCGGCGCGGTGTTCAGTAGCCGGTCGAGGACGCCGAGGACGGTGTTGGCGTCGAGTCCTGGTTCGACGCCGCGCACGATCGGCAGTAGGGTCGCGAAGTCGTCGCGGCGGTCGGCCATCGTCGTTCACTCGGTGACGCGCGCACGTTTGGGCCGGAATTCTCCGACTCCGTGGTCCTGGCCGCCAACAGCCTTGCGCGCCTTGGTGGTCTGCGCGGCGACAGGCTCGATCAGCTCGTCCATCCGGCAGTCGAGGATGTCCAGCAGCGCCATCAGCACTTTCAGGCTCAGTCGCTCGGGGCGCTCGGTGACGAGCCGCCACACCTGTGTCGGCGACAGATCGACGCCCCGTTCGAGCAACAGCGGGCGCAGGTCCGTCGTGCTGAACATCTCTCGGCTGGCCATGAGCTGGCGCAAGTGCCAGCGGTAGTCGAGTTTCGCTGCCATGACTGCTCAGCCTTCCGTCGTGAACGCACGGCTCAACGCCTTACGCATCATCGTGTTCATGAAGTCTTCGCTGACCGAGGTGTAGATCGCGGTCGTGCTCGAATACTCGTGGCCGACGATCCGCTGCACCAGTTTCGGATCGACGCCGTCCTCGGTCAGATGGGTGACGAACGAGTGCCTCAGGCAGTGGGGTGTCAGATCCCGATCCAAGCCGAGCGCATCGCGGTATTGGCTGAATCGCTCGTTGATCTCGCGCGGCGCGAGCCGCCCTCCCCGTTCGGTGACCCACAGCGCCGGATGTTCCGTGAACCCGAATCGTGGACGGACGTTCTCGATGTAATCCTCCACCACCTCCACTACCCACGGCATCAGAGTAGGCACTTCCCGTCGGCGCGGCGGTGAGCCCTTCGTCCGCTTGCCGTACCGGACATGAAGCATCCCGAAGTTGCGCAACTCGGGCGCAAGCGCATTGCGGTAGAAGTCGACCACATCCAACCGCGACGCCTCGGTACGGCGTAGGCCCCACGCGTAGATTGCCTTGAACACCGTCGCATCCCGATAAGCCGCCAACGATCCCTTCCGACGCGCACGCACCGCGCAATCGACCTGCTCGTCGGCGTAATCGAAGAACACCTGCAGCTCGGTGCGAGTCATCGGCCGTCGCCCCGGCCGACCCTCGTAGTCCACCAGGTGCGCGGCAATGTTCCACTCATGACACACCTGAACCGGGTGCGTGCCGAACCGCCGCTCACACTCGGCGGCCCAGCCGTAGTTCGGGTCGGTCAGATAGTCGCAGAACTGACGCACTGTGCCCTGATAGTTGCGGATCGTCGACTCCGACAGATTCTTCTCGCCGATCAACGACGTCATCCACTCGTCCAAGTGCGATGCCGTCCAGTTCCACGGGTAATCGTTCGTGTACCGGACGAACGCGGCTATCACACTCTTACGTGAGTCGATCGTCTTCGGCTGGAGTCGACGCCCGCCACGTTGCTGCCGCTCCCATCCAGCCAGCATCGCTTCCAGCACAGCCTCTTCCGGATGCAGTAGCGCAACCCCGTCGACAAGCTCCAACCGCGCAGCCCCGGCCGACTCCCTGCCCTCGAACCCATCATGCTCCTTCGGTTAGATGTAGGAATCTTTCATCTAACCGAAACCTGTCGTCAAATCGGCATGTCAACCCACCTGATTTTCGTCGCACGAGTCACCGCTAGAATTCCGTTGCCCCGCAAGGAAACAATCGAGTAGCTCGCAGTTGATGCAATTCCTCGCACAGCGGTGCAACCCTGCTGCACACCGACCTGCGGCCGGATAACATGCTCCTGCGCCCCGACGGAACCGTCGCGGTGATCGACTGGGCCTGGCCGTGCCTCGGCGCCGCCTGGATCGAACTCGTCTCGCTGGCACCATCGATAGCCGCCAGCGGAATCGACCCCGACCCGATCCTCACCACGCACCCGGTCACCCGCACAACCGATCCGGTCGCTGTCAATGCCTTCCTCGCTGCGCTGGCTGGCTACTGGGCGCGCAACAGCCGCATGCCCGCACCGCCACGGTCGCCGAAACTGCGCCACTACCAAGCGCGTTCGGCGCGCGTATCGCGAGAATGGCTGCGTCGACGACTTGCATGGCCGTAACCGCCCGGCCCACAACGCGGAGGTTGCACACCCACCCGATCCAGTTGTCGGACGCCACAGCTTGCCGTCGCCCGGTCGGCGAACTAATGCCTGGTGAACCGGAAGGTCGTTCGACTCCAGCCAGCGATGCCGAGCGGGAAGCCGACTCAGTGTCGGTCGGTGCGCCAGCCGAGCCGGTTCATGCGCTCGAAAAAGAGGTCATCGGCGGCTTGGATCTCCGCTTCGGTCATTTCCTTGTGGGTTTCCGGTGTCGGCGCGGAATTCTGCTGAGCGAACAGCTGTCGCAATGGCTGCTGGAGACGCGGGTCCGCGCGCTGGACGATCTGTTCGGCTTTGGCTTTGGCGTCGGCGCGGGCGCGGCGATGGCAGTCGAGTAGCGCGGTGGTGAGCTGGGTGTTGTGCCAGCGCATGGCGGCGGGGGCGATCTGCAGGTTGGTGATGTCACCGGCAGCGTTGACCTCGACGGCGACACCGCGGACTTCGCCGCGGCCCCGCACCGCCGCGACAGCGTTGGCCAGTCGCTGGCTGTTGCGGCGGACCTCGGCGAGGTCGTGCTGGAGCTGTTGCTCCCAGGCGGTCAGATCTGTCATCGACGGCCCAGCTTCTTGAGGATCTGCTTCATCACTTCCGGCATCGGCCGCTTCTCGTCTTCGCGAATTTTGTCCTGGCGGGTGTAGAGCCGGTAGTAGCGGGCGAGGTTGGGGCCGAGGAGGGTGACGACGTCGGGATCGTCGTAGACGTTTTCGACGAAGGATGTGGCGATCAGGTCGGAGACCGGGTTCTGTCCGTCACCCCACCCCTGCTCGAGCCGATCGAAGAACGGCTGCAGACGAGTCGCGGGGTCTGGGCTGTCGTGCGTCACGCTGATCACCCATCGGGCGATGTCGCCCATGAACAGGGTGGGCAGCATTTCGTCGTAGTCGCGGATGTGTTCGGCGATCAGCGGCCGGATCTCTGGTTCGAGGTCGGCTAGTCCTTCGATGAACGCCGCCAGGTCGGGTACCAGACTGCGGGTCCAGGTGTGGAGCAGGTCGAGGATCTGTTCGCCGGTTTGCTCGGTCATGACGGCTGGCTTGTCGAGGCGGTCGGGTTGGGCTGGTCGACCAGATGTTGGCCGACGCGCACATGGTCGGTGTCGGCGCGGTCGACGACGAGGATGAATTGTCCTGGTTCACCGCCGCCGTGGAATTCGAGGCCGATCACTCGTACGGGTGCGCCGCTGACCGAGTCGTAGAGGACGTCACCGGAACCGATGTGTCCGGATGCGAGGCTGCCCGCCACCAGCAGTCCGCCGCGGCTTGTGATGTCGAAGACATCGGTGACCGTGAAGTGGACCTCGCTCATGGATGCTCTCCTCGGTATCGGGCTAGTGCGGCCGCTTCGACAGCGTAGGCTTCGGCCTCGAGGTCACGGATGCTGTCCGAGCCGACCCGTGCTCCGCTGCGCAGCTGTTCGACATGTTTCATTTCGTGGGCGATCGTCGCAACCAGGGTTTCCTCGTCGGAGAAGGCTGCGGGCCCGAATCTGATCTGTTGTCCGCCCAGCTCCGAGGGCGTGACCGCGCACGCGTCCTGGAAGTCGAGATAACGCACCTCGTCGAGTTCTTTGACGAGGTGGATGTCCACTCCCGTGAAGTCGATACCGGCCTTCTGGGCGGCTGCGGCGATGGTGTCGGCCGACAACTCGAGCGCGCCACCATTTTCGAGGACGTCGAGGTTCGTCCGCGGACCGCTGCGCGAGAACAACTGGATGCCGGCCTCACCGCTGCGGCCCCACAGCCTTGGCACAGCCTGTTGCAGCCATCGGCCGAGCCGGGCGAACATAGACTTCAGGGTTGTCCCGATGTGGCTGGTGACGCGGGCAGCGATCGTGGCGACCTTGCTGACCAGCCGTGTGATGATGGCGCCGATCCTGCTGGCGTACATACCGATACGCGCGACGATGCCCGCGTTACCCAGCTCTGACAGTCCACCGGTGAACGGTGCCGCGACCTGCAGCGCCGCCTCCGTAGCGGCGGTTTCGATGAGCATCTTGCGCAGCTCATTCAGGATCTCGTGATGTGCATCGTCGAGATGCTGCGCGTATTCCTCGCACGCGTTTCCCAGCACCCGGAAGCCCGCGGCGACCTGATCGAGATTCACACCCATCTCCGAGCACGTCGTGATCGCGGAAGGGATCTCCGGCGACTGCTGGTTGCCCAGCATCCCGACAGCGGTAGAGATCGGGCCACCCGCATTCACCAAAGCATCGGCAGCGCCGTGCCATACAGTCTTCGCAGCCTGCAGCTGGTGCTGGTCACCATCGGGCCACATCAACCCCGAAACCGCTTTGATCAGCAACCAACCGAACGGCTCGGGCCCACCCGCTCCGGACGCCGACGGCACAAAAAGCGCAAGACACGGCTCGAACCCCAACGCCGGTAGCGGAGGTGGCGCCGCCGTAGCGGGGTTCGATGCGGCCTCCCCCGATGCATGGTTGTATGCCCCCGCAGCGAGCAGATCCGATGTTCGCGCGCACGCCGAGATCAGCTTCGCCGAGGTCTGGATCGCGGTGCCAGCTGCCTCGTCGTAGGCCTTGGCCCACGTCGTGCCTGCGTTGTCGGTGCCGCCCATTCCCGCGTATCCAGCCAAAGTCCGTACCAGCCCGGCGTGGACGTCGATACCGCTGTCGCGCACGGATCCGAAAGCTTCGCCCGCCGAATGATATTCCTGATGACGGCAGACGATGATCGGGAACGTCGGTGGCGCCATCTACGGCCACATTCCCTGATTCAGCTGGGCCGCACCCGAGTAGTTGGTGTGCGCCCGCCGCGCCACCTCACGTAACTCGTCGAGGTTCTCCCGCATCTCCGCCACACCGGCCGTCCACCGCGTGTGCGCGGCGCGCTGGGCGTCGGCGGCGTCGCTATACCACGACAGATGCAGGTCGGCGATATGCTGATCAACCTCGCTCAGCCAGCCCTCGACCTCGGCGCCGAACTTCGCCATCGTCGCGATCGCGTCATCGAGCTGCTGCAAGTTCACCCGGTAGCTGTAATCGTCAGGCACCGGCTACACCTGCCTTCCAACACCGTTGATCGCATCGCGACGCGCGGCGTCCTGCATCTCATGCCGGTTGGCGGCGTCGGCCAAACTCACCGCCGAGGACTCCAACGCCGCGACGATTTCCTCGGCAGCGTCCCGCCATTCGACCCACGACTCGTCATACGCCGACGCCGCTTTCCCCTGCCAGCCGTCGGCCAGCAGCTCGGCGCCGATCGTGCGATCCAGCTCCCGCACCCGTTCCCTGATGACCTGCGCCTTGTTGCCGATGAACCGCGCCGCTTCCCGCAGCCGGACTACATCCACCTGAATTTCACCGGCCATGTCCGACCCCCTCCTCACACCGTCCACAGATCTCTACGCACTATAAGACGCATCCCGCACACTCCGCGCCGAACCGGTCTCGTCTCCACGGCAGCCATGCCCGGTCCCTCCAGGCCTGCAGCTCGGTGGTGCAGAGTGTGCTGGTCTCTGCACGTTGTCTGGTCGCTTATTGGCCTCGCCACCTTCGCTGTCGCGGAGATGGCGGGCAGGGGGTTGCGGGACGAAAATCCGTCGACGACGGTCGTTTCGCTGGCTACGGTGCGGGCCATGTCAACTGCTCCCCGGACCTCGCCCATTCTTGATGCGGTGCGGCTGCGGCCGTTGCGCGTGTCGGATGAACAGGTGGTCCGCGCGGTGCATGAGGCCATGGCCGACGGCGACGGATTCCCCTTCGCGTTGGGGCTCACACCGGCCGTGACGTGGCCGCAGTATCTGTCGATGCTGGAGGACTACCGCCAGGGGAACAACCTGCCCGACGGTATCGTCGCAGCCACCTTCCTGGTCGCCACCGTCGATGACCAAATCGTCGGCCGCGCGTCCATCCGGCACACCCTCAACGACGCACTGAACCGGCGAGGCGGTCACATCGGCTACGCCGTCCTGGCACAATATCGGCGCTGCGGCTACGGCACCGCCATCCTCCGCCAC
Source organism: Nocardia sp. NBC_00508 (assembly GCF_036346875.1). Classification (NCBI taxonomy): domain Bacteria; kingdom Bacillati; phylum Actinomycetota; class Actinomycetes; order Mycobacteriales; family Nocardiaceae; genus Nocardia; species Nocardia sp. NBC_00508. Next base: position 6,811,038 of record NZ_CP107852.1, on the reverse strand, counting down.
AGCCTCACCATCGCCCGCGCGATCGGCATCGACCGGATACTCCTCACCTGCCACGACACCAACCTCGCCTCTCGGCGCATCATCGAATCCTGCAGCGGCGTCCTCGAATCCGTCGAACCATGTACCGACCGCATCCTGACCCGCCGCTACTGGATCGACTGACAGACATGTGGCGCGCGCCGCCCACCACGATCGGACTCATCGATTGATTGGCGGTCGAGGTGGTCCTTCAGCATCGGGGGCGGCGCAGCTTGAGACCGCTGAGGAATCTATCCCACGTCGAAATCTCGTTGCAGCCAATGGACTTGCCGCGTCAGCATCGTCCCGTGACACATTTGCCGACGCTGGTCGTCCGGCCGCTTGGACCATGCGACGAAGAACGCTTCCTGACCCTGCGGACAGCGATCATGGATGAGGGGCTGACGTTCGCGAAGGACTACCAGCCGGGCATCACGTGGGATGAGTACCTGGCGCTGCAGGACAACGCCTGCCGCGGCGTCGGCCTACCCGCGAATACTGTTCCGTACACGTTCCTTGTCGCCGAGATCGACGGCGCGCTCGTAGGGAGTAGCGACATACGACACCATCTCACTGACGACCTCATGCGCTGGGGTGGCCACATCGGCTACGTCGTCGCGCCACAGTTCCGCCGTCGCGGCTGGGGAACCGAGATCCTCCGCCAAACGCTGCCGCTGGCAAAGGCTCTCGGTATCACCCGCGCCCGGCTCACCTGCCGCGTCGACAACATTGCATCACGCCGGATCATTACCGCATGTGGAGGCACGCTCGACGCCACTACCGCGGGCGGCATATGCCAGTACTGGATTCCCGTCGGGTGACGTCATCGTAAAGGCAGAAAGCCGTGGCGAGATTGTCGTGTGAGATCACTGCCGCCGCCAGAATCCGCATCAGCGAGGTGCTGCGCCAGACCGGCAAGACGCCACTGCTAAACGATCCGGAACGCCAGTGGCCTCATGTAGTCCGCCGGGTGCAGCCGTTTGAGCAAGTCGCTAGCTTCGCCACTCAAGTCAGAGGCAGTTCGTAGACAGCACGGCTTCGGCCCGGGCCTTTGAAGTCGGTGATGACGGATATGCCGTTGGTTTCATGGTCGCCGGGCACGTTGACGAAGCCAAGGGTAGTCCAACTGGCGTGCGCTGCATGGTTGTCGGGTTCGGATGTCAGATACAAGCGCTCGCAGCCCCACTTCTCGGCCTGTGATCGCACGCTGTGCAGAAGCGCTCGCGCGACGCCGCGTTGCCGGTGCTGGGGGTGGGTCATGACGTCCTGGACGTACACGTCTGTGGGGTCGTTTTGGCTTCGGAATGCGATCACCGCTCCAGTGATGGTGTTGTCCTCGCCAATCGCGATGGGGCAGGTCGAGGAGAACAGCTTGGCGTAGAGCCAGTAATCAGACAGCGTGCGTGCACTAATAAAGGGACTGCTGCACGATCGGGTGACAGATTCGATCACGCGGCCTGACTGGCCGGTGGGGTCATGATGGTCTCGTATTGGACCGGCGTCAAACGGCCGAGGGTAGCTTGGCGTCGGCGGCGGTGGTAGGTCCGTTCGATCCAGGTGACGATCGCGATGCGCAATTCCTCACGGCTGCACCAGGATCGGCGGTCGAGGACATTCTTCTGCAGCAGCGCGAAGAAACTCTCCATGGCGGCATTGTCACCGGCCGCGCCGACACGGCCCATCGACCCGGCCATGCCGTGACGAGTCAGGGCTCGCACGAATTTCCGGCTGCGAAATTGCGATCCGCGGTCGGTGTGCAGAATGCAACCGGCCACCTCGCCACGGCGAGCCACCGCATTGTTGAGCGCGTGCACCGCCAGCGCCGATTTCATGCGTGAGTCGATGGAGTAGCCGACGATCCGGTTGGAATAGACGTCCTTGACCGCACAAATGTAGAGCTTGCCCTCGCCTGTCTGATGTTCGGAAATGTCGGCCAGCCACAACCGATTCGGAGCCTCAGCGGTGAAGTCGCGTTGGACCAGGTCATCGTGGACCGGCGGGCCGGCCTTGCCCTTTCCGCGTCGCTTCTTGCCGAACGCACTCCACCAGCCCTGGGCCGAACAGATCCGCCATGCAGTGCGGTCGGCCATCGGTTCACCGGCGGCGCGGGCCTCGTCGGCGAGAAATCGGTACCCGAATTCGGGATCGTCGCGATGGGCGTCGAACAGCGCGTTGGCCCGATACGCCTGGTCGAGTTCGGCGGCAGTGACCGGTTCGGCCAGCCATCGGTAGTACGGCTGACGAGCCAGTTTCAGCACCCGGCACGTCACCGTGACGGGGATCCCGTCTTCGGCCAGCTCGCGGACGAGCGGGTAGATCATTTTCCCGGCAGGTTCGCCTGCGCGAAATAAGCGGCGGCCCGTTTGAGGACCTCGTTCTCCTGCTCCAGCAACCGGATTCGCCGTTTCGCCGCCCGCAGCTCGGCCGACTCGCTCGTGCTGGTGCCCGGTTTGGTTCCCTCGTCGACGTCGGCCTGACGCATCCATTTCGACAGCGTCATCGGGTGGATCCCGAAATCGGCGGCGATCTGCTCCAGCGTCACACCATCGTCGCGATTGCGAGCCACACGCACGACATCGTCGCGGAACTCACGGGGATAGGGCTTCGGCACGATGACATCCTTCCAGCCCACCCGAAGGGCAAGCCAACTCGGTTGTCACCTATCCGTGCAGCAGTCCCCACCTCCGCGTTGTCGTGGTGGCGGGCTGCGAGGAGGGCAGCAAGCACGTGGGGCGGATAGAGCGTCACCGATGACCGAGTCACGGACCCGACCATCAGGACGTGATCGCCTGGGCAGAGCAGACACCCGCGGCGTATGTCGGCCGAGAGGTATATCCAACCGTCGCGCAGCTGCGCCGATCGCGCCGCCGACCCCGCCGTGAGAACGACCGCTCCGGCATCAATGCCCACGGCAAGGGATCGCGAATCCGACCAGCCCAGCTCGTCGGTTATTCGTTTCAGGCACAATCGGCCATGCTGGTTCATCGTAGATACGGCGTAGTGCTGGTGCTCGCCACGGATGGGTGCCAGGGCAGCCAAATCCGGCAACGGGATCGCCGGAATCAGCGGGCGAGCCACCGCCGCGGTCGTACCCGTCGGCCGTTTAATCGGCGTCATGCAGCCTCCACGGGGCCAACGCCAACAAGGTACATGTCATGCTCCGATCTCTTCGTTGGGAACGGATGTGCATTCACTGCATGGTTGCCGAGAAGTGGCTATCACATGGTGTCGTGCTGAGAAAGCGGGCAGCTGATGCGATGCGCCCGATGAAGCGCAGCGTCGCGGACCCGCATTATAGGACGTTTACGCATGAGACGGAAGGGCATAGGACGATTACGCTCTGGATCAATACGCGTGGGACGTATGTGCTTGGGCCGATATGTCCAGCCCAGGCAAGCCCGCGCTCAATCCGACCGCTGCGGCGTTCGGAGCACGAGTACGCGCCCGCCGCACCGAACTCGGCTGGAGCCAAGAAGCCGCCGCGCACGCCTGCGGAGTCCACTGGACCTACCTCGGACAAGTCGAACGCGGACAACGCAGCCCACGGGTGGAGAACATCATGAAGTTCGCTGCCGGTCTGCAGACCACACCAGGACGACTGATGGACGACCTTCCTGTGCCGGAGGACTTGACGTAGGGAGTCCCGTCTCGCACGTCAAATTTTCGGCACCCGAGCCATTACGGCCCCCGATGCCACGGTTCGGGGCAGGTCGCTGCGAGCGATGACCACGATTCCTTTCACACGTTCGCCCGACCCGGTGACCGCCCCAGTGGGGCAATAGGCCTGGGCGGCGCCCACACCCAGCGGTGTTCAGTTGACTGCCCTGGTTCGACCCGCCACCGACCCGTCGCGTCGTGCGAGCACCGCGTACAGGATTTGGTACGCACCGCGATAGTTTGCGCTCCGCGCGGATCGCCGATTACCACTACCGGGACCGGTTGATGTCGAGGGAGGTCGGCCAGTGCGGAACCGAGATCTTGGACTTGTTGAGGTCGAACGATTCAAGGTCTGGGCGTTACAAACCGATCCTTGCGCCTACAGTCACTGCCCACACGGTCGTGCGAACGGCATGATGCCGCCGTGAGGTACAAACACGTTGCAGCACAGTACAAACCAGTCGTGGACGGGATCGGCACGAAGGAGCTCGCGTTGCTCACGGGTGACAGCCCGTTCAACTGATAACGTCGTGCCCTCCAATCCAAACGGACCTCGGCTTCATGAGTGGGAGTACAGCCATCAACGGAAACTCGGCAGGTTCGCGGCATTCGGATGTTCAGCTGCTCGTGGCCGCAGGTGGTACTGGTGGGCATGTCTATCCTGCCGTCACCACAGTTCGAACGTTGCGTGAGGAACTGGCCGCCCGCGGGTATCGGCTCGAAGTGTTGTGGGTCGGGCAGGCCGGCGGGTTGGAGTCCACAGTCGCGGCTGGCGAGGGTATCCGGTTCGCTGCGGTGGCGACAGGCAAGATTCGTCGCGCGGCCAACCCGTTGAAGATGTTCACTCGTGCCAATGCTGTGGACATGCTGCGTGTCCCGCTCGGTATCGCCCAAGCCTGGCGCACGGTGGGCCGGTTCCAACCGGATGTCGTGCTCGCGACCGGCGGGTATGTCACCGTGCCGGTCGGGTTGGCGGCCTGGCTGCGGCGTCGGCCGTTGGTGGTGCACGAGCAGACGGTCCGGTTGGGCCTGGCCAACCGGGTGCTGGCCCGCCTTGCGACCCGCGTCGCCCTGTCGTCGGAATCAAGTCTGCCGTTGCTGCCGCGGCGCGCTGTAGCGAAGTCCGCCTTCACCGGTAATCCTGTGCGGCCCGAACTATTCGACGGCGACGCTGACAAAGCGATCGCCGCCCTCGGCGTCCACGGGTTCGATCGCAGCTTGCCGACCATTTATGTCACTGGTGGTGCGCAGGGCGCGGTCCAGATAAACCGTGTCGTGCGTGAGCTGTTGCCGTGGCTGCTGCAGCGTGCCAATGTCATCCATCAATGCGGCAAGACATCGGTCACCGAACTCCGCGAGCACGCCGCCACCCTTGACGCAGCGTTGGGCAAACGCTATGTGGTCACCGAGTTCATCGGTCCTGAGTTGGCGGATGTGTTCGCGTTGGCTGATGTGGTCATCTCACGTAGCGGTGCGGGCACCATCGCGGAGCTCACCGCGCTGGGCAAAGCATCGGTGCTGATCCCGCTGGCGTCCTCGGCGGGTAACGAGCAAGCCCACAACGCCGCCACCCTCGCTGAGCACGGGGCGGCGGTCGCGCTGCTCAGGGACGTTGCGGCGCCGAGGTTGCGGGAAGCGATCGAACCGCTACTCACCGACCCGAGCCGCCGAGCAACGATCGCCGAGCACGCCCGCGAACACGGGCGCCCCAACGCAGCAAGGGAACTGGCGCAGATCCTGATCTCCGTAGCCTGCTACGACCGTCGGCTGTAGGCGATCGCGTCCCGGAGTGTCGCCGCAACCCGGGCCACGTCCGGTTCGGTCATGGCCGGATGAAACGGCAGGCTCATGATCTCGTCGGCGGTCGCCTCGGTGACCGGCAGCGGCCGCGACCACTGCGCGAATGCGGGCTGGGTGTGGTTCGGCGGGTAATGCACTCCGACACCGATCCCGCGGTCACGCATGAACTGGAATACGCTGTCGCGCTTCGCGACTCGCACTACGCAGTTGAATGGCACACTGTGTTCCACGTCGACATCAACCATCGTGACGCCGTCCAGGTCCGCCAGCGCGCGGGCGTAGGCACGCCACAGCGTCTTGCGCGCGGTCTCGATCGCGTCGAAACGGGCCAGCTGCGCACTGCCGATCGCCGCGTGCAGTGCTGATAGGTGGTAGCGCCAACCGAAGGTGTCTACGTCGTAGGTGGTCGAGCGGATGCGGGTGGCCTGCGACTGGCTGACCCCGAGCAGCCGCAGGGTTCGTGCTCGATCGGTTTGCGCGGGTGTGCGCGGGATCAATGCGCCGCCTTCGCCGCAGGTCAAGTTCTTGATCGGTCCGAAGGAGAACGCCGTCAGCGCGCCGGTGGCGCCGACCCGGATCGTGCCGAGGCGAGAGCCGAAGGCGTGCGCGGCGTCCTCGACCACCGTGATACCGCGCTCGTCCAGTTCCCGCTGAAGGTCGCCGAGATCGACCGCGCGTCCGCCGTAGAGGACCGGCACCACCGCCCGCGTGCGCGGCGTGATCGCCTCGAGCACCGTGGCGCTAGTGACAGACAGCGTGGTGGCGTCGATGTCAGCGAATCGGGGGTGCGCGCCGGTCATCAGGATCGCTTGGACGGTGGCGCAGAAGGTTTGTGACGGCACCACGACTTCATCGCCTGGCCCTACACCGGCCAGCAGCAGTCCGACGTGCAGTGCTGCGGTGCACGAGGAGACCGCCACAACCTGCGGTACCCCTAGGAACTGTGCTAGTTCGGATTCGAATCTTTCGGTTGCGGTGTTGTGGCCGTATTGTCCGGCCTGCAGCGCCTCGGTCACCGCGGCGAATTCTGGGCCGTGTAGAAACGGTGCGGCGTTCCTGCTGACGGGATCAAAGTTGGTCATCGTCACTCCTTGCGTTCCGCGTTAGGAACACTGACGTGTCCGGTTGAGCTGCTTGCCCCGAGCCGGGTGTCTTCGACGACTGCAAGGGTCGTGGTGGCTTTGGCCAACCGAACGCCAGGCCGATAGGTCAACCGATCGTGATCAATCGGGCGTTGCCACAGTCCCGCCAGAGTCTGGTCGACCAGGTCTGCGCCGGCTGCTTCGGCGAGCATGAACCCTCCTGCGATCCGGGCGTTCATCTCTGTGATGAGCACCCGTTCGCCCGGGGAATCGCGCACAAAACCTTGGACGCAGCACAATCCAGACGTGCCGATAGCCTCCAGCGTGTGGACAACGCGGTCGTGCACCTGTTGGTCGTGGAAGGTTTCGCTGACCATTGACAATCCGCCCTTGGTGAGCAGTCGATACCGCAGGACAACCGATGCTCGACCGCCGCGGTCGATCACGCAGTCCGCGGTGAACTCGTGCCCGTCGAGCTTGGTTTGAATGATCGGTTCGGGCACCAGCTCGCACAGCATGCGCGCTTGCCGACGCGTCGAGCAGAACACCACATTCTTCGATCCCTGACCGCGCCGCGGCTTCACAACCAACGCGACCCCGTCCGGAACCTCGTCGATCTCAGACGGCAGCCAACTGGCTGGGGTGGGAACGTTGTGTTCGGTCAGTAGTTGATGGAACAGCGCCTTGTCCAAACACGCCCGCACCGCTGGCCGCGGCGGAAGCCACATCCGCACCCCTGTCTTCTCCAGATCGCTGCTCAGATCCAGCAGGTGGGGGAGTTCGGATTCGACCGCCGACCAGAGCGCATCCGGCCGAGTCTCCCGGCACAGCGCGAGCAACTGGCCGGGGTAGTCGGCTGCTGTGACCGGTGGTGTCAGTCGCGGGGTCACGCCGGGCAGCAGGAGACCGTTGGCGAGTGGATCGGCGTCGGTGGCGACGACTTCACAACCGAGTTCGAGCAGTCGGCGCGCCAGGTCGAAGCCAGGCTGGCCACCGACCCCGGTGACCAGTACACGCTGTGCCATCTCACTGCCCATCCGCCGCGTCGAGCGTGATAACCGCGATCGGCGCCGATGGATCCCGTGGCAGCGGCGCCCACCGGCTGGGGTTGTCGCGATACCAGCGGACGGTGTCGGCCAGTGCTTGCCCGAACGCGCGTGTCGGCTGGTAACCCAGCGCGGCGATCTTCGACCAGTCCATCGCGTAGCGGCGGTCGTTGCTACGCCGATCCGGAATGTACCGGACACGGCCCCAACCCAGTCCGAGCTCGGCGAGGATCCGCCCGGTCAGCTCATGGTTGGTCAGATCGGCGCCGCCGCCGAGGTTGTACACCTCGCCCGGTACCCCCTCCCGCAGCACCAACTCCAGGCCCTGGCAGTTGTCCTCGACAGGCAGCCAATTGCGGACATGCCCACCGTCGCCGTGCAACGTCACGGTTCCGTCCTTGAGCAGCCGAGTGATGAACAGCGGAATGATCTTCTCCGGATGCTGGCACGGACCGAAGTTGTTGCTGGAGCGAGTGATACACACCGGGACACCGAAGGTGCGGAAGTACGACATCGCCACCAGATCCGACGCCGCCTTCGACGCGGCATAGGGGACTGTCGGCTGCAGCGGGTACTGCTCGGTCGCGGCGGCGGAGTCCAGCGGCCCGTACACCTCATCGGTGGAGACATGCACGAACTTGCCGATCCCGTGCCGCATCGCGGCCTCCAGCAGCACCTGCGTGCCCAGCACGTTCGTGGTCAGGAAGTTGCCTGCCTGATAGAAGCTGCGGTCCACATGCGACTCGGCAGCCAAATGAATCACTGCGGTGTGGGTGCGCATCAGGGAGTCGACCAACCGCGCGTCGAGGATGTTGCCCTCCACGAACCGCAGCCGCGGCGAGCCGAGGACGTCTGCCAGGTTGTCGCGGTGGCCGGCGTAGGTCAGCGCGTCGAGGACCGTCACCTCGAACTCGGAATTACGGCGCAGCAGCCGACGCACCACATGCGAGCCGATGAAGCCCGCCCCACCGGTGACGAGTACCTTGTTCATTCTCTGTCCCCTCCTGAAATCGGCAACAGCCGAGTGTGTTTCAGCCGCAGCGCCACCGTGGTTGACGGTGGCCGACCGGCTGCGGTCAGGGGTTCAGTGAATCGGTGGCGCTGGGGGTGAGGGAATGCTGAACTGGACTCACTCACGGTTCATTCCATTCACGCGATCACGCCGAAGTCCGGGGGCTCAAGGGTTGGACACACCACAGCGACAGCAGACCATCGGCGTCGAACAGGCCGCCGAAGCCTTCTCCGCCGAAGTCGCCTACTGGCGCGACGTCAAAGGACTGGCGAAGAAAGCCCTCGCAGCGAGGATGGGTTTCGACGCCTCCTACGTGAGCCACATCGAATCCGGCCGCCATCGTCCGACTGAGGACTTCGCCCGCCGCGCCGATGTGGCCCTTGAGTCAGGCACCGCGATCTGGAAGCGCTGGCGCGACTATGAGACCGCCAAACTCCATGCATCCAAGCCCACACTGACCACCACACCAGCGTTGTCCAGCCAGTACCCCGGAACCGATCTCATAGTCGAGCACGACGCCGCCCGCCTCGACTACGACGGCACCGCCTACCGGCTCACGATGCGCCGGCTCCTGCGCAACACCGGAGTCGAGCCGGTCACCCGATTCCTCATCCGCATCAGCGTCGACCGGTACCCCGGCGAGCCTGAACGGTCCAAGCAGCATTACCGGCATAATCCACTGACCTGGGACGAACTGGATCTGACGGCGGCATGCCAGGAGGAGCCGATGCGGTGGGAGGCCAAACACGACCACGACGCGTTCAAAGAAGTGTGGCTGCTGTTCGAAAACGACAACGCCCGATTCCCGCTCTATCCGGGCGATTCGGTATGGATCGACTACGTCTACAGTGTCGGCGACAACAAATGGGGCCGCTGGTTCCAACGGGCCGTACGCCTCCCCACCGAGCGACTGGAGGTCACCCTGGCATTCCCGATCACGCTCGCCCCCGCCGTGTGGGGTATCGAAACATCGATGACCGCCGACGCCAGGCCACTGCCCACCGCACCGACCCGACACGACGACAACGACACCGCGATCTTCACCTGGAACACCACCCGACCACCGCTACACACCCGATACCGGATGGAATGGCGATTCCGATCCTCACCCGAGGCAACCACGCAGGGAAGGAAGCAACCGTGATCGAAGCCAAACCCAGCGACGCCATGCGCGGCATCGGAATCGTCCAATCAGGTAGCCCCATACTCCACCAACCCGCGCAGCCACTGAACCTTCCCATCGAGCACGACCTGGCCGCTGCGATCGTCAACGACCTCGTCGCCGCCATGCACCGCGCTCGCCGCATCCACAACTTTGCCAAAGGGATGGGTATCGCCGCCCCACAACTCGGCATCAGCCGCAGAGCCGCTGTCGTTCAGCCACCCGCACCGGACGCGCCGGTTATTACCTTGCTCAACCCCACCATCATCTCCCGCTCCGACGACGAAGACGAGCAGTACGAAGGCTGCCTCAGCTTCTTCGACGTCCGCGGAAAAGTACCGCGACCACTGCGAATCGAGGTCGAGACGAACACCCCCACTGGTGAGCTCCGACTGGCGGAATACCGGGATGGTCTCGCAAGACTTATCCAGCACGAGATCGATCACCTCGACGGCATCCTCTACACCGCGCGCATGAAGCCCACACTCCAGACGATCCCGGTCGAGCAATACCGCCAGACCGGGCGCAGTTGGAGCTACGGATAGCACCAACACGCCCTCGCCGCCAACCATTTAAGGAGCGGTGAATATTGCGTCCGGCTGATCGAGGTTCCTGACGCCTTCACCGGCATTGACCTGGACGCCTAATGGAGCCGATTGTGATCCTCTCGCTGGACCCCGTGATTCGGTCGACCTGTCTGGCCCCCTCAGGGAGGCCACGGTGCTGTTGATTCTGACCGATGACCGTTTCGGGGGTGAGCTGCTCGGGGGATCGCTGTCTATCAGAGACGCGATCGATGAGGTGCTGTTCACCGATCCGCCTCGAGAGAATTCCTGCTTCAGCTATCCACCTCAGCCCCAAATCGTCGGGGGCGTATGGCTGCCAGCGCATCAACCAGTGCTGATCGGTTTGGCGGCATGCAACAACGATCCGGAAGCGGTGACCGGCGACCGGCAAGACAACCGTTCGCACCTGGCGTCGGGCGCTGTCAATGGCCATGTGTAGGTCGCCGCTGGTGGCCAGGTGAAGTCCCCACCCCCTTGCGGGGTGGGGTGGTTAGTTCAGGGGCCGGTCACCTCGCTTGTTGCGGTGTTTCATGCGGTAGGAGTCGCCGTCGGTGATGACGACGGTGGCGTGGTGCAGGAGCCGGTCGAGGATGCTGGCGGCGGTGGTGTGTTCGGGTAGGAACCGGCCCCATTGCTCGAACGGCCAGTGTGATGCGACGGCCAGAGATCGGCGTTCGTAGGCGGCTGCGACGAGCCGGAACAGTAGCTGGGTGCCGGTGTCGTCGAGCGGGGCGAACCCGATCTCGTCAAGGATCAGCAGGTCCGTGCGCAGCAGTGTGTCGATGATTTTGCCGACGGTGTTGTCGGCCAGGCCGCGGTAGAGGGTGTCGACGAGGTCGGCGGCGGTGAAGTAGCGGACCTTGTGCCCGGCGGCGACCGCGGCGTAGCCGAGCCCGATCAGGGTGTGGCTCTTGCCGGTGCCCGGCGGCCCGATCAGCGCGAGATTGTGTTGCGCGCGAACCTATTCCAGGCTCGACAGGTAGTCGAAGGTGGCTTGCGGGATCGATGACGCCGACACGTCGAAGCTGTCGAGGGTTTTCGTGACGGGGAACGCGGCGGCCTTGAGCCGGTTGGCCGCGTTGGAGGCATCCCGGGCGGCGAGTTCGGCTTCGATCAGGGTGCGCAGCACCTCTTCCGGGGTCCAGCGCTGGGTTTTCGCGACCGCCAGCACTTCCGGCGCGGTGCGCCGGATGGTGGCCAGTTTCAACCGGCGCAGCCCGGCGTCGAGGTCGGCGGCGAGTTCCGGGATCGGTTTGGGAGCGATAGTTTTCGATCGTGTAGTGGTCATGAGGCGCTCCCGTCACGGGTGATCTTGTATGCGTCCAGCGACCGGGTCGGTGCGGTGGGCAGGTCGAGCACCAGCGCGTCCCCGGCCGAGCGCGGCTGCGGGGCGCCGGTGCCGGCAGAGTGGCACGAGGACTGGGTTGTAGGCAGCGGGAACCTTATGGAACTTGTCTCAGGCAAACATCGAAGCGCGGATGTCGGCGCGTACACCACGGTGACCAAGTTGGCCGATGACGGAGGCCTTGCCCACTTGTTTAACCGGTGGTTCGCATTGGGCCAGAAGCACATGTGTCGCCTCGTGACAACAGGCGGTCTCACCGTGGGGCCCGCACGAGAGCTGAAGACCCTGACTTCTCGACTGCGGACGCTCGAAACCGAACCGGCCCTCACGCCGGACGAGGCAAAGGTTGTCAGGCAGATGCGCGCGGCGATCATGACTCATGACAAAGGCACGGCTGAGCGTTGGAAGCACACTGAGCCTTTCCGGGTAGCGGTGTGTTGTGGTGGTCAGGTTGTGCGGCCGTGTTCGACGTGGAGTAAGACGAGTGCGGCGGCGGCGATCGCGCCGATCCGGTAGGGGCAGAGGCTGATTCGCCGTAACGCCTTGAAGGTGGTCTTCAGCAGGGAGTTTCCGCGTTCGCCGAGGGCGCGTTTGCTGTTGTGCGCCTTGTTCGAGGTCTTCTGCTCGCTGGTCAGTTCGCCGTCGGCGGGTTTCTTCGCCGATCCAGGTCTCGAGCGCGGGCAGTATCCCGGGGTGGGTGCGCAGCGCGGTGAGGTCGTGCTCGCGGCCTGGCCGCACGTCCGAGGTCCACAGCGGCCACCCATCCGGGGCGGTGACGACCTGGATGTTGCCGCCGTGGTGGCGGTGTTTCCCGGACCACCACAGGTCCACCGGCTTGCCGTTTTTCAGTGTGGGGCCGGGTTCACGGATGCGGTCGGTGTAGATCAGGGTGCCGTCCACGCCGAGGTGCTCATGACCTGCGACCTTGGCGGCCAACAGGGCATTGTGCAGGTCCGGGGCCTGCTCGGCGAGCATGTCGATGGTTTCGTGGAGGTAGGCGTAGGCGGTGGTTTTGCCGATGTCGTTGTCACAGGCCAGCTGCTTGAGGCGGGTGCCGTCGACGAACCAGCGCAGCACCAGAACCGCCTGGTCGAAGCAGGTCAGCTTTCGCCAGCGAGTGCCGCGGCGCTGTCGTTCGGTATCAAGCAGCCCGGCCACGAACTCGACCGTGGCCTCGGCGATCGGCAACACGGCCGTGTATGTCACACTCACGATGCGCAGAACCTCTGTGAAGTTGATCTTTGGAAGGACCACCTTCATACCCGGGGTTCTGCGCTTTCTCATTGCACCCCAACCCCTTCCGGCGTGTCGCCAGCTCAGGCCGCCAGCCGACCCGCTACCCGGAATGGCTCAATGTCCTCGTCGTATAGCTGGCCGCGCAATTCGGATCGAGGCGCATCGGGTGGAGCTGGCCGATCGAACAACGATCACCGCGGCACTTGCGGGGTTTCGGCCGAACCGGCGAGCGCAAGGCGCTCTCACTGAGACCCACCGCTTCGGCTGCCGCGGCTATCAGTAGTTGCTGGAAGGTGACGTCGAAGCGCGCTTCGCGCTGGTGAAGGCTCTTCCTGTCTTTTGCTCGGCTGGCAGCGGCGTCTGGTAACTGGGGCTGCCGCAGCCGTAGAGCGGAATCTGCAAGCCTCCGGAGACTGCCGGGCCGGAGCCCGCAGCCACGACGGATGACGGTGGGGTGGCCGGAGGATGTTGGGAGAATTCATGGTTATGAAGTGAAAGGTCGTTGATGCGTCATCGTCTACACGGCAGCATTGGTTCCCGCTGGCGACCGGTCCCCGTTCAACATTCCCGACCCGCAGACGCCCAACCGGATGCGCTTGGGTCTCGGGGACATGGCCGGCAAACGAGCACGACGGATTGGCGGGAAAGGAATGCGTACAGCAATCATCGGTGATGGGCGCCCAGGGGCATTCCCTCGCGCAGGGTTTCGCTGGCACGATGTGCAGGAGGGCACGGGGTCGTGGCCGGTCCCCGGGGTGGACAATCTAATGCATCTTTGTGGGAAATGGACGAATGATGGCAGCCCTGATTTCGGTTCAGTACCGGACCCGGCGATCCAGAAAGCGCCAGCCCGGCGATTGCGTCGGCTGAGGCAACTTATTCGCGCGCTGGACATCGATACGGACGCGGAGGATCCCTCGGTGTTGTGTGAGGTCCGTGGGAGCAGCAAGCTGTACGTGCGTGCCTTTCCCCGCCTGAATATCAGTGGGGCGCCCCCGATGTTTGTGTTTCCGCGTGCAGGTAATCATTCGCCCCTTCATATCGCGGACCAGTCGAGGGTGTCGTTTGTGGTGGCGGTGTGCCTGTTCGGTGCGTGGAGTGTCCTGCTGCGCGACAGGCACCAAGGCATCACGCGACCAATGCCGATTACGAGCGAACCGTTCGCTGAGAGGGTTGATGCCATCGAGGCGGAGGATCGCTTCAGTCTGTATGAACTGGAGACCACGGCACGGCTTACTCGACTCACAGCTGCCATTGGGCAGCGGATGCCCGCGGGCATGCCCATCGAAGTGGTCATGCAGGTACCCCGGCAGCAGTACTACATGTATCTGCTCGACGCCTGGGAACAGGGGCTGGTGCCGACGAGCGTGTTCTGTCGGTGGCTGCGTCTGGTGGACCAACGTCACGCTCGGGTCTGTTCACTGCTGCGCCAGCAGCTCCGCCAGCGTCTGAGCGGTCCGATGATGATCAGGGTGGCCGATAGCCTGGAAGAGATCGGCTCGGCGCTGACCGACTGGGCGGCTGGCGGCAGGCCCGTCAGCCTGGCCTGGTGCCTGGCCCGACTGGCCGACCGGCGTCCTCTCTGGCGCCGGGTCCTTGAGTTCCACCACCCGCGCACGTGGTCGCAACTGTGGCGACTCAGCTATGTGGTGGAACAATTGAGTGCCGGCCGGCTCGACGAGCCAAACGATCGCACCCTTATGGTCGCGATTCAAGATCCGGCCGAGGAGCTCACGTTCGAAGCCGCGGATCGGATCGCCAGCCAAATCCGCGGTGCCTATCCGGGATCGTATTCCTCATGCGGCCTGTATCCACTGGAGCGAGTCATCGCTACCGAGAACGCGCAGCGGATCAGCCTGTACCGCGGCAGCCCTCCCCGTGACCTCGTCGACGACCGAGACAAACCCTGGACTCCGCGACAAATCGTGAACGATATCTACCAAGATTCTCTGGTCGATTCCCTCGCGGTCGAGCACTGCCTCCCTGTTGCTGGATTGAGAACTGAAGGTTAAAGAAGATGTCGCGTATTGCCGCTTCGGAACTCGACTGCCCGCCCGACCAAGCACCCGAACCCGACGCACTGATCCGTGCGGCGATGCGGTGGCATTTCGGACCGGACACCGGCTCGCCCTACTGGCTGGGAAAGGTGCGGGAGCTGGATTTCGACCCGCGCCATGACGTCCGAACAACTGCGGATCTCGCGCTGTTCCCCAATCTCATCGACGAGTTGCGCGATATCAGCGTCGAGGCGTTGATCCCGCGCGGCTATTCCGGAAACGCCGAGATCGTGGCTATCTTCGAAAGCGGCGGGACCACCGGTCCACCCAAGCGGGTGGTGTGCCTGTCGGACTGGGCCGACCGCACCGTTGTCCATGTGTCGCGCGAGATGGACAAGCGTGGCCACCGCCGCGGAGTCAACTGGCTCGCCCTGACCCCAACCGCACCACACATGGCCGGCGAATACATGCCACGACTAGCACGATACCGCGGAGGCACCGCGTTCACCCTCGACATGGACCCACGCTGGGTGAAACGCTGCCTCGGCGAAGGTCGCACCGACGAGGCCGAACGCTACATCGACCACATCCTGTCGCAGGCACGGGTCATTCTGCAAACTCAGAACGTCGGCGTCCTGGCGACCACGCCACCTCTGTTGGAACGACTGTGCCGCAACCACGCCCTCGTCAAGCTTGTCCGGGAGAAGGTTCAGGTGATCCAGTGGGGTGGCGCCCGCATGGACCCCGATACCCGTCACCTGCTGCGGACCGAGGTCTTTCCCGGGATCGACCTCATGGGCACCTACGGCAGCACGATGATCGCCGGCATGGTGACCGAGCGAGCACCGGTCGCTTCTGGCAGCGCGTGCGTGTTCGACGCGCTGTCGCCGTACATCTCCTTCTCGGTCGTCAATCCCGGCACCGACACCAAGGTCGACTACGGCGAGCGGGGCCAGGTCGTGATGAACCATGTCAGCAAGTCGCTGCTGGTGCCCAACAACCCGGAGCGTGACACAGCCATCCGAGTTCCGCCACCGCCCGGCCACGTCGGAGACTCGCTGAGCGACGTGGCTCCTATGACCACCTTCGACGGCCGTCCTGTCATCGAGGGGGTTTACTAGTGGACGCGCTGATCCAGTTGGACGCACTCGGACCCGACGGCACCTATCGCGCACACCGGCGAGTGCCTATCGCCGATGTAGCGGGAACCCCACTGGCCCAACTGAGCCTGGTACCAGGCTTGTTCGTGCAGCGAAGCCTGGCAACGCTGCGTAACGCCCCGACCATGCCGGCGGACGAGCGCGCCGCCGCGCTCGCCCGAGCCGGTCATGCCTTCGCCACCGCCACCCTCAACGGGTTGGCCCCGCGCTATTACGAACACCTCGTCAGCCGAGTCTCCGGTACACCGATCTCGGCGGTCAGGGAAGCGACCCGATTGACGGCACAGTGCGCGGCCGAGTGCTACCGCAATGTGGAATACGCCCGTCCAGTCGGTGCGACCCATCACTGGACAGACCCGCTGACTCGCCGGGGAAGCGGCGTGTGGATCCGGCGCGGCGACGTGTTTTCCGTGCACGCGGCTGGCAACCATCCAGGCGTCCACATTCTGTGGCTGGAGGCGCTCGCCATGGGCTACCGGGTGGCCGTGCGCCCTTCGCAACGGGAACCATTCACCCCGCACCGCCTGATCGCTGCGCTGCGGGAAGCAGGATTCAGCGACGACCAAGCCATTCTTCTGCCCACCGACCACACCATTGCTGATCAGATCATCCGCAGCGCGGATCTCGCGATGGTTTATGGCGGTGACGACGTCGTCGACAGGTACCGGGCGCAACCCACCATCCTTCCCCAGGGACCAGGCCGCTCCAAGATCCTCCTCACCGAGGGCCGTTGGGAAGACCACCTGGACACCATCACCGCCTCGATCAGTCACCACGGGGGAACCGCCTGCGTGAACACCACCGCCGTGTTCGTCCAAGGCGACCCGACCCCGGTCGCCAAGGCCATCGCGCAGCAACTGTCGACAATCCCCAGCCTGCCGCCGCACGACGACAAGGCGGTACTCCCGGCCCGGCCACTAACGGCTGCGCAAACTCTCGAGTCCTATGTCCTTACCCACGCTAAAGGGGCCACGGCCCATCTCGGCGGTGAGGGCATCGTCGACGTACTCGCCGACGGCAGCGCCGTGCTGCGCCCGGCGGTATTCGAGTTGGGCAGCGCGAATGCCCCACAAACAGGCATCGAAGTACCCTTCCCGTGCGTCTGGATCGCCCCCTGGGAACCAAGCGACGGCATCGAACCGCTTCGCCACACCCTGGCACTCACGGCCATCACCGACGACCACGACCTCATCGACCGACTCGTCGGCGAGCCAACGATCCGCAACGTCTACATCGGAGACCGCCCCACTTATCAGACCGAGTTCGGCCTGCCACACGACAGTTATCTCGCTGACTTCCTCATGCGGACCAAGACGGTCATCAGAGCGTGACCATGACCGCCTGGCGCGGCCTCGGAGCCCTCTGGCGATGGATGGATCAAACGCTGTGCGACCGACCGGAAGTCGGCAACGTTCGTGGATATCGACATGAGGAGGAAAGATGCGAGCAGCAGTACTCCATGGCCCCCGAGACGTCCGTATCGAGCAGGTCCCAGACCCGAGGATCGAGCGACCGACCGACGCGATCGTCCGTGTCGTGGCAGCCTGTGTCTGTGGTTCCGACTTGTGGTCCTACCGCGGTATTCAGCAGGTTCCTGAGCCGACGCGGATGGGACATGAGTTTGTCGGCGTGGTCGAAGAAATCGGTGCCGAGATCGACACGGTGCGCCCGGGTCAGTTCGTCATCGCCCCAATGCATGCAAGCGATGGCATCTGTGTGCATTGCCGCAACCGGGTCCCGTTCTTTTGCCCACGCAGGGCGCACTGGGGAGCCACCGACGAGTACGGACTGTTCGTCGATGGCGGCCAAGGCGAGGCCGTCCGCGTGCCGATGGCCGACGGCACGCTGGTCGCGTTGCCTGAGCAGCCAGACCCGGCGCTGATCCCTGACCTGCTCGCCTTATGCGACGTGATGGGTACCGGATACCACGCGGCACTCTGCGCGGGCGTAACGCGCGGTAGCACGGTGGCGGTCGTGGGCGATGGCGCGGTGGGACTGTGTGCCGTGCTGGCGGTTAGGCGTTTGGGTGCTGAACGCGTCATCGCGATGTCCAGCCACGCCGAACGTCAAAAACTCGCCCGCGTATTTGGCGCATCGGATGTGGTCACCAAACGCGGCGCTGATGGCGCGGCCCAGGTGGTGGAATTGCTCGGTGGTGTAGGAGCGGACGCGGTATTGGAATGCGTAGGGACAAAGGAATCGTTGCAGCAAGCCATCGACGCGACCCGGCCAGGCGGCCGAGTCGGGTACGTTGGTCTTCCGCATGGAAGCCCTGAGCTGCCCGTGCAGCAGTTGTTCCTTGCCAATATCAGCGTTCGCGGAGGCCTGGCGTCGTCACGCGACTACATCACCGAGTTGTTGCCGTCGGTATTGGATGGCTCGATCGAACCCGGCCGTGTCTTTGACCTGGTGCTTGACCTCGACGCGGTGGCGGGAGGATATGCCGCGATGGATCAGCGTCGCTCGATCAAGGCACTGCTGCGTCCGTGATGTCTCAGCCCGGATCCACCTGCCGAGAGCACCCACTACGACATCCACGCCGAACTGGCCAGACTCAGCGCCGCGGCGGTGGCGTTCTGGTGTTGCGGGCGGTCTAGCTAGTCCGGATGAACCGCGCTCACTGGCGCCGAAGCCATCTCCAACGGTGTCCCCGCGTTTCCGAAACCCACGGCTCGCAACGCGGCGTTCACCATGGCAGCCATGGGCGCGATCTCGATCACTATGTTCCTCGATATCACTGTGCTTGTGCTGATCTCCGACACCCGCATCTTTCTGTAGTACCGAGATACGGAACGAGAGTGCAAGATCTGCTGACGAATAGCCATGCTCAATGGCGCATGCTTGACGTCTTCAGCCTCGATCGGCGCTCGAAGGGGACACGGTACGATAGGTGCCGAGTTCGATATTCTCATTATGCAGTTCTAAATGTCCCTATCGCCCGGCTAACAGTGGTTTTCGGTGCATAGAGTTGTGCTTCCGACTGAAGCCACCATCCGCCCGCCGGAGCGCTCTGCTTGGGCGACAACCGGGATCAGGAGGGTGTTCTGAGTCGTTCGGTCAATGGCAGACACCGGTCGGTTGTTCTCCGAGGGGCCTTCCGCGGTCGTGGCGACCGTGCGCTGAGATCCGGCTCCGCGTGACACCGCATCACCAGCTCCGGGCGGAGTTCCTGGCCTCGAGCGTGGCCTGCACCGCTGCTCGGGTCGGGGTGGGCTCGATACCGAACTTCTTGGTCGCGGCCGTGGAGTCCACCACGAACGGATGGTCGAACTGGTAGCGCAACTCACGTATCTCACGGGCGTCGGCATTGAGCAGACCGGCGGCCCCAGTAGTGCCGACGGCATGCGGCGGACTCGTGCTGGGGATGCGGCCGCGAGGGTGGCGGTCAGGCCGGCGAGGGCGCGGACCGACATTGGAGCCGCTGTGGGCACGTGCCACGCTCTGCCCCAGGATGTTTCGTCATCGGCTACCGTGATGAGGGTGCGTGCCACGTCGCCGATGGCTGTCCAGCTGTGCGGAGCGTCTGGGTCGCCGGGAAACAGCACGGTCTTGCCCGTCGTCACTGCGGGCAAGACCACGGCCGTGAAGGTCGAGTTGGCTCCGGCCCCCAGGTAGTCGGATCCGCGTACCTCCGCGGTACGGATGCGGCCGTCCCTATGCGCGGCAAGGGCCTCGTTCCATAAATCAGCGCGCACCCGCCCCTTGACCGAGTTGGGGTGCAGCGGATGTGATTCGTCCACCGGATCGTCGAATTCGCCATAGCCATAAAGGTTTCCGACGGTGAGCAGTAGCGCGCCGGAGGCTTCCGCTGCGCTGATCGCGGCGTGGATGAGTGGCGGGAAACCGGTGGCCCATTGGGCGTATTCTAGCCCGGCGCACTGATGGATCGCGGTGGCTCCCGCACACCGGGCCATGAGCGCTGAGGCGTCGGTGGCGTCGACCCGGATGCGTGCGATGCGCGGATGCTCGGGCCCGGATCCGCTGCGGGTTAGTAGGCGAACGTCGTCGCCCCGCTCTGCCAGCAGTAGTGCGGTGGCCGATCCGACGGGTCCGGCTCCGACGACGACGTGCAGGGACATAGCGGTTCTCGATTCTGTCAGGCGTTCCGTTTCGATAACAATGTTCTCGCATGAGGTAGTGTCGATCTGCAGGGCGACTCTCTTCTCCGCCAGCCGAGCGCCGAGCGAGATTCGGTGACCGGTTAGCTGGACAACAGCCACCTCACTGACCTGCGAACCGTTTCAGGACTTCCACTAGCTCGAAGACGCTGTCTCCCAAACGATCCTGATCCGGCCCCTGCGCATCCGGCACGGCTGCCGAGCAGCGCTGCGCGAGCCGATCTTGTCAATGAGGCCCCGATAACGCCGGGTCGCCAAGTTCTGAGCCCTCGCGCGACGGAGTTTGTTGGTGGCCAGCGCTTTTCATGTCGTGCTGTTTGCCATTTGGATTTGGGCGGCACTTGGTCCGAGTTGATCCTTACGGGTTGGGACCATTTGGTGTGCAGCGGCAGCTCGGGTATGCCTACGCGAGGCCGCGATCATGAAGCATCGCTCCTCGATCGTGCCTCAAGCCGGCGTTGATTCAACGCGCCACCCTATTACGCTCGCTAGCGGGCCGTTATTTAACGGCATAATCTACAGGTTAGGGGCCATGTTTGACCACGCAGCAATTTCGGATCCGGTTCCGCCGTGTTCGCCGTCGGTCAAGGCGCCGGGATGTCGAGATCGTCGCAACGGTCGCAGTGCTGCTGGGTGTGGCAGTGCTCGCGCCCTTGCCAGCGTGTGCGGAACCGCTGACACCACCACCGAGTTCGGGGTCCTCAGGAAACTCCGAGCCGCCGCCGGAGGGCACGTACTTGCCGGGTCCGCCTGTGATCGATCACATCGAGCCGATCAGCGATCGCTGGCTGCGGGTGTATGTGGCCTCACCGGCGATGGGCCGCCTCGTGCAGGTGCAGGTGCTGCTGCCCGCCGATCAGAGCAAATCCCGCCCGACGGTGTACATGCTCGATGGCCGCAACGCGGAGAACGACAACAGCGGCTGGGCCGAGCACGGCGGCGCTGTGGGATTTTTTGCGGACAAGAACGTGAACGTGGTGCTGACCACCGGCGGCGCGGCCAGCTACTACACCGACTGGCAGCATCGCGACCGCGTGCTCGGCACGAACAAATGGGAGACGTTCCTGACCCGGGAGCTGCCGCCGCTGATCGAGGCGCGCTTCAACGGTAACGGCCGCAACGCGATCCAGGGGGTCTCGATGGGAGCCGAGGCCGCGATGATGCTGGCGACACGGACACCCGGCTTGTATAAGGCGGTTGCCGCGCACAGCGGGTGCTATCTGCTGAGCTCTGAGCTCGGGCAGGCGCAGGCTCGCGCGATAGTGGAAACCTGGGGTGGCGACTCGAACAACATGTTCGGCAAACACAACGACCCGGATTGGCGGGCCCACGACCCGGCGGTGCACGCGGATGCCTTGCGCGGCACCGCGATCTACCTCTCGTCCGGCAGCGGACTGCCCGGTGAGCACGATGTGCCGGGCAACCCCGAACTGCGCGACGCGGTCCTGTACGGGGGGCCGCTGGAGGCCGGCGCCGACACCTGCACCCGCCAATTCGCCGACCGGCTCACTCAACTGCATATCCCAGCCACAAAGAGCTTCCGGCTCACCGGCACTCACTCCTGGCCCTACTGGGCCGACGAACTACCCCGGTCCTGGCCCACCATGGCCACAGCACTGGACAACACGAACTGAAAAGCGCAACGAAACGCCACATCGAGAAGGGAAGTTTTACATGATCAACGCTAAGAAGACGATCGCCGCGTGTGCGGGCGTACTCGGAATCACTGCCGGGTTGACGGCCTTCCTCCCAGTCACTGCGTCCGCGGCAACCTATGAAGAAGGTATGTGCGGTGCCGGATACAAGGTGATCGACTCGCACGAGCTCAAGAACGGTACCGTCTTCCTCACCTACAACGGTGATCAGAAGTGTGTTGTCACCGTGCGGAACCACCGCGGAGCAGCTGAGCGGATGGGGGCTGGCATATCGCTGGAGAAGGACGTCTACAACGACGTCGCCGAATCGGGCGATTTCACCTGGTACGCGGGTCCGGTGCGCATCGCCGCGAAGGGGCAGTGCATCGTCTGGGTCGGCTGGATCGGCAGCGGCGAAGACGGGTTCATCGGCAAGGGCCACTGCGACTGAAGGTGAAGAGGAGGCTGTGCGGAATAGCTGCCCAAGTCCCTCTCCTTCGGCCGACTGACGACGCGAAACCTCGTCGCGGCGCACTCCTGGCGGCAGGGCAATGCCAGCCGTCCAGGTGGTCGCCCACTTGCGCAGGTTCGCGTGCAGGTTTGCATAGAACGGGTTGCACCGGCGATTCGGGTTCCACGGCGTCGGCAGCGAGAGTGATGAGCAGACGGGCGTTGGCCTGGCGAATGAAGTCGATCGCGCACGCAATCGCCCCATCGAGGCCGGTGACCTGCTCGGTTTGATCCTCGATCGTCGTCATCATGGTGTCGATCACCGCACTGGAGCAGTCCGTGCTTGTTGCCGAAATGCCAAGAGATCGATCCGTGGCTGATGCTCGATGTAATCCACGATGTCCGCGAAAGTCGTCTTCCGGAACCGTGTTCGGCAAAGCGTTTGGTCGCCGACGCCACCAGGATGTGCTCGGCGCGCCGTACCCGGACTGGGGCGAGATCGTCGTCGTGTTCATGGTCGGGAACGTGTCGGCCGACGAACTCGACTGAAACGTATCGCACGATTCAAGCGGCCGAAACGCTACGAGTTCATCGAGATGTTGCCGAAAAGCAGCTACGGCAAGGTCCTCAAACGCGAACTGCGCACTCGAATCGTTTAATGGTGGCTTACGTCAATCCTCGGCAGCATGAGCTGTTCGGGCAGCCAATCCGGTGCGCAGCAGTGCGACCAGGCGGCGTGCGTGTTCGGCGTCGGTGGCAAGGGCCGCACCGCTGGCCAGTGCCAACACGTCGGTCACCGTGACGTCCGGCCGCAGCTCCGGTCGGGCGCGCTGTACGAGGTCGCTGGCGGTGGCAATGATCGAAGCATGCCACCGTTCGAAAAGTGGCGCCCGACGGCTGCTGGGAGCCTCGGTCGCGGCCAGCGCGAGCGGCCGTTTCGTCGCGACGTGCACGACGAATTCATCGAGCCAGGTGAAAAGCGCGTCGAGCGGCGAGGCAGCGTCGGCCAGCGCCGTGCCGGAGCGACAGAGGGCCACCACCTCGTCGGCGTAGACGGCGGCGAGCAGATCCGCGCGGGTTGGGAAGTGGCGGTACAGCGTGGCATTTCCGACGCCGGCGCGTCGTGCGACCTCATCGAGCGCGACCTCGTTGCCGGTCTCGGCCATGAGCTCTCGGGCACTGACGAGGAGCCGGATGATGTTGCGCGATGCGTCGGACCTGGGCCCGCGCTTGCTATTCGGGGACATCCCCGATTATGGTACCGGTACGTAAGTGGGGATCTCCCCGAATAGATGCTGGAAGGTCCAACAATGTTGACTCCTGAAGACCGGCTCGCCATCACAGACTTGATCAACTTGCATGGGCATCTGGCAGACCGCGGCGATTTCGACGGGTTACACACACTGTTTGCGGAGGGCGTCATATACGACGTGAGCGCCTTGGGTGGCGGCGTCCTTGTTGGGTTGAGCGCGTACCGCGAGGCCGCTCTGGCGTTAGGTGAAGCTAACCCGGTAGCCCACCACGTCACGAACATCGTGGTTGACGAAGCGCCGGACGGAACGGTCCACGTTGTGTCGAAGGGGCTCGGCGTCATGGCGGGCGGCTCCTTCGGTAGCGTCACCTACGAGGACAGCGTCGAACGGGCCGTCGGAGGCTGGAGAATCACACGCCGGGTCGTCCGGCCTCGCCGCGAGCCACTGCGACCGTGACCGTAACGAGACGAGGACTTCTGGTATCGGGCCGCATCGTCGTTCGGAATGACCGGAACCAATGCCCGCGCCATCCTGGCCATGCCTGGAAGGGGCCCGTCCTGAACCGCTCGTAAACTGGGCCGTCGTCATGGACTCGGCGTGGCCGCGTTGTGCCGCGATTTGGCTTCTGCGCACAGCGGCAGGCATTAATCTAACAAGGAACGTGTCGATCTTATTCGTTCCGACACTTGACAGGATGGGCCAGGCGAAAGTTAAAAACGTGGTCTGTTGAATATGCGGCGCGTGGATCCGGCCAGCCATTTGTCCGATCCTGGCCCCTGGCCGAGCGCGAAAGTCATAGCAGCGCCTCGATACAGCGCAATGATCGACCGCGCAGTATAACGCGCTTCTTGAGCTTTAAGTGACCGAGTGACGAACCCATCGGCAATAGCCGACTCAATCTGTTCATCGAATTCCGCCAGCGACCGGGACATACGCTGGGCAGCAGGTTCGGATTCGCGTAGAGCGTACAACCAAAACTCGATGAACAACAGAAGTTGGTCTGGCCGCGAACTGATCAGTGTCATCCAGGCTTGCGCCGCCTCATCCGCGCCGAGCGAGGCGTTCGCGAGCGATCTGATCTCGGGCTCCAGCAACCGGATTCGCCGTTTCGCCGCCCGCAGCTCAACGCGCAGCACAATCCCACCGGTGCCAACTGGCGGCCCGATCTTGTTCGGCGGGCACTCGCCGCGGCACGTACAGCTGGGTCGGCGATCCTGCTGGATGATGCGTATTTCGGCGCGCATGACCTGCGGCGAACGCCCACGTCCGCGCTGCGCCTACTGCTCGAGGAATCGCCTGCATCGCGCTGGCTGGCGGTGCGGTCGCTGGGAAAACAGTTCCATTGCAGCGGTTGGGGGATCGGTGCGATGACCGCTCATCCGCGCACCCTGGACGAACTGGTGAATCAGTGGCAGTTCCACCGGAGTTTCGCCAGCGCAATCCCGTTGCAGGAGGCAATGGCCACCTGGCTGGCCAGCCCGGAATCCGAAAACTATCTCGCCGAGCAGGGCCGGGAGTACACCCACAAACGCGCCGTAGTACGAGAGCTTCTGTCCAGCGAACTCGGATATCCAGAAACCATAACGCAGGTCGGCGAGTTCGCTCCTTTTGCGCGCGTCCCACTGCCCCGGGCACGCCGGCGAGGTTCGGTGACACAGTTCCGCCGCGAATGCTTGACCGGGACCGGCGTGTTGGTGGGTGTCGACCGATGGAGCGCCACCAGTGATGACGAGCCGTTGTGCTACCGGCTGTATCTGGGCCCGTCGCTGCCTGTGCTACAGGAGGCACTCCACCGGATGAGCAGAGCAGGCCATGGGTACTGACCGGGGCAGGGCGGCCTACGCCGAGTACCTGATGCTGTATCAATTACTGGGTGCGCAGCGCCCCTGCACCAGACCGGAACAGCACGACGAAATGCTGTTCATCATCTTCCATCAGGTCACAGAGCTGTGGTTCAAACTTCTGCTGCACGAACTGAACGTCGCACGGGAGGCGTTCCGAGGGAACGTGCCGGGGTTGCCCGCTCTGGCTCGGGCACAACGAATACTGCTTCTCCTGAACGATCAATGGCCGGTGTTGGACACCCTGACACCGGATGCATTTCATCGGATTCGCCCGTTCCTCGGATCAGCCTCCGGGCTGTATTCCGAGCAGTACCGGGCCCTCGAATTCCTCCTCGGGCGAAGGCATCCAGGCTGGCAGAATCTTGCCCCTGGATATGTCGCGGAGCCGAGCCTGTTCGATGAGCTGATCCGCTATTTGCATCGGCGTGGCTATCCGGTGCCGGACCGTTATATGGAGCGGGACTGGAGCCGGGGCCGCCACACCACACCGGAACTGCTGCGTGTCTTCGAACAGATCTATGCCTGCCGACACGGAGTCGAATACGAGATCTGCGAACAGCTTTCCGGTATCGACATGTACCTGCGGGGCTGGCGACAGCGTCATCTGGAAACAGTAAAAAGACAACTCGGCGACAGGTCGGGCACGGGAGGGACCTCGGGCGCGGACTACCTCGCCGCGACGATCGATGCACTTTACTTCCCCGAATTGGTGAAGCCACATGCTCTTTGACCGACTGCTCACCGCCGACGCGGCCTGGCTAGGTGGTCGAAAGCTCGTTGGTCCCACCGCTATCGGCGTCCACAGGTGCAAGATCAGTTGGGTCGGACCGCTATCGGCCGCACCTGCCGCGATGGACCGAACGCATGTCGACGGTGTAATGCTGCCAGGGCTCACCGACCACCACGTGCACGCTGCCCTGATCGAACCGGAGAGAATGCTGGCCGCGGGCGTGACCACGGTGGTGGACCTGGGTTGGGCCCCCGACGACATCTGGCCGCTGGCGGACCGCTCACGACATGACCCGAAACTGCCACACATTCGTGCTGCCGGGCCGTTCCTGACCACTCCTGGCGGTTACCCCACGCGGCAGGAGTGGGCACCACCGGGAATCGCGCTCGAAGTCGACGATCCCGCCTCGGCTGCCCAGGCGGTTGAATCACTGGTCGCCCACCACCCCGTGACCATCAAAGTTGCGCTCAACTCGGAGGCCGGCCCGGTCGTCGACGACGTCACGCTGGATGCGATCGTCCGCACGGCGGCCGGGCACGGCATTCCGGTCACCGCGCATACGCAAGGACCTGGTCAAGTACACCGGGCACACAGGGCCGGCGTACGGGTGCTCGCACACACGCCGTGGACAGAAGAACTCGACGACAAGCTCATCGCCGAATTGGCCAGCGACACCACGATAATCTCCACCATCGACATCCACGGCTGGGGTGAACCCACTCGTGACCGCACTGTCGCGTTGCGGAACCTACACCGCTTCCACAGCTTCGGAGGAGTCGTGCATTACGGCACCGACTTCGGCAACGGCCCGCTTCCACCAGGGGTCGACGTCGGCGAGATCAGCGCGCTAACCGAGGCCGGGCTGCATCCCACTGACATACTGCGCGCAATCACCGAAAAGCCGCTGGGTATGGGTGCCGCTGCGGACGTGAGCGCTGTCCCCGGCGATCCGACGGCGAATCCGGCAGTCCTCGGTCGAGCGATCACCGTGCTGAAGGCCGGTTGAGATCTACTCGTTTCGGGTAGTCAGGCGCGGTTCGGGAGACGAGTCAGGGCTTCAGGAATGAAGGGCCGGGTGGTCGGCGCGGGCTTCGCCATCGAGACGGCCGTCGTACCTTGTCGCCCGCCGCGTTCGGGCAGCGGCAGCACGAAGTGTTGGCACAGGCTCGAGCCAGGGGAAGGCAATGTCGGCGTTCATGAAATCCGGGTGCGACACGGGTTTGCGCACCGCGAGCGGGTTGCCTCATGGGGGTGGAAAGCCCGAGGGTTCCCGTCCCATCCGGGAACTACAGGTGAGGGGAAGGCTGGACGGGTGAATGGAAAGTAGACCTCAGATAGGCCTCGTAACGAGATTCTCCGTGATTGGGGTCGAGCCGGGGTTCAAGGGCTGGCCGCGGAGAAGCGGCAGAGAGTTTGCGGAGCGTGAGCCGCTGGCATTGACAAGTGGCACTGAGAGGCGTTTTACTATCAAGTGTCAGTTAGTTAGCGGAGTTGCGGTCAACAGTCGCGACCTCGCCTTCGCTCACATGCAAAGGGGTTGTTCGTGATTGGCGATCGTCATAGGTACGAGCCGACCGAGAGGATGGTGGGCGGATGACCGCGTCGAGTGGGATTGAGATCAACTGCGACATGGGGGAGGGGTTCGGCATTTACCGCCTTGCAAACGACGAGCGGCTGATGGAATCCATCACGATGGCAAACGTCGCATGCGGTTTTCACGCGTCGGATCCTGCGATCATGCGGCGCACCGTTTCCCTCGCGGCTGAGCACGGCGTCCGGGTCGGGGCGCATCCCGGATTCCCCGATATGCAGGGCTTCGGACGACGCGTTATTCCGATGGAGGACGAGGAGCTGTTCGCGGCGATCGTCTACCAGGTGGGAGCACTGCAGGCATTCTTGAACATCGACGGTCTGCCGCTCTCCTACGTCAAGGTCCACGGCGCCCTCTACGGCCTAGCTGCGCGTGACGAGCGGGTCGCCGCCGTGATCGGCCGGGCGGCGGACGCCTTCGACGTACCGCTGATGGGTATGGCTGCCACGATGCACGAGGCGGTGTGGGGCGGACGTGCGCAGGGGTTCCTGGCCGAGTACTACGTCGACCTCGACTACGACGACGACGGATCCCTCATCATCACCCGCGAGCACGTCGCCTACGAGCCCGAACGCGCCGCGCAGGCCGCGGTTCGGGCGATCACCGAGCACACCGCGATCGCCCGGTCGGGCAAGGAGATCCCGATGCGTGCCGACTGCGTGTGCGTGCATTCCGACACGCCGAATGCCGCCGAGATCGCGACCGCGGTGTACGCGGCGCTACAGCCGTACCTCAGTAAGGGGATCGGATGAGTGCGTACGAAGTGGTGGCGTCGATCCCGGGCACGTTCTACCGTCGCCCGGACCCGGCGAGCGAGCCCTTCGTCGAGGAAGGTGCACATGTCTCTGCGTCGGACATGATTGGCCTGATCGAGGTGATGAAGACCTTCCACAACGTCACAGCTGGCACAGCTGGTGTTGTGTCGCGCTTCGTCGTCGCCGACGAAGAGGCCGTCGATGTCGATCAGGTATTGGTCGTGCTGGAGGTCGATGAACCGTGAGGCGACTGCTTGTTGCGAACCGGGGCGAGATTGCTGTGCGCGTGATTCGGGCGGCGCGAGACATGGGTATCGAGACCGTCGCCGTCCACAGCAGCGCCGACCGCGATGCCATGCACGTCGGGCTGGCCGACTCGGCGATCGAGATCGGGCCGCCCCCCGCGGTTCGCAGCTACCTGGACATCGCCGCGGTGCTCGACGCCGCAGCGCGCACCGGTGCGGACGCAGTCCATCCCGGCTACGGGTTTCTTGCCGAGCGGGCGGACTTCGCCCGTGCCTGTGCGGACCATGGGCTTGTCTTTGTCGGTCCCGGTGCGGAGACGATGGAGCTTCTCGGCGACAAGGTAGCCGCCCGCGCGGTCGCTACCGCAGCCGGGGTCCCGGTCGTTCCCGGCAGTGCGGGGCCCGTGGAGAGCGCGGCGGAGGCAGCGGCGATCGCTCGGGCTGTGGGGTACCCGGTCATGCTCAAGGCGGTGGGCGGTGGCGGTGGGCGCGGGCTGCGCGTCGTCAACGACGACGACGAGCTCGCAGGCGCGTTCGGCGTGGCGGCTCGCGAAGCGGGGGCGGGGTTCGGCGATCCGCGTCTGTACGTCGAGCGCTGCGTCGCGACCGCCTCCCACGTCGAGGTGCAGATCCTCGGCGATGGCACCCGAGTGGTCGCCGTCGGCGAGCGTGACTGCTCGCTGCAGCGTCGGCGTCAGAAAGTGATCGAGGAGGCGCCCGCGCCCCGGCTCGACCCGGTCGTTCGACCCCGCCTGAGCGAGGCAGCCGTGCGGCTCTGTGAGGCGGTCGGCTATCGCGGGGCGGGAACCGTCGAGTTTCTGGTGGACGCGCGCAGCGACGCCTTCTACTTCATCGAGGTCAACACTCGCATCCAGGTCGAGCATCCGGTCAGCGAGATCGTATTCGACGTCGACCTCGTAGCCGAGCAGCTGCGCATCGCGGCCGGCGGCTCGGTACGCCCGCTGTCCGCGGGATCGCGCCATGCGCTCGAGCTGCGTATCTGCGCGGAGGATCCAGCCGCGGAATTCGCGCCGTCGCCGGGCCGGATCGACGGCCTGGCCCTGCCTACGGGCCCGTGGGTGCGCGTCGACACCTGGATCGAGCCGGGAACCGTGGTGTCACCGTACTACGACTCGCTGCTGGCCAAATTGATCGTCTGGGGCCCGAGCCGTGCGACGGTTGTCCATCGTGCCAGGCGCGCGCTCGACGAGCTGCGGATCACTGGCATCAAGACCACCGTCCCGTTGCTCGCCGAGATTCTGCGCCAGGGGTGGTTCGAAGCGGGGGAGTACGACACTCTCATGCTCGAGCGGTGGCTGCAGACCCGTGAGGAGGTGGCGTCGTGACCACCGGCGGGATCCGCTACAGCTTCGGCGGTGACGAGTGGTTACTCGCCGAACTCGCGCCGGAGATGAGCTTCGTCGCAAACCTGCGTGCCACGGCTATCACGCGTCGGCTGAACCAGCGGCGACCGGAGGGAATTGTGGAGGTCTGTCCGTCCAACGCGTCCTACCAGGTCCGTTTCGATCCCGAGCGCCTGGACCCGCGGCAGCTGCTCGAGTTATTGCGAGAGCTGGAGGGCGAAGTCTCCGACGTGACGAAACTGTCACTGAGCACGCGCATCCTCGAGCTTCCCGTTTTCTACCGCGACCCGTGGACGCACGAGATCATGATGCGCTTCCGCGACTACCACCAGGAGCCGACGCTCACCGACAGCGAGTACGCGGCGCGCATCAACGGCTTCGCGGATGCCGACGAGTTCGAAGCTGCCCACACCGGTTCCCCGTGGTTCACCTCGATGATGGGCTTCGTCGCCGGCGTCCCGTGGCTATACCAAATGGTGCCGCGCGCACGCCAGCTCGTTGTCCCCAAGTACGTCCGTCCGCGCACCGCGACGCCGGCGCTCACGATCGGGCACGGTGGATGTTTCGGCTGCATATACTCGGTCCCCGGGGCGGGCGGCTTCCAGATGTTCGGCATCACGCCGGCCCCGATCTACGATCCCCTCCAGCGCGGCCCGGACTTCGCCGACTTCGTCGCGTTCTTCAGACCTGGCGACATCGTCAAATACCGCGCGATAGCACGCGACGAGTACGACGCGATCCGCGCCGACGTCGAAGCCGGGCACTACCGAATCCGGCAACACCCGGTCACGCTCGACGTCGGCGCGTACTTGGCGGATCCCGACGCCAGCAACGCCCGGCTGACGGGGGCGCTCGATGGCGATTGAGGTTATGGTCGGCGGACTGGCGAGCACCGTGCAGGACTGCGGCCGGTTCGGCTACTACCACGTTGGCATCCCGCCGTCGGGCGCACTCGACGACGTCTCCCTGGCGCTGGCCAATCGGCTGGTCGGGAATCCGCCCGATTCGGCCGGCATCGAGGCGGTCTACCTCGGCCCGACGCTGCACTTCGAGAGCGCCGGCGCGGTCGCCGTCACCGGGGCGCCGACCGAACTGCGCCTCAACGGCGAGGAAGCGCCGATGTGGGAGTGCCTCACGGTGCAGCCGGGTGACGTGCTCGCGCTGGGCAAGATCAAGCACGGGGCACGTGCGTACATCGTGCCGGCCGGCGGAATCGACGTTCCCGTCCTGCTCGGGAGCCGCTCGACCTACGGTCTGGGCGGGCTCGGCGGCCTCGACGGTCGGGTGCTGCGCGACGGCGATCGGCTCCCGCTGGGTGCGTCGGGCGCCGTCGTCCCTGGAGCCGCCCTGCGGGAACGTCTGTGGCCGACCTTCGCCACCGAGTTGGAGTTGCGCGTGGTGATGGGACTCTACGACCACCTGCTCACGCCTGAGGCGCGCGAGACGTTCCTGCGCGAAGCCTGGACGCTGACGCCACTCTCGGACCGCGTCGGGCTGCGCTACCGAGGCTCTGGGCTGCCGTTCGTCACGCGAGAGCAGCCGTTCGGTGCCGGTCAGGATCCATCGAACATCGTTGATGCCGGCTATCCGGTCGGCTCGATCCAGATCCCCGGGGGCGTGGAGCCGATCATCCTGCACCGGGACGCCGTGACCGGCGGCGGCTACGCCACGGTTGCCACGGTGATCAGCGCCGACCTGAGTCGGCTCGGGCAAGCGCGGCCGGGCAGCACTGCCCGGTTTGTCGCATTGAGCCCGCAGGACGCGCTGCAGGCACGCATCGAGCGCCGCCGGTGGCTCGCGCAAGCGTGTGACGAGATCGCCGTGCAGGCGAGAAAGAGGTGACGAGATGCCACTGGTGAGGATCGACTGGCTGCCGGGCCGAGGCCAGGAGCAGAAGCGCGAGCTGTCCGAGCTGATAACGCGCGAGCTGGCCCGCATCGGCCAGTGCACGCTGGATTCGGTGACAGTCATCTTCCGCGACGTCGCGCCAGGCGACTGGGCCGAAGGCGGGACACTCCTGGAGGACCGGCGATGAGATTCGGACTGATGTTCGGTTGTCAGACGCTCCCCGGCGCCGAGGCGAGCCTGGACCAACCCTATCGCGACATGCTCGACTGCCTGCCCGAGGCCGAGGCTCTCGGATACGCGTCGGTGTTCATGCCCTCCCATCACGCGCAGCCGGACGGTTGGTGCCCGAGCCCGCTGCTCGGGCTCGCCGCGGCCGCAGCTGTGACCGAACGCATGCGGCTGGGCACGGCGGTCCTGCTGCTGCCGCTGTATGCACCGGTCAAGTTAGCCGAGGACGTCACCGTGCTGGACAACCTGTCGGGCGGTCGCGTCGTACTCGGCGTCGCACCGGGGTACGTCTCCGACGAGTTCGCGCTCCACAATGTGCCGCGGGCCGAACGAAACGGCCGCTTCGAGGAGGCCGTGGACATCCTGGAAGCCGCGCTGAGCGGCGAGGAGTTCGCCTTCGATGGCCGCTACTTCCATGTACCGGCCACACGGCTCACGCCGCCGCCGGTGCAACGGCCGCACCCGCCGATCTGGTACGGCGTGTCGGGCGAACGCGCCCTGCGGCGTGCTGCCCGCCGAGGCTGCGTGGTCGTCGGATCGCCACGCCATAACCTCGACGAGCTGCGCGAGCACCGGCGGACCTATGAGTCCGAGGCGCGCGCTGTCGGTTTCGAGATACCGGAGCGACCGCTCGTTCGCGAGGTCTTCGTAGCGGAGACCATGTCCGAAGCAGTCCGGGTCGCCGGGCCGGGCATCGAGCATCAGTTCCGCGAGCTCTACGGGGCGAAGTCTCAGCAGGGCGAACGCATGCTGCGGACCGATGCCGGAACTGCGGTCGCTGACAAGCAGGAGGTCGACCTCGACGCGATCCGCAGCCGCCTGATCGTCGGCGACCCTGAGCATGCTATCGCCCAGCTGCGACAGCTCGAGGCGCAGCTCGGCATCACCGAGACGATCTGCTGGATGCACCTGCCGGGAGTGGACCGTGATCGAGCTATGGCGTCGGTCCGCCTATTCGCGGAGGAGGTCATGCCGGCGTTCTCCGACATGGGAGGCAGCACATGAGCATTCACCGCCACCATGCGTCCAAGCCGGTTCTCGCGGGTGCGATCAAGCCGACTCACCTGGCGCCGACGTGTTGCTCGCCCTTTGTCCCGGGCGCCGCCCCGCCGCTCCCGATCACGGGGCAGACGCTGGCGGAGTGTCTCGGTGTCAGATCCGAGAGAAGCGGACACTCAACCTGTTGCGTGCCCGCGTGTATCAAGTCCGCGCCGTGTCGCCCTAATGGACGGGCTGGCAGCTCGGCAACGTCACTGAACTCGAACAGATGGCCGGCCACAATCGAGGGCGGGGATGCAGTAGCGGTCGGCCGCCATGCAGAACGCCACGTCGTTGGCGCATATGCGGTCGCGGTCGAGATGCTCTCCAAATCTGAACTCGAGTCGACGTAACACCGGTCCGCATCGTGAGCACAACAATCCTTCGAACTATCAATCTCGTCACACCAACTCAGCGCGGCCGCGCGCGGTCCCGCGCGTTCTGTGCAATATCGGCAGGAGCACACGATGCACGACATTGCAGGATTCCTGGAGTCCCTTCCAGTCCGGCTGTGGATCGACGGATCAGAGGTACCGGCCCGTGACGGCAAGACCTTCTCCGTACACAACCCGGCCACTGGAGAAGTCCTTGTCGATGTCGTCGACGCCACTCAGTGGGACGGAGACGCCGCTCTGGATGCGGCAGCCGTTGCTCAACCGACCTGGGCGGCGACACCGCCGCGTCGCCGTGCCGAGATCCTTCACCGGGCATGGGAACTTGTGGAATCACGTGGTGACGAGTTTGCGCTTCTCATTACACTCGAGATGGGCAAACCGCTAGGGGAAAGCCATGCTGAAGTGACCTACGGTGGCGAATTCCTTCGTTGGTTCTCTGAAGAGGCGGTGCGTATCAACGGCCGCTACACCCGTTCTCCGACCGGCAACGGCCGTATTCTCGTCACGCGGGAACCGCTCGGAATCACGCTCGCCATCACACCGTGGAACTTTCCGTTGGCGATGGGGACACGCAAGATCGCACCGGCGCTGGCCGCAGGGTGCACCGTTATCGTGAAGCCCGCCCAGGAGACACCGCTCACGATGCTCCTGCTCGCTCAGGTCCTCGCCGATGCTGGACTACCCCCAGGCGTTCTGTCGGTGCTACCAACCTCTTCGCCGGCGAGCCTGACCGACCACATGCTCACCGACCGTCGCCTGCGCAAGATCACTTTCACTGGATCCACGCGCGTGGGGAAGCTCCTTCTGTCCCAAGCAGCACGCGGAGTTCTGCGGACATCGATGGAGCTCGGCGGCAATGCACCATTCGTGGTGTTCGCCGATGCAGATCTTGACGCCGCCGTAGACGGCGCCATGGCTGCCAAGATGCGTAACAACGGCGAAGCGTGCACGGCCGCCAATCGCATCTATGTCGAAAATTCGATACGAAGGGAGTTCACTCGACGCATCACCACACGCATGCGGAACCTCGAAGTCGGTGCAGGCTACCGGGCCGAAAGCCAAGTAGGGCCGCTGATCTCAGCCGACCATCGCGCAAGAGTCGCCGAGCTCGTCGACGATGCTGTATCCACTGGGGCGGTCGTGACAACTGGCGGCAAACCAATCGAGGGTAGTGGCTACTTTTACGAACCGACCGTACTGGCGGATGTCCCTGCCCATGCACGAATACTGAAAGAGGAGATCTTCGGACCAGTCGCTGCAATCGCGGGCTTTGACGGCGACGAGCAGGGCATTTCGGCCGCGAACGATACCCAATATGGACTAGCCGCTTACATCTACACGTCGAGCTTGGACCGTGCACTCCTGATGTCAGATGCCCTGGAAGCCGGAATGATCGGGATCAATCGCGGGATCATCTCCGATGTTGCCGCACCTTTCGGCGGTGTCAAACAATCAGGCCTTGGACGTGAAAGCGGATCAGAAGGCATCAACGAGTACCTCGAGACCAAGTACATAGCACTTCCCTAGACGGTGCCTCACGTCGCTGATTTCGCCGGCTTCTTGTGGCAGGTCAATGCCGCAGCGCGAGTTCTGAGCGCTTCGACATCGCTGGTGTGGCGGCCGAGATGCTAACGGACAGAGGGATTCCCACGCGATAGGAGAGTACGTGGATCTTCGAGCCGGATTTGCCGCCAGTCGACCAGCTCGGCCCGGTCATGGATCCCCCTATATGACCGGCGACGGTCCAGCCCCGCACGCGGCGGGAGTGCTCGTCTTGGATCGCGCACAGGAACATGTCGCACTCGCCGCAGGTCAGGTCGGTGATATCGGTCCGACGACCACCCGAGATCGGGACGGCTGCGGTCGAGGCGGCGACCGGCCAGGTCGGGCGGGAATTCCGCGACTGGATCGACCACAGCGGTGGGCTTGAACGAGCGTGGGCTGATGCCCTCGATTGCGAGGTTGGATGTTCACTATTCAGGGGAGCCCCACAGTAGCGGCGCGTATCCACATTCGAGGATGCTCCCGACCTTTCCGACCGAGACGGACATGTATACACCCACGCCCATCTGGCCAGAACGCCTCGAGAGGCAGACATGGCAGGAGATGCTGATGCCACCCGTAGCCGAATTGAGCACCGTGTCGGCCGCCACCCAAGGCGATGCG
Organism: Nocardia sp. NBC_00508; assembly: GCF_036346875.1. NCBI lineage: Bacteria > Bacillati > Actinomycetota > Actinomycetes > Mycobacteriales > Nocardiaceae > Nocardia > Nocardia sp. NBC_00508. The sequence goes on along the minus strand of NZ_CP107852.1, from coordinate 6,775,298 downwards.
TGCCGCGACAACATACTGACACCGATGGGCAGACGCGCCGGTATGTCAATTGCCGCCCGCAGCATCTGTGCCGCTACGCTGTACACACATCTCCGTACAACCTGGGCAGGGTGGGCGCCGACATGAGTCTTCGTGAGCGTAAGAAGGCGCTGACCAGGGCGGCTGTCGAGGACAGCGCGATGCAGCTTTTCCGAGAACGCGGATACGACCTCACCACCATCGACGACATCTGTGAGGCGTCACTGATCTCCCGTCGCACCTTCTTCCGCTACTTCACGTCCAAGGAAGACGTGCTGCTGGCGCGATTTCGCGAACACCTCACGGAGGCGGCCAGCTTTCTCAACAGCCGTCCTGCAAAGGAGCCGATCCCAGATTCCCTGTTGGCGCTCTGCAACGAGCTCACAGCTCGCTACTTTGACAACAACCCCAACCAAGTCAACGCGCTCCGGATTATTCAGGAGACCCCGGCACTGACCCTCGGTCACCTACAGGCGTTGAACAACTTCGAGAAGCTGCTGCGCGACTTCGTCGCCAGCCGCACCAAGAAAGAACCGGATGCGGTGCAGGTGCGGCTTCCCGCCGCCGCCGCCGTCACAGCCTTCCGGGTGGCGATGGAAGCCTGGCTTGACAGCGATGGGCGCCAATCCCTCCGGCGGCTGGCGCGGAACAACCTTGAGCTGCTAATCGGCGACTGGCACTAGGTCGGGTCTCCCAATGACTTGAGCCATTCGACGATGAGGGCCAGGACGAATCCGGCTCGGTAGGTGATCGCGAGCTTGTCATAGCGGGTGGCCACCGCGCGCCAGTGCTTGGCTTTGTTGAAGGCACGTTCGACGACGTTGCGCCGTTTGTAGGTCTCGGTGTCGAAGCTCGGTGCCCGCCCACCAGCGCGGCCCTTGCGTTTGCGATGGGCGACCTGATCGCGGCGTTCAGGAATCACGGTCTGGATGCGTTTGCGGCGCAACAGACTTCGATTCGACGCTGCGGATAGGCGCGGTCGGCGATCACCACATCGGGATTGCGTCGGGGTGGGCCGCCATTGAGGCGGGGCACCGCGACCGCGTCGAGCAGCGGCGGCAGCAACGGTGAGTCGTTGGTCTGCCCGGGTGTGAGCAGCACAGCCAGGTCGTGACCGTTCCCATCGGCGGCCAGATGAACTTTGGTCGTCAGCCCGCCGCGGGAGCGCCCGATGGCGTGATCGGCGGGTTCATAGCCCCGCGACCATGATGCACGATCAGCCCTGCTGCGCAGGGCTGTTCAATCAATGCCATTGGGAGACACATGGCCCGTCCCCACTAAATGAGACCACCTGATCTGGCCCCCGCTCAGGAGGCCGCGTCATCGGGGACCGGTCATTGTGGGTCAACACTATTGCCGGTAAGCAAAGCCTGCCTCGGAGAGGGTTCGAGCTGCCCTGAGCCCTCGTCGTTGTGTTGGACGGCCTTCGACCGATCGCGTCAGGTCAACGACACAGATCAGGAAAGTCGAACACTCCTACTAGGTCTGCGATGTGGGGTTCCAACTCGTCACAAAGTCCCCGGCGCCGACTCCAGACGCGGTCGAGCAGATCTGGCGGTACGAGCCGCATATCCATCAGTATGGCCGCGCGGTCCTCGATCCACGCCAATCCGTACAGACGAAGTAACCGGCCTACTGGATTCGGAGCAGTGTCGTGCACCGCAGACAACAACTCCAGAAGGAGACGATCCGCATGCACGGATGCCGCAGTTCGAGCAAGGGTGAGATTCTCGTTCCATGCGGTGAATTCATCGGCTCCTCCGTTACGGCTGGTTTCGAGACTGATGACAAGTCGTCGTTGTAGCTCGTGCTCGGCTGCGCGGGCCAGCGGGAGCCAGGTCGATGGTTCGGTAAGGTCCGCAGTGGAGGCGATGGCCGGTTCGGGGGCGGGCGGCTGGTAGCCGTTCAAAGCGGCCATACCATGTGCGGTGTCCAACAGGATGAGACTGTTGTCTCCGCCTGCGGCGGTGTATGCATGTGCCCAGCCATGGAAGGCGTTGAGCCGATTGTAGGCGGTGAAGCCGTTTGCGCCGCAACATGCTCGGCACCGCTCGACGATGTCAGCGCAGGTGCGAGTCGCGATAACTTTGAATAACGGCAGCTCGCGGTCTACGGCAGACCACGGCGCCCAGATCGCTTCGCTTGCATGATGTGCACTCTGCGCTGGGCGCCTTCCCGTCGTGTGATTGGCGACGATCGCCAGCACGTATGCGGATGCCACAGCGCCGAGCCGCGTCTCCTGGACCGGACGATACCGGCCAAGTGGTTGAGCCGGGGCCAGCCGACCCATCGTCACGTGGTCTTTGACGTGCGTGTGCAGTATCTGAGCGGCGCCCTGCGTTACGCCGGCACTCGCGGCGATTATGCTGCGCCACACGAGCGGGGCTCCGATACTCATCGTCCTGGTCCGGCGAGCGTCGACGTCACGTTCGGGGTCGTGGAACCCGCCGTGTGCATCTAGGGTAGCGCCGTCGGGCAGCCACGTATGGAAGGGAATGCGCATCCGGTTGAAGCGCACGTATGTATAGTCTGATGCGAGCGCGAATGAGTCCGGGGCGGCCGTCAGCTCCACTCCGGGGGCCACGGTCCCGTCCGGCCCGCGCAGTGAAACGATGAACACGAACATCCCGCGTTCGTGACCGTCTACGACAAGCTGTGCATAGACGGCGCCTGTCTTGGCGACGGCCGGATGTCCGGTGTTGTTAGGGAATTTCGCAGCATCGCCATCGGGTGTGTCCAGAACGAAATCATGGTTGGCCGGGTCGAACGTGGCTCGCGTACACGGGTGCAGGTGACTGTTACTGCGGCGCGAGCTCTCGGTTATCAGTGCGGCACCGAAGGATGCCATAGACTCCAGGTCGGATCGGATGTCGCGCAAGCCGTTTCGCTCAGCGTCGGGATCCGACTCCAGGATCGGCGCCAGCACCAGTGTGTAATGCACCAGGCAAATATGGAACATCACCGGATCGGCCACCGCTAGCCGGGTCAGCAGTGCGGCCAATGCGCGTGGGTCCCTGATCAGTTCTTTGGCGGGCGGAGCTGATCGGCCCGCCGCCCGCGATCGTACGTAACACAGGCTCAGGCGCTCGTGCTGCGCCATGCCATCGGGCCAGTAGAATGCAGAGTCAGGAACGGCTTTGTGCAGCCACTGCACCACGTCCGGCGAAGACTGCGACTCCAAACCCGCGAAAAAAAGCCGTAGGTCGGCCACGAGGGACGTAGCCGAGGATTTGCTTCCGGGGTGATGTGCAGTCATCTAGAACTCCAGTTTTCTTCACCGGCCGCAACCTGTCAGCCGAAGTCCGGACAAATTTCGGTCAGCCATGAAAGACTGCCGTTCAGTGGTGCAAGCGTGCGCGATTCGGGCCTTGTGGCTTGGACGCATCGGCATAAGCTGTCGCCCACTCCGAGCTCGATGAAAAAAGGCGCACGGTCAGCCGCGACCATATCCAATATCTCCGGAAGATAGACGGGTTTGGTCACACAGTCGGCCAATGCGTCATAGAGATCATCGCTATCGGTGTATGCACGACGCCGAACCGGCGAGAACACCGGAACCCCCAAGGGACGGTGGGGTATCCGGCGCAAGCCCGCCCGGAACCGCTCGGCAACAGCCTGAAGCTCGGGATGGTGAGAGGCGTATGGCACAGGAAGCCTGACCAGGCGGGGACCGACTGCACTCCGCGACAGGAGAGCGTCGACGGCATCCATCGGTCCACTGACAATCGTCTGCTGTGGAGTATTGACGCAGGCGACTACCAGGTCCGAGCGCCCGAGGTCGGCGAGCATCGACCGCGTCACGCGTTCCGATGCACACACCAGCACCATTGCGCCCTTACCTTCAAAATCTTTGAATGCGGAATTCAGAGCATCGACCGCCCGGACTCCGTCCGATACGTCGAAAACACCGGCGCATACCAATGCTGCAATCTCACCGAAGCTCTGGCCGACTACCGCATCGGGACGTACGCCCACCGTCGCGAGAACCCTCGCTAGAACCACAGATATTGTATAGTTGGCGATCTGCGGAACACCCGGTCCGAGCGGTGCTTTCCAGTCTTCTGTCAACAGAATATCTCGAACTGCCGTGGCCGATCCCTCCGCCGATTGTTCGACCTCGTCAAGAAGCCCGTCGACCTCCCGACGAACACTTTCAGCCGTCCGATACAAGCCGAGTAACGCTCCCCGGGGATCGCTCCCTTGGCCGGGTACAAGAAAAATGAAAGGATTGGATCGCATATCGGTTCACCGCCTCGTCACAACAACGACAAAGTGTCGGTGTCCCAGGTGAGAACGGTGCTCCCCCAGGTCAATCCGGCACCGAAGCCGACGATGAGCACATGATCACCTCGACATAGCCGCCCATCGGCATGAGCCTCGGCCAGTCCGTAGGGCATCGAAGCCGCGCCGATATTACCGACTTGATCACCCACGACTATCAGGCGATCAGGATCGAATCCGGCATCCTTACAGGCCTGGCGTAGTAACACCGGATTGGGCTGATGTGCGACAACTGCGTCGATTTCGGATACAGACAGAGATGATCTTTTCAACGCATCTTCGGCCGCCTTCGGAAAGACATCCAATATGAAGTCTCGCACCGCCCGGCCATTCATGTGAATACGATGCCGACCACGGTCGATGCTTTCGATGTCGACCGGTTCCCTACTCCCGCCCGCGGGAATCAGAACATCGCCCGCCTGACGTCCATCCGAACCCAAGCCGATATGACCGAAACCCGAGCCCGGCGCGACCGGTCCCAGAATCGTCGCCGCCGCTCCATCGCCGAACAACACGGCCGTAGCACGGTCGGACAGGTTCAGGAACCGGGAGTACACCTCAACACCCACCACCACCGCACGCCGCACATCGGTGTCGACGCGCAGCCAGTCGACTGCCACTCGCGTAGCGAAAAGCCAACCGGCGCAGGCCGCGGACACATCGAGAGCTACTGCTCGCTCGGCACCCAGCAACGCCTGCAGCCGGCACGCAGTGGACGGACCGAGTTCGTCGGGCGTCGAAGTCGCCAGCACGATCAGATCGAGATCTCCAGCAACCATGCCTGCGGATCGCAAAGCGCCGCGCACCGCCTCGGCGGCGAGGTCGGAAGCGGCCTGATCTCTGCCGGCGACATACCGATTCCGCACCCCGGTACGCTCCGTGATCCAGTGTGGCGTCACTCCGACATGGGCAGCCACCTCTTCGTTGGTTCGCACTTGCTGCGGCACGTACCTACCGGTCCCGAGTACTCCGATACCGATTCGGACGTCCGATGACTTTTCGAACCTGCCGTCGGGCCTGCGATTGTGGCGATCGCCGACTTGTAACCGCAGGGAAGATGTCATGGTTTTGCTACACATGGATTCACTCTTCAGCCAGGGGGACGTGACATGATCGGCGGCAGGCGCCAATGGTTCGACCAGTACTGATTGCTGGTCTGTCAGACCGGAATGCGACCGAGATCGAGCAGATCGATCATCGCCGGGCCACCTACGAAACAAGTCGTTCCACCATCCATCATCAGACACGCACCGGTGATCAACCGTGCCGAGTCGGAGGCCAAATATATTGCTGCGCCAGCAATATCGGAGGGCTCACCCCACCTACCCTGAGGAACGGCCATCATCAGGCCGTCTGAAACGCGCGCGTTGTCAACGAAGGTCCGCGTCAGGTCTGTGGAGATCCAGCCTGGTGCGAGCGCGTTGACACGCACGCCGGCCCGGGCCCATTCAGCCGCGAGAGTCCGGGTCAGCGAGATGACCCCCGCCTTGGCTGCGGCGTAAGGCGCAAGCATAGGCATCCCCGCTGTGCCCGCCATGGAGGCCACGTTGATGACCGTGCCGCCCTGTTCGATCAGACGCGGGCCGACGGCCCTGCATACATTGACTACAGACCCGAGTGTGGTGGCCATGACCTGTTGCCAGTCATCATCCTGCAGGTCCAAGAAAGGTCCGACGTGCTCGACACCACCAACGTTATTGACAACGATATCCAGGGTTCCGAACTCATCGAAAACTCGGTCCACGGCGACAGCCACCGACGACGCATCGCTGACATCGCACACGCACGTCAGTGCCCGGCGACCGGTGTGCTCGATTTCCGTCGCCACCTTGTCCAGTTGCCCAGCGTCGCGGGCCAGCACCGCGACGTCGGCCCCCGCCTCCGCCAGGCCAACCGCAATCGCCCGGCCGATACCTCTCGATGCACCTGTAACGAACGCGGTCTGGCCATCGATTCTGAACGGATTCTTTACTGACACTGCCCTACCTCAAACTTTCGAAACTGAGCCGATCGCTATCCCCGACCGATCGCCGGTTCCAAACTGGCCTGCAGCCGGTGACTGCCGCGGGGTGTCATCATCCGGCCACACAAGCGGCCCCCACCCAGCGCGAGACTCGACGAAACGGACGCAGAATACCCTCACGCACACCACAGGATTTTGTGAACCGACTCTAACCCGCGCCCCGATCGACATCATGTACAAATTTGACAACGTTCGTGAAGCAGTCTGATATGGATCAAACTGGCAGGCCAACCTACATTAGAGTCGCAGCCTTCGTAAGACGACCACACGGCCCGCCGATGCGGTGTAAGTTCCCAGCGGCCTGCGGTGCATTCAGCCGAAATCGTCTGCACCGGCACGCTTTTGGGACACTACAGAGACGCGCGTGTCTGCGCTGGTCAAGCGGCGCGAGCTGGATTTCACTATCTCCGATAACCCTAAATCTCGAAAAGTCTGCCGTCGACTTAAGCCGCGGTTCGTGGTCGGGTCAGCTGCCCCAGGAGGGCGACCGGTGTTTTGCCGAGCGACCCCGCGACCGCAGCCTCGAAGGGACTGCTGCACGATCGGGTGACAGATTCGATCACGCGGCCTGACTGGCCGGTGGGGTCATGATGGTCTCGTATTGGACCGGCGTCAAACGGCCGAGGGTAGCTTGGCGTCGGCGGCGGTGGTAGGTCCGTTCGATCCAGGTGACGATCGCGATGCGCAATTCCTCACGGCTGCACCAGGATCGGCGGTCGAGGACATTCTTCTGCAGCAGCGCGAAGAAACTCTCCATGGCGGCATTGTCACCGGCCGCGCCGACACGGCCCATCGACCCGGCCATGCCGTGACGAGTCAGGGCTCGCACGAATTTCCGGCTGCGAAATTGCGATCCGCGGTCGGTGTGCAGAATGCAACCGGCCACCTCGCCACGGCGAGCCACCGCATTGTTGAGCGCGTGCACCGCCAGCGCCGATTTCATGCGTGAGTCGATGGAGTAGCCGACGATCCGGTTGGAATAGACGTCCTTGACCGCACAAATGTAGAGCTTGCCCTCGCCTGTCTGATGTTCGGAAATGTCGGCCAGCCACAACCGATTCGGAGCCTCAGCGGTGAAGTCGCGTTGGACCAGGTCATCGTGGACCGGCGGGCCGGCCTTGCCCTTTCCGCGTCGCTTCTTGCCGAACGCACTCCACCAGCCCTGGGCCGAACAGATCCGCCATGCAGTGCGGTCGGCCATCGGTTCACCGGCGGCGCGGGCCTCGTCGGCGAGAAATCGGTACCCGAATTCGGGATCGTCGCGATGGGCGTCGAACAGCGCGTTGGCCCGATACGCCTGGTCGAGTTCGGCGGCAGTGACCGGTTCGGCCAGCCATCGGTAGTACGGCTGACGAGCCAGTTTCAGCACCCGGCACGTCACCGTGACGGGGATCCCGTCTTCGGCCAGCTCGCGGACGAGCGGGTAGATCATTTTCCCGGCAGGTTCGCCTGCGCGAAATAAGCGGCGGCCCGTTTGAGGACCTCGTTCTCCTGCTCCAGCAACCGGATTCGCCGTTTCGCCGCCCGCAGCTCGGCCGACTCGCTCGTGCTGGTGCCCGGTTTGGTTCCCTCGTCGACGTCGGCCTGACGCATCCATTTCGACAGCGTCATCGGGTGGATCCCGAAATCGGCGGCGATCTGCTCCAGCGTCACACCATCGTCGCGATTGCGAGCCACACGCACGACATCGTCGCGGAACTCACGGGGATAGGGCTTCGGCACGATGACATCCTTCCAGCCCACCCGAAGGGCAAGCCAACTCGGTTGTCACCTATCCGTGCAGCAGTCCCGAAGATCGAGGCTGCAGACCACGAACCGGCTCCGATTCAACAAGTTGGTACCTCTCTACTCATCGAGGCTTGACACCGAGAGGAGCCGTTAGCGAGATAGACCCGCAATCAAAGTAACGAACTACGACTGTTGCTAGGTTGTGTGGCCGGTCCCCGATGGCGGGACCACCCGGTCTTTGAGTCCGGGTTGTATTCGATCCAGTTTCAGTTGATGGTGCAGGCCACTGGGTGGTGGCGGTGGGTGCAGCGGGCTGCGTATTCGGTGGGCGTGAGATAACCCAGAGCCGAGTGGCGATGCCCTCGGTTGTGTTCATTCTTGAAGTCGCCGATCACCACGCGGGCCTCGAGCAGGCTGGTCCAGTGGTTGCGGTTCAGGCATTCGGTGCGCAGCCGCCGGTTGAACGACTCGACGAACCCGTTGTTCCACGGCGTGCCCGGCGGGATATAGACCATTCCGACCGTGTTCGCGCAGAACCGTTGCAGCGCTTGGGAAATCATCTCCGGCCCGTTGTCCATCCGCAGCACCTTCGGCGCGCCGCGGACCGCGAACACCTTCTCCAATTCGTCGACAAGTCGCTCAGCCGTGATCGACCGCTCCACCAGGTGCAGCAGCGACTCGCGGGTGTGCTCGTCGACCATCGACGCGATCTTCACCGCCCGCCCGTCGATGGTGGAGTCGAACTGGAAGTCCAACGCCCACACCACCTTCGGTGCATCCGCGTCGATCGGCGGCATCGACGAAACACCCGCGCGTTTGCGCGGGTGATGCTCACGCACCTGCAGGCCCTCCTCCCGCCACAGCCGGTGCACCCGCTTCTTGTTCACCGCGTGGCTCTCGTCGAACCGCAGCGACGCCCAGGCACGGCGGAACCCGTGACACGGATGTTTCGTGGCGTAGCCGCGCAGCCAGGCCCCGCAGACCGGCCGGATCGGCCGGCGTGGCAGCCACCGGCACACGGCGATAGGTCGAACGCGAAAGCCCGACCACCCTGCACGCGAAGCGTTCCGACATACCGAAACCGTCTTTCAGCATGTCCACGACGCGGCGGCGAGCGGCCGGGCTCACCATTTTCCCTTGGCGATCTCCCGCAGCGCGTCCTTCTCCAACTCCGCATCGGCCAACAGTCGCTTCAACCGCGCGTTCTGCTCTCGCAGCTCCTTGAGCTCTTTCGCGGCGTCGGTGCCCATCCCGCCGTACTGGCGGCGCCAGTTGTACAGCGTGGCCGCCGAGACCTCCAGCTCGGCGGCGATCTCCTCACCCGAGCGGCCCTCCGCGGCCAGCTCGTCGGCACGGCGCAGCTTCCGCACGATCTCCTCCGCGGAATGCCGCTTGCGTCCTGCCATGTCCCTCAGTGTCCCTTCCGACCCTCATCAGGGCCATCAGGACTCTAATACCGAGCGGTCTCATTCAGTGGGGACGGGCCACGACCGCCACTGCCGGATCCACTCGCGTCGCTCCTCTGGCAATTGCTTGCCGCGGGAGGTGGGATTGATCTTCGAGTTCGGCCACAACAGATAACTCACACCAAGCCAGAACCCACCAGGCTCGGCTGCTTTGGCGACGTCTGCGGTCACCTCGAGATGCTGAGTCATCATCTCGACCACGTTCGTGAACTGCTCAGGCGTCAGTTCCTCGGGATGCTCGATCTCGGCTAACGCGGCGAGAGCGAACGCGCCGATTCGCTGAATAGGACTCGGGGTCAGAACAACCCGATACTGGTGAACCGATACGTCAGACATCCATCCTGGCTCTCAGAGCTGAGTGAGTGAAGCAGGTGAGAAAGGTGCAGGCCCGGCCGTCGTCTCGCGCGACCGCCTTAACGATGAAGGCCATAGATCTAGGTACAGATCCAGCCCATACCGGCGGCATTGTTCTGGCCTAAACCCAATACCAGTGACTTAAGTGTTTTGACTGGTAGGGTCTGCGGCTGGGAGGTATGTGGATGCCGAGGCCGGGGCAGGTCAAGACGGAGACCGAGGAGCGGTTGCCCGACCGCATCGCGGTCGGGTTGCTGACGAGGACGTTTCCGCCGGAGTTGGTGGATCGGGTGGTGGCCGATTGCGGGGCGGGCGGGACAGCGGACACGGTTGCTGCCGCCGCGTGTGGTGGTGTATTTCGTGCTGGCGATGTGCTTGTTCTCCGGTCAGGGTTATGAGGAGGTTGCGCGGCTGCTCACGCAGGGTTTGGTGTGGGCCAAGCGCTGGTCGGGGTCGTGGCAGGTGCCCACCACCGCGGCGATCTCGCGGGCTCGGGTGAAGCTGGGTCCGGCGCCGTTGCGGGCGTTGTTCGCTGAGGTTGCGCGGCCGTTGGCGACCGAATCGACCCCAGGTGGCTGGTATCGGCGGTGGCGGCTGGTCGCGGTGGACGGCACCACCTTCGATGTCCCCGACAGTGCTGAGAACGCAGAGCATTTCGGGCGCCCGAAGACGCATCGCACCGAGCGGTGCGCGTATCCGCAGGTGCGGATGGTGGCTTTGGCCGAGTGCGGCACGCATGCGATCACTGCGGCGGCTCTGGGGTCGTTCACGACCGCTGAACCGGTCCTGGCCCGTGGACTGTTCGGGCATCTGAGGCCTGGCGATCTGTTGCTGGCCGACCGCGGTTTCACCGGTGTGCAACTGTGGCGAGCGGCGTGCGCTGGTGGTGCTGATCTGTTGTGGCGCATACGATCCCACCTCATCCTTCCGGTGGTCGAGGAGTTGGGCGACGGCTCGTATCTGTCGGAGATCGTGGAGGCGAAAGATCACCGCAAACGCGCCGATCCGACGAGGGTGCGGGTTATCGAGTACACCCTCGAGGGACCGGGATTCCCGGAGCAGGAGGCGCCTTACCGGTTGATCACTACGATCCTGGATCCCGCCGCGGCCCCGGCGACCGAGCTGGCCGCGTTGTATCACGAGCGCTGGGAGATCGAGACCGCACTCGATGAGTTGAAGACCCACCAGCGCGGACCCGCGCAAGTGCTGCGGTCCCGTTCGCCCGAGGGTGTCGAGCAGGAGATCTGGGGACACCTGCTGGTGCACTACGCCATTCGCACCCTGATGCACGACACCGCCGACGCCGCCCGTATCGACGCCGACCGGTTATCGTTCACCCGCAGCATCCGCCTCGCGCGCCGCCAGGTGACCGCGCAGGCGGGTTTTTCCCCCTGACCCCTGGCCACAGCATTGGCCGAGGGCCTGCGTGAGATCGCCCGCCACCTGCTGCCACCCAGACGCGGACGAACCAACCCCCGCGTCGTCAAACGCAAAATGTCGGGCTTCAAGGTCAAACGCGATAAACACCGCAATCGGGTTCCACGACAACCGAATCCGATCGAAGCAGTCACCATCGCCCCACACTGGCGAACCGCCTCGACAACGCCAGCAGCCAACACAACACCGAGAACTGAATATCCTTAAATCACTGGTATTGGGGCTAGGGGGTGGCTCGTTCGAGTGCGGTTCGCAGTGTGTCTGCTTCAGGGAATTGGGTGAGTACCGGTGAGTCGAGCGGTCCTGCCGATGCGGTGTTCACTCGAATATTCAGTGGCGCGTATTCCGCGGCGATGTAGCGGGTGAGTGTTTCCACCGCCGCCTTGGTCGCGGCGATGGCGGAGTAGCCGGGCAGGATGTGTGGCACTCCGGAGGAGGACAGGTTGACGATCGCACCTGTGCCGCGTCGTGCGATCAGCGGCGCGGCCTGTTGTGAGCACCAGAGGGTGCCCATCAGGTTGGTGTTGATCGCGCGGTCCCAGTCCGAACATCTGTTGCACCTGTTCAGGTTTGGCCACCGATCCGCGCACCAGTTTGTGACGAACGTTCATCGCGGTGAATTCACCGGCAAGGGTTTGGAGCGTCGTCGACGGCGTGGAAGTAGTTGATCAGCACGTGAGCGCCGGCCCGTGCGAAGCTGTGCACGATCACGCGCCCGACACCGCGTGCGCCGCCGGTGACGAGTACCACTTTCCCTTCGAACGGGCGTGTCGGATCATCGCGTGTCACGCGGTCTCCTGGTCAGGTCGACGGCCCGCAGGCCGATGAGGTGTGCTATTGGATGTCCCGTAGGTGTCGTGGCGATGACGTCCGCGTCTCGTGCGCCGCGCGTCTCGGCATGCAGTTCGATTCCTTCGGGATGCCGGGCGAGCAGCTGCCGGTCCGTCTCGGGGCAATCGACGCGGACCGCGTCCCAGCCGCTGGGTAGTAGCTGATGCATTCCGCCGCGCCGGGCACCCAGGCTGACCAGGGCCAGTTGGATCATGGCGTCGACCAGTCGCGCGCAGATCGGGAAATCCGGATACATCGTCGGGGTGTCGGGTAGCCGTGGCTGGTAGCGGGCCCGGGCGCGACCGGCACGGGCCCGTAGCTGCCGCAGTCCCACGAAGGGCCCACTCATATCCAGAGCCGCTGTGCCGACGTACGGCCCGTATACCGTGCTGATCAGGTCCGCAGGCTCGGAGGCGGGGCCGGGCAACTGCGCGGGACAGTCGCGTATGTCGAATTCCGCACACGTCAAGCCGTTGGCCGGATCCCCGAACACGATTCGCATACCTGCTGGATGCGGAAGGAAGCGGTAGGCGGCAGGGATTGTCGATGCGTACATCGGGGCATGGAAGGTGACGTTCTCGAAGGAGATCGGTGCCCGCCGGCCGACGGCTTCGGCCGCCAGCGCCATAGCGAACGCGGCTGGAAGCAGCGGTTTGGTGTGCAGGCGGTGATGGTTCAGGAAACTGTCCCTGCCGGGCAGATCGGTGGTCCACACCTGGTCCGGTCCGAGCAGCCCGGACGAGACGGTTGCTCGTTCAGCCGTGCACAAAGGACGGTCCTGACTCGGTGGTATCGGCGGCAACGGTGCCGGCATAGTCGTGGAACTGCCGGGTGGTCAGGTCGTAGTGGCCCAAGTCTGCGGTTTCCACACCTGCGGCCCGCAGGAGCAGCGCGCCGTCGGCGATGGCGAGCAGGCCGCCGCCGCGGTGCGGCGGTTCGGCAAAGAATTCCAGCTGTGAACCGTGGGCTGCCAGCACCGTCGCATCGTTGTGCGGGGTGTACAGGTCGATCTCGGCGATCCGGTGGATGAGGACCATCGGAATCCGTTCTTGCCCGGTGCCGGCGAGTACCGCCAGTTCCAGCACCCCCTGCAGCAGAATCGTGGGCACGCGGCCGAACGTCGCAAAGCCCGGTGCAGTGCCGGAGTCGGCGGCGAAGGTGGAGTGTGCCCCGGCAGCGTCGGCGGCATGCCCGGTAGTGGTCACGTAGGGCCCGAACACATGACACAGGTCGTTGGGCAGGTAGATGGGATTGGGCACCGAACGTGCGGGCATCGGGTTGGGGCGAGTCCAGGGTGCCGGTACGGAAAGGTCGCGGGCCAGCAGGACGTCGAGTTCGCTGTGCAGCCGCTTGTCGAGAACCCGCCCGTCGCCGGGATGCCGGATATCCGAGGTTATCCAACAACGGATTCTGGCGTGGTCGTCGCCGCGTTCGATGATGGTGGCGCTGACCCGAACAGTCTTGGGCCGGTTCGCTGTCGCACGCAGCGGGACGTGGAGTTCGAGGTCGCGGAAGCCGGTCGGCCGCAGGCCGGGGGCCAGGCGCAGAGCGGCCTCCAACGCCAGCTCCATCGGCACCGACCCGGGCATGAGCGGTCTGCCACGAACGATATGGGCCGCCAGGTAGCTTTCCTTGGCGGTGTCGTAGGTGTACTCGAAATACACGTGACTGTCGTCAGGGAAGACGAATTCCGGTACGGGGACCGACTCGGGCCCGATCTGCAGGCGCGGGGCCTGCGCGGCCACCACATCACGTTCGGATCGCGGGAGATGGACGATGACCGGCGGCCGGTCCGGGTTGTCGATGGCCTGCCGCAAACGCAGATAGGCTTCGTCGGCCGACATGAATTCGGTGATCCCCAGCCCGCGCATGGTGTCCTGGACGACGGGGTCACCGGTCAGGCCCAACCCGTCCCAGGCCGTCCAGTTCACTGTCACCTCGGCGGTGTTGTCGATGCGCGCATTCCACATCGCCGAGGTGCTGAGAAAGTCGTTGGCCGAGGCGTAGTCGGCTTCCGCGGGCCAGCCCACGAATCCGATGACCGAGCCGAAATTGAACCACAGCCGGGGACGGCGGCCTTCGAGCGCACGGCGCAGATTCACATAGCCGGCGACCTTGGTGTCACGTCCGCGCCGGAACGCCGAGATGTCCTTGCGGGTGATGGCGGCCGGTGCGGCCCCTGACGCGGCGTGGATGAGTAGATCGATGCCGCCTTCGGCGTGGTGGATGTGATCGATGGCCTTGCGCACCGCCGCTTCGTCGGTGATGTCGCAGGCCAGGTAGTGAACTCGGGCCCGGCCGCTGTGCTCGGCCACGTCGGTGATCAGATCGCTGATCGCCTGTTGCTTTCGCGCTGATTCCCACTGCGCTGCCAGAGTTTTCGGTGACAGCCGGCTACATTGCCGGAGCTGCTCGGTGATGTAGCCGGCGCGGTCGGGGGCGGGAGCGTGGAAATCCGGCCCAGGAGCAGCGGTGCGGCCCAGGATGTAGACGACTGGCTTGTGGTCGCGGGCCAGGGAGGTCAACAGTGGACCCATCACCCCACCCGCGCCGCCGGTCGCCACCACCACACTGTGGTCGGTGAGCAGACCGGATGCGAGGGATACGCCGTCGTCGGCAGCCGTGTCGAGCGCGGTCAGCACATAGCCGAGCCGGTGTTGCCCGGAGCGCAGGACGAGTCCCAGATGGTGCTCGAGTGCCGATTCGGCCGCAAGCTGATCCAGCGCGTCGTCCAGATCCGGGGTATCGGTACAGACACACCAGCAGCGTGCCTGCGGGAACTCGACGGCAACTGTTTTCATCAGCCCGCTGAACAGTCCGGTACTAGGGTGTGGCAGGCGGTTCCAGACGGCGTCCATGAGCAGAACCGCGAAACTCGCGCCTGCGACCAGTTCGCTCGCGCAGCGCTGAAGTGCGGTGAACGTCAGATCGTGCAGCGCGCACAGCTTCTCGATGGTGCCGCCGGACCAGGGATCGAGCCTGTTGGAGGCATGCAACCGACTCAGTACCCGCACATGCTCGACCGGCGCGGTCAAATCGGGAAGTTCTTGGCCGACAACCCATATCGTGCACGGCACCCGTTTACCGAGGGCGCGTGCGAGCACCGGATCGTCGGTCACCACCAGGGTGGTGGGGGTGAGCGCCACTACCGGGGTGCAGTCGGCTGCCGCCTCGGCCAGCGCACCGAACTCCAGGCGAGTGCGAGTGACGATCAACTCCGGTGTGCCCGGAGCGGTGCTGTCGGCGTCACGATCCCGGCTCGGAATGCCGGCATCACCACCTGCGATACCACCGTCGCCCGAATCCTCACTCGTCCGGCTGTGATTGATGCCGGCACCGGAACCGGTCGATTCAACAGGTGCTGCGATATCGACAATGACAGTAGGACAGTCGGATCGGCTCGCATTGATCCGGGCACTCTCGCCGGCCGCGACGGCACGCAGGATGGCGAGTAGGCCATCCGCGCCGACGTAGGTGCGGTTGCCGATCCGTGCTGATCCGGCGTTCTCCACCGCCGATTCCATCTGCGTGCACACGGTCGCGAGAACGGGCACCGCGAGCTTGTCGGTGACGTCCCGGCGAGCCAGCGCGATGGCCACCGCCCCCTCGGCGACGTCCGCCTGCGCACGCAAGTGCGCCGGCAACGCGGCGGCGAGTTCGGGTTCGGAGTTGGCGTTGACACCGATCACGAACATCAGGTCCATGCCGCCGTGACGCAGATAGTATTCGGCGATCCGCACAGCCGACAGACCGGCGTTGTCGGTGTTCTCCACCGCCAGATGCGGGCCCTGCAAGTTGAAATAGTTGGTGACCCAGCCTCCGATGAGGCTGGCGCCCACGGTGGTTACCGCGGTGTCCTGGGCCATCGCCGGAACCTGCGCGTGCAGTGTCGCGGCGACAGCGTCCACGGCGGCCTGGAGTTCGGTGTCGTACTGGGCGCCGATCGCGTCCGCGCAATCCTCCAGATAGCACCGTTGAGCGCTGAGTACCGCCGCACGCATGTGCCCGGCGTGCGCGACGACCACGCCGGTGGTTCCGCGCAGCTCCTCCCACCGCATTCCCAGCTGGTCGATGAGTTCGGCGACAGAGCGCAGAGCGAGGATCTCCGTGCGATCCATGTGCTCGACGGCCACCGGCGGGATCCGCAGCTCGGTGAAGCCGGGCAGGGGAAAGGTGTCACCGAACGACTTCGGTGGCGGGGCGCCCGCGCCGGTCAACCACTGTTCGACAGCCGACCGGTCGATGTCCCCAGGAAATCGGCCACTCCAGCCGGCCAGCACGATCGGATTCGGATCAGCGGCAGGGCGGTCGAGGTGACCGGTCGGGCCGTCGCTGAGGATCAAGTGGGTGTTGACACCGCCGAGGCCGAAGGCCGACAGGGCCGCCACCCGCGGCCGATCGGCGCGAGCCGGCCATGGTGTCGGGGTGGTCGGCACGACCAGCCCACCCAGATCCCGGTCGGCCGAGGTGAAATATTGTTGGGCGGGGATGGTTTCGTGCCGCAGCGCCAGGATCCCGTGCAGGATCGAGACCATGCCGGCACAGATTCCGGTGTGGCTGACCAGCGACTTGTTACTGACGACCGGTAGCGGGGCGGACCGGTCAGTGACCATCTGACGCAGAACCTCGACCTCGACCGGGTCACCTGCCCGGGTCCCGGTACCGTGTGTCACCACGACGTCCAGGTCATCGGCACCGATACCGGCAGCCTCCCAGGCACGGGTGATCGCCAGCTGCTGTCCGCGTGGATTAGGCGCTCCCGGCGACCGGCCCCGGCCGTCGGAGGCCGCGCCGGAGCCCGTGATCACCGCCAGCACCCGATGACCGGCTGCCCGGGCCCGATCCAGAGTTTCCAATGCCACCAAGGCCGCGCCGTCACCGAAGGCCGTGCCGTGCGCGTCCTGGTCGAGCGCACGGATCTCCGGAATATCGCCCAGCACACCAGCATTGGACAATGCCACCATGGCCCGTGGGGTCAACTCGTGTGCCGCACCGCATATCGCGATGTCGCATGCTCCGGCCCGCAATCGTTGCACTGCGAGATTGATCGCGGTCAGCGCCGACCCGCAGGTCGCGGTGACGATATCCAGTTCCCGCAGGGGCGGGAGCAGACCCGCGAATGCCCTGCGGCAGATGTCGTCGGGCAGATGGCCGTCGAGATCACTGCCGTATCGACGACTCAGAATCTGACGTATTCGCAGGCATTTCGCCCGGCCGCTGTCGTCACCCAGTTCCAGGGCATCGCCCAGCATCCGGCTCAAACCATGCCCGACCATCCGCGATTCCAGGGCTTGCAGCGTGTCGACGGCGACCGCCACCTCGAGCAGAACACGGTCGTGAGCGCCGAGTTCGAGTCCCTGCAGGGTCTGCAGGGCACAATGCCGTAGCCAGGTCGCGGGCGGATCCTCCGCCGCCGACCATGCACCCGACCGGATGTCCGCCATGAGCTCGGGATGCGGGACGAACTGTTCGATGAAGCCCCCGTACCGGTGACGGGATTTGTCCGCGCCATCGGGATCGGCAGACCAGAAGTGCCGCAGATCCATACGGTCGGCCGACGGCTCGGTCAAGATGTTGCGATCGCCGCACAGGACCCGCCACAGATCGTCCGGGCTGCTGATGCCGGGCAGCACCACACCCATGCCGACGACGGCGACGGGCTGACCAGCCATCACCGGGCGCCCGCGGTCAATTGCGCGGTAACCGAGTCGACGATGGCTCCGAGGGTCGGGTACTCACTGATCCGAATCTCGTTGCGGGGCAATGAGAACCGCTCGGCGACCTTGGTCAGAAACGCCACCTGCCGCAACGAGTCGATGCCCAGGTCGCCTTCCAGGTCGACGTCCTCGGTGAACACCTCGGCGGGATAGCCCACCACCGAGGCGTACATCGTGGCCAATTCGGCCACCAACTCCCGGCGCGCGAACGGCGCAGCGGGCACGGGGGACGGCCGCTGCACATCCTCGGTGCTCGCCGGGACCGGCGGCGGGGGCGGTATCTGCTCGGTTGCCGGCGGCGTCGCGACATCTGCGGTCTCGACGGATCGGGTGACCGACGGCTGAGGTGGGGCGGGCTTGCGGTGATCCGAGCGTGCACCGGTCACGCCCGGCGAACACGAAATCTCCACTGCCGGCACAGTAGCCTCCACCATGCGGGCGATCGCGCCGTCACCGTAGTCGACGAATCGATCGACACCGGCGTCGTAGAGACTGCGGATGCTGTCCAGGAAACGAACCGGCCGCACGAACATCTCGGCGATATGCCCGAGCAAGTCGTCCTGATCGGTGTGCGGCCGGTTGTCGCACACACAATGCACCGGAGTGCGCAATGCCCGCTGGCGCACACCCGACTCGGCGAGCTCGGCTCGCAGCATGTCCACCAGCGGCGCCATCATCGGGCTGTGATAGGCGTACCGAACCGGCAATCGGACCACATGCACACCGAGCTTGTCGGCCACCCGTGCGGCCACCTCGAGGTCACTGGCAGTTCCGCTGATCACCGTCGATCGGGGTGCGTTGTGGCACGCCACCGCAAGCGACGGCGAACCGATGACCCGGACCAGGCGCTCGGCTCGCCGGGCGTCGGTGCTCAGGACCGACATCCCGCCGTGGTCCAGCATCCGGGCGGCGATCCGCATCCGCATCCGCACGATCCGCACCCCGTCCGCCGGCAGAAACGCCCCACCGGCAACCAGGGCAGCGATTTCACCGAAACTGTGCCCGAGCAGGACACCCGGGGACGAGCGGTCGGCACCACCCACCGCATGCGCCGCGACCGCCGTGGTCAGCTGGACCAGCGACGCAACCGCCGGATCGGGATGATCGCGGAGATCGGCCGGGTCGCGGGCCACGAGCTCGAGCAGCGGCGGCAGATCCGTACCGTCCAGGCCGCTCGTCATGTCATCGACGGTCGCTGTGAACTCGGGGCGGCCTTGCAGCCCTCGCACCGCCTCGACAGGGGCGAAGCTCGTGGCTCCCGCAAAGATTCCGGCACATACCGACGACGCGTACATTCGCTCGGACCTCCTCGTGTGACCAGTGCCGATGGGCTCCGCTCAAGCGACACTTGACAATTCGCTCAATACCCTACAGAGACCCGCCCGCGGGTCACGGCCGACGGTCACTGCTGGCGGCGGCTGGGAGCGGCATTAATATTGCCATGCACGAGATGGCGTATCAATTTAGTTTTTCTTCATGATCATGAACTTTCCCTACATGCAGCCACCCCACCACCATCCGCGACGGCTGCAGGCAGTGCCCCGACAGTCCCCGGAGGCGCAGATTTGAATCGCCTGTAAGTCGATTTATTGCAAACTCCGCGGCCCTTTTTCAGGCAACCCTAAATCTGATCGCGATCAAACATCATGTGCCAATTCCGCGACGTCTGTAAAGCCGCTCCTCCTTGATTGGATTAGGTTCAGCTACCCAATGTTCATCTTGGTCCCGACGCCCTGCCGCAGGTGCAGCCGGACGGCTTCCTCTGCGCCGATTCCGTCCGCGAGTCGCTGGTACTGCATGAGGCCGACAGCCTACAGCCGCGGACCATCGCCGGGCGGTAGATAACTGATTCAGACGAGCTGCTTCGGCGTCAGCTTGCGTGCGGGCGACCGTCAATGGCTGCCAGAGGCTTGCGTAGGATGGGGCGCATCGGATTAGCTCCTGAGCATGACCCACCCCGTGCTATTTCTACTGGCGGCGGTCACGCTCGTCGCCATTCCGGGACCCAATCACCTATACATCACCGCGCGTAGTATCGCCGAAGGGCGACGTGCGGGGATCGCGTCGGCGTTGGGTGTGGAGACGGGAACCCTGCTGCACGTGACGGCGGCAGCGGCCGGGCTGTCGGCGCTGATCGCGGCCTCCGCCACGGCGTTCGGGTTGTTGCGGTACGCGGGTGCGGCCTATCTGCTGTATCTGGCGTTCCGGGCGTTGCGCGGCGGCAACGATCGTGAAGAACCCGTGATGCCGTCGAGCTCACTAGGACGCGTCTACCTCGACGGGGTGCTGGTCAACGTGTTCAACCCGAAGGTAGTGCTGTTCTTCCTCGCCTTCCTTCCGCAGTTCGTTGACCACCACGCCGGTGCGGTGCCGCTGCAGATCGCGGTCCTCGGCCTGGTGACTGCGCTCTTGGGACTGGGCTCGGACGTTGTCTACGCGCTGGCTGCCGGATCGATCGGCGGCTGGCTGCGGGCCCGGCCTGCCTTCCGCCGCCGCCAACGGTACGCCACTGGTCTCGTCTATCTGGGTCTCGGCGCGGTCGCCGCCTTCGCCGACACGCCAGCACGCCGCGCGGTGTGAATTACCGGCGGCGGTAACCGCAATCATTCTCGCCGCCCACCGCCATGACTGTGAGCAGTCCGAGCCGCGGCGGAGGCGTGTCCTGATGAGCCCTAGTCAACGGTTTGGTTAGTCGTGGTGCTGCTTCGCTGGAGGAGTTGCTCGAGGAAGATCGCTACACGCGGTGTGGTCCCAGGGTGGTCGTAACGGGCGAGGACCGCGTTGATGTTCGGGCCGGAGTCGGACACAACGCGCACCATGCGCTGCTCGGCGCATCGGGCGAGTGGTGGGGCCAATGCGATTTTGGCTGCTTCGGTCTGCCCAGCGGCCCATAAGCAGCAGGCGTGCATCAGCTGTGCTTGTGTCAGCGCGCGTGGTCGGTGTTGAGTCCGGATTTCGTGAACCATTTGCTCTGCGCGACGGAGAGCTTCATCCGTAGCAGATATGGTTCCCATTGCCAGGAGTAGGCGTATTGCGGAGTCTTGGTCCAGTTCGGCTGTGGCCGATCGGATGGTGTTGTTGTGCTTGATGTACAACGGCAGATGCAGGAGGAGGCCACAAGTTTCTTCTGGGACCGGTAGGCCGATCCTGATGCGTTCGTTAGTGATTCGAGCAGCCAAGCGCGGTACCGACTCGGCATCGGCAATCGCCTCACCCTCGATGAGCCGCTGTTGTGCGGCGTCGATATCGCCGCGCAGCGCCTTGATCCGTGCTCCGATTCCGAATGTGGCCAGCTGGAACCAGACGGCGCCGCCGTAGCGACCGAGTTCAGCACCAGCATCGAGCAGTTCCTCCGCGTCATCGAAGTTTCCCTGTTCGTACCGGAGGGCGCCAAGCAACACACCGGACAGCAGCGAGCCGTAGGTTTGCGAGCCGCTCGGACGCGCCAGGGCGATCGCCGCTTCAAAATGTTGCTCCGCGCGGACGAGGTCGAGTTGTTCGGATGCTGCCAGGCCCGCGATGCAGTGGCCTTCCATCACACCGAAGGGGCCTTTGCATCGACTGTGATAGGGCTTCGCCCACTCTTGCCAACGCCGGGCGCCGGAAAAGTCGAAGCGGTTGAGGGCATCAATGGAGGCGAGATTCGCCGTGCCGGTGGCGATGAATGGGGTCGGCGCTTGCTCCAGATGCTCTTCCAACAACTTGGATAGGCTGGTGAACCGGTCGGTCATGAATTGCTCGGCCCCAGCCGCAACCTCCGCTTCGATGCGAAGGACGACTTCCTCATCGCCGTGTGCCGCAAGGGAATCGAGCGCGATATGCGCGCGACGGAGTGCGATCCGGATTCGTTCTGGCCGCTGCAGTCCGACATATGCCCATGCCAGGCAGACCTGTAGCCGCGGTCGAGACTCCGTCAGCTGCTCAGGTAGCTTTGCCATCAGGCCGAGAAACGTGGCCATGCATAAGCGTTCGATCAGATTCATGGCATGCTGCTCAACCAGTTCCACCGCGTATTCGGGTTCGCGGGCGGCGAGCGCGTGATCGACTGCGGCGGTGAGAGTGTCGTGTTCGGCGAACCATTCGGCTGCCCGGTGGTGCAGATGTGCGAGCCGTCCAGGGTCACTTCGGACGAGCCTACGTTGCAAATAATCTGCGAACAGCCGGTGGTACCGGAACCATTCTGCCTCCTCATCCAGGCAGCGCAAGAATAGATTCCGATCTGCTATCTCTTCCAGCAAATCCTGGCTGTCCGAGCAGTCGGAGAGCCGGGTCGCCAGATCCGCGCATACCCTGTCGGTGATTGCGGTGGCCATAAGGAAGTCAAGCATCGACGGCTCCAGGGAGGAGAGGACATTCTCCGCGAGGTATGCCGCAACAGCGCGATGACGGCCGGTGAGGTGATCGATGAATGTGGCCGGATCGTCGTACTGTCGCAGCGACAGCGACGCCAACTGAAGCGCGGCGGGCCACCCCTCGGTCGAGTCCTGCAGCCGGCTGACATCATGGGCCGTGAGCGGCAGGGCGTTGGCTTCCACCAGGAAGGCGTTGGCCTCCGAGACATCGAAACGCAATTCTGAGGCGTCGATCTCGACCAGTTCGTCGCGTACACGCATTGTGCTCAGCGGAAGGCCTGTCCGTGTTCGGCTGGCAATCACCAAGCTGACGTGATGACAGCCGTTTTCGAGAAGGTAATCGATGGCTGCGTGGGTGCTTGTGCTCTTGACTTGATGCCAGTCGTCGATGAATATCAGCATAGCCCTGTCGCTGGAATGGATTTCATCGATTAACGAGGATAATACGTACCTTGTTGAGTCGGACGCTCTCTCTTCGAGCAGAGTGCCCAGTTCCCGCGCCAATTCCGGGCGTGCGCGGCGGATGGCTTCGACCAGGTGGGACAGAAACCAGACGACGTTGTCATCGTCCGAATCGGCGGTAAGCCATGCCACGGACATTCCTTCAGATTCCACATCCCGGGCCCATTGTGCAGCGAGGGTGGTTTTTCCGAATCCGGCGGGGCCGTGGATCAGTGTCAGCTGCCGGTCCTTACCGCGACGCAGCATTTCCACCAGGCGGGTCCGCTCGATCATGGTGCCGGTAGCCGATGGCGGTCGGAACTTCACCGCAGTGCTCG
This sequence comes from Nocardia sp. NBC_00508, assembly GCF_036346875.1. NCBI lineage: Bacteria > Bacillati > Actinomycetota > Actinomycetes > Mycobacteriales > Nocardiaceae > Nocardia > Nocardia sp. NBC_00508. The sequence goes on along the minus strand of NZ_CP107852.1, from coordinate 6,752,312 downwards.
GCGGCGGGAGAGATGGCAGGGGGCTGGGAGTCCGCAGCCGCGACGAGGTGGTCGACGCGGAAGTTACGGCGATTTCATCGACATTCGATGGTAGGGCGATACCATCCACTGCCTGCCCAGAATCGTGTTGTGCCTGCCGCAGTCGTTCGCCGAGCTCGATCACCGAAGCCGGTCGATCCTTCGGTCTCGGTGCCATCGCCGCTTCGACTGCCTCGCAGACGGCAAGCGGTATGTGCTGGTCACGCAGGCTTGGTGCGGCACCGGTGGCAATGCGGGCGAGCTGGGCCACGAGCGGTTCGCCGGTACGGCGTGCGAATGCGGCACCGCCCGTCAGCAGGCAGTGCAGGGTGGCGCCGAGACCATAGATGTCCGATGCCGAGGTGGGTGTTTCGCCTGATAGCACCTCTGGTGCCGCGAAGGCGGGTGTACCTTGGATTCTTCGTGAGGAAGTCGTTGTTTGGTCCACCAACTTGGCGATTCCGAAGTCCGCCAGTTGAGGTTCGCCGTAGTCGGTCAGCAAGATGTTGCCAGGCTTCACGTCTCGGTGCACAATTCCGATTGCATGCGCGGCGGCCAACGCGCCAGCCATCTTCACCCCGATCGAAAGCACCAGTGGCCAGCGCAGCGGACCCGATGCGCGAAGCACGGTGTCCAGTGAGCCTCGCGCATAAAATGGCATCACGATATACGGCCGTCCAGTGGCCGTGATATCGACCTGCAGCACCTGCACGATGTGCGGATGCCCAGACAATCGTCCCAGCGCGCGCTGCTCCTGGACGAATTGCTCACGCTCGTCGCCGCGGACCTCCGACATGAGCACCTTGACCGCGACGTGACGTTCCAAGGCGTATTCGTAGCAGCGGTAGACCACACCGAAACCGCCGCGACCGATCTCTTCGGCCTCGCCGAAGCCTTCCGCTGCCAACTCCGCTGCGAGACCAGTGGGAAGGTCCTGCTGGGTCGCGGCCTCGTCCAACTTCGCCCTCGGATCCCCCCGGTCACCGCGACCCGGCCCGCCCTGCGGAGGCCGGACTCGAAATTTGAGCGGCATAGGTCCGCTGCGGCGCTGTCGAGCCATATGATCACCTGGGTACCAGGGTACAGAACTCGACGTGTTCCGAGTATCGGTACTGGGCGTCGAGGCTCGTGAGGTTGGCGTAAGAGTTGTACGACCTGTACATCCACTCGTGGCCTCAAGGGTAGGCGTCGCGAAGAGCCGATCCAGGTCGCTTCCCACGCTTCCGTTGCCGGACCATGCTGCGTAGAGGCTGCCCTCACGGAGGATGCCGAGGGCTTCGTTGATCAACAAGGGGCGGGTGATCCATCCGCCACGGCCCACGACGCTGACCGTGGAGGTCTTTAGAAACATGCGACCACCCCGATGAACCAGTCGCCGGCAATGTGACGCAACTGGTCGACCCGGCACCGGAGACATCGTGGAGCGATACCGAAGTGCGTCGGATGGGACCGTGACACGCTGCGAGCTGGTGTCACCCATCGAGCGGTCGCAACCCGCGAAGCGCCACATGGCAGTGGAATTCGGCATCGAGGGCCTGCCCATTCAGCATTACCGGCCCGATGCGCATGTTGCGGAGGTGTTCGCCGCCGAGGCGCGGCGCCAGCACCTGGCCGCGCAGGTCATTGTCGTGGCGGCGGGGATGAACCCTTTTCCCGCCGCCTCCTGCCATGACAAACACTACACCGCAGAAGACACGATCCCTTCGGCAACACCATTTCCTGAGGCGGACCGGCGCGCTTGGTGTGCGCTCGATTGCACTGGCTCAGGTGGCGGCGGCGTTGACACCTGCTGCGGTCAAGCCGACGCTCAGTTCGGGTTGCCGTCCGCGATGAGACGGAGCGCCTCGGCCCTTCTATCATCGGATTTTTTCGACTGGCGAGTGGTGCCGAGGTGAAAGCGCCGTGCTGCCATCGCGACGGGGATGGTCAGGTCGAATTCGTCCCGAAGCCGCCGCAGGAAGGATAGACCAGAAAGGTGGCCTGCCTCGACCGCGAAAACACTATCCTCCCTTACGCCGAGTCGGCGGGCGAACTGCTGCTGGGACAGCCGAAGATAGAATCGTATGTCGCGCCACCAGTCAGGCTCTCGATCTTGTTCGTAGTCGGCCGAGTTGGGAATGGCTTCCCCGAATGGATTCATCCGGTATCTGTGTCCCCATGCCTCGGCGAGATTGTTCCAGGGACCCGCGCGGTGCAGAATTCTATCGTAGACCTTCAGTACGTGTATTTCGAGACTTGGTTGGTGGACCCCCCCTCTTCGGCGGTAAAGAGTGTGCTCATAATTGACTCCGAGTATTTTCGCCACACTCGTCAACGACAGGCTGTTTACTTTGCGGAAGTACTCTGTGTATTCTTCCAACGATTCAGCGACGGAAAACGAAGGGAATATCAATGATTCCCTGGCCAGGTCGAAATTCTCGGCAACTTCATCGCGCGTCACTTCATCGAAAAGGATCTCGGAGAGAGCATCGACTTCTGTTCTTCGGGGTTGGTATATCCCGTTCTCCCAATGACTTACCGTGCTATCGGACTTTCCGACCGAGTTGGCGAGTTCCTTTCTGCTCAAGTTCTTGGATTCGCGTTTGAATCGAATGTATTCGTTGAAGAGTGGGTGGCCTTCGGGGTATTTCGGCTTGCCGTCTGGTGTCAGGAGTTCGGGGTAATGGCGTGCTGCTGTGGTGTAGAACTCGCCGACGTGGCGGAGACGGCGTAGTAGTGCTCGCAGATGGATGAGGTCCAGTTCTATTTCGCCGTGTTCGGCGGCGTCCCATGTTCCGGGTCGTGCGTGGGTCAGGTCGTCCATTCGTCTCGATGTGACTGCCAGGTAGCGGCGTAGGGCCGTCAGCCATGCTGGTTTGTCTTCGCCGCGTTCGGGGAACTGTCCGATCGGTGCGAGGCGGAGATCGTTGCGATCGAGGCCGATCTTGGCAAGCCACCGTTCTACTTGGCTGTCGGTCAGCTGATGCATCGCGACGTACTCCGCGAACCCTTGCTTGGGTTGCCCCGACTCATCGGCCAGCCGCGCCCGGCACCACTCCACCAACCGCTGCTCGTCCGGAGACCGAGGAACTGCCGGCTCCGTAGTGGTTTCGTTCTCGTTGCCCTCCGCGAGAAGGCGCTGCGCCTCGGCCCGGGCCTTGCTGGATTCCTTGTTCGCCCAGGTAGCGGGGTGAAAGCGCCGCGCCGCCGACGCCACGGGCTCGGCGAGGTCGAAGGCATCTCGAAGCCTTCCCAGGACGGCCAGGCCAGACCTGCGACCCTTCTCGATATCGTCAACCGACGGCTGTGATATTCCGAGCCGGCGGCCGAACATCGACTGAGTCATCCGAAAATAGCATCGTACCGCATGCCACCAGTCGTACTCTCCTGCGAAGTCGGCCGAGCCAGGAATGGTTTCTCCGTTGGGATTCATCCGGTAGCTGTACCCCCACGCGTCGGCCAGGTCGTTCCACGGACCCGCGAGGTGCAGAACACGATCCCAGATATTCAACATGTCGGTTTCATCGCTCGGCCTACTCCTTCCTGCTTCCTGGTCAATTATTGTGGAAATGTCGACGTCGAAGATTCGGGCCGCGTCACCTGTCGTAAGATTGTTCACGTGCCGGAGGTGCCGTGAGTAATCGCCGAATGATTCGGTAGCGCGCAGTGACGGAAATATCAGCGACTCTCTGCGTAGGTGGGTGAAGTTCTCGGCCAGCTCATCGGGCGTTACGACATAACGAGAGGGTAGCGCTTTGTTGAAGGCTGTTACGTTTTCTGTCGTGGGCTGACGGATTTCGTTTTCCCATCTGTAGATCGTCGACTTCGGCTTGCCGAAAAGGTTGGCAATCTCTTGCAGGCTAAGGTTATTGTGTGTGCGCCTGAAGCGAATATATCCGGCTATTCCGGGATATCCTTCGGGGTATGCGGGAACACCCTCCGGTGTCAGCAGTCCGGGATACAGCCGGGCCGCGTCGATGTAGGTTTCTCGGGCGTCGGGGATGCGGCGGAGCAATGCGCGGACCTGGGGGAGGTCCAGCTCTGTTTCCCCGTGTTCGGCGAGGTTCCATGTTCCGGGCGGTGCATCGATCAGTTCGTCCATTCGTCTGGATGTGACTCCGAGGTACCCTCGTATGGTCGGCAGCCAGGTTGTTGGGCTGGCGTCGGGTGTGGGGAAGTGTCCGATCGGTGCGAGGCGGGAATCGTTCTTGTCGAGGCCGAGTTTGGCAAGCCACAGTTGTACCTGGCTGCCGGTCAACCTGAACATTTGGACAAACTTCTCGAGCCCTATCCGCGGCTGTCCCGGCTGCCCGATCAACCGGGCCTGGCACCACTCCGCAAACCACTGCTCCTCCCGCGACTGCGGAACTCGGAGCCTGTCTGCGGCGGGCGATAGATTGGGTAGCTCGCCCGATTCAATGGGTGTTGGGGCAGGCGACGGATGGGGTAGCTCGGCTTGAGTGGTCTGCGGCCGTGCGGCGTGTTCGGGCGCGACCGCAGTTGCCAGTCTGCGGATCGCAGCCCAAAGCTCGAGGTTCTCGCCTGCGTTCTCGCTGGGTACGAACCTCCGGGGTTGCGGGTCGCGGTGTGTGGGCCACATTTGGCGGATACGCTGCTGCTGGCGGGGGTGTAGAGCCTCTTGGATGAGCTTGAGCAGCGTTGATTTGGGTACCGTGGCCAATGCCTGTGCTACCGGATCGACCTCCTCGACACCAACACCGGCGATATAGGCGTCTCGGATACGTTTCCGGAACTCGTCGAACACGCGGTGTTCGGCCATCAGGGTTCGGGTGATGACAGTGATCGCTTGCTCGATGCTTCGATCGCCCAGCCGGGTAAGGCTATCCACTAGCCTCGAGCATGCCTGGTCGGTGATCTCTCGCGCCGTCTGCTGTTCGCCCACCCGAGCCAACACCCATCCGAACACCGTGTTACCGATGTGCCGCTGGACGAGGTCGGTTGCCTGCTCCGGATGACCTTGCGCGACATGTCGTTGCAGCAACTGCCGCAGTTGCCCGTCCGGCGCCTCGCCCGGGCCGGTTACTTTGCCGGTAGCGGTTCGGTCTTCGGATCGCTTTCCCGGCGCGGCCGGCGCCGGCGCGCCGGAAGTTGCTTTCGGCTTGTTCGAGTCCGCGGCATCTCCTTGGGCCCATTCCAGCCCGTCGCGGCGGCGGACAACCTCATCCGGCCGAGGTCCACGGTTTCCGAATGCCCCGGCCTCGGGTCCGTTCCGATCGGCCGCGTGGAAGGCGATCTCCGTTGCGGGCGGACGCCAGCCGCGCCCCGGCGTGCGGCTGGCGCTCCATGGTGTCAGTCGGCGGCCGGTGGTGTTGGTGGCGGGTTGTTGTGGTCCGCCCTCCGTGCTGGCGGCGGCTATTGCTGTGTCGAGTTCGAGGACTGCCCAGATGTCGTAGCTGTCCGAGTTCGTCGCTGTTCCGGTGTCCATGGCGCGCAATCCGTATCTGGCCAGGTCCGGTTTATGGAGCGTGTTGATCGGCGGCGTTGGTGGTTCACCGGTGCCCCAGACTCGGAGGCCGATGCGGAGAATTTCGGCTTGTTCGTTGCCGTTGTGGACCATGACGAGTGTGAGTAGCAGCGTTGCACGCGCGCCCGGCTCGATCCCGTGCAGGATCATTTCCTCGACGATCGTGTTCACCGTGGTTTTGATCTCGTCGGGCCAAAAATTTTCCATCAAAATGTGTGCGGCGGCGCGGCCCAGGCCCGCGGCCAAACCGGTGTGCATGCCGGGCTTGATGTTCACTCCACGCATTTCTGCGTGGAGTTCGGGATCACCGTGCACGGTGGCGGCATCACGGAGCCTCAGCTGGTCGCTGCCGTGGATGGGTGCGAGCTGCTGCAGTGGTTGCCCCTCGCGTGCGGCCTTGCGAATGATCGGTGGGCCCGCACCGGCTTCCGGTATTTCGAAGAGGATACGTCGGTCGCTGGTGGAGACCTCTGTGTCGCCCCAGACGTGGTCGAGGATGATTCCGATCGACGGGCCGTCGATCGTGGTGCCGTCCAGTCCCCGAGCGCGAAGGTTGACGTAGTGATCCAAAAGCTGACCGGCAGCCTCGGACGCTGTATTCGCAGCTGCGTCCTCCGACCAGCTCCCTAGTGCCGCCTTCACCAGTCGGCGGGTCTCGTCGGCGACATAGTTCAAGGCAGCCGGGATGGGCACACCGGTGACGGCAGGCCGGCCCGGCGTTGTTGTGCCGGGCCCAGCAGTAGGTGACTCTGCGGGCAAGTCAACAGGAGCGGATGTAGTCCTATTTTGCTCCGAACTCCCACTAGAGGACAAATCACTACCGTCCGCGTTGAATAGGGCGAGTTCATCCACCCGCGCCGGTTTCAGGTGCAAGCGGTCGTCCCACGGGTTCTCCACGATGCCGCTGGTAGAGGGTGGGACCGCGCGCGGGGGCGTCGGCTTGCGGAACCATGGTGTCGTAAGACCACGCTTTATGGTCGATTCATCATCCGGAACGGTCCCTGCCGTGCGGGTGGAGCGCAATGTCGATCCGTCCGGAATGTGCTCAGACCGCCTGTCCGACTGTGTGCCCGGTTCCAATTGCCGTGTCTCGACCGGCGATTCGCGAACATTCTGATTGAGTGCTGTCGCCGGACCTCCTCCTGAGGGCGGCTTGTGTTTCCCGCCACCTCTGCCGGGAGGAGGTTGGAGGTAGCCGTAGACGTACCTCCGGTCATCGGCTCTGATGTAGGCCTGGGTCAGTGTGCAGGATGACCCTAGGATGAGGACTTCGAACGTGGCGGTGATCGGTTCCATCAACAGAGCCGGAGTGCCCTTTCGGGCCAATAGGAAACCGATGTCGCTGTCGTCCAGTCTGTCCGACGGGATGGTGCCGAGCTCGGCGGAGAGGTATTTGGCAATCGGTAGCCGTGCCCCAGGCAGGGATTCGGGGTTGGCGTAGTCGACGGCATCCAGGTTGAGCGGGATCATGACGATCATGTCTCGGGGAAGGGGCATGAGCCGCATGGCCTTACCGACACGCCGCACTCGGTCGTGGTCGGCATGGCCGGCTGGCACCGATGTGGGATCGTAGGCATTGATCGCCGCGTATCCGAAGGGGCCGGAAGCCCGATCCTTCGCCCACCGCAATGCCCGTAATGTTCTTTCGTCGAAGCTCGCGACGAGCGGGTTCCAGTAGTTGCGGGCGAACGCCTTCGCCGCTTTCACGGTCTCGAAAACCAGTGCACTGGCAGACAATTCAGAAGCGGCAGCCCAGTGTTTGAATTCGTCGTCGGAAGACGCGTTGAACCGTTGGGGGGAAACGGTCCGGAGGTATCCGTAACGGTGTCCTTCGGTACCGGGAGCGTCGTCTTCGGCGACGGCTGGGCCCGGCTGGGCGTCCCGGTCACCGTCGAGGTGGTCATGGGCCAGCTTGTCGAGCCGCTGGGCCTCTGTATTCAGCTCATGGAACGCAGTGACGTACTGGACCAGGGTGTTGAGCTCAAGCAACGAATCGGCCCGCTCGGCATCCGCGGGCCGGCTCGCATCGGCGATAATCTCCTCTAGCCTCGTGGACAGCTCGTCGGCCTCCATATCGGCCGGAATTCCTAGTTCCTCGCGGATTTCGTCACGTTTGCGTGCCAACTGTTCCAGCGGGGAATCCGGCTTCAGTCCGGCCAAGAGTTCCTCCGGACCCTCGGCCATGTTGTCGAGCAAGTCCCGCGCCTGCTCCCGTAGCGAGTACGCGCGTACGACGTCTGCAAGGCGTTGGGCGTGCCCATCCCACAAATGGAACAGTTCGGTCTGTTCGACCACGGTGTTCAGCTGCGGATACCGCTCCTCGGCGAGCAGGAGTAGCCGGGCATCATCCAGTGACCGGTCTTTGATCGGTGTGCTGCTCTTCTCGAAGATCACCGTCTCCAGCCTCGCGGTCACATCCTCGGGGCTCGCATCGGCTGGAACCCCCAGTTCCTCACGCAAGTAGGTAAGTTCGCGCGTCAACTGCTCCAAATCGGCTGGATCGACCTCGCACAGATCGGCCATGTCGTCGCGCTGCGCCCGCGCGTGCTTGCACCGCGCCTCGGCATCCGCCAGCTCGCGGCGGACCTCGTCCAGCCGCTCGGGCTGATCCCGCCCCGGCCTGCTGAGTGCCCATGCGTTTTCGTCCACGGGATCATCCGGCACCGCATCGGTGTTGGGTGTGTCACCCGGTTTGGGCTGTTTACGGCGGGACCAGCCACCGCCAACCGCGTCGACTTCTGCGAGCTTGTGTACCTGTCTCGGGTCCGGGCGGCCGTGGTTCCACGCTCTGTCGCGGTCGCCGAAGGGGTCTTCGGGGACGCCCACGGCCCCAGGCGGGGCCGCGGGCCGTCGAGGTGCGCGATGTTTGCGACCATTCTGGTCGGCCGCCGTGCCCTGCTGCAAGGAGGTTCGGTTGCTCCGCACATGACTGTTCGTCGTCGGCACTTCTGATGTCTGTGCCGTCTTCTGCGTCGGCTGATCAACTATGGAGTCCGGTCCGTGGGGATGGCGCGCTCTGTTCCATTGGGGGGTCAAATGCTTCATCAGCAGCGAATAAAGCACTCGCTGCCCGTCGGTGGGCTTCGGTCGCTCTCCGTCGACGGGATCCCCCGATTTGAGTACCACGGCGATGACTGACTCTGCCAGAGCTGCTCTCTCGTCCAAGTGCAGATCTCGGAAGGGCGACCAGTGATCATCTCGGTAGCGAGCGTGGCGACTGTGTGTCTTGAACTGCGCCCTCAGCCATTCTCCGAAGTATTTTTCGTAGCCATAGCGCCCTTCGGCTCTTCCTTGGTGCCATCGGGTGAGCAACGCGGGAAATACATCATCCAAAATCGCGCTACCGGCGTCGGCTACCATGATCAATGCGAAGCGGTAACCGGCCTCGTCGAACGATTCACGAGGCTTGAACCTGAATCCATTGACATAGTCGGTGGGATACTTCTCCATGAGATACGTTTGGTTAAAGATTATCTCATTCGCACCGTCGATGGAGTTCTCGTCCGGCGTTGCCATTACCGAAATGTCCATCTGGCGAAAACCTGCCGCGTGGATTTCGACACCGGGGAAAAAGTCACCCATGGCGCGGAGCCCATCGAAGAAGCCCCGGACCTTGTACATCTCGCTACCCTGAATATCGGCCCCTATCACCGGGATGCCGCGTTCGGCCGTGAACGCCGCGGCAAGATCTGGCACATTGTCGTAATCGCGGCCCCTGCGCATCCAGCCGTACCGGTCGAACTCCGGCACGGCAGTATCGGGGAGATCCAGCGACTCCGGGTCGCTGCGCAGTTGCGCGAACAGCAGCCGATACAACGTCCGCGCCGCGTCCGAGGCGTTGTCCCACCCGTTGACCACCACGTCGGCTGTCGCCGCCCGAGCGGCCCGCTGCATATCGAAGCGTTTCGACAAAGCACGTCGTCCGAGGTGAATCGGGCTGCGGGGCTTGATGACAGACTCGCCGAGCTGGCCGCGCACCCACTCCTCGAACGCGGTCTCGTCATCGACTCCCCGCTCAGACCGAGACCTTATGTAGTGGTCGAAGAGATACTGGAATCCACGCTCCCGCACCACGGCGACACCAGTGCCGTACTGGAATCCGCGATGCCGCTGCACGCCGACACCAACGTCGACGAGAACACCACCGATCGCGCCGACAACCGACGCATAGAGTTTCTGGCCGCCAGGTTCGGACGGTGTTCCGATCAGCCGCGGGTCGACGGTTATCGACTCGATGAAAACCTGCCCATGATCGTTGCGATGCGCCGCGACATCGACGCCATTGCCACCAGAGACTTTGCCGACCGTGACGACGGCACCATTCTGTACGACGAACCGTGGATATTCGGTAACCATGTGGTTCAGTCCGCGAGCCACATTCCGGGACGCCTCCGGCCTGTCGTCGAAGCCGACCAGCTCCGCCTGCCACGTGCGCGACAACCACGCCGCGACTTCGACAGCCGTACCGCTGCGCAATACGTCCTCGTCGAGCCAGTCACCGGAATCGTCCAGTGCACGTGCCACACTGTCGGCCCGAGCATCGGAATCCGGATTTGCCACGGTGCGGTCGACGTTGTACTCGAACCACACCGTCTTGCCCCGGTCATGCAGTTCGACACCCCATCCATCGGCGGTGTCGTCCACCATGGTGATGCCTCGGCTCACCGTCCGTGCCGGGTCCAGCGCCGGCAGACGTTGGCTGTTGTCGGTGACCTCGACCCGCACCATGCCCCGATCGATCATCGTCGCGCTCACCCACGCATCCGAATCGGTATGCCGGAACACGTTGTCGACCAACGCCGAGAACGCAAGCTCCGGGAACAAGGACTGACTCCGCCCCGCGCCCGTGAGCTGAACGATGGCCTGCCGAACCTCCGCGACCAACTGCCGCTGATCCCGCCTGATCCGCACACCGGTCCTCAGATCGAGCGGCCCGCGCTCACTGGAGGCATTGATGTGGACACCAGCCCACCAGTCCGGCTTTTGTGTGGGAAGGTAGTCGTCCTGCTCGAGAACGAAGCTGACTTCCCGACCCGGCGGCTTCCGGCGCAACGCGAAGCCCCACGACCAGGCCACTCGCTCCAACTCTGGGACCCAGGAGTCTTGCGGCCCCGGCACATCCGGTGTGGGCAACGTACGGCCTTGGGCGGTGACGGTGCAGTGCAAATCGGCGTAATGCACCGAGATCTTTATTCGCGCGCTGCGGCTGTGACGAAACGCATCGTCCAACAATGCAGAGATCAACCGAACGGCGAGGGGCTGGTGGGGCGCGTTGGGCCAATGCCCTGGCAGCAGACTTCTGATTTCCAGGTGGCCTAGTTCCCATTCCTCTCGGCCGATTGTTATCTCATTCGATGCGGCTCTGTCTCTCGGCGTGGGGCTACCCGGCACCTGCCCGCCCTCGGACGCCTCGCGGGCCGGGGGCAGCTGATGGGGCACGGTGCTCGAGTCCTGTATGTCCCCGGGTTCTGGCTGTTGCTCGTCTCCGCGGACCCCACCGCCATCGACTGCGTCGAGTTGCGTGAACCCGTCGATCTGCGATTCACGGTGATGGAATTCGGTATTCGCCGCCTGATAGCGCGACACCGCCGTCTGCAAGGCTCGATACTGCCGCTCGTGCCGCTTCACGGTCTTCGCATTATCAAGCGTGGGCCACGGCTCGTAATTTTTCAGGCTGTTTTCGTAGTCAGCAGAGCGAAGCGCTGCCAGAGTCTCCGAATACGGCGATGTCTCCACCCGATGGGCGGGCACGGAGAGATTCGGAATGCTCAGATTCGGTCGGCGCCCCGAATCCCGTGCTGCCTCCACCATCTCCACGACCGTGCGCAAATTGGACGCGGCCGCGACCCGGTTCGTCGCTGCCTCGACCAGACTCATCAGTTGCGTGTGCCGCTCGGTCCACTCCGATGCAAGCGGTGTGTCCAGCAGCTGTCCGGCGGCGGCCACGGCACGACCCGCCTCGTGATAGCGCAGCACCGCGTCCCGCAACACCATGGTCCGCTCAGCGACGACGTATTCAGGGGCAGGAGTGTCGCGCCAGGATTCGACGTAACGCTCCAGCCCGGCCTGGTACTCGCCCATGGACCGCAACGCAGGCGACAATTCTCCCGGCACCCAGAGCAGATCGAACTGCTCGATCAGAGCCCTCTCCGCCGCCTTCTGTTCGGCGACCAAGGCCTCGTGGTGCGACCGGATCTGCTCGGCAACGTCGTCGTGGCGGGATACCCCTCCGGACGCCGATTTCTTCCACCACCGCGGCTTGTACCACGCCTGGGCGTCGTTCGGCTTCGCCGATACCGGCAGTCCGGTGTCGACCGCCGCCAACGGATCTACTCGTTCTGCCTCGGCTGCCGATTGTTCCGCGGAGGTGTTGTCACCCGGTGGCTTCTGAGGCCCGAAGGCGTGCGCACCCGCTCCTGGCGGAATGTCCGGATCGGCGGCGAACCACACATCGAGGTTGCGGGGCCTACGCTGCGCGATCTGCCTCCGCTCGGGGAGATCGAGCGCTTCTGCCCGATCCACGTCGTGAAAGGGCTCCACTCCGCTTGGGGGCTGCCAGCCGCCCCCTGCCCGTTTCGGCTGCTCAAGGGGGGCCGACAGGGTCGGGATCTCGTCGGCGGTGGTCACGTGCTGCTCGGGCTCATGCTGGTCCGCCGAGTCGGGCAAACGACGGTCGAAGGTGTTCGACGCGAATATCAGCCCAGTGAGCGCACCGGGATGGTCCGGCACCGGGTCAGTAGACCCGCGCAGCGGCCGGAATCCGAGTCGCGCCACCGCATCCCACACTCGCCGGGCGGCATCCGGGTCGATCACCTCTTTGCCTCGGAGTACGCGGTAGACCGTGGCACGGTTGACACCGACCGCCTGTGCTATATCCTCCACGCGCGCGCGCCGCAGCCTGCCGTCTTCTGGCAGGTCCTCACCAAATGCGGTGCGCAGGTGCTCGGCCAACCGACGAACCGCCGCCTCTCCGAGTCGTTGGGAGTCTTCTGCCCGAAGACCCAGCGCGGCTGTGGCCTGTGCGGGGGAGTATCCCTCCAGGTAGCGCAGTGTCGCATAGGCCGTCAATCTTTCCGGGAGTTCTCCGATCGCGTGCTCCAGCACAGCGCGTGGTATCGCTATCACGTTTGCGTGGCCAGGCGTGTCGGATTCGCGCTGGGGAAAGAGCTCTCGGACCGCTTCCCACACTCGCCGGGCGACAGCCGGATCGACGATCTGCCCGCCCAGCACGGCGTAGACCTGAGTGTCCGTTACACCGGCCCACTGCGCCACGTCCGGCAGCATCACCGGCTGATGCTCGTCCTTGTCGTTCGGTTGGCCGTTTGGTTGGGGTCGGTGCGAATACCCGACGCTCTCGGCCGCGTCGAGCACTTGCCGCGGTATGTGCGGTTCATCGACGGCTCCGCCGAGCAGCACCCAGTGAGCCGTCGCGACGTTAACCCCGGCTTCTTGCGCGACGTCAGCCACGGTGGCGTGCTGTGGCCGGTCTCCCGACTTCGGCCGTGCGGCCGGGTTCTCCAAGATGTCGACCCCGGGATGACCGACACCGGCGTCGGCTTCTCGCTCAAACACCAGCCCGGTGGCCACGTTCGACTCGGATTCCGGAGACGAGGCAGCGGGTCGCAGTCCGAGCCGCCGGACCGCCTCCCGCACTCGGGCGGCTAACGCATGGGGGACCTCATCACCCGCGAGTGCGCGCGCAGCCATATCCGTGTTCGTTCCGGCCAGCCAAGCCACATCCGCGGTGGTTGCCTGCCGCACCGCGCCGTTCACCTCCACGTCGGCTCCAACCGCAGTGGCAAACCGCTGCACAGCGACATCGCCCGCGAATGCAGCGGAAAAATGGGCGCCAAGATAGGCGAGGGCCGACCTGTGCAGCAGGTCGGCATCCACATCGGAGCCGAGCGCGGTCGCAATGTTCTCTGGTGAATCCCCCTCCAGATACCGGATTCTGACGTAGTCGGCCACCTCCGGTGGTAGCTCCTCAATGGCGCTTTGCAGCGCAGAATGGGTCACCACCCGCAGGGCAGGCGCACCAGGCGACTGAGGCCGGAATCCGATCTCGTCGGTTGTTTCCAGCACGCGGGCAGCGGTTTCGGGATCACGGCCGCTCTCCCCTCGGAGCACCCTATAGACCTTCGAAGTGGACACTCCCACCCGCGCTGCCACATCCGCCGCGCCGGCCTCGGACACCGGCCCGGTAGGTGGCAAGACGCGGTTCGAGGGCGGCTGCAGAAGCCCATGACGGTAGGCAGCTTCGCGTACGACACGAGCGGCCTCCGAGGTCAGTACCGGTCCGTTTCGCAAGACCTTCTCGACGGTTGACACGCCTACGCCCGCTTCACGGGCCACTGCGGCACGTGTGATCCTGCCGGTGTAGCCGATCTCTGCGGCCACGGTGAGAACCCACTGTCTGATGTTCTCGTCCACCCTGCCGCGCCCGTTGCCCAGCACTTTGTCGACTGTCGTCAGACTGATACCAGCGGCACGGGCCACGTCCGGTTTGGTGACCTGATCCCGGTACCCGAGCCGAGCGGCCCCTTCCCTCACGCGTGTGACGGCCTCTTCGGCAACCGCGGACCGACCCTGCAACACCATCTCGACGATTTCGTGACTGACACCAACCTCACCGGCTACCTCGGCAATGGCTGCTTGTCGCTCGGCGTCCACCCGCGCACTCTCCGCCGCCTCCGTGTCGGTCGTGGGCGGAGCGGAACCGGTGTGCGGAGCGGTGTGAGCACCGTCGGGCGGCGGATCGCTGCCGACGTCGGGCTGGGGGTTCAGGTGACGGGCAGCAGCGCGCAAGCCCGCTGCCGCAAGGGCGTTGACCTCGTCAATTGGAATGCCCAGCTCGGTCGCAACCTCGCCGGTCCGACGGTCTTTGTAGAAACGCAGTTCCAAGCAGCGAATTTGGGCAGGCTCCGGCTGCTGCATGGCCTCCCACAACTGCGATCGGGTGGCTTCCGTGATGAGGCGGATGCCGGGGTCGGAGGCGGAGACGCCGTCGAGGTCACCGTATTCCGAGGCAAGCCGAGTCCGGAGCCGAGAGAACTGGAGATACTGATTGGTGCGTGCAACGGCGATGGCGTCGAACCATGGACCGGGTGCGTCCACCGAAATTCTGTCCATTCGGCGACCCGCATATGAAAACGTCTCGTCGGTGAGTCGGGCGGCCAGCGAGCTGTCCTGCGTTATCGACGACACGAGTCGCCGAACCGCGTCGTGATAGTGGTCGCGCAAACGGGCGAACGCGGCGGTATCGCCGTCGCGGGCGGCCCGCGCCAACTCCTGAGGAGTGTCGGCGGAGGCTTCGGGCTTCTTGCGGAAGCGGCCCAGACCGTCAGTCATGGGATTTTGGGTGTTGGGCGGCGGCTCAGGCTCGGACCCGCCGGGCGGCGTGTGAAAGGCCAAGGGCCCTTCTATCGGCAACCCCTTCGTATAACGGGCCAATACCATTTGACCACCGTCACCCCGGGCTACGCTTCCTGGGGGAACATCCAGAGCGTCATCCGGTGTACCCGGATACTGCTTCGGCGCGGCCTTCGGCTGAACCGCAGGTCTGACCGGTTCGTCCGGATGCCCTACCGTCGGCACGGGCTGGCTATCAGGCGTACCCGGTGTGGGTCGGCGAGAAGACGCCGTGGCTGACGACTCGGGGAGTGCGCGTGGCGCGTCGTCGGCCTCGTCCAAGTCGAGGCCGAATTCCGACCATCGGATACCGTCCGGCAGAGTCTCTCCGGCGGGGTCGTCGTTGCGCAGCAGGTCGGAGAGGGTGGTGTGCGGGACACTGGTCAGCCGTTCGGCTTCGGGGATATCGGGTCCCGACCGGGCGTGGTAGTCCGCCAGCACCGCTTCCGCGGCCTGCCGCATCGCGTTACCGGCCTCATCAATGGCGTGCTCGCCCTCCGGTGAGTTGTTGGCCGGTGGTTGACCGTCTCCGGCATTGCCGAGTTGATCGGCGGCGATTGCTCGGGTGGCGTTGTTTACCTTTGGCGTTTGCTCGCTGAGCGACTGGTCTTCTCCGGCTGGGCTCTCGGCCTCGGCACCCGGGGCGCCGGGGCGTCCACCGTCCGGCGTGGCATCCGCATCACTAAAATCTGGGCCCCCACCGTGTGGTGTGTGCAGTTCGAACCAGGTGGATTTGCCATACTCGTGCACGGTGGTTCCATAGGCGTGCGACATCAGCGCGACCAACTCACCGCCCCGGCCGCGCTCGGCATCCCAGTCCGGCATCCCGGTTCGCTCCGGGACGACTCGGCTCTCGTCGGTGACCGTGAAACGGATCTTGCGCGTGTCGTCGGTATCCGTTGCCGTGACGGTGACCGCGACCTTGCCTTCGGTCCACCGCAGCGCATTGGCCACCGTCTCCGAGACTAGCAGGTTCGCGGTTTCGATCTCGTCGTCGCTGATGGGAAGCGACCGTACGAATTGCCGGGTATCGCGAACGGCGGCGATTCGCTCGCCTTCGTCACCGACGGCGCCGATCGCTTCGCCGGCCCTGCGCACCACGAACTCTTCGCGGACCAGTGGTGCGGATGGCTGGCTGCGCTTGCCAGGCTTCGGCCGCGGGGCCGGTTCCGGTGCCAGCGCTGGCGGTTCGGGCGTCGGCTGTGGTGGTTCGGGTGGTGGGGGCGGGAGTTGTTCGCGGGGAGTTTTGGGTTTCTTTTTGCGTTTGTCGTCGGATTCGCCGCCCATTGCTGCCTGGGCTTTGAAGATCAGGCGGTTTCCTTGTACCGGGGCCTTGGGCGTGGCACGTTGCGCGCGTGGCAGTTCACCCATGACGGGAACGCCGGTGTCGCGGGGGTTGTATTCGAGGCTGTCCGGATTCCCTTGGGGAGCCATCGGTTTTTCCGGTGAGCCGGGGGTTTCGGGGTTTGGTTCGAGGGCGTACCCGCTGGGCAGGACGGGTGTGGGGTCTGGTCGCTCGGGGTTGGCGTCGAGGTGGGTTGCGGGCGCGGCCGGGTGTCGGCCTGGCAGTGGTTCGGGGACCTCCGGGGGGCGTGGCTGAGCGGAGCCGGGGAGGTTCGCGCGATTGTCGTCGGGGTCCTGGGAGCTGGGAGTGAAGGCAGGTGAATCGGCGGGCAGGCGGGTCGGGGTTGCGGAGGGTACGCGCGGTATTACGGGTATGGCGTTGGCGGGTGGTTCGTCCTCCAGGGGGTAGGAGACGCCGGGGATGGTGACGTAATCGCCCGGCGGGCGCTTCCAATGCTCGGCTCGCTCGGCCGGGTTTTCCCATACGTTGTGTTCCCGGGGGTCGGGCACGATGGTTCGGGGTGTGTCGGGCACGATCGTGCCCGGTGTGGCCGGGAACTCCTCGGGTTCGGCGGGGGGTTCGTCGTCGTTGCCGGGTTGGGCGGTTGCGGCGATCGGGTGCGGTGGGGTGGTAGTTGGTGGGTTTGCGGTGGTGTTGGTTGCCGGGGATGTCGGGGTCGGGGTCGCGTGGGCGGCAGGGTGGTCGGGACCCGGAGTGTGGCCCGGCAGTGTTGCTGGCGCGGTGTACGCGAGGGCGTTTAGTGGGTGTGCTTGTGCGCCAGGGTTATTCGTCTCGGGTGTACAGCCCGATGCGGCGCGTGCGGAGGGGTCGTGGGGATGTTCGGGTGGCCTCGTGTGCGCAGCAGGGTCGTTGGTGTCGATCGCGGCGTGAGTTGCAGACGGCGGGGTATCCGGCGTCGAAGGTGGGTGCCCTTGCGCGAAAAGGTTGTTCGCTTCCGGTGCCGGATGTGTCGACGCCGATGGTACGGACTCTGGTTTCGGCGAGGTTGTGTGTGCGGCGGGGGTTTTCGTGTCGGTCCCGGCGCGTGTTGCGGTGTTCGTGGCGTCGGATACCGGGAGTGGGTTGGTTTGCTGGGCAGAGTTCGGCTCGGGGGCGGGCCGCGGAGGCGCCGCGGGAGGTGTGCTGTCAGGACCTTGCTTCGATGGAGTCGGTGGGCTGTTAGTGCCGATGCGGGATGACGCCGGTGGTGTGGTGTCGGTGGCTTGTTGTGCAGCGGGTTGATTACCTGTTTCCGGTTGATCCGGACTTGGCGCCGATTCCGCGTCGAAATCGAGGTCGACGAGGAGGCGTCGCTTGTGGGGCGCTGCGAGCGGTTCGACAGTGTCGCCAGGTGCAGGTGAGGCAACCGGGTGCTGTGGCGTATCGATCGCCGCTTGCTCTGGCTTCAGCAGCAACCGTGTCTCTCCGGGAGGGCCGATGTAGGTACTGCTGCCGTCCTTGAAGACGAGGATTTCAGCGGTGTGTCCAAAGGGATCCGGTGGTGTGATCGGCGCGTCTGTGATCACGTCGGTGCCCGTCCGCTCCAGGCGCAGCTGTGTGCCGCCGGGTTCGACCCGATTGCTGGCCGACATCGGCCCGCCCACACCGTGTTGGGGTGGGTCCGCGGTCGTGATCGTGCTGTGCATTTGCGTGATGTCCCAGGCCCTCCACCAGCCGCTGTCGGCTGGCAACGAGGACGGCCAGTTCGGTGACGAGGAGTGTGACTGCGAGTACGGCGAACCCGGTTCCTGGTCTGGGCCTTTCCTAGGTGAAGCAGTTCCGCCTCCCTGATCGAGGCCCTTCAGCATCTCCAAGTGCTCGGCATCGGCCATGCTCCCGAGTTCCTCGATGCTCGTCGGCCGCAGCCGACCGGGTACACGGGGCCGGCTGTTGCTGAAGTCGGCGTCAGGATGCGGTCCTGCCGGGATGTTGCGGCGGAGCACTCCTTCGAGGTCGCGGCCGAACGTGTTGACCTCCGCCATTTCAGGCGATACGTATGGTGCCTGACCATCTCCGGATACGGGTTCGGAGGTCTTTCCCTGCGATGGAGTGCTGTCGACAGGTATCCCGGTATCCAGGGTCGCTCGGTTGGCGACCGGCGTCCCGGTGTAGGCGGCAGCTCGCGCCGCGCGCACCCCGGCCCCCACGGAACTGGCGAGACCGGAACCGAACCCGGTCCATACCATGGTGGCAAAATCCTGACCCCGCAATTCACCACCGGTCAGACTCCACGCGGTCAGGCCACCCGCCACACCACCGGAGACACCACCCACGCCGCCCGTCGCCACCGTACCCAGCACGCGTCCGCCCACCCGCATCAACGCAGGCGCTACGACACGAGCAACCTGAACACCCACGAACCCGCCGACAGCACCGGCCGCCGCTCCCAAGCGCACCTGCTCCCAATCCACCGTCTCTCGGTGGCCCTGCGCGATCTGAACCCGCTGCGCGACATAGGGGACGCCGCCACCGATCGCCGCACCGAAGAACACGCCTTTGGTGGCCAGCACCACCCCGGGGCGCTCGAGACTGAACCGCGCCATCCGTGCGAGCATCGCCAGCAGGAACTCGCGCTGCGCGAGTTGCATCGTCGCCCTGCCCTCGGCTCGATGAACAATCGCGGCAGCGATGCTGCCGGGAGGAGGCATCGCCATGTCGATGATTATTTGCGCGAGGATCACTCCCGCGATGCCGATGATCATGTACTGCTGGTACTCGACGGCATTTGCGTTGTCGTACAACTGCCGGGCCCTGCAGTTGTTGTAGTCGATCTGTGCCCGCGTATCGGCAATCAGTTGCCGGTGCTGCTTCTGTATCGCGTTACCGGTTTCGCCCTCGACCGCCTGCGCCAGTCGCTCCCGCGCCGCTTCGAGCCGTTCCACCACTTCCACAAGCCGATTCGCCGAATCCGACCAGGCGTCGGCGGCCTGGCGCTCCGATTCCGGATCTCCGTCCGGAAAGTGCCCGAGCACCAACTCCACCAGCCACTCGGGGAAGCAGTCCGGGATTTGTACCACTAGGCGCTCGACTGTCCGCGTACATGCTCGACGGCCCGCCGTTGCAACGCCCTCGCCAGCCCGCCCACGCCCTGTTTTCCCTCTACCGCGGTGTCAGCCTGAGTTTCGAAATCGGCGTCCAGGCAGCGCAGTATTTCCACCGCCGCTGCTTCTGCGGGTGACAATGAATCGATCGACAGTTCATCAGCAGCCTCGGCGGCGGCGGTATTGAAAGTAGCGCGAGTGGTAAGAATCGCCAGTTCGCTACGGTCGGGGTGCAGGTGCATTGAAATTGCTATCTCCATGAGAACGCCGAACTCGGATCCAATAGAGCCGGGTCGAGGGTAGTCTTCCGCGCATTCGAGCTACTGGGATGAAATCGCGCTGAGGGCACGGGGGCCACGGTGTAGCGCGGGCGTGCCTACAATCTCGACCGCACAGCGCAGCGGTTGTGAAGATCCAATTTGGTTCAAATAACGCCGGATCGAATTTGCCGTGGGATCTGCGTCGTTGCTGCTGCATGCATCTAGCATTAGGGCGAGAAGGGCTCCGTCGATCAGGAAATCCGCTCTCGGCCGATGGCAGACTAAATTTACTCACCAATACCTCCGCGCCGCTTATTCTTCCTGGGCGAAGTCGCCAGCGAGAGTATCAAACCTACTGGAAATGGGAAAATCAATGGCCAATGAAGTCTGAAGTCGTCAAGCACATGTCATTGAACATGTCTATTCGTCGGCAAATCTTACCCTCTCGTTCCGTATCTCAGTCTTACAAGAATCCACTGCCAGCGGCGAACGATAACGGTATTAATGCTGCCGGGCGGACGGGTGGCGCATCAACGACATGTTTCTTCATGACCATGAAGTTTCCCTGCACGCGGCCGCCCCAACGCCATCCGTCGTGGCTGCAGTCGGCGGCCCGACAGTCTCCGGAGGCGCAGATTCCGTTCGACGGCCGCGGCCCAGTTGCGAGGCGCCGCCGGGCACCCCGCCGGGCGAGAGGTAGCCGTGCCTGCCGCGATCGGTGGGCGCGCGGGGGGATCGATGGATCCTCTGAGCCGGTACTCGGCCTCGTTCGACGTCTGCTTGTGGTGTCGGCCGCGCCCAGCGTGGGGCCGTGATGGCGAACACTGTGCGGCAGGGGTGCGTAGCACCGGATCAGACGCAGCCAGCGATCACAACGTCGAGGTTTCGCACGATCACGGGTTGCAGCGACTCCTCGCCGCCGGTGTCTCGCCAGGTTTCCAGCGCTACCCGGAAGGCCGCGACCGCCGCCGCGCCTATCAGCCATACGCGATTGCCGTCGCGCTCGGCGAGCTTGGCTGCGATGAAACCGCGCAGCAGGTACTCGAAATCCACCAGAGCCTTGAGATAGGCCGAGGTGAGTGATTCGACGCTTTCAATGAGTCTCAGCCTGGCCAGAGTGCTCTCACGGTCGTTGTCGTTGTCGTATCGCGCGGCCACCCTCTCACAAAGCGCGTGCAGTGCATCCTGAATCGACTCCTCGGCGGGGCGGGTTGCCAGATACTCGCCGGCCTCGGCGAGGTCGCGCCGAAAGGGGGACAGCACCACGTCTTCCTTCGACGCGAAGTACCGGAAGAAGGTGCGGCGGTGAACGAGCACCGCTTTGCAGATGTCCTCCACCCTGACCTCGTCGAAGCCGTGCTTCAAGAACAGCTCGAGGCCCGTGCTCTCGATGGCCGAGCGGGTCACTTCCTTCTTGAGTTGCCGCAATGTCATGGATTCACTCCCCAACTCGATGGCGCACGGGCCCGCCGCCTGGCGGGTTACCCGTTGCAGCCTGCCGTATATGCGCCCAATCTTGACAAGTGACACTGAGGCGCGTTCTACTATTTTAGGCAAATGCGTCCATGGGACGCCACTTGGAACGGATGCCGAAGGGAACGCGCAGATGGACACAACCGACGCCGTAGGGCTGGTCGAACTGGGGGATGTGGCGCTCTACCATGAACGACGCGGCACAGGACCCTCGATCGTGCTGGTGCACGGAGGGACGGTCGATGGGGGCTTCTATGCGGAGATCGCTGAGCTGCTGTCTGACGAATTCACCGTGGTCAGCTACGACCGCCGGGGCAACTCCCGCAGCCCCGCACCCGAAGATCGGACCACCAGCATCGCGCAGCAGGCCGACGACCTCGCCAGGCTGATCGAGACTCTCAGCCTGGCGCCCGCGTTGGTCTGGTCGTCCAGCGTCGGCGCCGTGATCGCGCTGGATCTGCTGTGCCGCCGACCGGAGCTGCTGCGCGGGCTCATCGTGCACGAGCCGCCACTGTTCCCTGTGCTGGACAACGCGGAGGAAGTGCTGCAGCAGCTGGCCGAGGGGACCCAGGAGGCGATCCGGCAAGGGGGTCCCGCCGGGGCGCTCGAACAATGGGGCCGCCAGGAACTGGGCGCCACCTTCGACCGGCTCTCCCCGCAGCGGCGTCAGCGAATGTTCGACAACGCCGATGCATTCTTCTCCATCGAACTTCCCGGATTCGCCACATCGATGCCTGACGCCGCGACGTTGGCCCAGCGGCTGAAAACCACGCAGGTGCCGGTGCTCGCGGCCGCCGCCGTCGAATCCGAAGGCGATCTACTGCACCGGACCTCGCACTGGGTGGCCGACCAGGCCGGTACCACACTGCGTGGACTTCCCGGAGGGCACCTGCCACACGTCGAGGAACCATCGGCCACCGCTGAACTCATCCGTTCCTTCGCCCATCAGACCGTCGGCGATCGGCGCTGACCGATCTTCGGCAGCACAAGAAATAGAAAGAGGAAAACAATGTCCGAACACCACGCGATCGCGACAATGCCCACGGATGAGTCCCTCGGCTTCACACAGCCACCAGAGCACACGTTCCGGGGAATCGAGGCAGCTACCGCATTGCCGCGCGGCTACGCCAATCGGGCGCAGGTGAGCGGGGTCAACATCGTCTTGATCGACACCTTTCAACAGACCGAGGTCGACCCCGCCGACGAGTCCGGGGTGTCCCTGGTGCGATACGGCATGACCGAACAGTTCTCCGGGGGTGTGACCGGCACCGGCACCGCCTCGCACGTCAGCGTCGTCCGCAAAGACGGAACCTCCACTTTCACCGGAATCGAGCGGATTGTCGGCACAGTGGGCGGGCGTCAGGGGTCGTTCGTCATCACCGACGCCGGCTATCACGACCGCCACAACATGGCACACGGCCGTTGGACGGTGGTGGCAGGCTCTGGCACCGGGGAACTCACCGGGCTGCGCGGCGAAGGCGAATTCACCGTCGCGATCGAGGGCCCCGGCGGTCCGCTGTCCATCTACACCCTGACCTACTGGTTCGAAGAGGAAGACGAGCAGGGCGCCGCATAGGCGTTCATGCCGGGCTCGTCCGGCCTCCTACGACACATCTCGTGTCGCGGGAAGCTGGCGAGTTTCTCAGGTATAGCCAGTCGCTTCGTGGACAAGATGGCCAGGGCGAGTCGAGGACATCAGGCGCCGCGGCGGGGAGTATTGATCCGGCCGGATTCGGTCACGCTTTTGTTAAAGCGGCAACGAATTCATGCTGGCCACTGCGGATACTTCTATAAGGCCACGCACCGGGCCCCGCGACGGCATTCTGTCGGCTTACGGTCACCAGCTCGCTCACTTCTGAGACTGACCTTTCGAGACGTTGTGCTTACAACGGCGGCAGAGATTGTCTGCGGGAGTTGGCCGCTTTGCGCGAACCGGTCCGATGGCGCAGGGCGGCAAATCCGGAAGGCAGTGATCCCCGGGCTAGGCATGCGAGCGCCCTCATGTGCTGCGATTCGACCGAGCCGACCTGGGTGAGACCAGAACCCGAAGGTGCCGGGTTCGCCTGGCGGGGCCCGGAGAGCCGCGAGGGAAGGAGAGAGTGCGGGGATGCTGGAGCGGCATCAGGTGGAAGCCTTTCTGACACTTGCCGAGGAGCTACATTTCGGTCGGACAGCAGAGCGGATACGAGTGACCCCGACGCGGGTTAGTCAGACGATTAGAAAACTTGAGCGGATCGTCGGTGCCGAGCTGTTTGCTCGCACAAGCCGGCGAGTAGAACTAACTACCATCGGGCGACAACTCGAGCAGGACCTTCGCCCCGCGTGGACGCAGACTATCGCGGCTTTCCAACGGGCTGTCGAAGCCGGTAGAGGTGTGACGGGAACATTGCGAGTCGCGTTCGACAACGTTGTCGGCGGAACATTGCTCGCTGCGGCCGCAGAGCTGTTTTGTGAGAAGAACCCTGATTGCGCCGTCCAGCTCCGGGAAGCGCAACTCCGGGAGATAATGCACTGGCTTTGCGAAAACGAAGTGGACGTCGCATGCTCAGCACTGCCCATCCAGGAACAAAGCATTATGGCCGGACATACGCTCATCTCCGAGCCTCGCTTGCTGGCTGTATCGTCGTCACATCCCCTCGCTCGCCAGAACTCTGTTTCGATCGAAGAGTTGGCTGGAGTCACTGTGCTGCGCCCGCCGGAATTCTTGGCGAAATCCCTCTGCGACGAGCACGCACCATGCGCGGCCGAACAGCCGATCGGTTATGGTCCTTCGGCTGCGACATTCCAGGGGCTCCTGGTGCTCGTTGGTGCTGGGCGGGGCGTCCTCGCAGTCGGCGCGAGCGTAGCGACGTACTACCCTTGGCCTCAAATATCGTACATTCCTTTCCGCAACGCCGAACCGGTCGAGTGGGGACTGATCTGGCGGGCGGCTAATACGAACGCGCGAGTACAAGCATTCATCGGATCGGCACGCGAGTTGTGTTGACGGTGTATGAGCAAGTCCGTCAGGTGACCGTTGACTAGTGACAGGTCCCCGGGAGCCCGTAGGTTCGGTCCGGACCGAACCTACGGGGTCACATCAATCGCCTCAACCACCAAACCGAGGTGAACACCCCCATGGACCAGCCCCTGCGAATCCGGCACATCCACATCGAATCCGGCACGCTCAACCTGCACTACCGCGCACCCGCCGAACAAGCGCAAGATGTCGCAGACGCACTGGCCGCCAGCCACCCCGAGTCGGAACTCAGCGTCACGATCGACGACGAGGTGCAGGAAGACCTGCCCCCACTGCCGTGCACACAGCTGTGGGAATGAACCCGCTGGCGCAGTTCCGAAGCACTCTCTGCCGACGGTGGCTCTTCGGGTGTCGGCGAACGCGCGCGGGCCTGCCTGAATTGCAGCACCGGACCCGCCTGCGTCGCCGCGGCGCTGCGCCTAGCGGGCCACCAACGCCGTATCGACCAACTCGCCACTGAGGTCGTCGAAGGACTGCGGAAATCGCGACTGCGGCAACCGGAATCGGTGGAGAAGGCGATGGGCCGCCGGGCGCTGGCATTGCTGGCCATGCTCGACGCCGCATGCGCCGGCGCGGACGACCTCGAGCAGGCTGCCGCGGGGGAGTTCCGCAAGCACCCGAGACTCCCCGATCATCGCCAGCTTCCCAGGCCTGGCCGACCTGACGGGAGGTCGCATGCTCGCTGAGATAGGCGACGACTGAATCCCCCCCGGCTTGTCCGGAGACTCTGATGTACCCCCGGTTTCGTGGAGTCGGGATACCGGACTTCAGGCCACCGGTTGGACGGATGATTGCATCGTCTCGTACTCGATCGGAGATCGCATACCGAGGGCCGAATGACGGCGTCGACGGTTGTGGAAGATCTCCAGGTATTCGAATATCGCGTTGGCCAGCTCGATTCTGGTTCTCCACCGTTGCCGGTTCAGTAGCTCGGTCTGCATTCTGCCCCAGAATGATTCGATGAGGGCGTTGTCGTAGCAGTCGCCGATCGAGCCCATCGACGGCACCAGCCCGGACCTGCGGGCCCTGTCGGTGAAGGCCCAGGACGTGTATTGGCCGGAACCCACGACGCACGCCAGCGCGGGGACGGTCCCGCAGACACTGGACCGAATCACGTTCTCGTCAAACGACCTACAATCAAACGCGATCACTCACAACGTGCGACATCACGTCGCACAGCTGTCCTCAGGTTCAACCGATCGGCTGCGACCGACCGGTGGCGGTGTCCTTCCACACCGCAGGGTTCAGGAACGCCTCGTGGCGCTCGATGCCGGTGACCCACAACTGATTTGGCTGCGATAGCGTGTACGACCGGTTGACCATATCGCCAGCGGTCGGGGTCTGATGCTTCGGCTTGGGCCGGCGGTTGCCGGGAGGCCCCTTGATCCCGGCGCGGGCCATGAGCATCGCGATCCGGTTGTGGCCCACGCTGATCCCGAGGCCGAGAGTGAGTTCGGCATGGACACCATGGGCGCCGTATGTGCCCCGGGAGGCTGTGTGCACGGCACGGATCTGTTCCAGTAGCCACGCATGCCGGATCGATCGCTGGGACGGCGGCCGTGATCGCCAGTGGTAGTAGCCCGATTCAGCGACGTCGAGGAGCCGGCACGCGGCCTGCACCGGCAAGCCCTCGGACGCCATGGTGGCTATGGCCGCGTATCGCCTTTTGGGTCGCCTCCCTGTTTTTTCAGCAGTTCACGAGCCCGTTTCAGGATCGCCACCTCCTGCTCCAGTTCCCGGATCCGCCGTTTGGCCACCGACAGTTCGGCCTGCTCGGTGCGGGTTGCGCCGGGTAGCTGGCCGGTGTCGATGAGTTCCTGCTTGCGCCAGAAATAGTCGTCTAGTCACTGATGCCCAGATCGGCGGCCACCTGCGCGACCGGACGACCGGATCCAGGACCTTGCGGCGGAACTCTTCGGGATAGCGCCTTGGCACGAGCGAGTCTCCTTCGACGGTGTCGTGACCAAGAAGTCAACCAAACCGACTCCGAGAAACCCCGGGGACATCACTCCAGACTCACCGGGGGATTCGCTCGGTGCGAGCGCGAGCAACACCCAATCCGAAGCACTGGCGGCTGTCGAGAAAACCGGGTACCGAACCGGCGCGGACGGTTGAGTCCAGCAGGATGGTGTACGACCGGACACCAGCAAAGTCTGGGCGTGTCGTAGCCGAGTAGAGGGTGGTCACCGCGTGATCCTTCAACAGACCTACCAAGTCACTGAAGGAAGAAAGTTTCACGCGATGACCTCTGTCCAGCCTATCGACCCATCCAAGATGCTGTCGGACCAACTCGCCGTCGCGAGCCCGGATCTGCTGCGCAACATGATGTCCACGTTCATCCAGGCATTGATGAGCGCTGAAGCCGACACGGTGTGTGGCGCCGGCTACGGCGAACGATCCGACGAGCGGGTGAACTCACGAAACGGGTACCGCCACCGCGACTTCGACACTCGTGTCGGCACGATCGACATCGCGATCCCGAAGCTGCGCTCGGGCTCCTATTTCCCGGATTGGTTGCTCGAGCGCCGCAAACGCGCCGAACGCGCGCTCACCTCGGTGGTGGCGACCTGCTACCTGCTCGGTGTGTCCACCCGCCGCATGGAGAAACTGGTCGAATCACTCGGTGTGACAAAGCTTTCCAAGTCCCAGGTGTCGATCATGGCCGCCGACCTCGACGCCCAGGTCGAAGCGTTCCGCACCCGACCACTCGACCAAGGCCCGTACACGTTTCTCGCCGCGGACGCGCTGGTGCTCAAAGTCCGCGAGAACGGCCGCGTGGTCAACGTGCATGCCCTGATCGCGACCGGTGTCAACGCCGATGGCTACCGCGAGATCCTCGGCATCCAGGTCACCAGCGGCGAGGACGGCGCGGGCTGGCTGGCATTCTTCCGCGACCTGGTCGCCCGCGGCCTGTCCGGCGTCAGCCTTGTCACGTCCGACGCCCACGCCGGGCTGGTCGCCGCGATCGGCGCGACACTGCCCGGAGCTGCCTGGCAGCGGTGTCGTACGCATTACACGGTGAACCTCATGTCGATCACCCCGAAATCGTCGTGGCCGTGGGTGCGGACTCTGTTGCACTCGGCGTTCGACCAGGCAGACGCCGAATCGGTTGCTGCCCAATATGATCGGATGCTCGATGCACTGACCGAGAAACTGCCGAAGGTGGCCGGACACCTCGACGCAGCACGCGCTGACCTGCTGTCGTTCACCGCGTTCCCCAAGCAGATCTGGCGCCAGATCTGGAGCAACAACCCCCAAGAGCGGCTGAACAAGGAAATCCGCCGCCGCACCGACGTCGTCGGCATCTTCCCCGACCGTCAAGCCATCATCCGGCTCGTCGGCGCCGTGCTCGCCGAGCAACACGACGAATGGATCGAAGGCCGCCGCTACCTCGGCCTCGACGTGCTGGCCCGCTCCCGCGGCCTCACCGACCCCGCCGAACAGGAGGACACCACCCCAGCACTGACCGCCTGACCGAACAGGGTCACGCGGCAATCACCCCGATACACCACCCGCTTGGACTTGACCGCGCGGACCTTTTCGGCCTCTGAACCACCCCGGATTCCGTGCACACCCGGTTATCTGTCTCCAGCCGGTTGCTGGGAGCAGTTGGCATAGTAGTCGGCTTCGTACTCGACCGGCGGTCGGCGGCCGAGCCGGTGCATCAGCCGGGAGTCGTTGAACCAGCTGACCCATGCGTGGGTGAGTACTCGACATCAGCTAGTCGGTGCAAAGGACCCCGCCGGAACGGCGAATCATCACGAACCGCCTCGGTCTTGTAAAGCCAATGCCGCGTAGTTAAGCAATGGGGCTGTGTGTCGAATCGTCTGATGTTGGTGGCCGGGGTGTCAGCCATTGGCGGGTGAGACGGTAACGCCCGCGCCTGGTCCGTTCGAGGAAGCCTTGATCGGTCCATCGGCACATCTGTGCGGTAAGACTTCGGTAGCGAACGCCCTTCAGATGCGCGGCGACCTCTTGGGGGCTCCATTCTCGTTCGGGGTCGGTGCGGAGAATCTGGAGCACCTGCTGGCGATGGCCCGGATCAGCGGCTGCACCGAGATGCTCTGGGGCTGGGGGTTGTTCAGGGCCGGTGAGCGCGGTGATCTCCAGGCTTGTGACGGCTTGGCTGCGGGTGGGGCGGGTATCGGTGGGCGCGGCGCCGTAACGGGACAGAGGGCATTTGACCTTGCGAATACTGGTGCGTGGGCGGCGAGCGGGCAGGAGGTTGTCCAGAACGGCTCGGGCAATTGAGTTTTCGGGCGAGATGTTGTCGGTGACGTTGGCCGCGGTGATGATCTGGTCGGTGGCGGCGGTCAGGGCCACGGTGAAGCTGGCGCGGTCGGGATCGGTGCCGGGAACTGTTTCCACGGCATCGCACATCGCTCGGCGCAGGGTCTGGTAGACGGTCAGCGCCGCCCAAATTTCCTGTTCGAGGCCGACGGGATCGGTCGAGCGCAGGACACGGCCACCGAACAGGGTGTCGCGCAGCGCGAAGAATGCCGACTCGATCTCCCAGCGCTCGTGGTAGAGGCCCACGATCCGGATCGCTGGATCGGTGCGATGGTCCAGCAAGGTGGTGATGATCCGGTAGCGGTCGCTCACCAGGGATCCGTCGGCGCAGGTGAGGGTGACCTGGGCGTCGATGATACGGAATCTGTGACCGTTGATCCTGGTCAGGAAGGATCCATCGGGCAAGGTCGCCCACACGGCCGGGCGGCGACGGGCGGTGAGCCGGACCACAAGTTGGGCGCCGGTGGCGGCGGTGCGGGTGAGGAAGTCGTCGCCACCGAAGTTGCGGTCGGCCAGCACCAGCATCGTGTCATCGAGTAGAGGCAGCAGGGCGGCGGCATAGTCGGTCTCACTGCGCCTGACCGAGCCAAAGACCGCGCCGAGCAGACCACGAGTACCGGTCTCGCACAACGCCAGGACCCGCAGGTGCGGATAGCCCTCGATGCCCCGATATCGGGTGATCTTGCCCAGCCACAGACGGATTCGCGTCTGGTCGGGAGCCTCCAGCGAGCTGCAGCCGTCGAAAGCCACCGTGCGCCAACGCCGATAACACACCCCCCGGCGTTCTCGGTCGGGCCAGGGGTCCGGCCACAACCTCGAACAACGCCTTCAACGGCGCCGCCCCCAGGCGTCGTCGAAGGTCGCGCAGCCCTTTCTCCGAGGGCCTGCGTGGGCGTAATGATCCCAGCCCGGCGACCAGCTTGTCCCACACCCGTTCATAGCCCAGGGCAGGGAAAACGGCCAGGGCCAGAACGAAATACACACCCACACGCGAGGGCAGCAATCGGGTTCGGCGCTGCACCACCCGGGTCTGGGTCAAGATGTCATCGATCAACTCGAACGGCAGATACTGCGTCAACTCCCCGAGGTGACCGGGCGCGAAAATTCCTCTGGCCACGGTGATGGTGCGGGTGAGCGTCATGGTGACAGACTGGAAGGGCAACGGGACCTCTCGGATGCAGGAAGACCTTGGACGGCTTCTCTGCAATAGCAGAGGTCCCGTTGCCATGCCTCCCACCGCCACACTCGCGAGTTCATCCGAGTTGACTTGCCCCCCAAGGTTTTAACTACGCGGCATTGCTTGTAAAGCCCGATCGTCGTCTCGGCGAGGGCATTGTCGAAGGCATCCCCAACCGACCCGATCGACGGACGCAGACTCGAAAGCATCAGTGTCTCACCAAATTTCACCGAAGTATACTCGGCGTCGATGATGGATCGTGGACCCGATCCACGGCCGCCCTTCGCGTGCCCGGACAGCGGCGGCCAGCCGGATCGCCGATTCCACGAACGCGGTCTGTTTGCTCGTCGAGCATTCCCAGCCCACGATCCGGCCCGCGTAGGCGTCGACGACGAACGCGGTGTAGACGAAGCCACCGCCCGCCAACCGGACATAGGTGAAGTCGGCCACCACGAGCAGGTTCGGGGCCGAAACCCGGAAATTGCGATCGACCAGATCCGCCGCCCGCTGCCCGGCCGGATCGGCCTCGGTGGTGCGAATCGCTTTGCGCCGCATCACACCTTTCCACCCGTTGGCGCGCATCAGCCGTTCCACGGTGCATCTGGCTACCGGGATGCCCTCCCGCTGCAGGGTCAAGTGGACACCGATTTAGCAGGACGCCGGTCCTGCTGGAAGGATGTCCATCATGCCTCCTCGCAAGCGTCGGTCGTATGCGACCGAGTACAAGGTCGAGGCTGCACATCGTGTGATCGATACCGGCCGAACGATCGCCGAGGTCGCCCGGGAACTGGGTATCGACGCCGGGATGCTGAGTAACTGGGTCAGAGACGAACGCCGCCGGGTCGAGGCGGCCACCGTCCATGGCGACGAACCGTTGTCGGCGTCGGAGCGAGCCGAATTGCAGGCTCTGCGAAGGCGAGTTTCCGAGCAGGACAAAACATTGCGTTCTTGAAAAAAGCCTCGGCTTATGCCGACCGGTGGGTTATGCCGACTGCTGCCTGAAACCTCCTGGTTTGAGTGGTCCTGGTCGGCATAATCCGGTGGGTCGGGTCAGAGTCCTTCGAGGAACGCGAGCAGCTCGTCGGGAGGATGGCATCGGCCGGGGCTGGTGTTGATCGGTTGGACGCGGGCGAGGGCTTGTTCCTTGATGGTCATGTGGGCGTGGAGGTAGATCTATGTAGTGGCGAGGGTGACGTCGGTGACCAGGAAGTCCCACCAGCTGCCGAGGTGCCGACGCAATTGCTGCACCGGATAGAGGCCGTCACGCGGTCGGCCGCCGCTGCCGCCTGCTATCGGCAGGGTCCTACGTCGCTCAGGAAGCAGAACAGTCCGCATCTGCGGGCAAGCGCCGGTCGCCGTCTCCGGCGGATTCAGTATCGCCGATGACGCGCTCACCCACAGCAACGATTGAGACAACGCTATCGTCGGATACCAGTTGAACAGCACCGCCAGACCGGCCGCAGTTAGAGTCACGAGTAGTACCAACAGACCACAGCGTCGCGCTACTGGCGGGCGAGTGGGTGCGGCTCGCCGGTGAGTGCGACCAAGGCCTCAGCGACCGGCGCCAGGTTCCTAGGGTCGTACCGATCGTGGTCTTCGTCGTTGTCGATGCGTACGGGTCCGCGTTTGAACAGGCTCGCAGTGCGACGCCCGAATTGCTTTTCGACGAACGCCTCTGTCGTTTGACAAATCCAGTCCATGTTCACCTGTAGTTCATCAGCCCAGGGGAGTTCACGACGGAACCGGTGGACGAGCAGTTGGTGGCGTGCGCGACGGACCGGCCTACCGTCTTGGTAGCGCAGTACTTGATCGGTGGCTTTGCGACCACCACGGTGTCTGATGTGGCCGAGCAGTCGGTTCATCAGAGTGGGGGAGATCGGCTGCCACCGGATCGCGCCACCGTATTCGCGGAGTCGGACCAGGCAGTCGTCGCGTTCGAGGTCCTCGATACGCAGCGCGAGGACTGGGCTTTTGCGGCAGGCTGTTTCGATGTGTAACCGCACGATGAGCGCGTCGAGTTCGGTGTCGTCACCAGTGGTCGACGCCACACGGCCAAGATCCGCGATTTGGTCGAAACTCAATGCCCGCGCCGGCCCCGGATGCTGTGGTGTCTTGCCGGCTTTGGCGGCCGGATTCGCATCCGGTTCTATCAGGCCGTCATCTTCGGCGTCCTGGTAGAGAAAGCGCATCGCGGAGATGACGTTGGCTTCAGCGCCGCGTCCACCCCTGCTGTTCGCTCGCACGACAGCTCGGCGCCGGTGCCAGGCCGCCAGTTCCTCGATCTCCACCTTTGTGAGCGAGTCGAGAAACCTTTGGCCCCAAGCTGTTTCGATGATCGGCCAGTAAGAGCTGTAATGACTCGTGCCTTTCGGTTTCTTGATCGCCAACCGCCGGAGGTACTGGCTGATCGTGGGCATGCCCGCTCGCTCGGATTGCGCCGATGCCACGTCGTCGAGGGTCAACCCGAGCGAGCCCACGAACTCGAGCGCGATATCGACATCGTCACGCTTCATGCGACAACAGCCTCGAACAGATCCTGTCGATACGACCACAACGCCGCACCGACTGCCCGTAGAGGGCAGATGACGAGAACGTCGCACTCCAGCCCGCCAGCCATCAGAACCCGCTCGCCGGCACGCAGACGCGAAGCGCGGCGTGCTGAGACCGGGAGGAACACATAGCCATTCGCCGCCACCGATGACTCGCTCTCGCCGACGCGTGTGATGCGCAGCATTCCCTGGCTGGGCTCGATCGACACCGGTTGACCGGCACTCCAGCCGAGACATTTGATCACCGACCGGTCACCCAACCGGCCTGCCGGATCGATCGTTGTCGTCGCACAGGTGAACTCACCCATCGGCGGCACGGGTAACTCGACGACAGGGAAGGCGAACGGGATCCCGGCCACCAGGGCCTTCTGCGCCTCCGGTGAATAGCCAACAACGCCATCTGCTCGGTCGAGCCGGCCGCTGATTTCTCTATCACCGCTTACGACACCAGAGAGTGCTTGGTGCGTCGAGGACATCGACTCAGTTTTCGAGGCACCCGGGTTTGCCCACGTCGAGCTGAATGGCAGATCGCCAGAAATAATGTCCACGCTTCGGTAACTCCTTCTCAACCCTGCGACCAATCCGCCACCGCGCCGACCGCGCGATCACCATCGCCACGACCGGACCTCTGCCGCTGTTTCGCGGCCCAGCCCTGGTCACGCGTGTCTCCTCTCCCGTGACGGCAACACTCCCCTCTGAGCAGGCGCGACCCACCCGAGGGCCAACAGGATTGCCGCACAAGCGCTTACAACGCACCCACCGGCTATCGGACGATACTTGTGGTGTCCCAACCGATCGGCGTCGTCGTGCTTCAAGCATTCAAAATGACCACCCGGCGCGTCAAGATCAAAAGGACACCCACGTTGTACGACTTTTCGGCGGAATACACCCAGCGTGGGTGCCTTTTCGCTGTCGATTACTAAAATGGCACCCACGCTGGGTTGGTTTTCAACCGAACCCCAGACCGGGTAACTATTCGACCTCGGTAGACGAAGACGACGACAGCTGCCGTACAGACCGCCGCGATGCAACGAGCAGACGGAACACCGCCCCGCAGCCATATACCGACACCCGCGACCCGGACCGCTCCTCCCGCCGTGACAGCACCACAGTCCCTTCGACCCATCCGGCCCGGGCCATAGGAGCGCATCGACGCCTCACCGGCTACCAGCGAGGAGCACAGAGATACCGCCGCGAGGCGCCCGGCAGCGCAGGGCCTCGGCCGGAACGATCCGCGTTTCGACTGCCGCACCAACTCGCGACCACCGAACAGCTCACTCACCGGTGCCGCCATCTACGCCTTTTGACCGGCTACCTGAGCAAATTTGCAGATCGACGGTGTCCGGACCCCCTCCGGACACCGTCCACATCCCAAAAAGGAATGCATCCTCTGCAAATTTGCGGAGGATGCATGACAAAACGGTGTCCGGAGGGGGACTTGAACCCCCACGCCCGATAAAGGGCACTAGCACCTCAAGCTAGCGCGTCTGCCATTCCGCCACCCGGACCGGTGTGCTCAGCAAGATTATCGGATCACTCGGCGTGGACCAAATCGCGCTCTGAACTGGGATTCTTGGATGGCTGCGGAGGGTGGTTCGGCGCGGACCGGACTGGGTTTGGGCAGTGCGGCCCGCGCGGCGGGTCAGTGGAGTTCTTCGAAGGTGCGTTCGAAGGCTAGGGAGCCGTGGCCGTCGGCTACCTGGCGGTCGAGGAGGTTCTTGAGGGGGGCGACGAAGTCGAGGGCGATGCCCGCATCGCGGCTGGCGCGGTTGATCGCGTCGAGTGCCGCCTTGTGGAAGGTGATGGGTTGGATGGACGAGCCGGTGTAGTCGGCGGCATCGATGGCCTGGCCTTGCAGCGGGAGTGTCTGGGTCATCGCGGTGACCCATGCGGCGGCACGCTGGGCGAACTCGGCGGCAGGTACGCCGACCGAACGCATCATGGCGGCGCCGTGCAGGAAGCCGCCGAACATGGCGTACATCGCGGCGAGCAGGGCGAAATCGTAGGTCGACGCGAAGCCGGCGTCGTCGCCGAAGTACTCTGCGGCGGCGAGCAATTCGAGCGTCTCGCGGTGAGTGTCGAAGACGGTCTGCGAGCCACTGTAGAGGATCGAGGCGCCGGGCTGGCCGATCATGGACGGCACCGCCATGATGCCGCCGTCGAGGTAGGCGATGTCGTGCCCGACCGCCCAGCTGGCGAGTTCACGAGCCTCGCCCGGTGCGGTGGTGGTCAGGTTGATCAGCTGCCGCCCCGCCAACCGGTCGGCCACCGGGTCGAGGGTGGCGTGAACCGAAGCGTGGTCGAGCAGGACGGCGATGATCGGGCCACCCGCGCTGATCGCCTCCTCGACGGTCGCGACGCCGACAGCTCCGGCGGCGACGATTTCCGCGTCCTTACCGGAGGTGCGGTTCCACACCGTTATCGGCAGGCCTGCCTTCAGCAGGGTCGCGGCCAGGGCCTGGCCCATTGCGCCCAGTCCCAGGATGGTTACCGGGGTGTTCGTGGTTTCCGCCATTGCGGGTTCAACTCCTTGGGTCGAGAACGTCCTGGTCAGCGCGCCGCAACCAAGATTGCTCGGTACCCGGCGAGTCGACAAGTACCTACTAATTTGTCTGGTACTTACCATTTGGTATGGGAACAGGTAGAGAGGATGCACGATGGGTGCGAAGCGATCAGGGCCATACTTCTGCGGTATCGACGCCGCGATGGATGTGGTCGGCGGCAAATGGAAGGCGCTGATCCTGTGGGAGCTGGAGAACTTCGGCGTGCGGCGCTTCGGCGAACTGCGCAAAGGGTTGCCGGGCGTCTCGGAGAAGATGCTGATCCAGCAGCTGCGTGAACTGGAGGAAGACGGCATCGTCGCCCGGACCGTCTACCGCGAGGTCCCGCCGCGGGTCGAATACCGGCTGACCGACCTCGGTGTCGCGCTCAACGCCGCGCTCGAGCCACTGGGTGCGTGGGGTCGCGACCGGATCGATCGGATCGGCGCGGAACGGGTGCATCAGGGCGCCTGAAATGAATCCTTCAAAAGTGAATGTTTCATTCTGGCAACATCATCGAGAGAAGATCAAGCTACTAGTTGGTAACTTTAGTTAATTTTGTGCATACAGCCGGTAATTGACGGCAAACCGGGGTCGTCGTATGTTCCACGTCACAACTTTGCACGATGTGGGTGGCGTGGCAGATGGCGGATGATGGGTACGACCTTCGGGTCTTGCTGACGCGGGCGCTTCGCCGGATTCAGGAGTTGGAGGCACGACCGCAGCACGAACCGATCGCTGTGATCGGTATGGGCTGCCGGTTTCCCGGCGGCGCCGACAGCCCGCGGCAGTTCTGGGAACTGCTCTCCTCGGACCGGGGCGCGATCGTCGAAGTGCCGGAAACCCGTTGGCCGGTGGCGGATTCAGCACCTCGGCGGGCGCGACGGCGGGCCGGTCTGCTCGCCGGGCCGATCGACGCCATGGACACGGAGTTCCTCGGTATCGCGCCGCGGGAAGCGGCATCGATGGACCCGCAGCAGCGGCTGGTGCTCGAAGTCGCTTGGGAGGCGATGGAAGACGCCGCACTGGCGCCGGACGGTCCCGCCGCGGCACGCACCGGCGTGTTCCTCGGCGTCAGCTGGCAGGAGTACCAGCGCACGATCACGCCGGACTGGGTGAGCTCGGTGGATGCGCACACGCTCACCGGAACGATGTCGAGCATTGTGGCGGGACGGGTGTCCTACGTGCTCGGGCTGCGTGGCCCCGCGGTGGCGATCGACACGGCGTGTTCGTCGTCGCTGGTGGCCGTGCATCAGGCGTGTCGCAGTCTGCGCGCGGGGGAGTGCGAGGTGGCGCTTGCGGGCGGGGTGAATCTGCTGCAGTCCGAGCTCACCTCGGAGGCGCTGGCGCGGATGGGCGCGCTCTCGCCGGACGGGCACTGTCGTCCGTTCGACGCACGGGCGAACGGGTATGTGCGCGGCGAGGGTGCGGGTGTCATTGTCCTGAAACCGCTGTCCAGGGCACTTGCCGACGGCGATCCCATCCGGGCGCTCATCCGAGGCTCGAGCGTGAACCACGACGGTCGTTCCATGGGACTGACCGCCCCGAACCCGACCGCGCAACGCGAGTTGCTGCGTGACGCGCTGGCCGACGCGGGGTGCGCCGCCGAACAGGTCGGCTACGTCGAGACACACGGCACCGGTACGCCACTGGGCGATCCGATCGAAATCGAAGCGCTGTCCCAGGTGCTCGGCACTCCGCGCGCGGACGGGTCGGTCTGTCTGCTCGGTTCGGTCAAATCCCAGATCGGTCATCTCGAAGCGGCGGCAGGCGTCGCCGGGTTGATCAAGGCGGTGCTCCAGCTGGAGCACGAACGCATCCCGCGCCAGCACGATTTCGCCACGATGAACCCCAAGATCGTGCTCGACGGCACGGCTCTGGCGGTGCCGAACCAGGATGTCGCGTGGCCCCGCACCGACCGGCCACGGCTGGCGGGGGTGAGCTCATTCGGGTTCGCCGGTACCAAT
This sequence comes from Nocardia sp. NBC_00508, assembly GCF_036346875.1. Taxonomy (NCBI): domain Bacteria; kingdom Bacillati; phylum Actinomycetota; class Actinomycetes; order Mycobacteriales; family Nocardiaceae; genus Nocardia; species Nocardia sp. NBC_00508. The sequence continues at coordinate 6,715,761 of NZ_CP107852.1, read as the reverse complement.
GCGCATGTGCTGCTGGAGCAGGCGCCCGAATCCGCGCCGACCGTGGACCCTCGAGAGCCTGCGCTGCTTGTCCTTTCGGCCCGGACCAGCTCTGCGCTCGACGCGCTGTCCCGGCGCTACGTCCAGCATCTGGACCAGAGGCAGCTGCCACTCGCCGACATCGCCGCCACCGCGGCGCTGGGGCGCTCGCATTTTGGGCACCGACGTGCGGTCGTGGCACCGACGACCGCGGAGGCGGCGCGAAGACTCGCAGGGCCGTCTGGCCGTTCGACCGATTCGAGTTCGGGGAAACCGCGGGTCGCGATGCTGTTCACGGGGCAGGGCGCGCAGTACGCGGGGATGGGAGCGGCGCTGGACCGCGGGTATCCGGTTTTCCGCGCGGCACTCGACCGCTGTGACGATCTCCTGGGACCACTGCCCGGCGGGATGCGTTTGCGGTCGGTGTTGTTCGACGCGAACGACGAGGTGCTGACCCGCACCGAGTATGCGCAACCTGCGCTGTTCGCGATCGAATGGGCGTGTGCCGAACTGTGGGCGGCGTGCGGCGTTCGCCCCGATATCGTGCTCGGACACAGCCTCGGCGAGCTGGTGGCCGCGACCGTCGCGGGAGTTCTCGACCTGGAGGCCGGGCTGCGCCTGGCGGCTGAGCGCGGTCGGCTGATGCAGAGCGTTACGCGGCAAGGTGCGATGGCGGCGGTCTTCGGCAAACCCGAAGAGTTCGACGGGCTGCTGGGCGCTCTGACGTCGGATGTGGCCGTGGCGGCGGTCAACGGACCCGGTCAGTTCGTCGTCTCCGGAACGGTGGAGGCGGTGCGCCGGATCCTGCAGGACGCTGCCGAGCGGTCGGTGCGCACCGTGATGTTGTCCGGCAGCACGGCATTCCACTCGCCGCTGCTGGATCCGATACTGGATGAATTCGAAGCCCGGGTCGCCGAGCTGGTCCCCGCGCCGCGACCGGCGGCGATTCCGTTGGTGTCGAACGTGACCGGCATGCGGACCGAGGCCCGCGTGGACGCCGCGTACTGGCGTGCGCATGCCCGCGGCACGGTGCGGTTCGCCGACGGCGTGCGCTCGGTGGCCGACTTCGGCGTGGACGCGTATCTCGAGGTGGGACCGCATCCGGTGCTGCTGGAGTTCGGCCGGCAGGCCGATCCGGACGCCTTGTGGGTGCCGAGTATGCGCCGGACGTCCACCGACGACGAGGTGCTGCTGACCGGGCTCGGCGAGATGTATTGCGCCGGTGCGGATATCGACTGGTCGTCGGTGGTGCCGCGGGAAGCCCGGCGGCGCAATGGGCTGCCCACCTACCCCTTCGAACGAGAGCGGGTCACTGTGCCGATCGCGGGCACGTCCTCGAACACCGGATATCTCGCCGAGCATCGATTCCAGGGCCGGGCTGTGGTGCCCGCCGCGTATCTCGCGCTGCGTGCGTTGCGTGCGGCCGGGGAAGCGGACCGTGAGCTGGTCGACTTCGTCGCGGCTCGGCCGGTGCCGCTGGAGGAATTGGCCGACCCGGTCGTGTCCGGCGCGGATGGCCGCATCGATGTTCGGTTCCAGGTCGACGAGGGCGTCGTCACAGCGGTTTCCGGATCGGTGCAAGCCGCCACCTCGAATCGGCCGCGTGACTCCGACGAACTGACCGAGGCGCGGCGCGCGCCGTCCACCGTGTGGGAGGTCGCCGACTTCTACCGCCGCTGCGCGGACGCGGGGTTGACCTTCGGACCGCGGTTCCGCTGGATCACGCGGCTGCAAGTCACCGACAACAGCGTGCTCGCCGAACTGACACGCCCGGCGGAACTGGCCGGCGAACCGGACGCCGCGCTGCCGTGCCTGCTGGACGCCGCGGTGCAGACCGGTCTCGCGCTGGCCGTCCGGCACAGTCATGCGGCGCAATTGCCGGTCGGCATCGGCAGGTTGCGCTTGTCCGGTGCGGACGCGGCGGCGAAGGCGTGGGCGTTGGCCGAACGCACCGGCCGCACGATCCGTATCACCGTTTTCGATACCGCGGATGCGGTGGTCTGCGAGATCGACGACGTATGGTTCGCCGAGTCCGCCGCGGCCGGGCAGTCGGAGGATCGAGACCTCGCCTCCGGCCTGGTACACCGTCCGAGCTGGGTGCCTGCCGCGACGTCGGCGAGCGGCCGCGGCCCTGGCGCGGCGCTGGTGGTCGGCGTCGGGCAGCAGGCCGATCGGCTCGCTGCCGCGCTGCGCGCCGCCGGCACCGACGCGGTGGCGGTGGAGCGCACGACCGATCCTGCCGTCTGGCCCGATGACGATCGGGCTGTGGTCTATCTCGCCGACGTCGAGGCCGACGACAGCGCCGACACGGCCCGCACGGAGACCCAGTTCGCCATGGGTGTGGTCCAGGCGATGGCGCGGGTGACCTCCGCTGGCCCGCTGTACCTGGTGACGGTGGGGGCAACCGGCGCGTTGCCCGGCGAACGTGTGCGCCCCGCCGCCGCCACGCTGTGGGGGTTGGGCGCGGTGGTGCGCACCGAGCTGCCCGAGCTGGGCTGCCGCCTGATCGATCTGCCGATCGGCGCACGCTGCGACGACCGCCGCCTGGTGGACGAACTCTGTTCCGACGCTACGGATTCCGCGCTCGCGCTGCGCGGGCGCCACCGCTACGTGCCACGGATGGGTCCATTCGACAACGCCGGGGGAGTACCGAGACTCGATCGCGACGCGGCGTATTTGATCACCGGCGGGCGCGGAGCGCTGGGATTGACGGCCGCGCGGACGCTGGCGGAGGCCGGTGCGGGCGCTGTGGTGCTGGCCGGTCGAAGCGCCCCGGACGCTCGAGCCGAGCGGGAGATGGCGCGGATCGCCGCCCCGGGTACCCGTGTCGAGACCGCGACGGTCGACGTCGCCGACCGAAACGCCCTGTCCGGCTTGCTCGCTCGCTTCGGTAGCGAGTATCCCCGGCTGGCCGGTGTGGTGCACTGCGCGGGCGTCCTGGACGACGCAATGCTGATCGAGCAGACCTCGGGCCACGTCGAGCGCGTGTTCGGGGGGAAAGTCGCCGGGGCATGGCATTTGCATGAGCTGACTGCGGAACGGTCGCTCGACCTGTTCGTGCTTTTCTCGTCGGTCAGTGCCACGGTGGGCACGGCCGGACAGGGCAACTACGCCGCGGCGAACGCCTATCTCGATGCCCTCGTGCGCCTGCGACTCGCCGAAGGCCTGCCTGCCGTCGGTATCGCGTGGGGACCGTGGGCTGGCATCGGCATGGCTGGGGGACTGAGCGACGCGGCCCGGCGGGCCTGGGCGCGGCACGGTGTCGCCGAACTCGGCGCCGAGGATGGCGCTCGGGTACTGCGCCGCCTGCTGTCGTCCGAGGGAGTCGTCGCGGTATACCCCACTGCCGCAGCCGCTTCGGCGCGGCCGGAGGCGGTCGCCGACGCCGACGAGAAGAACATGGAATCCCCGCGCGACCCGGCGGAACTGCTCGAGCTGGTACGCGGCCACGCGATGACCGCGCTCGGCCGCACCGCGACTGTTTCCGATCGGACGCCGCTGCGGGACCTCGGACTGGATTCGATGATGGCTGTCGAGCTGCGCAACGCGCTCTCCGCCGAACTGGGGGTGCGACTTCCGGCGACCCTGCTGTTCGATCATCCGACCGTCGCCGCGGTGTCCGAGGAGATCGCCCGGCGCGGTGCGCGGTCCGCGCGCAACGGCGGCGACCCGCGCCGCGCTGCACGGGAGCAGGCCGAACAGCGACCGGTCACACGCACCTCCGAGCAGCTCACGTCCTCCGTATACCCAACCGAACCGCCGGCGACACCTAGTAACTATAACGTGTTGCAGCTCACAGAGCGTGAACCCGGTGCCACCCCCGAGGATTACGCCGACGCGATCGCGATCATCGGCATGGGATGCCGGTATCCCGGTGACGTAGGCGGACCGGCGGACCTGTGGCATCTGCTCACCACCGAGACCGACGCGGTGACAGAGGTGCCGGCGCACCGCTGGGATGCGGACGCCTATTTCGATCCCGACCCCGACGCCGAAGGCAAGACCTACACGCGCTGGGGCGGTTTCGTCGACGGTGTCGAGGAGTTCGACGCCGGATTCTTCGATATCTCCGTCGGCGAGGCACGCATGCTGGATCCACAGCAGCGGCTGCTGCTGGAAACGTCCTGGGAGGCACTGGAGCACGCCGGGTATCCGGCGAGCCGGCTGGAGGGCAGCCGGACCGGAGTGTTCGTCGGTTTGATGTCCAACGACTACGCCGAGCGGATGGCGCGGGCGGATCTGGCGCCCAATGCCTGGTTCGGCACCGGCAATCTCTCCAGTGTCGCGTCCGGACGGCTCTCGTATTTCTTCGGCGCCAACGGACCGAGTCTGACCGTCGATACGGCGTGCTCGTCGTCGCTGGTGACGGTGCATACCGCGGTGCGCAGCCTGCGCAGCGGCGAATGCGATCTCGCATTGGCCGGCGGAGCCACCGTGGTGCTGACTCCTTCGCTCGACATCTACTTCGCCCGGGCGCGTGGACTGGCCGCCGACGGCCGGTGCAAGAGCTTCGACGCGCGCGCCGACGGTGTGGTCTGGAGCGACGGCGCGGGGGTGCTCGTGCTCAAACGGCTGGCGGACGCCCGTCGGGACGGCGATCGGGTGCTCGGTCTGGTGCGCGGGTCGGCGGTCAATTCCGACGGCCGCAGCCAGGGGTTGAGCGCGCCGAATGGTCCGGCGCAGGAACGGGTCGTCCGAGCGGCGCTCGCGGACGCCGCGGTCGAGGCCGCGGAGATCGACTATGTCGAGACGCACGGCACCGGCACCGCTCTGGGCGACCCGATCGAGGTGAACGCGCTCGCCTCCGTGCTGGGTGACGGCCGCACCGAGGCCGCTCCGCTGTGGATCGGATCGGTGAAGTCGAATCTCGGGCACACCCAAGCCGCGGCGGGTATCGCCAACATCATCAAAGTGATCGAGTCGATGCGGCACGAGCGCATCCCGGCCTCGCTGCACTTCCGGTCGGGCAATCCGCACATCGACTGGGATTCCGTCGCTGTCCGCGTCGTCGCCGAGGAGCGGTCGTGGCGGCGCTCGGGGCGGCCGCGCAGGGCGGGTGTGAGCGCGTTCGGGATCAGCGGAACCAACGCGCACGTGGTGATCGAGGAGGCGCCGCCGGTGCTCGAAGCGCATCCGGTCGACCATTCCGGCCCCCACTTGCTGGTCCTGTCGGCCAAAAGCGCTGACGCGCTGCGCGAACTGGCTGCCCGCTACCGGGATTTCGTGGCTGCGCATCCCGAGATTGGGCTGGCCGATGTGTGTGCGTCGGCCGCGCTGGGTCGTACGCATTTCGACGAGCGGGTTGCGATCACGTTCGATACGGCGGCACAGGTGCGCGCGGCGCTCGACAACGTCGCCTCCGGGATGACCGCGAGCGGGTCGGTCGCCGATCCGGCCGAGTCGGGTGCCGCGGGCGACCTGGCCCGCCGGTATGTGAGTGGAGCCGAGATCGACTGGGGAGAGGTCTATTCCGGTCGATCGCGGCGTCATGTGGACCTGCCGACCTACCCGTTCCAGCGCAAAAGGCACTGGCTCGAGCTCGCGTCGCGGCCGGATGCCGCACCGTCGTCGCGCACCCTGCGGATCGCCCCGGAGATGTTCGCCGGACACCGGCTGCGCGGCGTGCCGACCGTACCTGCGGCATGGCTGTGCACTCAGCTCAGCGACATCGCCGCCGAGTTGCCCGGAACGTGGGCCGTCACGCAGCTGCGGCTGGTGACGCCGTTCGAGGTCACCACCGAAGGATCGGTGCGGGTCACGCTCGATCCCGGCTCGGACGGATACGGTGTGCGATTCGTCCGCGCCGACGGCACGTCGATCGCGGACGCGAAACTCGCTGTCGCCGAAGCAGTTTCGTCCGATCGACCAGATGAGGGCGCGGCACTGCCCGACGCGGATGCGGGGGTATGGCCCGCTTACTACGAGAAGCTTGCGCGACTGGGGCTGCATTTGGACGCGGACCATCGCTGCGCCATCGAGTTCCGGCGCATCAGTGACACCGAGGCCGAGGCCGTGTTCCGGTTGCCCGAGCACGACCCGGCAACCCTCGATCCGATCCTGCTCGACGCCTGCCTGCACAGCGTCGTGCTGACCGGCGCCTCGGCGGACGCGCTGTTTTTGCCATCCGCTATAGATCGTGCTCAATTGTTCGGCAGGCCGACTGTCGGGGATACGACCGTCGGATGCCGAGTACGCGTGATCGAACGCGGCGGACGAGTCGTCGTCGGTGACGCCACACTGCGCAGCGCGTCCGGGCGACTGCTCGCGCGCCTGACGGGGGTCTGTCTGCTCGCCGCGAACACCGAGGCAGCGCCGGAAACCGGCGCCGCCGATGGGGACTCGTCCAGACTCGAGCGGCTGCTACATCACGTCGAGTGGGTGCCCGCCGAGAAGGACGGACCAGTTCCGGGCGAGAGCGCGGGTCGCTGGTTGATCTTCAGTGACGGCGCGGTCGGCGACACCGTGGCCGCCGGACTGGCCGCGCGCGCCGCCCAGACCGTGGTCGTTCGCCCCGAGGACATCGACGGCCCCGCATCTCCGATCTATTCCGGCACAGTCGACCCGAGTTCGGTACACGGCATCATTTTCGCCTGGACCGCCGCCGCGGCACAGACGCGCATCGACGCCGCTCTCCGGCTGGCCCGTGCACTGGACGCCGCCGGGCGTCCGCCTACGGCCCTGTGGCTGCTCACCGTCAACGCGCAGCACGTCGCCGCCGCGGACCGGCCCGATCCCGATCAGGCTCTGCTGTGGGGTTTCGGTCGCACGCTGGCGACCGAACACCCGGAGTTCGGCTGCCGCTTGCTCGATGTGTCCGGCGAATCCACGGACGGCGCGCTGATCGCCGAGGGCATGCTCGGCGGACGTGAGGCTGGTGAGTTCGCGATCCGAGACGGCCGTTGGCTGGTCGCACGCCTCGCGAAAGGTCCCGCGCCCGCCGAGGACTACCGTTTGGTCGCCCACCGTTCCGGCGAGTTCGACAGGCTGCGGCTGGATTCCGGTGCTCGGCGTGCACCGGGAGCCGGAGAGGTCGAGATCGCCGTGGCCGCCACCGGTCTCAACGCGCACGACATCTGGGTCGCCGCCGGCTTACATCCGGACGCCGCCGCGGCGTTGGGCTCGGAATGCGCGGGACGCATCGTGGCCGTCGGTGCAGGTGTCGAGGGTCTCGCTGTCGGCGATCGAGTCGTCGCGCTGGCAAGCGGGAGTTTCGCCGGCTACGTGACGGTGGACCAGCGTCTGGTCGCTTCGCTGCCGGGGCACCTGTCCTTCGCCGAAGGCGCGACCATACCGGTCGCTTTCACCACTGCCTGGTACGCGCTGTTCGACGTCGGTGCTCTGCGGGCCGGTGACCGCGTTCTCGTGCACGCGCCCGCCGACGGGATCGGCATGGCCGCGGTTCAGCTTGCCGCGCACGCGGGCGCGCAGGTGTTCGCGACAGCGGCGCTGCGGCGCTGGGCCGACAACGCGGGGCTGAACGTGACGCCGATCGAGACATGGCGTGACCATGAGCTGGCCGAACACGTCCAGGTGGCGACCGCCGGACGGGGGCTCGATGTCGTTGTGCACGCTCTTGGCAGCGACATCGCTGCCCCCGGCTCCGAAATCGTCTGTGCAGGTGGGCGATTCGTGAATGTCATCGATCCGATGCAGACCCGAGTGAGCCGGCACCACGATTTGGATCACCGTGAATTCGATCCGGCTGCCGTCGACCCACAGCGGCTCGGCGCGATCCTGCGTACGGTGATGGCACTGTTCGAGCAGGCTGCGCTGCATGCGCTGCCGCACGCCACGCACGGTATCGATCAAGCCGCCAAGGCATTTCGGGCCATGGCACAGCGCCATCATCCCGGTCGGGTCGTGCTGCTGGGCAGGGATGCCAGACCGGCGGCTATCGGGCGCAACGACCGGCTCACCGACGGCACGTACCTGGTCACGGGTGGATTCGGTGGTCTCGGCGCGGCGGCCGCTCGGTGGCTCGCGGCCCGCGGGGCGGGACATCTGGTGCTGGTCGGCAGACGAGCACCGGACGCGGCCGGTTCGCGACTGCTGGAATCGTTGCGCGCGAGCGGTGTTCGCGTGGCCGCGCGCCAGGCCGATGTGAGCGACCGTGCGGCGGTCGCGGCGCTGCTGCGGAGCATCGAGCAGACCGGCTTCCCGCCGTTGCGCGGCGTGGTCCACTGCGCGGGCGTGCTCGACGACGGCGTGGTGACCGAACAATCGTGGTCGAGATTCGAGACCGTACTCGGGCCCAAATATCATGCGGCGCGCCACCTCGACGAGCTCACTCGCGATCAGCCGCTCGACCTGTTCGTCGCCTATTCGTCCGTGGCGGGCGTGCTCGGCACTCCCGGTCAGGCGAACTACGCCGCCGCCAACGCGGCGTTGGACGCGCTGGCTTGGCGACGGCGCGCCGAAGGACTACCTGCGCTGAGCATCGCGTGGGGGCCGTTCGCCGACGTGGGAATGGCCGCCGACCGCACGGATATCGCCGCCCGGCTCACCCGGCGCGGGCTGCCGCCGCTCTACGAGCGCGACGCGGCCACGGCGCTGGATCACCTTGTTCGGCTGGACAGCACCACACCCGGCGTCTTCGATTTCGTGCCGCAGCGGTGGTACACGAACCCGCGCCGGCTCGTGACGGCCAGCACCACGACGGTCCCGGCGACCTCGGCAGCTATCGCGCGCGGGATTTCACGGCAGCCGACCACAGTGCCGCAATCAAGAGCATCGAACGATTCCGCCGCATGGGAGACGATCGTGCAGCGTGTCGCGATGCGTGTACTCGACCGCGGGAGCGAGCTCGATCCCGATCTGCCGCTGCATGACACGGGCGTCGACTCGCTCACCGGGATGGAGTTGCGTGCCGCACTGGCCGCCGAAATCGGGATGCCGCTGCCTGCCGGACTCGTCTTCGACTATCCGACCGTGCGCGACATCGCTCGGTTCTTGCAGCGCAAAGGTGCACCGGCGCCGACTACCGGCGCCGAGGCGACCGGGCCCGGCGGTGTACCCGCGGTCGAGTCTGCCGTGGGGGAATCGACGGTGTCGGGCGCGCTGAAACCGCCGAGGCCGGCCACGCCGGGGTCGCTGATCTCGGCCACGACGGAACCAGTGTCCGCTGCGGCCGAGGCACCGATTTCAGCTACGGCATCGCCAATGCCAGCGGCTGCGGAACCCCCCGTGTGGGCCACGCCGGAACCACCGATCTCGGCCGCGCCGGAACGAACAATGTCGGCCGCGCCGGAACGAACAATCTCGGCTGCGCCGGAGCCATCAGTGTCGTTCGGCGCGGAAAACCCTGCGTGGGCAAGGGCTTCGGAGCCGGAGGCGATTGCCCGCGCAGTACCCACCGAAGTCGCGTCCGACGATAGCGACGAGCTCGAGACCGACGACCCGATCGTGATCGTCGGCATGAGCTGCCGCTTCCCCGGCGGCGTCCGTACGCCGGAGGAATTCTGGGAGCTGCTGTGGCAGGGTCGCGACGCGATCACCGAGGTGCCGTCGCAGCGCTGGGACATCGACGCTTATTACGATCCGGACCCTGCTGCGCTCGGCACGATGTACACCCGCTGGGGTGGGTTCGTCGACGGCGCCGACGAATTCGATCCGGCGTTCTTCGGCATCGGGGCGGCGGAGGCGCGGGCGATGGACCCGCAGCAACGCATGCTGCTGGAAACCAGCTGGGAGGCGTTGGAACGCTCCGGACGCGCGCCGGGCGGTCTGGCGGGCAGCAGCACCGGCGTGTTCGTCGGCCTGTGCTTCAGCGAGTATCCGGGAACACCGGCGCAGGCCACGGACCCAGCCACGATCGGCGCGTACTCGGTGATCGGCTCGGCACCGAGCGTGGCGGCCGGGCGACTGGCCTACGCGCTCGGGCTGCAGGGTCCGGCGGTGACACTGGATACGGCGTGTTCCTCCTCGCTGGTGGCACTGCAATCGGCCGCGGACGGGTTGCGCGCGGGCCGTTGTGATCTCGCGCTGGTGGGCGGCGTCAATCTGCAGTTGGCGCCGGAGACCACCATCGGCTTCTGCCGCCTCGCTTCGCTGTCGCCCGATGGCCGGTCGCGGGCGTTCGACGCCGACGCCAACGGCTATGTCCGCGCCGACGGTTGTGGCGTACTGGTGCTGACCCGGCTGTCGGAGGCCCGCCGCAATGGCGACCAGGTGCTCGCGGTCGTCCGCGGGGTCGCGGTGAATCACGACGGACGATCCAACGGTCTCACCGCGCCGAACGGTCCGGCCCAGCAACGTGTCATCGCCGACGCGCTGGCCCGCGCAGGCGTGCGGCCGGACGCGGTGGACTACGTCGAGACGCACGGCACCGGCACGCCGCTCGGTGACCCGATCGAGGCGACCGCGTTGGCCGAGGTGTACGGCGCGGGTCGCATGCGGCCGCTGCTCATCGGGTCGGTCAAGACCAATATCGGGCACACCGAAGGGGCGGCGGGTGTCGCCGGAGTCATCAAGGCCGTGCTCATGTTGCAGCACGGTCGGATCCCGCCGAGCCTGCACTTCCACACGCCGAACCCGCTGATCGATTGGGCCGGCATGCCGCTCGAGGTGGTGCGCGAGGCGCGAGAGTGGCCGCGGACCGGGAACGAGCCGACGATCGGTGTCAGCTCGTTCGGCATGAGCGGCACCAATGCGCACGTCATCCTGGCGCAGGGCGATCCGACACTCGTGCGGCAACCCGACACGCCGACTGCGCAGGTACTCGTGCTCTCGGCCCGCAACGAGGCCGCACTGACCGCCGCAGCGCAGCATTGGGCAGACGAAACCTCCTCGGCACGCGGCGATTTCGGCGACCTGGCCTACACTTCCGCCACCGCGCGGACACATTTCGAAGAGCGGCTGGCGGTGGTCGCCGAGACCGGAGCCGTTGCGGCGCGGCGCCTTCGGGACAAGCCGATGATTCGTGGGCGAGTGGAGCGGGCCGCGACACCGAAGGTGGCGCTGCTGTTCACCGGTCAGGGGGCGCAGTACCGGGGTATGGCGCGGGAGCTGTTCGACACCGAACCGGTCTTCCACGACGCGCTGCGACGGTGCGACGCGGTGCTGGGACCGATCGAGGACGGCATCGGGCTCCTCGACGCTCTCTATGGCGACCACGACGACGCGGACCTGTTGCGCCGCACAGTGTTCACCCAGCCCACGCTGTTCGCCGTCGAGTGGGCACTGTGGGAGCTGTGGCGGGCGTGGGGGATCACCCCGTACGCGGTGCTCGGGCACAGTGTCGGGGAGTACGTCGCCGCCTGCGCGGCGGGCGCCATGACGATGGAGGACGCGCTGCGGCTGATCGCGGTGCGCGGCAGGCTGATGCAGCGCCTTCCGGACGGTGGCGGGATGCTCGCCGTCGACGCCTCCGCCGAGCAGGTCGCGCCGCTGATGGCACGGTGTGGACCAGCGGTATCGATCGCCGGATACAACGGGCCGGCCCAGGTTGTCGTCGCCGGGCCGCGATCCGCGCTCGATCTTCTCCGGGATGATTTGTCCACCAGCGGCATTCGCGCTACCGCTCTCACGGTTTCGCATGCATTCCATTCCGCGGCGATGGACCCGATCCTCGACGATCTCGCCGCGGCGGCGGCCCGCACGCCGATGACCGATCCGGTGATCCCGCTCGTCTCGAACCTCACCGGTGCGCCGCTGCACGCGGGCGAGCTGACCCCCGACTACTGGATTCGCCACGCACGCCGGCCGGTGCGGTTCGCCCAGAGCATGCATGCCATGGCCGAACTCGGGATGGACACGTTCCTCGAGCTCGGTCCGCAGCCGACCTTGTCCACGCTCGGTGGTCGCGTACTGGGCGACTCGGCGCGGTTCGCCGCCTCGCTGCGCCGCGGACGCGGTGACCGCGAAACGCTGATGACGGCGCTCGCGCAGCTGTATGTCAGGGGCGTGCCGGTGGACTGGGAGCAGGTCCACCGGCCCCACAGCCGCCGCAAAGTGCTCGCGCCGACGTATCCCTTCCAGCGGCAACGGTATTGGGTCGAGCCCCGGGCGGATGCTCCGGCAGTGAGCGCTTCCACGCGGCGGGGACTTCCGGTTCGGAACGACCGATCGGGCGGGGCGATCGAATTCGATCTGACGCTCGGTCCGGACCGCCCGCGGTACCTGGCCGATCATGTCGTCGACCGGGATGTCGTCGTGCCGGGCGCCTGGTTCGTCGCCACGATCGCGGCCGCCGCGCACGAGGTTGCCGCCGGTGCGGTCGTCGCGATCGACGACCTCGTGATCACCAGCGGCCTCACGCTGACCGGCCCCCAGCCGGTGCGGGTGCGCTTCGAACCGAGCACCGAGGGGTTCGCTGTGCTGGTGACAGCCGAGACCGACGAGGGGCCGCGCACTCACGCGCGCGCCCGCGTGCTCGCCGGACAGCACCGGCTGCCTGCCGGGCCCGACCGGGCCGACATCCTCGGACGCTGTCCGGATCACCTTGCCGGAGCGGACTTCTACGCGCTGCTGGCCACCGCGGGTCTGCCTTACGGCCCCGCGTTCCGCCGGGTTGTCGACGTTCGCGTGGGTGCGCGGGAAGCGCTGGTCAGGCTGTCGGATCCCGACACCGATGCCGGTCCGGGCATGGTGCACCCGGCCCTGCTGGATGCCGCGTTCCAGGCCACCTACGCGGCGATGTCGCCGCGGGCCGGGGATCACACCTGGGTGCCGTTCGCCGTGGACCGGGTGCTCGTCCCGGCCGGTGCGGGCACCGTTCGATTCGGCCATGTGCGCGTCGTCGAGCAGACGCCACAGCTGTGTGTCGCCGATGTTCGACTGCTCGATGAGGAGGGCCGTCCAGTGCTGGTCGCGGAGGGATTACGAGTGATGCGGACACCCACGCCGGACCCGACCCAGCGGCCGCCCGGTCACACTGCACAAGATCGGTTCGCCTCGGACGTCTATCGAATCGCTTGGCGGGACGCCGAATCGGCGTTGTCCGGCGCAGCGGCGGGTCGATGGCTGGTCTTCGGGGCGGGCGGCTTCGCCGACACGCTTGCCGAGGCGCTGCGGGCGCGCGGCGCGGACTGCGTACTGGCCCGGCCAGGGCGCGGCTTCGCGTTCCGCGCCGAGGACGAATTCGAGGTCGATCTCGGTGTGCCCGCGGCGGTGCGTGCGCTGCTCGGCGCAGTGAGTGACGGCCGCACACCGTTGCGCGGGATCGTCTCCACGGTCGCGCTGTCGCCGGATGACGCGCCCGCGCCCGTGCGTGCGGAGAGTCTGTTGGTAGGCGCCCTGCACCTCGTGCAGGCGGCCGCGCTCGCGGGGGAGCCCGCGGTGTGGGTGCTCACGCGTGCGGGTCAGCGGGTCGATCCGTCGGATCGGGTGGCGCCGGAGCAGTCCGCGCTGTGGGGTTTCGCTCGTAGCGCGCAGCTCGAGCACCGCGAAATGGGCTGTCGCGTCATCGATCTGGATCAGCAGGCTACCGCGGACGCGGTGGTCGACACCCTTGTCGCGCCCTCGGGGCCGAGGCAGCTGGCGCTGCGCGCGGGACGCCGGTGGGTGCCGCGGCTCGTTCCGCTGGGTGCGCTGGGCGGCGGGGCCGCGACGCTGTCGGGTGTGGGTGGGACGGTGCTGATCACCGGCGGTCTGGGCGGTGTCGGGCTGCTGCTGGCCCGCTGGTTGGTCGACCGGGGTTGGCCGGAGCTGGTGCTCGCGGGACGTTCGGCACCCGACGCCCAGGCGGAGTCGGTCATCGCCGAACTGCGCGGACGTGGAGCCCGGATCAGCGTGCGGTCGCTCGACGTCTCCGATCGTGACGCGGTGGCAGCCACACTGGAGTGGATCGACCGCGCCCTGCCGCCGCTGGCCGGGGTAGTGCATCTGGCCGGTGTGCTCGATGACGGGGTTGTCGCCGAGCAGACGGCGGCACGCGTCGGGCGGGTCCTCGCGCCGAAGACGTTCGGCGCCTGGCACTTGCACGAACTGACCGCGTCCCGATCGCTGCGGTTCTTCGTGCTGTTCTCCTCGGCCGCGGGCGTGGTCGGCTTGCCCGGCCAGTCGAGCTACGGCGCCGCGAACGCCTTCCTCGACGGACTGGCCGAGCTGCGACATGCGGCGGGAGCGCCCGCGCTGTCGATCGCGTGGGGACCATGGGCGGACACCGGGATGATGGGACGCCTCACCAGCGGCGCGGTGCGGCGGCTGGCCGAGCGCGGCTACGGCCTGTCCGACCATGAGCGGGACTTCGAAACACTGTCCCACCTGCTCGATTCCGCGATGGCGGGGGCGGTCACCGCGCTTGCGCTCCTGCTGCCCGCGGTGCAGGAGGCGGGTCCGGACGCGCCGGACGTGCTGTTGGACGTGGTCGCGCCCGTCCCGCCGTCCATCGAAAACCATTCGGCCACAGCCGATGTCACCGGCCTCGCCGCCGAGATGGAAGCGCTGGTACGGCGCTGCCTCGGCCTCGGGTCCGACACCGATCTCGATCGCCCGCTGCACGAACTGGGGCTGGACTCGGTCGCGGCACTCGAGATCCGCGACGAGCTCTCGCGCAAGAGCGGCCACCGGTTGCCTGCGACGCTGGCCTTCGAGTACCCGACGCCGCGGGCGGTCCTCGATCTGCTGGTGCAGTTGGGGACGACGCGGGCGCCCGCTCCGCCGTCGACCGAGGTGCATGGCGATTCGCCTCTCCGCGCGGCGGCGCGGACGCCCGCTCCCGCAACGAACGGCGCGCCCAACCATCGCCAACTCCGGAACGAGCCCGCGACGAACGGTGCGGCGGGTCACCGCCGACTCGGGAACGAAGCAAGCCAACAGCGAACGCCGGAGCCGCCGTCGAACCAGCGACCTGCGGCTACCGACCGAGCATCGGCCGACTCAGCGACGTTCCACGCGGCACCTGGTTCGGTCACTGGTTCGGGCTCCGGCCACCACGTCGAAGCGGTGGGGGATATCGCGATCGTCGGTGTCAGCGGCCGCTATCCCGGTGCGGACGGGCTCGACGAGTACTGGCGGGTGCTGCTCGAAGGACGCGACTGCATCACCGAGATCCCGCTGGAACGCTGGGATCATTCGCGGTACTTCGTCCCGGATCGGCACAACCCGTACACCTCCTACACGAAATGGGGCGGGTTCCTCGACGACGTCGATTGTTTCGATCCGCTGTTCTTCGCCATCTCGCCGCGTGAGGCGGAAGTGCTCGACCCGCAGGAACGACTGTTCCTGCAAACCGCATGGGCGGCACTGGAAGACGCGGGGCACACCCGAGCCGACCTGGCCCGTGGCGGTCTGCGACCCGAGGAAGCCGGCGTGTTCGTCGGCGTCATGTGGGGCACCTACCAGATGTTCGGTGCCGAGGAGTCCCGGCTCGGGCGTGGCACGCTGCCGGGGTCGACGTTCTGGAGCATTCCGAACCGGGTATCGCACGCGCTCGATTTCCAGGGGCCGAGCATCGCGGTGGACACCGCGTGTTCGTCCTCGCTCACCGCATTGCATCTGGCCTGCCAGAGCTTGCGCACCGGCGAATGCCGACTGGCTGTGGTCGGCGGGGTCAATCTGTCGCTGCACCCGTACAAGTTCGTCGCGCTGAGTCAGGGCCAATTCGCCTCCACCGATGGCCGTTGCCGTTCCTTCGGCGTGGGCGGGGACGGATACGTGGCCGGTGAGGGCGTCGGCGCGATGGTGTTGCGGCCGCTGGCCGACGCCGAAGCCGATGGCGACACCATCTACGGCGTCATCAAAGGCACCGCGGTGAACCACGGCGGCCGGGTCAACGGTTTCACGGTGCCGAACCCGGCCGTGCAGGCGGCGGTGATCCGCTCGGCGCTGCGCGCAGGCGGTGTCGACCCGGCTTCGGTGTCCTATATCGAGGCGCACGGCACCGGTACCGCCCTGGGCGACCCCATCGAAATCGCGGGCCTGGCCAAGGTTTTCGGCGATACCGGCGTGGCCCAGCTGCCGATCGGTTCGGTGAAGTCCAATGTCGGCCATCTCGAGGCCGCGGCCGGTGTCGCGGCGTTGACCAAGGTGCTGTTGCAACTGCGCCACGAGACCATCGTGCCGTCGCTGCACGCCACACCAGCCAATCCGAACATCGACTTCGCGGCCACACCGTTCCGGATCCCGACCAGCCCGCTGCCGTGGCCGTCCGGTGATCCGGCCCGGCCGCGGCGGGCGACGGTCAGCTCGTTCGGCGCGGGCGGCGCCAACGCCAATGTGGTGATCGAAGAGTATGTGGATCGGCGACCGCAGACCCGGTTCAGCGGCGGCCAGGTGGTTCCGGTGTCGGCGCGAGACTCCGATCGACTCGTGGATTACGTTGCCGCACTGGACCGTTTCCTCGCCGGTCAACAGCCGAACCTCGCCGATCTGGCCTACACCATGCAGGTCGGCCGCCAGCCGGGCCGTGCTCGCGCCGCGTTCGTCGCGCGTGACATCGACCAATTGCGCGCCGCGGTTCGCGCTTGGGTCGATGATGTGCCCGGCGCGCGGGGCTGCCGGGACGCGGCCGAGGATTCGCGGCTCGCGCGCTGGCTCGGCGGCGGCGACATCGACTGGGGCGCCGTGCGCGATCCCGGGACCCGCCGACGCATTCCCGCGCCGACTTACCCATTCGCCCGTGAGCGGTACTGGATTCCGGATGTAGCGCCCGTGCCGGAATCCACTCCGGCACAGCTCGTGCACGCCACGCCGACTACGTCAGTGCAGGCGCAGCCTGTGCAGTCCACACCAGTGCACCCGTCTGCACCCGCCACGGAGTCCGCACCCGTCCGGCAGCCTGCACGACCCGCATCAATGCACCAGCCCACGCCGATCCCACTGCCGACGCTGACCGCGCAGTCCGCTACGGTGCAGCAGCCACCCTCGGCGCAGCCTGCTTTCACGGCGCAGCCTGCTCCCACAGCGGGACCTGCTCCCACAACGCAGCCTGCGGCATTGCAGCAGCCTGCGCCCGCCGCGGGCCCCGGAACGGCGCGGCAGCTCGCCTGGACGGACCGGCGGCTACTGGTTCCGGTTTGGCGGGAACTCCCGCTGCCCGCCGGTGATCTGCGTTCTCGGCGCACCCTCGTTGTCTACGACGCGAGGACATCGCACGCGCTGGTCGAGGCGCTGACTGCCGCGACCGGTGATCCAGGCCGTCTGATCCGGGTCTCGGAGGCGCCGGTCGAGTTGCATCGCGACGACTTCGACGCGGGCGCCCGGCTCGGCCGGGGATCGATGGCGCGCTACCCCGATACCGACTGTGTGATCGATCTGTGCGATCTGGCTCCCGCCCCTGGCGGCCTATTGACCGGCGACCTCGGGCGGATGGGTTTCTACCAGGGCGTCATCGAAGCGCGAGCGGATTCCCTCGCGCTCATACACCTCACCGCGGGGCACCCCGGCGCGGACGGTCCGGAATCGGCGCCGCTGGGTGGCCTGGCCGCCGCGCTCGCCGAGGAGATCCGCGGCGTGCGGACACGCAGCGTCCATCTGGTCGCCGAGCACGACGCGGCGGGTGCGGACGCGGCTCGGTTGTTGGAGATCCTCGGCGCGGAATGCGCGGCCGACGACGGCGCACCTCGGGTGCGGTATCGCGGTGGGGTGCGCGAGGCCGTCGAATTCGAGGACGCGATCGCGCGCGACGGTCTCGTCATCGATCCCGCGCGCACCTATGTGGTGACCGGCGGCACGCGCGGTTTGGGTGCGGAGTTCGCGGCGGCGCTGGTCGAGCGCGGCGCGCGCCGCCTGGCCATCCTCGGCCGGGAACCGCTTCCGCCCGAGACGGAATGGGACCGGGTAGCCGCTGGGTCCGGCCCGGAGGCGGACAAGGTGCGGCGGCTGGTCACGCTGCGTGATCGCGGCGTCGCGATGCGGACCTACTTCGGCAGTCTCGCCGACGAGGCGGCCCTGACCGGATTCTTCGGCCAGGTGCGGCGCGAACTCGGTCCGATCGGCGGCGTACTGCACTGCGCGGGAAGCGTATCGACCGAGAGTCCGGCGTTCGTCCGGAAAACCGGCCCCGCCGTCGCGACGGTGCTCGCGCCCAAACTGGCGGGCACGGCGGTCCTTGCGGACGTGCTCGCCGCCGACCGTCCGGATTTCTTCGTGTTGTTCTCGTCGGTGTCGGCGGTGCTGCCCGGTCTCGCGGTCGGCCTGTCGGACTACGCGATGGCGAACGCGCACCTGGATCGGTTCGCCGAGGCCCAGCACGCCGCGGGACGGACCTGGTTCCGGTCGATCAACTGGCCGTCGTTCCGCGACACCGGGTTCGGTGAGGTGACGAGCGCGGCCTACCGGGCCACCGGCCTGCCGGCGCTGACCGCCGCGGAGGGATTCGACCTGCTCGACGCCGTGCTGGGACTGCCGGGGACTCCGGTCGTGCTGCCGTATCACGGTGCGGCGCTGCATCTTTCGACACGGGCGAGCCAGTCGGCCGTAGCGGTCCGGCCCGCGGCGCCGACACCTGCTGCCCACCCCGCCCCGAACGGCTCCGGGCAGGCGTATGAGGAACTGCTGCGGATCTTCTCCGACGAGTTGAAGCTGGCACCGGCGCGGTTCGAGGGTGACAAGCGGTTCGAGGAGTACGGCGCGGACTCGGTGCTCATCGCCTCGGCTGTGCGCCGGATCGAGCAGGTCGTGGGTCAGCCGTTCGACCCGGCGCTGGTGCTGGAATTCCCCACTCTGGACGCGCTGGCCGGTCTGTTGATCGAGCAGTTCCCGGAACGCTTCGCCGCTGCACCGCAACCGGATTCGCCGCACCGGCCGAACGCCGCGACCACGCGAAGGGACGATCCCGTCCCGCCGCGCGCGGCGGCAACCACCTGGTCCGCCGACGCCCGGCGGGGCCGGGCAGCCGAACCCGTCGCCGTAGTCGGGATCGGCTGTCGCCTGCCCGGCGGCGACGATCCGGACTCGTTCTGGCGCATGCTCGCCGCGGGCCGATCCGGGATCCGCGAGGTGGATCCGGCACGCTGGGATCCCGCCCGGTTCTATCGGCCGACCGGCGGGCCGGGCCTCGCCAACAGCAAGTGGGGCGGGTTCGTCGACGGTATCGATCTGTTCGACCCGGACTATTTCGGGGTCAGCGACGAACTCGCCTGGCAGATGGACCCGTTGCAGCGGCTACTGCTCGAGACGTCGGTGCTGGCCACCGCCGACGCCGGATACCGCCGCGAGGAGCTGGCGGGCAAACGGGTCGGCGTCTACGCGGGCAGCCGCGCGGCCAACTACTTCAACCGGATTCCGGTCGCCGACCGGCACACCATCATCGGCATCGGCCAGAACTTCATCGCCGCCCGGATCTCCGACTACTTCGACTGGCACGCGGGCAATGTCGTGCTCGACAGCGCGTGCTCGTCGTCGCTGCTGTCGGTGCATCTGGCCTGCCAGGCGCTGCGCGCGGGCGAGGTGGACGCCGCGCTGGCGGGCGGCGTGGAGGTGCTGCTCGACGAGATGCCGTTCGTGACGCTGTCGGCGGCGGGCGTGCTCTCGCCGAACGGCCGGTGCGCGACGTTCTCCGAGGACGCCGACGGTTTCGTGCCGGGTGAGGGTGCGGCGCTGCTGCTGCTCAAGCGGTTCGACGACGCGCTCGCCGACGGCGATCGAATCTATGCGGTGCTGCGCGGGTCGGCCATCGGCAACGACGGACACACCATGGGCATCACCACACCCAACATGCGGGCGCAGATCGAGGTGGTCACCGCCGCGCTGGAGGCGGCGGGGATGTCGCCGGACGCGCTGTCCTACCTCGAGGCGCACGGCACCGGCACCATGATCGGCGACCCCATCGAATTGAAGGGGCTGGCGACGGTGCTGGGTGACCGGTCGCGCGGCCAGGAGCCGTGCGCGGTCGGCAGCGTCAAAACCAACATCGGCCATCTGCTGTCCGCGGCGGGCATCGCCGGGGCCGTCAAGACGATCCTGGCCGTGCACCATGCGGCGCTGCCGCCGTCACTGCACTGCGACAACCTCAATCCGCGCTTCCAGTTCGCCGGTTCGCCGCTGCAGGTCAACCGGGCACTGCGCCCGTGGCGGCCCGCCGACGGCAGGCCCCGCGCGGCGGGCGTCAGCTCGTTCGGGTTCGGCGGCACCAACGCCCACCTCATCGTCGAGCAGGCACCCGACGGGCACCGGCCGACACGTCGTCCCCTGGATCCCCCTGTCTTCCGCAAGAGGAGCTTCATGCTGCCGAAAACGGTTCCGAGCACACCGACGGAGCTCGCACCACGCTTCGTGGTCCCGATGACGCCGAGCGTGCCCGCGCCGTCGTTCCTACGCGTGGAGCCGCTGCGATGAGCAGTATCGACCTGGACAGCTTCGCCACCACCCTGCACGCCGACGACCCGGTGGTGCGCGATCACCGGGTGCACGGCGTGCGGATCCTGCCCGGCGTGGTGTATCTCGACATGATCCTGCGCGCGGCGATGGCGGCCGGATATCAGCCCGCCGACCTGACCATCCGGGAGGCGCTGTTCCAGCGCCCGGTCGCCCTCGCCGACGACGGCGCGGTGCGCATCGCGTTCCGGGTGGATCGCCCGACCGGGCGGATCGCCATCGATGTGCAGCGACTCGACCCCGCGGGCACTCCGTATGGTCCGGTCGATGTGGTCGCGGAATGTGTTGTGGTGCGGTCGAATTCGCTGGCCGAGCCGCCAGCGCCGGAGGCCGCGGCCGGGTCGGCGCAGGCGCGCGGCATGGCCGAGATGTACGCGCAGAGCGGTAGCCGTGGCATCGACCATCGCGACTTCATGCGCGCCACCGGGCATTTCACGCGCAGCGGCGAGCTCGTCACGGCGACGATGGGGCTCGGTCCCGAAGCGACCGCGCATCTGCCCGGCTTCCTGCTGCATCCCACGTTCCTGGACGCCTCGACGATCGTGCCGTTCGTCGATCCGCAACGGTTGGGTGCCGACGACGACAGCGCGTTCATCCCGATCTACTTCGGCGACGTGCACGCCTGGCGGGCAACGCCGGAGCAGGTCTTCGTGCGGGCGTCGGTCCGCGGCGGCGGGCACGGCGGCGACCTGCTCGAAGCCGACGTGGCCCTCTACGCCCCGGATGGGTCGCCGGTGGTGCGCTATCGGCTGACGTCCAAGCGGGTGCGCGGCAGCGCCGACATCCACCGTTTGCTGACATCGACGGAGGCACAGCCGGTATCGCACGGTCTCGCGCCTGCCGGCCCGACGGCTACGCAGTACGATCCGGCGGCTACCGGCCCGGCGCCCAAGTATGGTCCGTCGGCCACAAGCCCGGCTGCGTCGGCGGACGACCCGCGCGCACTGATCACCGCCGACCTGGCCGCTCTCGTCGCGGCCGAACTGGGCGCCGAAACTTCCGGTATCGCCACCGATGTGGGGTTCTACGAACTCGGCCTGGATTCCGGCCGCCTGCTGCGACTGACCGCCGAACTGGAAGGACGTGTCGGCGAGCCGCTGTATCCGACGCTGCTGTTCGAGTACCAGACGATCGATGCGCTCGCCGGTCACCTCGCCGACACGTTCGGCGGGAACTATCGGCCCGCTGATGCCGTGACGGCAGTCCCGGCAACGACCGTGCCGCACTTCGGCCCGAGTACGGGCGCGGCTGAATCTGCGACGAAACCAACCGAACTCGGGTGGGCGTCGCAAGCAGCCGCCCCGACGACAGAATCAGCCGAACTCGGTTCGGCGTCCCGAGCAGCCGCCCCGACGACAGGGTCAACCGAACTCGGTTCGGCGCCGCAGGCGTACACCCCGGCAGGATCAGCCGAATTCCATCCGACGTCCCGAGCGGCAACTCCGACAGCGGCACCCTCCGCACCAGCGACAACAGTCGGCCTCGCGGCGGCACCCGGACCGACCGGACACCCGGCACCTGGAGACGATCTGGTCATCTTCGGGTTCGACTGGGAACCCGACACCGGCGCCCATCCACGCCGCGAACCGGCCGGCTTGCTCGTCTTCGACACCACCGAGCACCCCTACCGCCACACTGGGGCCGCCTCCGTGGTCCGGGTTCGAACCGGTACCGAGTTCTTCTCCGGTACAGGCGATTTCGTTGTAGATCCGGACGATCCGCAGCACATGGGCCTGCTGGTCGAGCAGCTGACGGCCCGGGGGCTGCGCTTCGACGCCGCGCTCTATCTGTGGTCCGAATCGATCGGCGATGATGACCCGCAGGGATTGATCGAGCGCGTGTACTTGCCGCTGCGCGATCTCGTGCGTGCGACAGCCAGGGTGTCCGATCCGCCGGTTCGGCTGGTGCTCGCTGCCGCGCGTGCGACGCCCGCAGGTGAACTGAGCTGCGCTCTTCTGGGTGGTTTCGCACGCACGGTGCGGCTCGAGCAACCGCAGCCGATCCTGCGCGCCGTGCAGTACGAGCCGGGCGCGGTGCTCGATGACATCGTGGCCGCCGAACTGGGCGTCGAGGAACGCCACCCGGCCACCGAGATCCGCTATCGCGGCGGACGACGCGAGATCCGGCTGCCCCGCCTGCGCACCGACGCCGCGCACGCTTCCGGCGACGCGGTGCTGCGGACGGGATCGGTGGCCGTAGTGACCGGCGGGTTCGGCGGCCTCGCGCGGCATCTGGCGCGCCGGCTCGCCACGGAGTACGCCGCCCGCCTGGTGCTGGTGTCGCGTCGTCCCCTGGACGCGGCGGGTGCCCGTCTGCTCGCCGAACTCACCGAACTCGGCGCCGAAGCGGTGCATGTGCGCGCCGACGTGTCGATCGCCGAGGACGCCGAGCGCGTCGCCGCGATCGCCCACGCCACGTTCGGCCCGGTCGACGTGCTCTATCACGGTGCCGGACAGTTGCGCGACGGCCTGGTGTCCGGCACCGGCCGCGACGAAGCGGAATCGGTGTTGGCGCCGAAAGTGCGCGGTGTGCGGAACCTGACGCGCGCGGTGCCGGAGGCCCGGCTGACGGTGCTGTTCTCCTCGGTCTCGGCGGTGCTCGGCAATCCGGGGCAGGCGGACTACGCGGCGGCCAACCGCTATCTGGACGTCTTCGCCGAACAGTGTGACCAGGCCGGAACCAGGACGGTCAGCGTCAACTGGCCGCTGTGGGCCGAGGGCGGCATGCATCCGCCCGCCGAGCAGATCGCCGCGCTGCGGCGGGCCGGGATCGGACTGCTGCCCACCGCGACCGGACTCGACCTGTTGCTGTCGTGCGCGGCTCTGGATCGCGCGCAACTCGCGGCGGTGTGGGGCGACCCCGAGGTCGTGCGCGCCCGGCTGCGTCCAGCTGTCCCGCAGGAGACCGCTGTTGCCGAGCAGGTGTCCGCGAGCAAGCGCCCTGCCCAGGTGCGGCCGGTCGGCGTGGACGAGCCGATCGCGATCGTCGGTGTCAGCGGACGCTACCCGGACGCCGACGACCTCGACGAGTTCTGGCGCAATCTGCGCGACGGGCACGACGCGGTCGGCTCCGTCCCCGCGGAACGCTGGTGGCTCACCGCCGTCGAAGGCACGCCCGGCGCGCCGCAGATGGCCGGCGGCTTCCTGCACGACGTAGGCGGTTTCGACCCCCAGTTCTTCCGCATTCCTCCCGTGCAGGCGCCGCTGCTGGATCCACAGGAGCGGCTGTTCCTGCAACAGGCGTACGCGGCGCTGGAACATGCGGGCTACCAGCACACCGACCCCGCCGTGCGGGATCGACGCGTCGGCGTGTTCGTCGGCGCCACCTGGAGCGACTACCGGCTGCTCGGGGTGGCGGCCACCCGCGACGCCGACCCGGTCGCGGTGGCCTCGATCCCGTCATCGATCGCCAACCGCACCTCCTACACCCTCGGTCTGCGCGGACCGAGTCTCACCGTGGACACCGCGTGCTCGGCATCGCTGACCGCCCTGCACCTGGCGCGGCGCAGCATACTGGACGGCGAATGCGACGCCGCGATCGTCGGCGGCGTGAATCTGCTGCTGCACGAAGACAAATTCCGGCTGCTGAGCAGCCTGGGCATGATGTCCGACAGCGGCCGATGCAGGCCGTTCGCCGCGAGCGCCGACGGCTACGTCCCGGGCGAGGGCGTCGGCGCGCTGTATCTGAAGCCGCTGTCGGCCGCTCGCGCCGACGGCGACACCATTCACGGACTGATCCTTGGCAGCGCCGTCAACCACGGCGGCCAGACTTCCGGATACAGCGTTCCGCACCCTGGCGCGCAGGCGGAGGTGATCACCGAGGCGTTGCGCGCGGCGGGGATCGATCCGGCGGCGATCGACTACCTCGAGGCGCACGGCACCGGGACACCGCTCGGCGATCCGATCGAAATCGCCGGTTTGGCCGCGGCATTCGGCCGATCCGACAACACCGGCCGCTCCCGCGCGCTCGGCTCGACGAAATCGAACATCGGTCACCTGGAAGCGGCCGCGGGGGTCGCGGGCCTGACCCGCGTGCTGCTGCAGATGCGGCACGGACAGATCGCGCCGACACTGCATGCGGCACAGGTCAATCCGGCCATCGCGTTCAACTCGGTGCCGTTCCATCTACCGCGCGGGCTGGAGGACTGGCCGCGGCGCACAATCGACGGCGTCACGGTGCCGCGTCATGCCGGTATCAGCGCGTTCGGCGCGGGCGGCGCCAATGCCCATGTGGTGCTTGCGGAGTTCATCGATGACCGAGTTCCGTCCACGGCGCAGGCCGCGCCGGAGATCTTCGTATTGTCGGCACGCACACCGGCCCAGCTGCGCCGCTACGCCGAGATCATGACGCGGCATTTCCGCACCCTCGACCCCGCCGATTTCACCGATGCGGTGCGCACTGTGCAGGTGGGCAGGCCCGCGCTCGCGCACCGGCTCGCGGTGGTGGCGTCGTCACCGGTCGCGGTCGCCGACGCGCTCGACCAATTCTTGACCGACCAGCTCGGTCCGGTGGTGACCGGCAGCGTCGACGCGCAGACCCGGCCGCTGTTCGGTCCGGCGGCGAGCGATCAGGATCTGGCCCGCCAGTGGGTCGCGGGCGCAGACATCGACTGGCGCGAGCGCGGCGGCCCGCAGCGGCGAATCCCGTTGCCCGGCTACCCCTTCGATCGCACCGACTACTGGATCATCGCACCGGCACGCTCCGGGTTCGACGCCGCGGTGACGCGGTTCGAGGCGGCGACCCGGCCCGCGGGCGTCATCGAGCCCGGCAAGCCCGAGCTCGGTCGATACGCGGCGTTGCTGCTGTTCGCCACGCTCACCGGGATGGGTCTCACGCCAGGGGAGTGGACCGCCGAGTCGCTGGACGCGGCGCTGGGGGTGCGGCCCGAATTCGCGCGGCTGCGCACCAGTTGTCTGGAGATCCTGCTGCGGCACGGGCTCGTCCGGTCGCAGGATGGCCGAATCGAGGTCCCCGGCCCGCCTCCCGGCACCAGCGGCATGCGCGCCGATCTGCTCGCGCGCTTCCCGGAGACCGAGGCGTATGTGACGTTGCTCGATGCCTGTCTCGCCGCGTATCCGCGCGTGCTGCGCGGGGAGCTGTCCGCCACGGAGGTGCTCTTCCCCGGCGGCGACCTGGAGCTGGTCGGCGCGATCTATCGTGGCAACGCCGCCTACGATTTCACCAACGGCCTGCTCGCGGAGCTGGTCTCGGCCGTCGCGAAGCAGCGCGGCGGTGCGCGTCCGTTGCGGATCGTCGAGATCGGCGCAGGGACAGGCGGTTCCACGCACGCGGTGCTCGCTGCGCTCGCCGACCGCGGGATCGCGTTCGAGTACCACTACACCGACGTGTCGCACAGTTTGGTCGCCCACGGGCGACGCACCTTCGGCACGCACCCGAGCCTGAGTTTCGCCGTGCTGGACATCGAGACCGACCCGGTCGCGCAAGGGTTTCCCGCTGGCGACGCCGACGTCGTGGTGTGCGCCAACGTCCTGCACGCGACGCGCTCGATCGACTCGGTGCTGCGGAACGTGCGGCGACTGCTGACGCCCGGCGGCGTGCTCGCGTTCACCGAGGCGACCACCGATCTGGAGGTGCTCGCACTGACCTTCGGGCTGCTGGACGGCTGGCACGCCTACCGCGATCCCGCGGCGCGAATCGCCCACTCCCCGTTGCTGTCCGAACAACAGTGGCGCGCGGCCCTGAGCGCCGCGGGATTCTCCGGAATCCGAGCGTGGGGTCCCGGCCTGTCCGGTGACCCGGAACCGAGCTTCCGGCTGCTGGCCGCCGTCAGCGCCGCTGCGCCCGCCGATGGCCGGCCCGAACCCGATATCGCCCCGGAACCGGCTCGAGCTGCCGCAATCGGCGCATCCACGCAGGCCACCCATACCCCGGCGCGGGGCGCCCAACGCATCGGCCGGGAATCGCCCGTTGCGGTCCGCGCATCCACGCCGTTCGCCGACGATCCGGCGGTGGGCGCCGAGCGCCTCATCCCGGAATCGGAGCAGACCGTCGCGGCGACCGCGACCGCATCGTCCGCTGTCTCGGCGCTGGAAGCCGAACTCATCGACCTCGTGGCCGACGGACTCGGCGTGGCGCGCACCGAGGTGCGTGCCGAGTTGCCGCTGTCGGAGTACGGCGTCGATTCGATCCTCGCGGTGAAGATCATCGACCGCGTCAACGCCCGCTACGGCCTGGCGCTGCGGCCGACAGTGGTGTTCGACCATCCCTCCATGCGGCTGCTCAGCAGGCGTATGGCCGAAGACGGTGCGAAGGCGACCAGCACACCGACGACTCAACCGACCGACAGTGCCCTCAGCCGAACGTCTTCGGCGTCCCGCCCATCGGCATCAAGCGCCCAGACCGTCGGCGCGCCGAGCGAAAGGTCAGCATCCATGGACATCGCCATCATCGGCATGTCCGGCAAGTTCCCGGGCGCGGCGAATCTCGCCGAGTTCTGGCGCAATCTCGCCGCCGGACACGACTCCGTCACCGAGGTACCGGCTTCGCGCTGGCCGGTCGCCGACTACTTCCGGCCCGGACCGGCGACGCCGGGCAAGACCTACTCCAAGTGGGGCGGGTTCCTCGACGGCGTCGAGCAGTTCGATCCGGCGTTCTTCGACCTGGTGCCGGCCGAGGCCGACTACATGGACCCGCAGCAGCGATTATTCCTCGAACACAGCTGGCTCGCGCTGGAAGACGCCGCCATCGACCCGAAGTCGTTGCGGCGCAAACGGTGCGGCGTGTTCGCCGGGTCGCCGGGATCGGACTACGCGACCCTGCTGCGCAACCGCGGCACGGTCGGATCCCATCACATGTTCACCGGCAACAGCCCCGCTATCCTGCCCGCCCGGGTGGCCTACCAGCTGGATCTCACCGGCCCATGCCTCGGGCTGGACACCGCGTGCTCCTCGGCGCTGGTCGCGCTGCATCAGGCCTGCCGCAGCCTCGCCTCGGGCGAATCCGAGCTCGCGCTCGCCGGTGGCGTCGCGGTGTTCGTGACACCCGAATACCACCTGCTTGCCTCCTCGATGGGCATGCTGTCGCCGCGGGGCCGGTGCGCGAGCTTCGACGCCGACGCCGACGGTTTCGTCATCGCCGAGGGCGCCGGGGTGGTGGTGCTCAAGCCGCTGGTCGCCGCCGAACGCGACGGCGACCCGATCCACGGCGTGATCCGCGGCATCGGCGTGAACCACGACGGCCGCACGAACGGCATCACCGCGCCGAGCATGCGCTCGCAGACCGAACTGGAACTCGCGGTGTACCGCGATGGCGGGATCGATCCCGCCACCATCGGTTATGTCGAAACACACGGCACCGGAACGCGACTGGGCGACCCGATCGAGATCGAGGCGCTCACGGCGGCCTTCCGCCATTACACCGACGAGGTCGGCGCCATCCCGGTGGGCTCGGTGAAATCGAACATCGGGCACGCCTCGCACGCGGCGGGCATGGCGAGCCTGTTCAAGGTACTGCTGGCCATGCGCGCCGGACAGGTGCCGCCCTCGCTGCACGTCGCCGGGGTGAATCCGCTGCTCGGCCTGGACGAATCGCCATTCTTCGTCAACACCGCACTGCGTGAGTGGAGCGGACCACGCCGGGCCGCGATCAGTTCCTTCGGTTTCAGCGGCACCAATGCGCACATGGTGGTCGATGCCGCGCCGATCGCCGACGCCACCCGGCCGCACGTGCCCGGCGGTCCGCAGCTGATCGTGCTCTCCGCACGCAGCGCGACGAGCCTGACCCGGATGGCGCGGACACTGCGCAGGCATCTGGCCGCGAATCCGGACCTGGTGCCCGCGGACATCGCGCGGACGCTGGCGCACGGGCGCAGCGGATTCGAGCACCGGCTCGCGATCGTCGCGGACTCCGTGGACGCGATCGCCGCCCGGCTTGCCGCGTTCGCCGAAGGCGACCGGCCCGCAGGCATTTTCACCGGCGTTACCGACAGCTCGGCGGATCGCAGCGGCGCGGCGGTGCTGGATGATCCGGTGGCGGCGGCACGGCAGTGGGTCGAGGGCGCGCACGTCGAATACGCGGGCTGGGTCGACCCGGCGGCGCGACGTATCCACCTGCCCGGCTACGAGTTCGACCGGGAACGGTGCTGGGTGCCGGACGAGAGCACGGCGCCTTCGCCCACGCAGGCAACCGGCCTGCCGCAAGGGTCTTCCGAGGCGCAGGCGGCCGCACCGCCCCGAACAGTCGCGGCATCCCAGGGGGTCGCAGTATTCGGCACCGCCGACGCGCCGACTGTCCCCACAGCAAGCCGGGATGCAGCCGTCCACGAGAATGTGCCGAACCGAGCAACACTCGCGGCTCTAGTCGTCGCTTCACCTGACGGTGTCATCACGCCACCAGACGCCGAGTCCGCATCGCTCATGCCCGCGACGCCACCCACGGCGCCCGCATCCACCACACCGTTGTGGCGCATAGCGGAGACCTATCTGAAGGGTCTGCTCGCCGAGTACTGTCGACTGGCCCCGGAGCGGATCAGGACCCGTATCCCGTTGCAGGACTATGGCATCGACTCGGTGCTGATCAGCAAGATGAACGACCGGCTGGAAACCGACTTCGGCCCGCTGCCGAGCACCCTGTTCTTCGAGTACCAGACCGTCCGCGACCTCGCGGGCTATCTCGCCGACGAACACGCGCCACGGCTGACCGCGCTCACCTTCGACTCCGCGGCCGCGCCGGCGTTCAACGGCGCGCCGGCCCCGACGCACGTCATGGCCGGCGCAGCGCACGTGGACGCGGCCCACGGCACACCGAACACGGGCCATGCGGTGCCCGCCGATCCGGCAGCCGCGGCGTTGCACAGCGCACCGGCCCCAGCGCAGATGATGGCCGCCGAACCCGCAGGTGGGGGCGCGGCCCGCAGCGCACCGCACCTGACGCGTGTGGTGACCAACGGCCCGGCGGATACTGACGTGTCCCACGGAGAGCCGAGTCCGGCCCGTACGGTGGCAGCCGAGCGCGTGGGACTCGACCCGACGCCCGCTTCGGCGACTGCCTCCGCCCAGCGGCCCGCCGCCGACGATTCCGACGACATCGCCGTCATCGGCATGGCGGGGCGGTTCCCGATGGCGGGCGACATCGAGGAGTTCTGGGCAAACCTGGTCGCGGGAAGGGACTGCATCGTCGAGGTGCCGCAGCAGCGGTGGGACCATCGCGAATACCTTTCCGACGACCCCGACGAGCCGGGCACCACGTATGCGCGCTGGGGCGGATTCCTCGACGACGTCGACAAATTCGACGCCCGCTTCTTCGGCATCACGCCCAAGGACGCCGAGGAGATGGATCCGCAGCAACGCTTGTTCCTCGAAACATCCTGGGCGGCACTGGAAGACGCCGGCTACACGCCGGATCGCGTGCGTGCCAGCGCCGCATCCCGCGGTCTGCTCGATGCCGGAGTGTTCGCCGGTGTGGGCTATGCCGAGTACCAGGCGTTCGTCGGCGTGCCGATCTCCGGCTATTTCGCGGTAGCGAACCGGGTTTCGTACCACCTCGGTTTCAGCGGTCCCAGCCTGGCGGTGGATACGGCATGCTCGGCGTCGCTGACCGCGCTGCACCTGGCATGTGAGAGTCTGCGCCGCGGCGAGTCGGCCTATGCACTGGCCGGCGGCGTCAACGTCTCGATCCACCCCGGGAAGTATCTGTTGCTCGGCTATGGCCGCTGGGCCTCGACCGACGGACGCTGCCGGTCGTTCGGAGCGGGCGGCGACGGCTATGTGCCGGGCGAGGGCGTGGTCACCCTGGTGCTCAAACCGTTGCGGCATGCGCGCGCCGACGGCGACCGCGTCTACGGTGTGATCCGGGGTAGTGCGATCAATCACGGTGGCCGCACCAACGGATTCACGGTGCCCAATCCCGCGGCCCAAGCCGACCTGATCGGCAGGGCGCTGATCACCGCGCGCATCGACGCGAGCGACATCGGCTACGTGGAGGCGCACGGTACCGGCACCGCGCTGGGCGATCCCATCGAGATCGCGGCGCTGAGCAAGGCCTATCGCCGCTCGACCGCCGAACGCGGTTACTGCGGCATCGGTTCGGCGAAATCCAGTGTCGGGCACTTGGAGGCGGCCGCGGGTGCGGCGGGCGTGGTGAAAGCGCTGCTGCAACTGCGACACGACACCATGGCGCCGAACCTGCACAGCGATCCGCCGAACCCGGGTATCGACTTCGCGGCCACACCGTTCCGGATCATCGATAAGCCCACGGCATGGCACCGTTCCGACGATGGGCAGCCACGCATCACCGCCGTCAGCTCGTTCGGGGCAGGTGGCTCGAACGCTCACGTCATCCTCGCCGACGCCGAGCCGATCGCAGCGACTCCCGAGGACGGGCAGCCCAGAATCGTCGTGTTGTCGGCCCGCGACGCCGACCGGCTGACCGAACTGGCCACCCGGGTGGCCCGGCGGCTGCGCGAGCAGCCCTTGTCGCTGCCGGACGTGGCGTGGACGCTGGCCGTCGGCCGGACCGCGTTCCCCCATCGGCTCGCGGTGGTGGCCGCCTCCACCGCGGAACTCACGCAATTGCTCTACAGCGCAACAGCTTCGGACACGCCCGCACCGGCCGAAGGGTTGCTGATCTTCCGCGGAGTGGCAGGCACCCACCGCGAACTCGACGAGCTGCCCGGCGAATCGGACGCCGACCGCGCGGAGGTTCACGCACTGCTGCGCTCCGGAAATCTGCCTCGGGTCGCCGAGCTGTGGGCGAGCGGATGGACCGTGGACTGGGAACAGGGCTACGAGCGGGCGTTCGGCCGGATCGTCAGCCTGCCCGGCTACCCGTTCGCGCGGCGCAGGTACTGGATCGTCCCGGAGGACTACCGTCGACGCAGTCAACCGGCGGTACCGCAGCTGCTCGCGAAGACAGTGGTCGGGCACGATGCCGACCACTCCGATGCCGGGAAACGCAACGGTCACGCCACGAATGGTGCTGCGCCCCACGATGTCCTGCATGCCGATCGGACTGCTGAGGAACCTGTCGAACCGGCGACCGCCACCACACCGAGCACGATCACGGAACCGATCGGGCTCACCCCATCGACCGAGGTCACGGAATCAGCCGGGACCTCCGTGCCGCCTCCGGTCGCCGCCGAGCCACCCGGCGACGGCTTCGACACCGGACTGCGCGATCAGCTCAGCGAAGAGATCCGCGACATCTTCGCCGATCTCACCAAGACCGACCCCGAAGAACTCGACGTCGACGCGGAGTTCGCCGACTTCGGATTCGACTCCGTGGCCACCGTCCGGATGCTCAACCGGCTGATGAAGCACTACGACGTCAAGATTCCGGCGGAATCGACCGAGCTGTATCCGACCATCGCGTCGCTCTCGGAATACCTGGTGTCCGAACGCATCATCACCGCAGGAGCGCAGGCCGACGGCCCACGCGCCACCGAAACCGTGGCCACCGCCGGAACACAGCAGCACATCCCGCCCGTGACCATGGACGCGCCGATCCCGGTGCGATCGGTCTTCATCACCGGCGTGACCGGCGTGCTCGGCGGCAAACTGCTGCACGACCTGCTCGCGAACACCG
The DNA here is from genome assembly GCF_036346875.1 of Nocardia sp. NBC_00508. Lineage (NCBI taxonomy): Bacteria > Bacillati > Actinomycetota > Actinomycetes > Mycobacteriales > Nocardiaceae > Nocardia > Nocardia sp. NBC_00508. The sequence goes on along the minus strand of NZ_CP107852.1, from coordinate 6,683,946 downwards.
ACGTCCGGGTGACCTGCCTGGTGCGCGGCAAGGCCGTGGACGTGGCCGAACGCAGGATCAAGCACTTCCTCAGCACCTACGATCCGGACGGCACCCTCGACGAGGCCTTCGCGGACCGGGTGACGGCGGTGCTCGGCGACGTCTCCAGCGAACGTCTGGGTCTCGACGAGGTGATGTGGCGACGGCTCGCCGACGACGTGGACCTGACCATCCACGCAGCGGGCCGCACCACGCTGGTCACCTTCTACGACGCGCTGGCCCCGATCAACGTCGAAGGCACCCGGCGCGCGGTGGAATTCGCCCTGCACTCGCGCGGCAAGTACCTGGTGTACGTGTCGAGCTTCAGCGCGCTGGGCGATCGGCTCAACTTCAACAACCCCCCGTTCACCGAACGCGATCTGGAACTGGGGCAGGGCTACGACCATCTGCCCTATCAGCAGACGAAATACGAGTCCGAGAAGCTGATCCGGGCGGCAGGCGAGCGCGGCCTGCTCTGGGACATCGTGCGGCCGGGCAACATCATGGGCGACAGCCGCACCGGCCGGTACCCGTTCTCCGAGGTCAGCGTCAAAGGCGCGTACTACGACATCCTCAAGACGATGATCGAGTCCGGCGAGACGATGCTGACGCCGGTGCACTGGGACATCAGCCCGGTCGACTACGTCAGCGCCGCGATCGTGCACATCGCCCTGCGCCGGGCCACCTACCGGGAGACCTACCACCTCACCAACCCGGATATCCGCCGCTACTACGACGTGGTCGGCTACGTGCAGCGCGCCGGGTACCAGGTGAGCCTGGTCCCGCTGGAGGAATTCCACCGCAGAGCCACCGACCGGCAGATCTACCGGCTCGGCACCGACGAGGTCTACGACAGCCAGACCCTGGAGATGTTCAAGTACGGCATCGAACTGTTCGGCACCATCCACTACGAGGAGAGCTCCTACGCCGACTGCGCGTATACCCGGCGCGTGTTGGGTGCGGCAGGCATCGACTGCCCGCCGACGGAGGACCTGGTGCGGGTCTACCTGGCGCACTGCGCCGAGATCGGTTACATCCCCGCGCCACGCACGGCCGAGTCGACGGTGGAGGCGCTGCGATGACCACGGAACCCTCTTTCGGCATGGGCGCGGTCACGCGTGGTCACGCTCCGCTGGGCATGGCCGCTCATGCCGAGTGCACCATCGTCTTCCCCGGGCAGGGCGCTCAGCGAACCGGGATGGGCGCGGACTTCTGCGCCGAATTCCCGCTCGCGCGAGACACCTTCGCCGAGGCCGGTGCCGCGGTGGGTGCGGATCTGCTGCGGATCTGCGCCGAGCGCGATCCGCGGCTGCACCGCACGGAGTACACCCAGCCGTGCGTGCTGACCATGGAGATCGCCGCCTACCGGGTACTGGTGGCCGAATGCGGTGTGCGGCCGGTCGCCTTCGGTGGGCACAGCCTCGGAGAGTACGCCGCGCTCGTCGCGGCGGGCGTCTTCGACCTCGCCGACGGGGTGCGGCTGGTGCGCACCCGCGGGGCGCTGATGCAGCGCGCGGTGCCGGAGGGCGAGGGGGCGATGGCCGCGCTGATTCTGCCCGACATCGCCGACTCCGAGGTCGCCGAGCTGGTGGCCGCGGCGGGCGCCGAAGTGGCCAACGACAATTCGACCGATCAGCTCGTCATCAGTGGCGCCGCCGATGTCGTCGCCGGCGCCCGCGCGATCCTCGCCGAGCGTCTTCCGGACCTGCGATTCGTCCCGCTGCGGGTGAGCGCGCCGTTCCATTCCCGGTGGATGCGGGGGATCGAGGCCGAGTTCGCCGAGCATCTCGCCGCCTGCGCGCAGCGCACGCGCGCCGACCGCGCCGTGGCGGTGACCTCGAACTACACCGGAGAGTTCCATCGGCCCGAGACGCTCACCGAGAATCTGGTCCGCCAGATCGCCGCTCCGGTGCGCTGGACCGACAATATGCGCGCGCTATTGCGCTCCGGCACCCGCCGTTATGAGATCGGTCCGTCGGCGCCGCTGTCGAAGTTCTTCGCGACCCTGAATGCTCCGGTGACCCGGATCGCGACGGTGGGCGATCTGCGCGCGCTCCCGATCGAGGACACCAGCCCGATTGTCCAAGCGAAACACATTGCGGCGCCTGCTATTTCGGCACCGACGACGCGGACGGCAGCCGAACCGGCGCGAGCCACGCTGCCCTCAGGCGAGACGGGCGTGCTGACCATTCACCGCCGGAGCGCGGGAACGCCGATCCTGCGGTTGTTCTGCTGGCCGTTCGCGGGCGGCAAGGCCGCCGCCTACACGCCGTGGCGTCGCCGGCTGCCCGACTGGGTGGAGCTGTGTGTCATCGAGCTGCCCGCCCGGCAGCGGCATCTGGCGCAGACGCCGATCCGTCGCTTCACCGATCTGGTCGACGCCGCGCTGACCCAGGTCCTGCCGCTGACCGATCTGCCGTTCGCCTTCTTCGGTCACAGCCTCGGCGCGCTGACCGCCTACGAGGTCGCGCGCGGGCTGCCCGCCGGGATCGCGCCGCGGGCGCTGTTCCTCGGCGGGGCGGCGGCGCCGCATCTGCCGCGGCCCGGGCGTCTGTCGGGTCTTCCGGATCACGAATTCATCTCCGCGGTCGGCCATTACGGCGGCATTCCGCCGGAGGTGCGCGACACCCCGGAGGTGATGGCGCTGTTCCTGCCCGCGCTGCGCAGCGACTTCGAGATATTCGACGACTACCGATTCGCGCCCGCCGCCGCGCCGTCGTGCCCGGCCCACCTGTTCGGCGGCCGCGACGACCGCCAGGTGGCAACCACCCAGCTGGAGGCATGGCGCGACGTCCTGCCGGGACTGCGCTCCACCGAGCTGCTGCCCGGCGGTCACTTCTTCCTCGTCGAGCACCGCGCCGCGCTGCTCGACTCCCTCGCGGACAAGCTCACTGCCGTCCGCCCCGACGTGGTACCCGCCTGATGAAGGGATGCAGTAATGAAGGTCGAAGTTCTCACTCCGTCGTGCAATCTCGACACCGTCCGCGACGGGCGCGGCGGCATATTCACGTGGGTCCCACCGGAACCCCTGCTCGAGTTCAACCTGATCTACATGCACCCGGGCAAGGTGCGCGGCTTGCACTACCACCCGCACTTCGTCGAGTACCTGCTGTTCGTCGAGGGCAACGGCGTGCTGGTGACCAAGGACGATCACGAGGATCCGAACTGCCCGGAGGAGTTCATCCACGTGTCCAAGGGCATCTGCACGCGCACCCCGATCGGGGTGATGCACACGGTGTACTCCATCACGCCGCTGACCTTCATCGCGATGCTGACCAAGCCATGGGACGAGTGCGATCCGCCGATCGTCCAGGTGGCGCCGCTACCACACACCTTGGAAGGCAAGCAGCCATGAGCGGGCACGCCCGGAGACAACAGCGCCGCACCCCGCAGGGCTGCGCGCCTGCCCGAGAGGACACGGCATGAGCAGGCTGCACGTGGCCGTCGTCGGCGCCGCGGGATACGTCGGCGCCGCACTGGTCGAGGCGCTCGGGAAACAAACGCGATGGCAGGTGGTGCCGGTGGTGCGCGCCGATCACGAACGCCACCGCACCGCGGGCGGCTACGACGTGCTGATCAATGCCGCCTGCCCGTCGAAACGGTTCTGGGCCGAGCACAATCCGGAGGCCGACCACGCGGAGACCGTGGACAAGACGCGTCTGCTGCGTGAGGGCTGGCGCTGGGACCGGTTCGTGCAGATCAGCAGCATCTCCGCGCGCACCCAGCTGGACACCGTGTACGGGCGCCATCGCGCGGAGGCCGAGCAATTGTGTTCCGGCGGGGATACTTTCGTCGTCCGGCTCGGGCCGATGTACGGCGGCGACTACCGCAAGGGCGTGCTGGCCGACATGGCCGCCGACCGTCCGGTGTTCGCCAGTGGCCGTTCGCGGCAGAGCTTCGCGCCGGTGGACTGGTGCGCGGACTGGGTCGCCGAGCATCTCGACGACACCGGCCTGCGTGAGGTGGGCGCGCGCACCACGGTGACGCTGGCCGAGGTGCGCGATGCCGTGGGCTCGCGCTCGGAGTTCGCCAAAGACTATGTGGACGACCAGTTCCCGGTCACCGCCACCGGCTCCGATTGGCCGGAGGCGGCGGCGGCGATCGACTGGCTGGCCGGGAGGGTCACCGGTGTGCGAGCGAACTGATGCGATGGCGGCTGGGCCGGAAGTACTTCTCCGCGCACAGCACCAACAGGAAACGCACACTGGTCGCCACGTCGCGGGTACGCATCTTCGACGCGCCCGCGGTGCGGTTGAGCACGTGAATAGGTATCTGTTCGATCCGGAAACCGTTGGCGTTGAGGATGTAGAGGCTTTCGAAGAAGAACGAGTATCCGGTCGAGCGGACCTTATCGAAAGCAGTGACCGGAACAGCGTCCAGACGGTAGTATCGGAACGCACCGGTGGCATCGTAGGGCATCCGCAGCAATGTCACGGTGAGAAAATGCCCGACCCGGGTGAGGACCTTGCGGAAGGGAGTCCAGTCGGCCAGGCTGTCCTCTTTCAGATATCGCGAGCCGACGACGATGTCGAAACCGTCGGCGGCGGCGCGCAACGCCGGAAGATACGACGGCGGATGCGCGAAATCGGAATCCATCGTGATGATGTGCTGATACCCCTGCGCGTAAGCCCAGCGGATACCGGCCTGATGCGCGGAGCCGACGCCTTGGCGACCGGCCCTGTGCAGCACGTGGATTCGGGGCGAGTGCTGTCGTGCCAGCTCATCGAGCATGTCACCGGTGCCGTCGGGCGAGTTGTCGTCGACGAACAGGACATCGAAATCGGTGCCCTGTTCCAGGATCTGAGCGAGCAACGGCCCGACGTTGCGACGCTCGTTGTATGTCGGAATCATGACCAGAGTTTTTTCGGAGGCCGCGCTCATGCGATCGAATTTTAGTACCGGCGGCGACCGAAAGATAGGTGTTGCCGCCATTTTCGAGACCCGTTAGTCTCAGGGTTGGAGGTTTGATGAGAAAAGCTTTGATAACCGGCATCACCGGCCAGGACGGGTCTTATCTGACGGAATTCCTGTTGCAGCAAGGATACGAGGTGCACGGGATTATCAGGCGTGCGTCGAATTTCAATACCGACCGCATTGACCACCTGTATTCCGATACGCATTCACAACGCCGGTTATTCCTGCACTACGGGGATCTCATGGACTCCAGCAGCCTCAACCGCATTCTGGAGGACGTGCGACCGGCGGAGATCTACAACCTGGGTGCGCAATCGCACGTGCACATCTCGTTCCAGATCCCGGAGTTCACCGCCGAGACCAACGCGATCGGCACGCTGCGCATCCTGGACGCGATCCGCAAGACCGGCATCGCGACCAAGTTCTACCAGGCCTCGTCCTCGGAGCTGTACGGCGGCCTGCACGATGTCGTGCTGAGTGAGGACACACCGTTCCATCCGCGCTCGCCGTATGCGGTGGCGAAGCTGTACGCATACTGGATCACGGTGAACCACCGCGAGGCCTACGGGATGTATACCGTCAACGGAACCCTGTTCAACCACGAATCACCCAGGCGCGGAGAGGTTTTCGTCACCCGCAAGGTGACCCGCGGCGCGGTGCGCATCGCGCAGGGCAAACAGGACAAGCTCTATATCGGCAACCTGGACGCCCGCCGCGACTGGGGATACGCCAAAGAGTACGTCGAGGCGATGTGGCTGATGCTGCAGCAGCCCGAACCCGACGACTACGTGATCGCGACCGGCGAGACGCACAGCGTGCGCGAGCTCTGTGAGACCGCGTTCTCCGCCACCGGCGTCGAATTAGTCTGGGAAGGAACAGGTCTCGACGAGAAAGGGATCGACCGGCGCACCTCCCGGGTGCTGGTCGAGGTGGATCCGACCTACTTCCGGCCCGCCGAGGTGCATCATCTCACCGGTGACCCGACCAAGGCGAAAAAGAAGCTCGGGTGGGAACCCCGCACGAGCTTCACCGAACTTGTCGAGCTCATGGTCGCCCACGATATGGAGAACGCGTGACACAAGCAGTGGCGGTGGATTGCTGCCGGGTGTGCGGGAACACCCGGCTCGAGACGGTCGTCGATCTCGGCACGATGGCGTTGACCGGGGTGTTCCCGGCCACCGACCCGACCGCGGTGCCGCGATACCCCTTGGAGCTGGTGCGCTGTGTGCCCACCGGCGCCGAGGAATGCGGTCTGGTGCAGCTGCGCCATACCGCCGACTTCGACGAGATGTATTCCCCCGGTTACGGATACCGTTCCGGCCTGAATCGATCGATGATCGATCACCTGGCCCACCGCGTGAGCAGGATCCGGGAGCGAGTGGCTTTGACGCCGCAGGACCTGGTGATCGACGTGGGCAGCAACGACGCGACGTTGCTGCGGTCCTACCCCGAGGGGTCGGCGACCATCGTGGGGATCGACCCGCTGGGGGAGAAGTTCCGCCGGTTCTATCCGCCGCACGTGCGGCTGGTGACCGGATACTTCACCGGCGAACTGGTCGAATCGGTGCTGGAGGGGCGGCGAGCCAAGGTGATCACCTCGATCGCCATGTTCTACGACGTGCCCAGCCCGTTGGAGTTCATGCGCGCGGTGTACGACAGCCTCACCGACGACGGCATCTGGGTACTCGAGCAGAGCTACCTGCCCGCAATGCTGGCCACCACCTCCTACGACACGATCTGTCACGAACACCTCGAGTACTACACCCTCGACCAGATCGAATGGATGGCGCGGCGGTGCGGATTCGTGGTGCTCGAGGTGGAGCGCAACACCGTCAACGGCGGCAGTTTCGCTCTCACGCTGGGCAAGCGGGGCGCCCCGTCCGCCGCCGACACCGCCGCGCTGGATCGGATGCGTCAGGAGGAATCCGCGCTCGGGCTGCACACCCCGCAGCCCTACGCCGATTTCGCCAAACGCGTGGAGGAGCATCGCGAGCAGGTCCGTGACTTCTTCGACCGCTCCCGCAAGGCCGGTCTGCGCACCCTCGGCTACGGCGCCTCCACCAAGGGCAATGTGGTGTTGCAGCACTGCGGCATCGGGCCGGAGGACCTGCCCTGCATCGCGGAGGTCAACGACGACAAGTTCGGCAAGTTCACCCCCGGCAGCGCCATCCCGATCGTGTCCGAAGCGCAGGCGCGCGAGCTGGCTCCCGACCAGTTCTTCGTGCTGCCCTGGCACTTCCGCGCCATGATGCTCGAGCGGGAAAGCGCCTTCCGCGCCGCCGGGGGGCGGCTGGTGTTCCCGCTGCCGGAACTGGACGTGGTGTGAGATGACCGTCGTCGTCACGGGCGCGGCAGGGCAGGACGGCACACTGTTGTCGGACCTGCTCGCCGCGCGCGGTGAGCAGGTGCTGCGGATCGGCCGCGGCGGCCCCGTCGACATCACCGACGCGGCAGCCGTCGATCAGTTGATCGCGGCCGAACGCCCCCGGCAGGTGTATCTGCTGGCGGCGGTGCAGCACTCCTCGCAAGACGACCACGGCGACCCGCACGAGCTGGCGCGCGCCTCGCACCGGGTGAACACGCTGCCGGTGCAGCATTTCGCGGAAGCGATCGAGCGCCACCGCACCCGCACCCGCCTGTTCTACGCGGCCTCCTCGCACGTCTACGGACCCGGCAGCGCGGTGGTGTGCGACGAGAACAGCGGACTGCGACCGGACTCGATCTACGGCGTGACCAAAGCGGCGGGCCTGCTGGCCTGCCGCGCTTACCGTGCCCGTGGCGTATTCGCGGCCGCAGGAATCATGTTCAACCACGAATCGTCCTTGCGCGCCCAGAAGTTCGTCACCCGCAAGATCGTGCGTGCCGTCGCGCGAATCCAGCGGGGCGAGACCGACGTACTCGAGGTGGGCAGCCTCGACACCGGGGCCGACTGGGGATACGCGCCGGACTACGTCGAGGCGATGACCAGGATTCTGGCCCTCGACGAGCCGGACGAGTTCGTCGTCGCCACCGGCGAACACCATACGGTCGCGCAGTTCTGCGCGGCCGCGTTCGGCATGGCCGGACTGGATTGGAAAGACCATGTCCGCGAACGCACCTCGGTGCTCACCCGCAGCAGGCAACCGCTGGTGGGCGATGCGACGAGGCTGCGCGAGCGGACCGGGTGGCGTCCATCGGTGGATTTCCGCGGCATGGTCCGGGCCATGCTCGTGGCCGAGGGCGTGCGCCTGGTGGAGGAATCGAGGCCGGTGCGCACCGGCGGAACGGATGGATGACCACGTGAACCTGAACGACGAGAATGTCCTTGCCGCCCACCTGATCGCCATTGCCGACGGCGTCTACGAGGACACCGCCGCACGCATCGGCGAGATCGGCACCGAGACCGTCGCCGACGCGGTGCTCAAGGAGATCGCCTGGCGCGCCCGCCACGGCACCCCTCCCGGGCAGCCGGTCACCGCGGTGTTCGAGCTGACTCACGAGGGCAAACAGCTGGACTACCTGATCACCTTCGGCGCCGACGACCCGGCGATCGGCCCCGGCACTCTGGAAGATCCATGGCTGGTGGTACGCCAGGATCTCGTGGAGCTGCTGCGCGCGGTCTACGGCCCGCCCGACGCCGCCATCGGCACTCGCGCCGTCGCGATCAAGGACGAGCCCGGGCCGGGTAGCTTCGCGCCCGACGATCCGTGGCGGCTGGCCCGCGACGCCGCCGCGATGGCCGCCGACCGCATCGTCACCGCCTGCCGCCCGCACCACTACGACCTCAACGCGCTGTCGCTGCAGTTCGGTTCGGACAAGTGGGGCGGGCACTGGTACACCGAGCACTACGAGCAGCATTTCGCCGCGCTACGCGACAGCCGGGTGCGGGTGCTGGAACTGGGCATCGGCGGATACACCGCACCCGATGTCGGGGGCGCGTCGCTGCGGATGTGGAAACAGTACTTCCGCCGCGGCATGGTCTACGGCGTCGACTTCTTCGACAAGTCCGGTATCGCCGAGCCACGGCTGCAACCACTGCAAGGCGACCAGGGCGATCCGGTGTTCCTGGACGAACTCGGCCGCTCGCTCGGCCCGTTCGACATCATCATCGACGACGGCAGCCACATCAGCGGCGACGTCATCGCCTCGTTCCGGGCCCTGTTCGCCCATCTGCGGCCCGGCGGGCTGTACGTGGTGGAGGACACCCAGACCTCCTACTGGTCCGGCTGGGGCGGAAGCAGCATCGACACCGACGATCCGGCGACCACCGTCGGATACCTGAAAACCCTGGTGGACGCCCTGCACCACCAGGAATTCGAAAAGGATTCCGGCCGCGCGGCGGGCGACTTCGACGACTGGATCGGAGCGCTGCACTTCTACCACAACATCGTCGTCGTCGAAAAACGCCGCAACGCCGAGCAATCGGCTCCATCATGGGTGCCCCGGCACACCAATCCGATGGAGTGGATGAAGCCGAAGGAGTGAATCGGATGAAATTTCTTGTCGTGCCGGTGCCCTCGTCCGGGCACCTGCTTGCGATGGTGCCGTTCTGCTGGGCGCTGCGACTGGCCGGTCACGAGGTGCTGGTCGCCTCACGCAACGACGTGACGGCGACGGCGCTGCGCTCGGGGCTGAACGCCGTCGAGCTCACCGCGCTGAACGTCCCGATGGACGAACTGCGTACCAGAGTGAACGCGGGCATGTTCCCGCTGCCGCTGTTCGCCGACCGCGATCAGCCCAGCGGGCAGGGCCTGTGGCAGATCGCCGCCCAGAACTGGCACAACCACGCCGGCCAGTACCTCGAGACGTTCGCCGCGGTGGCCAAGGACTGGGGCGCGGACGTGATCCTCACCGACCCGCTGGCCACCATCGGCCGCGCGCTGGGCGCGGAATTGGATCTGCCGGTCCTGGTGCACCGCTGGGGCATCGACCCCACCGGCGGCCCCTTCACCGAACGCACCGCCGTGCTGGCCGAAGAGTCGGGCACCCGCTTGGCCGACCCGGTCGCCGTACTCGACATCTGCCCGCCGCGGTTGCAGGCGCCGGACGCCGCGCCCGGCACCGTGGTGGGTTATGTCCCGTTCAACGGCACCGGCGCGCTGCCGTCATGGCACCGAAGCGAGGACGGCCGCAAGCGGATCGCCGTCTGCATGGGCGGGAGCACGTTGAGCCTTACCGGTCCACGGCCGCTGGAGTCGGTGCTGTCGGCGCTGGGCGAAGTAGCCGACGCCGAGGTGATCGTCGCGCTGTCCGCACCCGACCGCGCCACCGTCGGCGAATTGCCCGAGCACGTGCGAGTCGTCGAAGAAGTGCCGCTGAACCTGTTCCTGCCCGGCTGCGATCTGCTCGTGCACCACGGCGGCTCCACCACCGGCCTGACCGCGGGCTGGTTCGGTCTGCCGCAGCTGGTGCTTCCGCAAATGTTCGACCAGTTCGACTACGCCCGCGGCCTGGTGCGTACCGGCGCCGGGCTGGCCGCCGAGACCCCGGCCGACCAGGGTGATGTGGAAGCACTCGCCGGCTCGATCCGCACGCTGCTGCACGAGCCCCGCTTCCGTGCCGCCGCCGAGCAGATCGGCGCCGACCTGCGCACCGCGCCCCCCGCGCACGAGGTGGTGGCGCAAGTGATTCCGCTGCTGGCCGCCGGGGCAGCGACCAGATGAGACCAGCCGCGCTGCCCGAGCCGGGTGACGCGAGAACCGAAAACCGTAGGTTGCAGATGATATCCAGGACATGGACCCGCTTCCGGGGTTCGCTCGACTACTACGCCGCGATGTACGCGGTGTTCGTCGTCGGCATTCTCGTCCCCGTCGTGATGATCGTGCTCGCGCTCACCGGCCTGCCAGGACCGGTCACCGCGGTACTCGGCATTGTCTGCGCCGCAGTACTTTTCGTGCTGTTCGCGCCGACGGTCCCAGCCGAGTGGCGGGACGTGGTGCGCAGCAAGCCGATCGTGGTGCGTGTGCTGTGGAGTGTGGTCATCCTGCTCGTCGTCGCGGTGCTGGCCCGGCTGACGCAGTTCATCCTCGACGCGGACAACGTCGAGGCCTCCCTGTCGGCCGAGGACGACTTCCTGGTCGAGAAGTCCCACCTGTCCGGTTACATCAGCGGGGCGCTGATGGCCGAGCACGAGCCCGCGAGCCTCTATGACCGGCACCGGTACGAATCGCCGCAGGCGGATTCGGTGCTGCCCAGCGTGGCTCCGCAGGATCGCGACGCCTACCTGTACCCGCCGCCGTTCCTGCTGCTGCCGCGGTTGCTGCTGTTGTTCAGCCACGATTTCGCCACGCTGCGGGCGCTGTGGTACTCGCTGTACGTCGCGATCGTGCTGGTGGCGATGTTCGCCATCGCCCGCTGGATCGGCGGCAGGCAGGGCGCCGTGCTGGCGGCGCTCACCCCGGTGGTGTGGATCAGCCTGCCGACGCTGGCGACCCTGCAGATCGGCAACATCCACGTGCTGGTGCTCTACGTGGGCGCGGCGGGCGCCATGGTGTTGTTCCAGTTGCGGCGCAATATCCTCGGCGGTGCGGCGCTGGCATTCGCGATCATCGCCAAGGTCTCCCCGGCGATCCTGCTGGTCTATCTGCTCGTGCAGCGACGCTGGCGGCCCGCGGTGTGGACCGCGGCGTTCTGCGGCTTGTATTCGGCGGCGACGCTGGCGATCTTCGGCTGGGAGCCGTGGCGGAACTTCCTGTCCGACGGCACCTGGCAGCGGCTGGCCAGCGGCGAGTTCCATGAGTTCGTGCTCGTGGAACGGGCCAACCAGCTGGTCAACTACTCGCCGTTCGGGCTGCCGTACAAGGCGGAGATCATGGGCTTGGACCTCGGCGATCCGACCGGTCCCGCCCGCGTGATCACCAACATCTACACGCTGTTGCTGCTGATCCTGGTGGCCGTCACCGCGATTCGCATCCACCGCCGTGTGGCCGCGGGTGCGCAGGGTCCGCGGTTGCGCGCCGAGCAGATCGCCATCTGGCTGGCGGTGCTGACGCTGGCGTCGTTCCGAGCCCCGTTCGGGCCGTGGGTGTACATCGCCGTGGGCGCGGTGTGGATGCTCGCCGTGTACGCCGGGCTCATGCGCGGCGGCGCACGCACCGTCGCACTGCTGACCGTGGCCTGGATGGTCTCCGCGGTCTACAACGAGAACGTCTACTTCACGCTGGTGGGGCAGACGGTCATTTACGCCGCCTGCTTCGTGGTGGCATGGCGCGCGAGCGCGGGAACCGAACCGGACCCGGCGCCCCGCACCGCCGAGCCCCGGTCCGAACGGGTGGGTGCGGCATGAGCAGTTACTGTGTGATCGGCGCGGGCGCGGCGGGATTGGCGACCGCCCGCGGATTCGCCGCGCGCGGCCTGGACTTCGAGATACTCGAGGCCGCCGACGGAATCGGCGGGATCTGGGATGCGCGGCGGGCGGACTCGCCGGTCAGCCACAACACGCATGTCATCGCTTCCAAAGGGGTGCAGGCGTTTTCGGGATTCCCGATGCCCGAGGACTATCCCGACTATCCCGGGCACGAGCTCGTGCTGCGGTATCTGCACTCCTACGCCGACACGTTCGATCTATGGCCGCGCATCCGGTTGAACACCGCGGTGCAACGGATCGAACCCGCGGACGAGGGATGGACGGTGAGGCTGGCCGACGGCTCCGAGCGCTCCTACGCGGGGGTCGTCATCGCCACCGGGCACGACCGCACCCCGCGCAGCATCGACATTCCCGGTACCGGCACGGTGCCGGTACTGCACTCGAGCGAATACCGGCATCCCGAACAGGTACTGGGAAAGCGTGTGCTGGTGATCGGCGCCGGACAGTCGGCCGCCGACATCCTGTCCGACTGCGCGGTGAACGCGTCACTGACCCTGCACAGCAGCAGACGCGGGTTCTACTGCATGCCCAAATACCTGCTCGGCCGCCCGACCGACACCATGTTGCAGGGCCGGATGTGGCGGCCGCTGCGCAAACGGGCCTTCGAGCGGTTGTTCGGGTATCTGCGCGGCCGGTCGCGCTCGTTCGGGCTTCCCGTGCCCGACTTCGACCGGGGCATCGTCATCCCGATGCTGGGTGACCAACTGCACCACCACTACACCCACGGCGACATCACGCCGAAACCCGACGTCACCGCGATCGACGACGACCGGGTCACCTTCGCCGACGGCACCGAGGAGAAGGTCGATCTGGTGGTGCTGGCCACCGGATTCGTGCCGAACTATCCCGTCGTCGACCGCGCCCACCTCAACTGGGCCGAGGGCAGTCTGCGACCGGGCTTGTATCTCAACATCTTTCCACCGCACACCCGCGACCTGTTCGTGGTGGGGATGGTGCGGCCGATCGGCTCGCACTGGGATGTGTACGAGAAACAGGCCGAGCTGGTCACCGAGTATCTGCGCGCGAAAGCGGCTGATCCGCAGCGGGTCGCGCGCTTCGACCGCGCCACCCAGGGCCGCCAACCCGACCTGTACGCCGGGCTGCGGCTCTATCACGCCGACCAGTACCCGCTGGTGGTGGAGAAACAGGACTACGTGAACCAGCTGCGCAAGCACGCCAAGCTCTTGAAGTGAAAGGTCGGACCATGAAAGCACCCGGGCCAGGTCTGGTGGAAACCGGACGCATGCTGCCGAAATTGGCGAAGAACCCGCTCGCCACAGTGGGCGAGCTGCTGGACGGTTACGGCGACGTCGTGCGGGTCAAGGCGGGCCCGATGCTGGTCTACCTCGTCGCGGACCCGGCGATGACCGAGTACGTGCTCAAGGACAACTACACCAACTACCGCAAGAGCCCGATCTACGACGAGTTCAGCATCCTGCTCGGCGACGGCCAGCTGACCACCAACAACCTGGAATACTGGCGCAAGCAGCGCAAACTCATCTCCCCGGCGTTCTCCCACTCGCACGTCAAGGGTTTCGCCGACGACATCACCGACAGCGCCGCGGCGATGCTCGACGGCTGGGACGCCGCGGCCGGGGAGTTCCGCGACATCTACGACGACTACGTCAAGCTGTTGCTCGCCGTGACCGGCCGGATCCTGTTCAGCATCGACCTGTCCACTGGCACCACCCAGGTGACCGACGCGATGCGGGCGGCATTCGCGCTCATCATGAAGCGGGTGAACGCGCCGGTGAAGCTGCCGCAGTCCTTCCCGACTCCCGAGGCGCGCCGGGTCGCGCGCAAGGTCGACGAACTCGACGACGTGGTGCGTCATCTCATCGACGAACGCCGTCGAGGCGCCGACACCATCGACGTGCTCACCGCGCTGGTGCGCGCCCGTGACGAGGGCGGCCAAGGCATGCGCGAGGAGGACCTGCTCAACGAGATCAAGACCCTCCTGGTCGCGGGCCACGAGTCCCCGGCGAACGCGCTCTCGTGGGCGTGCTACCTGCTGGCCACCCATCCCGAGATTCAGGAGCGGTTGGCCGAGGAGGTGCGCGCGGCGATCGGCGACCGCACGCCGAGCTTCGCCGATCTCGGGCAGCTCGGCTACTGCCGCATGGTCATCGAGGAGACCATGCGGCTGTATCCGCCCGCCTGGATCGTGGAGCGCACGCCGATCGCCGACGACGAGATCGGCGGCTACCACGTTCCCGCCGGAGCGCGAGTCACCTTGTGCATGTACTACATTCACCGCGACAAGCGACTGTGGGACGACCCGGAGCAGTTCCGTCCGGAGCGTTTCACCGACCAAGAGGTGGCCGAGCGGCACAAGTTCGCGTTCTTCCCGTTCTCCGGCGGTCCACGCATCTGCCTGGGCAAGGACATGTCGATGACGGAGATGGTGCTGATCCTGGCGATGACGGTGCAGCGTTTCCGGCTCGAACTCGACGACGCCCACCCGGTGGTGCCGCTGGCCTCGGTGAATCTGCGACCGGAATTCGGCATCCGCATTCGGCCGGTCCGCCGCGTCACCCAGTCGGCGACCACCTGACCGAGTCCGGGTACGACCGGGTCGCGTCCGGCTGGCCGGACGCCTGCATGCCGGCCACGATGCCGCGACTCGATCGCTGGCCTGGGTCGCCCAGTGCGGGTGGGTGGTGACGTAGAGGCGATCGGTCTCGACGGCCGACAGGATGATCTCCGCGGCACGGGCGGCGGGCATGACCTCCTCCGCCAACTGGGTGACAGTGCCGTGCGCGGGCGCGAACCGCTCCCATTGTTCGCGGCGCGAATCCCGCGTCAGCCCAGGAGTTCTCGGCTCAGTGCGAGGAGCTCGGCGGTGGAGAGGGCTTCCTCGTCCAGCGTCGGTTCGAGAACCGCCGCCCGGGAAGGCGGCCTGGCGACGGATTCCGCTGCATGGCTCACGGGGACGAGGCGGGTCCCCAGTTCAGCGGCCAGCAGCTCGACAGTGGGGCACCCCCAGATGATGGCGGCCGGGACGTCGATGCCGAGCCGGGCGCTGAGGCGCGCGCTGAGCTCCACCGCATGCACCGAGCCGATTCCGAGCTGGTCGAAGTTCTGGCGCACGTCGACGCGATCAGCCGGGATGCCGACGACCTCGGCCAGCTCATTCGTGACCATGGCGGCAAGCGCCGCGACGTCGGACTCGACGGTACTTCCCGGCTCCCCGGAATCGGTGAGCCGATCGATCGATGCCGAATCACGAGCGGGCGCAGCGGGTTCGATCGCAGCGGAATCGATCGCCGACGATTCGCTCGGCGCGGTATCCGACTCGGTGCGCCGCTTGGTCACGGCGGGACTCGAACTACCAACGACAGCAGGGGATTCGACCAGCGCGGCATAGTCCGACGACTCGATGTCAGGCTCGACGCGCTCGGTCGCCGTACGCCGCGGGGTCGATCGACCAATGGAGGCAGTGAATTCGGCTGACGCGGAATAGGTCCCCGAGGACTCGGGCCGGTCGACACCAGGCTCTTCACCGGGGGCCTCCGGGGCAGCCCAATGCCGTTGCCGCTGAAACGGATAGGTGGGCAGCGAGATCGGACGGCCCGTTGGGTTGACTGCCACCCAGTCGGGCTCGACGCCACGCCGGAACAGCGTGCCCGCCGCTTCCAGCAGCTCACGCCGGCCCACCGTGCCCGGCCGCAGAGCCGCGGACAGCAGTCGGCTCAGCACCTCGTTTTCCCTGTCAGCGGCGCTGTCCGCATCGTCGGCCCCGGTCGCGTCGAGGTAGCTGTCGAGGAACTCGACAACGTGGTCCACATTCTCGGCCACCACTGACAGCCGATAGCGCAACGGCGTTCTCGTGGCGAGCGTATGCGCGAGGTCACCGAGGAGGATACCGGGTTCGCTCCGGAGATGGTCGCGCAGACGACGGGCGTGCGCCCGTAACGCGGCCTCGGTGCGCGAGGACAGCACCACCAGCCGTTCCGGGGCATCGGACGCGGTCACCGGTGCGGTTCGGGGCGCCGCTTCGGCGATCACGTGGGCGTTGGAGCCGCCGAAACCGAACGCGCTCACCGCGGCACGTGCCGGACCATCGTGCCGGGGCCACGGCAACGCGGTGTCAGCGACCCGCAGTCCCACCGCCGCCAACTCGAAATCGGATGGCGCACGGTCGAAATGGAGGCTGCGCGGCATGCGGCGGTGCGACAGGGCGAGGGCGACCTTCACCAGACCCGCCATTCCCGCGGCCGCCTCGGTGTGACCGATATTGGTTTTGAGGGAGCCGACCGTCAACGGGTCATCGGCGGCGCGGCCGGTTCCATAGACTTCGGCCAGCGCGGACAGTTCCGCGCGGTCACCGACGGCGGTGCCCGTGCCGTGCGCCTCGACGTAGTCGATCGTCACCGGGTCGACACCCGCTCGCGTGCACGCCCGCCGCAGTAGCTGCCGCTGCCCCTCGGCGCTGCTGGCGGGCATGGAGCGGTGGCTGCCGTTGTTGTTGGTGGCGCTGCCCAGCAGGGTGCAATAGACGCGGTCGCCGTCACGCAGCGCCTGCGTCAGCGGTTTGAGCACAACCACCGCGCCACCCTCGCCGCGCGCGTAGCCGTCCGCGGAGGCGTCGAAGGTGCGGGAGCGGCCGTGTGCGGACAGCACGCCCAGCGCGGACAGACCGATCGCGGTCTCGGGAATCAGGTTCAACTGCACGCCACCGGCGATCGCGAGCACGCTCTCACCCGCCCGCAGCGCTTGGCAGGCCAGATGCACCGCGACCAGCGATCCCGCGCAGGAGGCGTTCACGGTCATGCTCGGTCCGTCGAAACCCAGGAAGTACGACACCCGGTTGGCGATGACGCCCTCGACGTCGCCGGTACTGGTGAACGGCGTGATCGCGGTGGCGCCCCGAGCGAGTTTGACGGCGCGATAGTCGTTGAACTTGTTGGCGAAATACACGCCGGTCTCCGGAACCCGGTCGGGCCGGATGCCCGCGTCCTCGAACGCTTCCCAGGCCAATTCCAGCGCCAAGCGCTGCTGCGGATCCATATCCGCCGCCTCGCGCGGGGTGATCCCGAAGAACTCGGCGTCGAACCCGGCGACATCCGGCAGATAGCCCCCGGCGACCGACACCGTCTTGCCCGCGGCGGCGCGGTCGGAATCGCGATAGTCACCGGACCACCGGCCCGGCGGCGGCGCGTCGGCGACCGCGTCGGTCTCCTCGATCAGCAAGCGCCACAACGCTTCCGGTGAATCCGCACCTCCGGCGAAGCGGCAGCTCATCCCGACCACGGCGATGGGCTCTGCGGCCCGCACCGGCGTGTCGCGCTCTGCCTGCTGGTGACGGGTGCGCCGCTTGGACTTCTTCACGCTGTCTTCTCACCTGCCCGCGATGCACCGACCGTACGTCCGCGGAATATGCGGTGCGGTGAATCTGCCGATCTTGTTGTGGGGTCGGGACATGTGCCGGAGACTTTACCTGTGCTATTTTCCGAACGCCCCGTTTTCGCTCGGGTGACGTCCGCGCTGGGGGGCCAGGCACGGCGTCGAGAACTGATCCGATTCGCTTCCGTCGGCGTCGCCGCGTTCACGCTGGACACCGCGGTCTTCCTGACCCTGAAGAGCACTGTGCTCGAGTCGCATCCGGTCACCGCCAAAGTCCTCGCGGTGCTCGCGGCGATCACGCTGTCGTATGTGCTGAACAAGCAATGGTCCTTCAGCGCGCGCGGCGGGCGGCGCGGCCATCACGAGGCCGCGCTGTTCTACCTGGTCAGTTTCCTGGCCGTCGCGATCAATACCGCGCCGTTGTGGGTTTCACGGTATGTGCTGCACCTGGAGGTGCCCGAGGTCTCCCGGTTCACCCAGAACCTGGCCGATTTCGTGGCCGCGCAGCTGATCGGCACCGCTTTGGGCATGGTGTTCCGATTCTGGGCGTTCGTACGAGTGGTGTTCCCCGATGAGGTCGACCCCACCGGCACCGAGTTGCGATCACCCTGATGACAATCCCGCCGCGGGTGATCACGCACGATGCGGGCCGCGTGGCTCCGACGCGACACCCCGGCGGCGCGCCCGCACTGTTGTCCGGGTGGTAGGAAAGGGGACGTGTCCGCAACTGGCGAAGGAATCGACCCGAACAAAAGCACCCGCGCGGTGTCGGAAGTGGTGGAGCTGGTCAGCACGCTGATCCGCTTCGACACCTCCAACACCGGCGACCTTGCCACCACCAAGGGGGAGCGCGAGTGCGCACAGTGGGTGGCCGACCAGCTGCACCAGGCGGGTTATGTCACCGAGTACGTGGAGTCCGGCGCCCCGGGACGCGGCAATGTCTTCGCCCGGCTGGAAGGCGCGGATCGCAATCGTGGCGCGCTGATGATCCACGGGCACCTGGACGTGGTGCCGGCCGAGGCCGCCGACTGGAGTGTGCACCCGTTCTCCGGTGCCGTCCGCGACGGCTACGTGTGGGGTCGCGGCGCGATCGACATGAAGGACATGGTCGGGATGGCGCTGGCGGTGGCCCGCCAGTTCAAGCTCGAGGGCACGGTACCTCCGCGCGATCTGGTCTTCGCCTTCCTCGCCGACGAGGAGAACGGCGGCAAGTGGGGCTCGCAGTGGCTGGTGGACAACCGGCCCGACCTGTTCGCCGGCGTCACCGAGGCGGTGGGGGAGGTCGGCGGCTTCTCGCTGACCGTGCCGCGCCCCGACGGCACCGAACGCAGGCTATATCTGGTGGAGACCGCCGAGAAGGGGCTGGGCTGGATGCGGTTGCGCGCCAAGGCCCGCGCGGGACACGGCTCGTTCCTGCACGAAGACAACGCGGTGACCGTCCTCGCCGACGCGGTAGCACGATTGGGCAAACACACCTTCCCCCTTGTGCTTTCGGATTCGGTGGCCGCGTTCCTGGCCGCCGTCGCCGAAGAGACCGGCCTCGAGTTCGACCCGTCGAGCCCCGATATCGAAGGCCAGCTGGCGAAGCTGGGCACGATCTCGCGCATCATCGGCGCGACGCTGCGCGACACCGCGAACCCGACCATGCTGCAGGCGGGATACAAGGCCAACGTGATCCCGCAGACCGCCGAGGCGGTGGTGGACTGCCGCGTGGTCCCGGGGCGGCAGGCGGCGTTCGAACGCGAGGTGGACGAGCTGATCGGCCCCTATGTCGAACGCGAGTGGATCACCAAACTCGACTCCTACGAGACGACTTTCGACGGCGATCTGGTCGACGCGATGAACAACGCCGTGCTCGCCCACGATGCCCGGGGCCGCACGGTGCCCTACATGCTCTCCGGCGGCACAGACGCGAAAGCGTTCGCCCGCCTGGGGATTCGCTGCTTCGGTTTCGCCCCGCTGCAGCTGCCCCCTGAGCTGGACTTCACCGCTCTGTTCCACGGCGTCGACGAGCGGGTACCGGTGGAGGCCCTCGAATTCGGCACCCGCGTGCTGGAACACTTCCTACTGCACAGCTGAACCGACCCGGAAAAGAGGCTTCATGACCCACAACCCGTACGACGCACTGCCTCAGGTACCGTCGTTCACCCTCACTTCCACCGACGTGACCGACGGCCAGCCGTTGCACAACGATCAGGTCAGTGGCGTGTTCGGCGCGGGCGGCAAAGACATCTCCCCGCAGCTGTCCTGGTCGGGCTTTCCCGCGGAAACCAAGAGCTTCGCGGTCACCGTCTACGACCCCGACGCGCCCACCGCCTCCGGCTTCTGGCACTGGGCTGTCGCCGATATCCCGGGCACCGTGACCTCCCTGCCCAGCGGCGCGGGCAGCGGCGAGGAAGGCGGCGCCCTCCCGACCGGCGCCATCACGCTCCGCAACGACGGCGGCTTCCACGGCTTCGTCGGGTCCGCCCCGCCGCCCGGGCACGGCCCGCACCGCTACTTCATCGTCGTCCACGCCGTCGACGTCGAAAGCCTCGGTATCGACGAGAACGCCACCCCCGCCTACCTCGGCTTCAACCTGTTCTCCCACACCCTGGCCCGCGCCACCCTGATCGGCACCTACGAGCAGAAGTAGGCTCCCCTGGCGCACCAGACATCGGCGTCGCGGCCGATGTCCAGCCGAGCGACCCGGCCGTCAGTCCGCCGTCGTCACTGCGGATCGCAAGAGTTCCTGGACGCCGTGGGTGGTCGTCTACCCGATCACACCGAGACCGCGTCGTCCACCCCTGTCGGTGGCATAGGTGGTGTCGGATGATCGTGACGTTGACGTTGCCGTTCACGGTGTCCGTGACCGGGCCGGGGGCCATGCGGACCGGGGCCAGGCCGACCGGGATCGTGACGGTACGCGACGGCGCGTCGGTCACCGGCACCATGCCGTCCCTCGTGTTGCTGACGTTGACGGTGCCGGTGACCGGGCCGGGGGCCAGGCCGACCGGGGCCGGGCCGACCGGGATGGTGACGATGTGCTCCGACAGCCTGGGTGACGGCGGTCGGCGCGGCATCTGGAGTCCGGTCGCCTGTGTCGAGTGTCCAATAGGCGATGCCCCCACCGGCAACCGCGACGAGGATCGCGAGCAAGGCAGCCAGGATCGGAACCCTGCGGCGCCGGACCGAAGTATCCGTCTTCGCCGCCTCCCGTGGCGTCGTAGGGCACACCGGACCGCTGGGGGCACTCGGAGCATCAGGGGAGAAGTCGATCGAATCCGAGGTGAAGGGCTCACCGGCCGGACGACGCGCTGAAGACGAGTGTCTCTGGCGGTTGGGTGACAATAGAAGCCTCCATGGTTGGCAGGTTGCTGTACTGGCTCCTCAATGGTCATGGATGGACGGCGGTCGGGGATACGACCACACGGGGGGTTTCGGCCGTCCCCTCGGGTCTGAATTGCTCCCCCTTGGGTGGGTTGATCCGGCCGAGAATCGACAACGCACGATCGCTGGTCGGTTTCGATAGGCAGCCGCGCGTGCCTCGACCTGGAGTACAAGCCGACGGCCCGCGTCAGAAGGCGTAGCGGTGGTACTGGGCGATCATCCGCATTGCCGGAACCAGCGACATCACCCTTCCCATCAACCGATAGCCGCCGGAGACTCCCCGCTGGAACGACTCGGAGTCGAATACCGATATCGCGGCGAGCTGCCGAACTCCGGGCACAGCGGAGACGATGTCGTCGGGACCATTGATCGCCCAGTACAGCGTCGCACCGGAGCGCCGAACGACCGGGTTGATTTTCTGCGACCTGATCCCGAGGGCGTTGAATGCGTCGAATTGCAGTTCACCGGAGGGAAAGTGCTCGACCACTGCGCGCAGTAGGGCGACGCCGGTGTCTTCGGTGAGGTACATGGTCAAGCCCTCGGCGATCATCAGCACCGGCCGGTCGGCGGGGATCGCTTGCAGCCACGCCGGATCCGTCACGGAGGCGGCGACACGGTGATGGTGCTCGCGGGCGGGGTAGAGCTGCTCGTGCAGCGTGATCACCTCGGGGTAATCGACGTCATACCACTCGACTTCGGGGCCGGGATCCAGCCGGAACGCCCGGCTGTCCAGCCCGCAACCGAGGTGCAATACCGCGGCACGGTCATGCAGGGCGAGGAACTCGCGGGCCCAGTTGTCGAAGTGGACCGTGCGAACTGTCACTCCGGATTGGTTGCGTCTCGTGATTCTCGTGCTTCGCCAGTCGTAGTCGATCCGGCGTACCGCATCCCTGGCCCAGGTGTCGCCCAGAAGCGGGTTTTCGGCCTCGGCGTCCAGCGCCTTGGCATACAGCGTTGCGAGCATCGTCTGCGGTGCTCCGGTGAGGTCGACGTGGATCTTCTCGGCTTCGGGCAGCTCATCATCCTTTGAACGCATGTTCAATATATTAAACGCGCGTTCAATCGACAGTCAAAGACCGCGCCAGGCGGTGTCGGCCCGGCATTCAGGCGCCGGCGAGTCTGTCGTCGCCATAGTTGTGCACAAAGCCACTGACGGAGGCGAGAGCGCGGTCGTCGGTGTGTGTCAGCGCCGGTCGCAGCACAAGGGCACAGAACGCGTCCGTCCCGTAGATGACGCCGGTCGCCAATACGGCGACGGCGGTGAGGACCGCATGGACGGTGGTCACGACAGCTCCTCCAGCAGGCTCGGCCGGGTCGGTTGCCAACCGAGTTCGGCCCGCGCCCGAGTGCTGGTGGCGACCTGGTCGAGCAGGAACGCCTCGACCATCACCCCCATGCCCGCATCGCGTCGGCCGGATCCCAAGGCTCCACTCGGGCACCCGCCCGGTCGGCGACCGCGGACGCGACATCGGTGACCCGCACCGAGTCGTCCAGGTCAACACTCGCCTGGTCGCCGACCGCGTCGGCTATCGCGCACCGGTTGTCTACGAATACTTCGCAAGCAGGTACGCGCTCCTGCTCGCCGTCGTCGACCAGGGGTTCGGAGAACTCGCTCATCGCCTGGCCGCTGCGCAAACCGAGACCGACCAGCGTGACCGGCTGCTGGCGGCGGCGAATGCCTACTGGGACTTCGCCTTCGAGCAGCCGCATCCGTATCGGCTCATGCACAACCTGCTGAACGTGCCGTTCCGCACAGCCGACGCGCCACCGGCCGCGGTCGCGTGCTTCGACGTGCTTGCCGGGATCGCGGCGGCCGACCAGCCCGAGCACCCCGCGACGGCCCTCGACTCGGACGCCCCCGCCGACCTGTTCTGGGCGCACCTGCACGGACTGGTGATCCTCGCCCTCGACGGACGCATCAAGGGTGGCGCCGACCGAGCGCGCGCATTGCTGCCATATGTCGTGACGCGACTGTAGAACCGGCAGACCGAGGTGATGTTGGTGGAGCGACACTATTGAGACCCGGGACTATTGGCCCGGTTGGCGGTGGTATTGCACCCAGGTGCTGGCGGACAAAGGCGGAGACTCCCCTGCGTGCGGGGGCCCGCCCCGGCGACCAACGCACCTCGGAAAACATGGGTGGCAACCAAGAAATTCGGCCCCACCTCGTGTTTTGTGGCTACTGACAGCGGGAAGCCGCTGACTCCGGTGATGCCACCGGCTGGGCCAGTACAACGAGCTCTCTATCGAACAAACGTTCCCATCCCGGCTAAGCTTTGTCAGTGACCAACGAGAACCCCACCGAGGGCGCCATCCATCGCTACTTCGATGCACTCCAGACCGGGACCCCGACGCTCCTGAAGGAGTGCTTCACCGATGACGCGCGATGGTTCGCACCAGGCCGTCTGCCCAACTCCGGAATCTGGCACGGGCCGAACGCCATCGTTGAGGAGTTCTTTCCGATCGCGATGGCCAGGATGCAGCCGGGGTCGTTCACCACTGAACTGCTCAGCCTGACCATCGGCGACTCGAACGCCGTCGTCGAGTGGCGATCGAGGGCGACCACGATATCGGGCCACGAGTACGACAACGCCTACATCGCGAACTTCATCGTCACGGACGGCAAGATCTCCGAGGTGCGCGAGTACTTCGACACCCACCGCGGCGAGACGCTGTACCAGTAGGACGGCTTCAGTAGCGATGCACCGGGCGAAGCGGCAAGACGGCTCCGGAGCCGTTCGCTATCACGAGGCGGGGCGCCGCTCGGGCCAGCCCGCGTAGTCGTCGAGATGCGCGGTGGTGTTCCGCTCGTGGCAGACCACCTACGTGACCTGGAAGCTGTCGCAATATTTGCGATGGCGCGGGATGCAAGAAGGTCGTTCGTGGATTCGCGTTTACTGCTCGTCGTCCGCCTCTCCACGTCGAGCCGCCTCTACCGCGGCGGCCAACTCCGCACGCAGACGCTGGGCGGTCGCGTCGTCGCCGGCGTCCTCGGCGGTGGTGACGTCCTGGCGGAGCTGGGCGATCATGTCTCGGGAAACCATGCGTCCTCCTTGATTCTCGTGTTCGACCGCGCGCCATGGGAGACATGGCCACGGACGGAGCCGGATTCGCTCCGCGCGTGCAGCATGACCGGTATCGCCATGCCGAAACACCAGCTGCGCTTCCGCATGGTGTGGGGACGAAGACCGAGTGGACGGTTTCGCAACGGGAGGCATGCAGAAGTCCGCCGCGACGCTTCATGACTGTGGCCCTGGACGGAATGTCCAGGGCCACAGCGCTTTCCGGTGGATTCTACTTGACGTTGACGACCCGGTCGGAGGCGTTCTCGGCATACAGCGCCTGGATCTCGGCCTGGTACTTGGTCGCGATCGGGACGCGCTTGAGCGACATCTTGGGCGTCAGCTCGTCGCCGCCGGGTTCCCAGACCGCGCCGAGGATGGTGAAACGCTTGATCTGTTCGACGCGCGAGAGTTTCGCATTGCCCGCCTGCACCGCGGCGAGCACTTCCTCGACGATCTCCCGGCGGGTGGCCAGGGTGGTGATGTCGTCGGCGGTGGCGTCGAGTTCCTTGGCGCGCAGCGCGGCGACGTCGGCGTCGAGCACGATCAGCGCGGCGATGTAAGGCTTGGCGTCGCCGATCGCGACCGCCTGACCGATCAGCGAGGACGCGGCCTTGGCGGCGTTTTCGATGTTGCTGGGCGCGATGTTCTTGCCCGCCTCGTTGATGATCAGTTCCTTCTTGCGGTCCACGATCCGCAGGTAGCCGTCGGCGTCGAGGGTGCCGATATCGCCGGTGTGCAGCCAGCCGTCGGAGTCGATCGCCTCGGCGGTCTTGTCCGGCATGTTGCGGTAGCCGCGGGTGACGATCGGACCGCGCACCAGGACCTCGCCGTCGGCGTCGAGCCGCAGCTCCATGCCGTCCACCGGGCGCCCGACCGAACCGGGACGCGGCTTGGCCAGTTCGGTGTAGGTGCCCACGCCGCTGGTCTCGGACATACCCCACACCTCGCTGACGGTGAAGCCGAGGCCAAGGAAGTATTCCAAGGTCTCCGGCGGGATGGGGGCCGCGCCGGAGGAGGCGACCTTCAGCTGATCCAAACCGAGTGCGTGGCGCAGCTTGGACAGCACCAGGGTTTCGGCGATCGTGTGCTGCACCGACAGCAGCGGACCGCGACCTTTACCGGCCAGATCCGCCCGTGCGGCGGCGATGCCGGT
The DNA here is from genome assembly GCF_036346875.1 of Nocardia sp. NBC_00508. Taxonomy (NCBI): domain Bacteria; kingdom Bacillati; phylum Actinomycetota; class Actinomycetes; order Mycobacteriales; family Nocardiaceae; genus Nocardia; species Nocardia sp. NBC_00508. The sequence goes on along the minus strand of NZ_CP107852.1, from coordinate 6,658,736 downwards.
GCCGATCGCCCAGTTGGCCAGTGCCTTCTTCACCGGGCTCGGTTCGGCGGCGAGCCTGCCCTCGACACCCGCCTTGATCTTCTGCCACACCCGTGGCACGCCGAAGAAGATGGTCGGGCGCGCGTCGGGCAGGGCGGCGGCGACCTCGCGTGGGTCGGGGACGGTGGTGATCTGGATGCCGGTGAGCAGGTTGATCGCGTGTCCGGAGATCCGGTCGGCGACGTGCGCGGCGGGCAGGTAGGACACGGCGCGGTCATCGAGCCCGACCTGCAGTGGGCCGTTGACCAGCGCGATGATCTGGGCGAGCACGTTGCGGTGGGTGATCTCCACGCCCTTGGACGGGCCGGTGGTGCCGGAGGTGTAGATCAGGGTGGCCAGGTCGTCGGCTCGAACCGCTTGCCAGGCGGCGTCGAAATCGAATTCCGCGGCGGGCGCGGCCTCGACCTGCTCGAGGGTGATGGTGTCCGCGGCGGGGCCGTCGACCATGACGATGTGCTCGAGCGGCACGCCGGCGGCGGTGATCCGGTCGAGGAAAACCTGTTCGGTCACCACGACTTTATTGCCCGCGTTGGTGAACAGGTGGGTGATCTGCTCGGGGGAGCTGGTGTTGTAGATCGAGAACGGGGTCGCGCCCACGTGCAGCGCCGCGGTGTCGACCAGGTTGAATTCGGGCCGGTTGGTGAGCATGATGCCGACGGTGTCGCCGTGCCGGACGCCGAGGCCTGCCAGGCCCGCCGCGATGGAACGCACCCGTTCGGCGTAATCGCGCCAGGTGTACTCCTGGGTGCCGCCCACCTTGCGCAGGGCGATCTGGTCGGGGCGCAGTCGCGCGGTCTCCTGGAATGCCGCGGGCACGGTGTAGACCGTTTTGCCCGATTCGTGCGCGTATCCGATGTCTGTTGTCGTCATATCCCTGTTCCCGCTATCTCTGGCGTGGACCGAACTCCGGTGTTCGCCGACGCCCGATCCGAGACTCGCACGCTCGAGTCGGCGCGCGCCACGTGTGGCGCGGCTCACTCATGGTAGCGAGACACAGGGATTGTCGTGGCTCTTACATCGAGGAACCTCTATGCACCGATCAGATCGGCCGCGGAGGCGGAGCCGGGACGGGGGCGGGCGGCTTCGCCGGGTGTAATGACCACCGGATCGGCGGCCGATGCTTCGTCGTTCTGAGCGGCACCGCAGGGCTCCTCGACCGCCCACGGCACGGAATCGGTCGGAATCCAGTGCTTGCGCCGAATGCGCTTGGCTTCGAGGTACTCGCGGGCCCGCTCACTGAGCGCCCGTGTCCGCAACGGCACCGCGGTCACCTGCAAACCTCCCTGCCGCAGCGCGTCGACCTTGGCAGGATTGTTGGTGAGCAGCTGCACCGAGCGCAATCCCAGCTCAGCCAGTGCGCGGGCGGTCGCGGAGTAGGTGCGGGCGTCGGCAGGATAACCGAGGTTCTCGTAGCTGGTGAAGGTGTCGGCGCCGGAGCGCTCGCTTTCGCGGTATCCCAGAGCCTTCGCGATCAGCCCCGCGCCGCGCCCTTCCTGCTCCAGGTACACCAGCACCCCCGACCCCGCGGCCTGGATGAGATCCAGCGCCGTGTCGAGTTCAGGCCCGCAGTCGCAGTCCTGGGACTGCAGCGCCTCCCCGTACAAGCAGCGCGAGTGCACCCGCACCAGGCACCCGTCGGCCACCTCGCCGAACAGCAGCAAGTGCCCCTGTTCGTTGTCGCCGTGCAGCTCCACCACCCGAACTCGCAGATCATGCCCCTTGCGACGGAACCGATGGTCGGTATCGGCAAGGTCCACAATTCTGGTCAATGCTCCTCCGTAGCGAGTCTGAAAATCCGTTCGACTTCACTCACCAGCGGCATCGCTCCCGGGACGTCCCCGACCGATTGCGTCGCCACCATCGCGGCGGTCGCCCAGACGTAGTCGTTGCGTGCGGCGGGGCGGCGCGATGAGACGAGACGATAGGCCAAGGCGGCGGAGAAGGCAGCGTAAGCGCCGACCGAATGCTCCAGTGCCGTCGGGAACGGATGAAACCGGTCGCTGACCTCGTCCGACCACACCGCGCAGCGGAAATCCTGGAGCGCGCACACCGCCCGCACACCGAGCGCGCGCAACAACGTCGCGGTTGTCTCCCCGGTCGCACCCTCGGAGACCATCGCCAGCGCGTCCAGGTCCTTGTCGCCGCCGACGAGGTAATCCACCACGCCGAGGTACTGGTAGAGGTACTGCGGGCGATCCAGCGGCGGCGCCGGATGCACGACCACCAGCGGCCGGGATCGCAGCCCGCGCAGATCCGCCATGATCTGCTCGATCACCCCGGTGGGCTGCTCGAAGGTCAGCAGCAGCGCGTCGGAGGTGGCGATCGCGGAGCGGATCGCGTCGCTGCGTAAATCCTGGGCGCTCAACCTGATTCGCTCGTCTTTACAGCCGATCGTGCTCGCCGCGCCGGTGCCTGCGACGATCACCGCGGTGACCGGCGTCGGCGCGTAGGGCACCACCTTCACCAGTTCGGTGTCGACTCGCTCGCTGCGCAGGTATTCCAGGATGCGGCCGCCCGCGTCGTCGTCGCCGACCGCCGAGATCAGCCGCACCCGCAGACCGAGCCGCGCCGCGGCGACCGCACGGGTGAGGCCTTTGCCACCGGGATGTTCCTCGTAACCGCCGCGGGTGGTGCCCCCGGCGCCGGGGATCCGGTCGACCAGGTACATGTGGTCGATGACCGCATCGCCGATCACGGTCACCACACCGCGGTGCGTCGCCGAATTCGATTCGGCCACAGCATTGTTCAATGCCGTCGCGGCGTCGATCACGTGCGCTCCGTCGAACACCGAGGCCGTGGCCAGCTGCGCGGCCAGCGCGGTGAACGCACGGCGCTCGGGCGCCCCGCGCAGGGACCGCACCGTCGGCGCGACGAGGATCGGTTGCGCCCCAACGGCTTCGTGCAGCACCTGCCAGTACGCGGTGAGGTATTCGCGCCGCACCCCCAGATCCGCGGCGTAGAGCCGGCCGGGATCGATGTCGGCGGGCGGATTTTCGCGCAGCAGCCCCAACGACAGTTCCGCGTCGACGATGAGCCGGTCGGTGGGCTCCAATCGCCCCGCGAGGTCGCGCACCAGCGGCAGCACCGCTTCTTCCCGGTCGATGCCCGCGCGCCGCGCGTACTGGCGTACGGCCAGCAGGTCGAGCAGCGGCAATACGTCGATTTCGGTGCTGCGCAACCGATCCGAGCTCAGGCCGGACCGCTTGCACAGCCGGGTGAGGATATTGCGAACGGCAACCATTCCCGAGTCCTGCGGGACCATGGGCGACCCTCCTCGATCGGCGCGACACCGGAGCGTCGAGCGCACATAGGCCACGCAAATCGGGTTTAGCCGGCGGGCAAATTGTCAATTACCAAATTACAACGGCAATTGCGCTCGGGGAACGGCAAATGCCACACTGGATGTGGCGATCCCCATCGCACCACCAGGCACGGGAGGGCTGGTGATGAGAATGATTCACCGAATACGGCAGATTCGACGGCGACACCGCACCGCCGGACCGGATAGCGATCTGGCGCCGAAGTCGGTGGTGGACTAAACGAGCCGCCGGACAACCCCGCACCACCGCATCCCGACCAGCCACGCGTCAGCGCGAAGGCATTCCCCACCCGCCACGCCCCGCACCGGGGCCGGGCTCACCATGCACCCGGCCGGTACGCGGCGACAACTCCTCGGGCACGACGACCGGCCTGGCGATCCACGCCGCCACTCGCGCACCCAACAGCCAACGCGCACCGACACGGGCGAGCATGCCTGCCGCGAGGGAACGATGCGGCCGGTACGCCCACCGGCACACCAGAGCCGCCGCGCCACCGAGCGCCCCACTCGGCCGCCCGGCTCGGCCACCCGACCCATCGGCCAGGCACACGCTGCCGCACTCGCCGACACCGCGGAAATCACGGTGCAGCGCATCCACCGCGCTGTACCAGCGGATGCACGACTGGAGGCATTCGTGATCATCGAACTCAGCACCCTGGAGCCGGCCTCACTCCACCTGTTGCACCGGAGACGACGATGACCATTCACGCCACCGAATGGACAATGACCAGCGACATCACCCCGGAAGCCGCCTACCGGGACACCGACACCACCGATGGCTGGCGGCTGAGCTGGCTGCCGGATCGGCGGCTGACCCGCACCCAGGCGCTGGCGGGCATGCGCTTGGACGAACTGCTCAGCGACCCGCGCATGGTGCACGACCGGATGGCCCAGGCCCGCGTCGAGGTCTACGCCGATGAACTGGGCATCCTGCGCGATCACGCGGTGATCCTGCTGGCCAAGCGGATGGCGGCGCGGCTGGAGCAGGAAGTGCGACCCAACGGGGACCCGACGCCGCCGGGGCGCGGGCCGCGGCGCAGCCACACGATCGAACCTCCGTTGGTCCACGGCTGAACCTGCGCCGGAGTTCAGGCGTGGGCTGTGTGCTCCGCGCCCACGGCCTCGGCGACGCTCCGGTATCCACCGGCACGCAACCGCTGCGCCAGACCACGGTGGATCCTGCGCATCCAGAACGGGCCGCCGTAGATGAAGCCGGTATAGCCCTGCAGCAGCGTCGCCCCGGCGAGGACACGTTCCCACGCCTGGTCGACCGTTTCGATACCGCCGACCGAGATCAGTACCAGCCGGTCACCGACCCGCCGGTACAGCCGGCGCAACACCTCGAGGGAACGGTCCGCGACCGGCGGCCCGGACAGACCGCCCGCGCCCATGGCGTCGACCGCGTCCGGATCGCTGCGCAGACCGTCGCGGCGAATGGTGGTGTTGGTGGCCACGATGCCCGCCAACCCCAGCTCGACGGCCAGATCGGCGACCGCGTCGATGTCCTCGTCGGACAGATCCGGTGCGATCTTCACCAGCACCGGCACCTGCACACTGTCCAGCACGGCCCGCAACAGCGGCCGCAGCGATTCGACCGCCTGCAGATCCCGCAGGCCGGGCGTGTTGGGGGAGCTGACGTTGACCACGACGAAATCGGCCAGCGGCCCCAGCAGCGCGGCGCTGGTGGCGTAGTCGGCGGCGGCATGATCGGGTTCGACGATCTTCGTCTTGCCGATATTGGCTCCGATCGGCACTCCGCCGCGCCGCGCGCGCAGCCGTTCGGCGGCCGCGGCGGCGCCGTGGTTGTTGAACCCCATCCGGTTGATCAGGGCACGGTCGGCGGGCAGCCGGAACAGCCGCGGTGCGGGATTGCCGGGCTGTGGCTGGGCGGTGACGGTGCCGATCTCGGCGAAACCGAACCCCAGCGGCGCCCAGGCGTCGACACCGTCGGCGTTCTTGTCGAATCCGGCGGCCAAACCCAGCGGCGCGGGGAATTCGACCCCGAACGCGGTGGTACGCAGAATCGGGTCGTCGGTGGCGAGAATATTGCTCATCGCCCAGCGCAGCGGCGCACACCAGGCGGCGAACCGCATGGCGGTGAAGACGAGGTGGTGGATGCGTTCCGGCGCGACCAGGAACATCAGTCGGAGCAGCAGGGCGTACATCGGCTCACATTCCGGGCTCGGGCTGGGGTAGTAGTGCGGATTTTCGCCGCCGCAGCAGGACCCGCCTGCTGCCGTCGGTGTAGGCCCGCACCCGCGAGAGCTCCCAGCCACCGAACTCGGCTTGGATCGCCAACCGCATGGACGCGGTCACCCGCGTGACATCCGGCGGCAGGCGCAGCGGCACGTACTCGTAGTCGTCGCTGGTGGTCTCCCAGCCCGCGGGCAGCGCGCGCCCGCGCCGCCGATGTGCCGTGGGATCAGAGGATGCCGCGGAATCTTCACCCGCGCGCGGTGTCCGAGCCATCAGTGCCCTCTCTTCCGATCGTCCGCAGCGATCCGTTGCAGACCGTCGCCGGTCGCGGATCCCACGAACAAGTCCCCGGTGCGTTGCTCGATGGTCACCGAGTTCGGTTGCCGGACGGTGGCGTAGCGTCCCACTTCCTTCGGTATACCCGTCGACAGGTCGAACCCGACGACCTCGTTGCGCTGCGTGCACGTCACCCACACGGTGTCCGACCGCTGATCGTAGGCAACTGCGTAAGGCGAAGATCCTACCGGGAAACGCTGGCGCAGCACGAGCGGTCCCGCCGTGTAGACCAGCAGTTCGCCCCCGGCGGAGTCGGTGACCACGAACCGGCCGCGCGCGTCGGCGATCATCTCCGTGGCACCGTCGCCTGCCCGCAGCGCCAGCCCGAGCCGGTCGCGGCCGAGGTCGACTTCGAAGATCGCGGTTTGGTGACGGTCGAGCACGGCGAGCTTGCCGTCGGCTTCGGCGAGCTCGTCGGCCGATACCAGCCCGGACACGGTCCTGGTCACCGCTCCACCCGGCGCCACCTCGAGCACCCGGCCGTCGGCCGTGCCGACCAGCAGCCCGCCGTCCGGGCGCGGGCGAACCGACCGCACGTCGCCGTCGACGGCCACCTCGCCGATTCCGCCGCCGGCGAGATCGACCCGCAGCACCCGCCCGGGCGCGGTCGCCAGCACCTCGCCGGGCCTACCCGCCGCGAGACCGCTCGCGCGATCCGGCAGCGTCACGGTGCGCACCGCGGGCACAGCGGCGTCGGGGTCGATGACAGTGAGCGCGGTGCCCTCGAGCGCGGCCAGCAGCCCGGTGCCGGGATCGGATTCCAGCGCGGCGACCGGTCCGGTAAACAGGACCCGGCCCGCCGGCGGCGCGGTCACCGCGGGCGCGGCCGCCGCGGTGGCCGGCTCCCTGGTCGGCAGGTCCGCACCACCGGTGCGGGAGGAGCATCCGGTCAGCAACACCAGCATCGCCGCACCCGCGAGTGCCGAGAGGACCGAGCCGCGAGGGCGCATGCACCGAACTCCTAACTACCGACGAATCTTCCGCAATCTCACCATCTGACCATGATGACGCACTGAACCGACCGACCGGGGTGTCGGCTCGAGCACGATGTCGGTGATCAGAGTTACGGTGGAGCCACACGCTGTCCGATTCAGGGAGATCCGGTTGAAAGCCGACCATCCGTCGGGGTTTGCCGTCGATGACGTCACCGTCGGTCCGTACGCACACGGCTTTGGGACGACCGGCGACGGCCACCCCTTCGCGTTCCGGACCGTGCGCGCGACCCTCACACTGGAGGTCTACCGCCGCGACCTCGACACCGCCGTACCCGGCCCGGAAGACGTGCTCGCGGTCGCCGAAGCCACCGTCGCCGACATCGACCTCGACGACGAGCGCAGTGTCGTCGCCCTGGTGCACGATATGATCCCCGACACCGCGACGATCGACACCGCCGCAGACCGGGATGTCACCACCGTGCGGGCCCTGCTGGGACGGATCAGCTCCGTCATCGACGGTATGTAGGACGTGATGACCCACACACGATTCGCCCGGACCGCGCTCGCCGCCGCGGGCCTGCTGCTGGCGGCGCCGGTCGCGGCCTGCAGCACCGGACCGGACGAGGCCGCCGTAGCGGCCGCCCGCTCCTCGGCCAACGCGTCGCTGTCGTCCTCGATCGCCACCTCCTCCAGCGCCGCGCACCCGCCGCTGCCGACGGCCGCCGACCTGGACATCCAGATCAAGCGGGCGCTGGACCCGGCACTGCCCGACAGCGAACGCACCGCCCTCATCGAGGACGGCGAAGCGTTCCGCCAAGCCATCCCCGACATGTACCGGGCACTGCAGGACAATCCACGCGCCGTCTACGGCGTGACCGATCCGGTGTTCGACAACCACGACGGCACGCTGACCGCCACCATGCGGCTGGACAAGGACGGCACCGGCACCGCCGTCCGCACCACGGTGGTGCACTTCGTGCTTATCGACGGCAAGTGGCGGATCTCGCGCACCGATCTGTGCGGCATCCTGCGCTCGGCCGACTACCGCACACCGGCCTGCGGCTGAACCGGGCCGCCACTCGATGCGCAGGCCCGGATCGCTGCGGTGGGGACGGTTCGTCCACCGCAATCGCTTCCTCGTGCTGGGCTCGTTCGTGCTGTTGGTGCTGGTGTCGGGCTGGTACGGCCGCGACCTGTCCGGACGGTTGACCCAGGAGGGCTGGTTCGACGAGAGCAGCGAATCGGTCGCCGCCGCCGAACTGGCCGACCGCACCTTCGGCCGCGACACCGACAGCGACCTGATCCTGCTCTACACCGCCCCCGACGGCGCGACCGTCGACGACCCTGCCGTCCGCGGCCCGGTCACCGCCCAGCTCGCCGCCCTGCTGGCCACCTACCCCGATCGCATCCTGAAGATCGACAGCTACTGGGACAGCCCGTTCGCCGCGCAGGCCACCGACGCCGCCCACACCCACGCGTTCGCCAGCGTCGGACTCCGCGGCTCCGGCACCGCCACCGTCGAGAACTACGCGGCCATCAAGGACCACCTCGGCGCCGGACGCCCCGGCGGCGGCCCGGGCGGCACGACCGTACAGCTGGCCGGGTTGCAGCCGATCGTCGAAGGCATCAACACCGGCATGCAGCGCGACATCGAACGCGCCGAACTGATCGCCCTGCCGATCGTGGCGATCCTGCTGTATTTCGTGTTCGGCGGCGTGATCGGGGCGCTGCTGCCGGTGCTGATCGGCGGCATGACGATTCTGGGCACCCAGGGCGGGCTGCGGCTGCTCACCGACCACATCGACGTCAACGTCTTCGCCAACGCCGTCATGACCCTGGTCAGCCTGGGGCTGGCGATCGACTACGGATTGTTCACCGTCACCCGATTCCGGGAGGAACTCGCCGCAGGCCGCACGGTCGAAGAAGCCACCGCCCGCACGGTCGCGACCGCCGGACGCACGGTGCTGTTCTCGGCGGCGATCATCGCGGTCAGCCTCGGTGCGCTGTTCATCTTCCCGAACGGAGTGCTGCGCTCGGTGCCGCTGGGCGGCGTCAGTTCGGTGCTGTTCGCGGCGCTGCTGTCGGTGACCGCGCTGCCCGCGGCGTTGAGCATCATCGGGCGCCACATCGACTTCCTGGGCTGGAAACGGTTCTCCCGCAGCAAAACCGAAGCGCAAATCGACGCCGGATTCTTCTCCCGCCTAGCCGTATGGGCGATGCGCCGGCCGCTGGCGGTGGCCGTGCCGATCGTGCTCGCACTGCTCGCGCTCAGCATCCCGCTGCGGCACATCGAGTTCGGCGGACTCAGCGAACGATACCTGGCCCAGGACAATCCGGCGCGGGTCGCGCAGGAACGTTTCGACGAGCTGTTCCCCAGTTTCCGCACCGAACCGCTGAAACTCGTAGTCGTCGGCGCCGACCCGCGGCAACTGAGCGACATCCGCTACGCCGCCAACCAGGTCCCCGGGCTGACCGGACGCTTCGAGCCCGCGGCGGCCACCAAAGACGGCATCAATGTGCTCGCCGCCGGGCTGGCCGACAAACGCGACGCCGACCGGGTGATCGCCGCGCTGCGCGCCATCCCCGAACCGACCGGCGTGCGGGTGATGGTCGCCGGCGTGCCCGCCCTCGAACGTGACAGCATCAACGGTCTGCTGGACGGCCTGCCGCTGCTGCTGGCCATCCTGGTGGCGGCGGCGCTGGCACTGATGTACGCCGCGTTCGGTTCGATCGTGCTCGCACTGAAGGCCGTCGCGATGAGCGCGCTCAGCCTCGTCTCCACCCTCGGCATACTGACCTGGGTATTCGTCGAAGGCCACGGTGCGGGGATCTTCGACTTCACGCCGGGACCATTGATGTTCGCGGTGCTGGCGTTGATCGTGACGGTGGTGTTCGGACTGTCCACCGACTACGAGGTGTTCCTGCTGTCACGGGTGTCGGAGGCGCGCGCCGCGGGCGCCGATGCCCCGGAGGCGATCCGCTACGGCATCGCCCACACCGGTGGCGTGATCACCTCCGCCGCCGCCATCCTCATCGTGGTCACCGGCGCGTTCGGGTTCTCGGATCTGGTGCTGATGAAATACATCGCCTACGGCATGATCGCGGCCCTGATCCTGGACGCCACCGTGATCCGCATGCTGCTCACACCCGCGGTGCTCAAACTGATCTGGCGATAGGTCGCGGGCTTGCGGCGCGGGCCACAGACTTTGGTTCGGGGCCTATTCGGGGATGATCGCTACTGCGTCGATCTCCACGAGCGCGCCTGGGCGAGCGTGTCCTGCGGTGGAAACGACCGTGATGGCCGTGCGGTGACCGCCCCACACCGATCGCGACGCCGCGTATCCCACCTGGGCGTCGACCCCATCGACGAGGTAGATGTTGAGTTTGACGACCTGCTCGGGACCGGTACCCGCGGCGGCAAGCACAGTCAGCACGTTTCGCATCGCCTGAGTGGTTTGCGCCTCGATACCGTCGAGCAGTTTTCCGGTGCTGTCGGTGCCGAGCTGGCCGCCAACGTAGAGCGTCCGGGCAGCGGGCGCGATCACGCCCTGCGTGAAGGCAGGGTTGTTATGGAGTTCTTCCGGGTCGAGGTGAGTCGGGTTCGCGGTCATGAGTGTCTTCAGTGTCTTCCTCGAGGTATCGGATTTCGTGTGCAGGTAGAGGTCGCGCAGCAGGCATACCTCGGACAGGTGGTGGATCAGCTCGCGGTGGATGTGCAGCACCAGATCGGCCATCGGTAGCTCGGGAAAGGGTTCCTTCGCGCCGATCGGGACCCGGAGCCCGGCCTCGCCGAGGTCACCTACCCCGGCCAGCCAGACGTCGAGCTGTGCCTCGAGCTGGTCGAGGGCGGTGGCCGCGGTGCCCGCGTACGCCCAGGTCTCGTACGACGCCGCGGGAGCGCCGAAGTGCGCCGCATTGCGCGCGGCGAGCACGCCGACGATGACGTGACCGAGTCGCCAGGCGATCGTGGTGAAGGGCGCGGGCACCGGCTCAGGGAAGGCGTAGTCCATCGTGAAGTCCCCGACGCCGACCTGCACGGGTGCTGTCGAGCTGCCGCGTGGCCGCACGCTCCAGGCGCCCGGCACCGGCGACCAGAGGTACTCGTCGTCGGTCAGGCCGTCGAGCCTGGCTCGGACCTGATGCTTCCAGTGGAACTCCCACTGCTCGCGCAGCCTCCGGCTCCAGTCGAGTTCGTCTGTATCCATGGAAGCACCCTCACACACCTAGCGGACAGAATCGGTCCGCTATTTGTGGCAGGGTGGGTGACATGGACGCCAGCGGCGAAGAGCGGGGGACCACGGAGCGGGTGCTCACCCTGCTCGGGCTGCTGCAGCAACGCCAGGTCTGGACCGGCCCCGAACTCGCCGACCGGCTCGGAGTCACGCCACGCACGGTACGGCGTGATGTCGAGCGGCTGCGCACGCTCGGCTACCCGGTGCATGCCAGCCAGGGTGTCGGCGGCGGCTACCAGCTCGGTTCAGGGCAGGAGCTGCCGCCGCTGCTTCTCGACGACGAGGAAGCGATCGTCACCGCAGTCTCGCTGCTCGTCGGCGCGGGTGGCGCAGTCGCCAGCGCCGGCGACGCCGCACTCAGGGCGTTGACCAAGCTCGACCGGGTGCTGCCCACCCGGTTGCGGCACGAGGTGCGCGCGCTCTCCGGCTCGGTGGAGTCCTTCGGCGGAGGCCGCACGCCGGTCGACCCACAGGTGCTCATGACGCTGGCCAGAGCCTGCCGCGACGAGGTCGAAGCACGCTTCGACTACCCGTCCGGGGGCGAGGTGCGACAGCGGCAGGTCGAGCCCTACCGCTTGGTCGCCTCCGACCGGCGCTGGTACCTCCTCGCCTACGAGCTCGATCGCGACGACTGGCGCAGCTTCCGCGTCGACCGGATGACCGATGTGTCTGCACGGACCTGGCGCTTCCGCCCGCGCGCGGCGCCCGACGCGGCGACGTACGTGCAGGAGGGTGTGGCCAGTCGGGTCTACCCGTACCAGGCGCGCTTCCTCGTGCACGCCTCGGCCGACACCGTGCGCGCGCAGATTCCGGCGTCGGCGGCCGTCGTACGACGGCGAGGAAACGAGCGCTGCGAGGTGCTCAGTGGCGCCGACAAAAGCCTCGACGCCGTGCTCATGCACGTGCTCATGCTGGGTCACGACTTCGAGGTGCTCGACCCTCCAGAGCTCGGGAAGCGCTGTCACGCGCTGGCGGAGAGGCTGCTGTCGGCGGGTGCAACGATCTCACCGGTGGCGGACATGGAGCAGTCATGAGCCGCGACCACGCCAGCGCTGAGAAGCGCTTCCGCTGCCTTTATGTCGAGCACGTCGACCCGATCGTCGGCTTTGCCATGCGCCGGGCCGACGACCCCGCAGACGCGGAGACCATCCTGGTTGCCTGGGACGACCGGATCCAGATTGATCGCGTCCAGCGCCAGCGGCGACCTGGTCGAGATCCCCACCGCACACATCGATCTGCCGGTCTCGACGACGATCTCGACGGATCGCAGTGGCGTACTTCATCATCTGGTCGTACGGCTCGGCCCGTCCAGTTGATCGGCCGGATCCGAGCGGTCAGCGACGCACCGGCAGCACCAGTTGGGCACCGGTGACGGGGTGGTCGAGAACCTCCACCGGGTGCTGGTAGACGCGGGTGAGCAGGTCGGTGGTCAGCACGTCGCGCGGCGGCCCGTCCGCGGCGATGCGACCGGAATCGAGCACGGCGACGCGGTCGGCGTAAGCGGCCGCGATACCGAGGTCGTGCAGAACCACGACCACGGCGGCTCCTGCGGCGGCGCGGGCGGTGGCCAACCGCAGAACGGCTTCCTGGTGGCCGAGGTCGAGCGCCGCGGTGGGCTCGTCCAAGAGCAGCGTGGCGGTGTCCTGGGCCAGCACGCGAGCCAGCGCGACCCGGGCGCGTTCGCCACCGGAAAGTGTCGGAAAAGACCGGGCGGCAAGGTGTTCCACGTCGGTGGCGGCCATCGCGGCGGCGATCTGTTCGTCGTCTAGTTCGCGACGCTCGGTGCGCACCCAGGGCGCGCGGCCCATCGCTATCACTTCCCGTGCGGTGAAGGGGAAGCCGACCGTATGGCTCTGCGGCAATACGGCTCGCCGCCGCGCCATGTCCAGCGTCGTCCAGTGCGTCAACAGCTGCCCGTCGAGTTCCACGGCGCCCTCGGCGAGCGTCAACTCCCCGGCCAGCGCGGCCAGCAGCGTCGACTTACCCGCGCCGTTGGGCCCGACGAGTGCCACGACCTGCCCCGCGACGGCCTCGAAGTCGATTCCCTCGAGCACCCGTCGCACCCGCCCGCCGCCGCCATGGCGATTCACACTCACCCCCACCGCCCGCAGCGTGGCGTCCCCGAGCCCAGGCCGCACCGGCAACTCGTGCACCCGCCGGAACACGCTCACCGCACGCCTCCCAACCGGCCGCCGATCGAGTGGCACAACAGCGAGAGGTCTTCTCGGCATTCCCCGCAGCCATGTGCCACTCGACCGAGGGGCCGGGGTGTCATGCCCAGCCTCCGGAGCGGGCTCGGGTGCGGCGCAGCAGCCAGAAGAAGACCGGGCCGCCGATGAGGGAGGTGAGCATGCCCAGCGGCAGGTCGGCGTTGTCGACCAGGGAGCGGGCGGTGACGTCGGCGGCCAGCAGCACCACCGCCCCGACGATGGCGCTGAGCGGGATGAGGACCCGATGGGCGGGGCCGACCAGCATCCGCACCAGATGCGGGACGATGAGCCCGACGAACAGGATGATGCCGGTGAACGCGACACCGGCGGTGGCCAGGACCGCGACGACCACGATCACATTGCGCCGCAGCCGCTCCACATCGACGCCCAGATGCCGCGCTGCGGACTCACCCAGCGCCAGCAGATCCAGCGACGGCGCCAGCAGCACCGCCGCGGCCACGCCCACCGCGGTGAGCGGTGCGACCACGCCCACCGATTCCCAGGTCGCGCCGTTGAGCGAGCCCAGCTGCCAGAACACGAGCTGGTCGCGTGCGGCGGGAGACGCCACGAACAGCAGCAGCGCGATCACCCCGCCAGCGAAGGCGTTGATCGCGACACCGGTGAGCACGAGCGTGACAACCTCGGTGCGTCCATTGGCGCGCGCCAGCACATACACCAGCAATGTGGTCGCCAGCCCCGAGACGAACGCGGCCGCGGCCACCGACCACACCGCCACGAACGCACCACCCACCACGATCACCGTGCCCGCCCCGACCGCCGCGCCCGCCGACACCCCGATCACACCGGGTTCGGCCAGCGGATTGGCGAACACTCCCTGCAACAACGCACCCGCAGTCGCCAGCGCCGCACCGACCAGCATCGCCAGCACCACCCGCGGGAACCGCACCTGCCACAACGTCACCTCCCCCGAGGGATGCGCGGGCATCGGCCCGAGATCCAGCCCGATGCGGTGCAGCACGCTGCCCGTCACCTCGGCGGGGGTGGTCGGCACCTGCCCGATCGCCGCCGACACGACCGCCAGCGCGACCAACCCGGCCACCGCGACCGCGAATACCAGCAGCACCTGGGAGCGACGCCGTGACTTCGGCGCGGGAGAAACCGGTCGCGCCGTTGCCGTAGCGCTCATGCCTGCGCCTCACTACCGCTCGGCTCCGGCATGACCGCTGAGGCGGCTGTGTCCATGGTTCGCTCGCTGCGCTCACTCATGCGTGCCCGGTGCCGTACACGGCCTGGCTCAGCGCCGCGATCACCCGCCCGGTGTTGGGTCCGAAACTCAGCAGCACCGCATCCGACATGTCCACTACGCGCCGGTCCCGTCCGGCGGGGGTCTGCGCGATGCCGGGCACCTTCTGCAGTCCCTCTACCCCGCCGACGGATTCCAGCCCATCCGACATCACCAACAGCACATCCGGCGCCGCACCGATCATCGCCTCGCTGGTGATCGCGGTGAACGGCTCTTTCAGCCCAGCCGCCGTGCCCGCGTCCCGCGCGCCCAGCGCCGCGATCAACGCGTCCGCGCCCGACCCCGGTCCGGCGAGCATCGTGATGGCCGTGGAACGCAGATACAGGAACGCGATGGTCAGCGGCGGGTCATGGGCGGGAACGGCGGCGCTCGCGGCGGCGATCTCGTCGCGGGTGCGCTGCGCCAGCGCCTGCCCGCGCTCGTGCACCCCCAACGCGCCCGCTACCGCCTCGATCTGCGGCACCACCCCGTCCATCGTGCGCTGCGGATCGAAATAGACGACCGTGACACCGGCCGCGCGCAGTTGCTCCCGCACCCCGGGCGCGGCGCTAGTGGTGTCGGTCAAGAACACCGAAGGCCGCAGTGCCAGTACCGATTCCACGTTCAGCGATCCATTGCCGCCGGCCACGTTCGGCACGTTCTGCACGGCGGGAAACGCCGCGGAGGTGCTGCGCCCCACCAGCTTCGACCCCAACCCGAGCGCGAACACGGTCTGGGCCAGAGTGCCGTAGCGGTCCACAGCGATGATGCGGCTCGCGTCGGTGACGGTGACTTCGGCGCCGTCGAACGAGCGCACCGTCACCGGCAGCGTCAGCGTCGGCTCGGGTCCGATCGGCACCGGGTCCAGGTCGGTCAGCGTCGCTGTCGACGGCCCGTGACCGCCGTGCGAAGCCGCGCCGTCGGTTCCACAGGCAACCGACCCGGCCAGCAGGCTCACCGCGAGCAGGGCCAGCACAGCACGCCACCACCCGCCTGGGACTCGGTTCCCCCGCCCGACCCCGGTCACCTCAGTGCTCATGCCTGCGCCTCGCTGACACTCGGCTCCGGCATGCGCACGCGCGCTGTGTCGATGATTCGCTCGCTGCGCTCACTCATGCCCGCGCCTCGCTGACACTCGGCTCCGGCATGCGCACGCGCGCTGTGTCGATGATTCGCTCGCTGCGCTCACTCATGCCCGCGCCTCGCTGACACTCGGCTCCAGCATGCGCACGCGCGCTGTGTCGATGATTCGCTCGCTGCGCTCACTCATGCCCGCGCCTCGCTGACACTCGGCTCCAGCATGCGCACGCGCGCTGTGTCGATGATTCGCTCGCTGCGCTCACTCATGCCGGCAAGGCTAATCTCTGTCACTCGGTGCGTGCACTGACGTCGTCCAGGGCGGCCGCGATCGCGCGCGGCAGTTCCAGAGTTTCCGCTGCCAGCACGCCGGTGAGCTGCCCGATGTCGCGTGCGCCGACGATCATGCTTGCGATGCCGGGTCGCTCCCGGATCCAGGCCAGCGCGACGGCAAGCGGCGAGGTGCCCAGTCCGTCGGCGGCGGTGACCAGCGCCTCGACCACTCGGGTCGCGCGGTCGTCGAGCCGGTGGCGGATCTCGGCGGCGGTCGCCTCGTCCGCGCCGCGCGAATCGGCGGGCACTCCGTCGCGATACTTGCCGGTGAGAATGCCTCCGGCCAGCGGCGCGGTAGCGATCAGCCCGACGCCGTGATGCTGGGCGGCCGGAATGAAATCGGTTTCGGTATCACGCGCGAGCAGCGAGTACGGGGTCTGCGCGACGGTGATGGGCGCGACCGCGGCGATGCTGGCGACCTGCCAGGCGTTGAATCCACGCACCCCGCCGTAGCGGACCCGCCCCGAGCGGACCGCGAATTCGAGGGTGGCGGCGACCTCGTGGAGTGGAGTCTGCGGGTCCCACGCGGCGACATGCCAGATATCGAGATAGTCGGTGCCCAGTTCGAGCAGCGTCCGATCGAGTTGGCGCAGCAGCGCGCGGCGCGAGGTGTCCACGGCCGGGCGAACCGGTTCCGGCGCGGGCACGGAAGCTCCCCCAGGTGCGGGCGTGGTCCGCGGCGCGACACCCGCGCAACCGCTGAGTACCAGATCGTCGCGCGAGACCAGATCGCCGAGCAGTTCGGCCAGGATCCGTTGTGCCGCACCGCCGGCATAGGCGGGGGAGGTGTCCACCAGCGTGCCGCCCGCCTCGGCGAACGCCACCAACTGCACTGCCGCCTCGTCGGTATCGGTATGCGCACCCCAGGTGTGGGTCGCCAGTCCTATCCGGGACACCCGCAGGCCGCTGCGGCCCACCGTCCGCTGTTCCATCACCGTGTCCGCGCAATCGTCACGGCGCCAAGCCTAGAGTGTGGATACGCGACTCGACGCCCACCAGCACAGTGGGTCGCACTTGCGCGAGCGGGGAAACCGCCCCCCTGGTGCGAACCGCGCGGTGGCGGCAGCGCAACAGCCGGGCACGCCGTCGCGGCCTCGACACTGTACTGTCGCTGCGTGATTGCGGCGGTGGTCACAGCGACGCGCCGACCGCCGGACCAATTGCCCAGGTGGGAACACGTATTTCGGGTGGAAGTGGAGGCTGGTTCGTGGTAGGAGAGTCGATGACCTGGGTGCAGGCCTTGCTGCTGGGCCTGGTGCAGGGACTCACGGAGTTCCTGCCGATCTCCTCCTCGGCGCATCTGCGCATCGTGTCCTCCGTCTTCTTCGGCGACGACGCGGGCGCCTCGTTCACCGCGGTCACCCAGCTGGGCACCGAGGCCGCAGTGCTGGTGTACTTCGCCAAGGACATCTGGCGGATCGTGTTGGCCTGGTTCGCGGGTCTGCGCGAGCGGGTGACCACGCGCGGCAGGCAGGAGCTCCCACTGCACGATCAGCCCACCACGAAACTTCCGGTCCTCACCGCCGACCGCACGCGCGTTCTCCACGCACAGAACCAGCGCGAACTCGACTACCGCATCGGCTGGTATGTGATCATCGCCACCATCCCGATCGGCGTGCTGGGGTTCGTCTTCAAAGACGAGATCCGCACCGGGGCGCGCAATCTGTGGCTGGTGTCGTTCATGCTGATCTTCTTCGCCCTGGTCATCGCCGCCGGCGAACACTTCGGTCGCAAGGAACGCCCGATCGAGCAGCTGACCACCCGCGACGGTCTGGCGATGGGCTTCGCCCAAAGCCTGGCGCTGATCCCCGGTGTCTCGCGCTCGGGCGCGACCTCCACCGCCGGACTGTTCCTCGGGCTGGAACGTGAAGCGGCGGTACGGTTTTCGTTCCTGCTCGCCATTCCCGCCGTCACCGCCTCGGGTCTGTTCAGCCTGCCGGACGCGTTCGCACCCGCCGGTGAAGGGCTCAATGCCAGCGGACCGCAACTGCTGGTGGCCACGTTGCTGGCGTTCGTCGTCGGCTACGCGTCGGTGGCGTGGCTGCTGCGTTTCGTGGCGCGGCATTCGCTGTACTGGTTCGTCGGCTACCGCATCGTGCTCGGCCTGGTCATCATGGGTCTGCTGGCGGCAGGGGAAATCTCGGCGACATGATCGCTAGGCTGGCCGCATGACGGTGATCCTGTTGCGGCACGGTGTGTCGACGTCGAACACCGCCCGCACCCTGGCCGGTCGCGGCACCGGCGTCGGGCTCACCGAGCGCGGCGACGAGCAGGCCAGGGCCGTGGCCGAACGACTGGCCGGGCTGCCGATCGAACGCATCGTGCATTCGCCGCTGCTGCGCTGCCAGCGCACCGTGGCACCGCTGGCGGAAAAGTTCGGGCTGGAGCCGGTATTCGACGACCGGCTCATCGAGGTCGATTACGGCGAGTGGACCGGCCGCCCGATCGCCGATCTGCTGGCCGAACCGCTGTGGAAGGTCGTGCAGCGGCATGCCTCCGGCGCGGTCTTCCCCGGCGGCGAGGGCCTGGCACAGGTGCAGTCCCGCGCCGTGGCCGCCATCCGCGACCACGACCGCGCCCTGGCCGAGCAACACGGCCGCGACGCGCTGTGGGTGGCGTGCACGCACGGCGACGTGATCAAGGCAGTCCTCGCCGACGCCCTCGGCATCCACCTGGACGGTTTCCAGCGCATCATGGTCGAACCCGCCTCGATCAGCGTCATCCGCTACACCCCGACCGCGCCGTACGTGTGGCGGATGAACGACACCGGCTCCGACCTGTCCGCCCTCGCCGCCACCGGCGGGCAACCCCGAGACGGCGCCTCGGCGGCATCGAGAACCGCGACCTCCGGTCCTGTTCCCGGTGGTGAGCTGGGAGACGCGGGAAGTGCGGATAATGGGAATGCGGAGCGCCGCGATTCCTTGTGAACAACCGTACGGTCGTTGTATGGAATCCGCGCGCCGCGGGTAGTCGATCAGGGTCACGTATCAGGAGGTGCATGTGTCACGCGCAATCCATGTATTCCGCACCCCCGATCGTTTCGTCGCCGGGACCGTCGGTGAGCCGGGCGATCGCGCGTTCTACCTGCAGGCCGTGCAGGAACCGCGCGTGGTCAGCGTGCTGCTGGAGAAGCAGCAGGTGAAGGTGCTCGCCGACCGGATGGGTCTGCTACTGGACGAGGTCGCGCGCCGCTTCGGCGCGGAGGTGCCGCCGCAGGCCGAGGACGTCACCGACAACGCGCCGCTGGTCACCCCGATCGACGCCGAGTTCCGGGTCGGCACCATGGGCCTGGGCTGGGACGCCGACGCGGGCGCGGTGGTGGTGGAACTGCTGGCGATCACCGAAACCGAAGTCGACGAGTCGGTGGTGCTCGACGACACCGAGGAAGGACCCGACGCGGTACGGGTGTTCCTCACCCCGATCCAGGCCCGCGAATTCGCGCTGCGCTCCACCCGCGTGATCGCGGCGGGCCGTCCGCCCTGCCCGCTGTGCGGAGAACCGCTGTCGGCTCGCGGACACATGTGCGTGCGCACCAACGGCTACAAGCGCGGCGACATCTTCGGCGCGGCCGAACTAGAGGAGTGATCGGGTGGCCGAGGCCGGGGACCGATTCCACAGCGGCGAGCTGACGGTGATCGGGCGGGTGACCACCGCCAGCAACGTGACCCTGGTCTGCGATGTGCCCGACAGCCAGACGGACCAGGCGCTGCGGGTGGTCTACAAGCCGATCCGTGGCGAACGCCCGTTGTGGGACTTTCCCGACGGCACCCTCGCCGGACGCGAGGTGGCGTCGTATCTGATCTCCGAGGCGGTCGGCTGGAGCGTGATCCCCGAAACCATCCTGCGCGAGGGCCCTTTCGGGCCCGGCATGGTGCAACGCTGGGTCGACGGCGTGGACAACCACACCGACCGCGGCAACCGGCTCGACCTGATCGACCTGTGCCCCGCGGGCGCGGTACCCGACGGATTCCGCGAGGTGCTGCGCGCACTGGACCAGGAGGGCAACGAAGTGTCGCTGATCCACGCCGACGACCCCCGGCTGCAGCGGGTGGCGGTGCTGGACGTGCTGCTCAACAACGCCGACCGCAAGGGCGGGCATGCGCTGGAAGGCGTGGACGGTCAGGTGTACGCCGTCGATCACGGCATCTGCCTGCACACCGAGCACAAACTGCGCACCGTGCTGTGGGGCTGGGCGGGCCAACCCATAGACGACGGCCTGATCGCGGACATCACCGTGTTCGCCAAACATTTGCCGGGCGCGTTCGCCGATGCGCTGAGCGAATACATCACCGACAGCGAGATCGACGCGCTCGCCGAACGCACCCAGCAGGTGCTCGACGACCCGGTGATGCCGCTGCCGCGCACCGCGCGT
This sequence comes from Nocardia sp. NBC_00508, assembly GCF_036346875.1. Taxonomy (NCBI): domain Bacteria; kingdom Bacillati; phylum Actinomycetota; class Actinomycetes; order Mycobacteriales; family Nocardiaceae; genus Nocardia; species Nocardia sp. NBC_00508. The sequence goes on along the minus strand of NZ_CP107852.1, from coordinate 6,638,444 downwards.
CCCATCCCGTGGCCTGCCTTCTGAGCGCGACAGCCCCGCCACCGTGACCGATGCCGTACCGGGGACATTCCTGGCACAGTTGAAGCTCGAATGCTCGGCGCGATCACCAGGGAGGACCCGATGACCCACTCGACCGGAGACCGTGCGGCACCGACGGTGCAGATCGGCATCGGGGCGCCGACCTACAAGCTCGCGTTGCACTACCTGCATCTCTACGACAAAAAGCCCTACCCCGACACCGACCTGCACCTGTACGACAACGGCGTCTACTGGCTGAGCTCGGCGGGGGAAGACCACTTCGGCGTCTACGTCCTCACCGAGGGCTCGGTGGATTCCGGGCGGTTCACGATGCGCTTCATCTCGTTGCCATCGCCGGATTGGGGCGATACGGTCGCCTATCACGAACTCGAGTTCGACGTGGCACGCGGCGAATTCACCCAGATCGCACTCGCCGACACCGATCCGGATATTCCTGACCTGGACGGGACGTTCGCGATCACCCGCAACACGATCACCGACCCCACCCGCCGCGACCGGTGATTCAGCCAGACCCGAAACCTTGACATCCCACGATTTGCTGGAAGACGCACGTCGTGAGGGCCTGCCGACCGGCCCGCCCCCGGGCGGCGTCGGGGCGGGGGCGGATGATCTCCACCACACCCTTACCCTCATAAGCATGCAGTCCTGGTCCGACACCGCCGTCCCCGCCGTCCCTGGAGCAGGACCGCCGTTGCGGTTGTACGACACCGCCGACCGACAGGTCCGGCCGGTCACTCCCGGCGCCACCGCCACCATGTACGTCTGCGGCATCACCCCCTACGACGCCACCCACCTCGGGCACGCCGCGACCTACCTGACCTTCGACCTGGTCAACCGGCTGTGGCGGGATGCGGGCCACGACGTGCACTATGTGCAGAACGTCACCGACGTCGACGACCCGCTGTTCGTCCGCGCCGAACGCGACGGTGTGGACTGGCGCGAACTCGGCACGGCGGAGACCGACCTGTTCCGCGAGGACATGTCGGCGCTGCGGATCGTGCCACCCCGCGACTACGTGGGCGCGATCGAATCGGTCGACGAGGTCGTCGAGTTCGTGCAGAAACTGCTGGCCTCCGGCGCCGCCTACGTCGTCGACGACCCCGAATACCCCGACATCTACTTCCGTGCCGACGCCACCGAGCAGTTCGGGTACGAATCCGGCTACGACCGTCCCACCATGGAGCGGTTGTTCGCCGAGCGCGGCGGCGACCCGGACCGCCCGGGCAAACGCGACACCATCGACGCGCTGGTGTGGCGCGCGGCCCGCCCCGGCGAGCCGTCCTGGCCCGCCCCGTTCGGCGCGGGCAGGCCCGGCTGGCACATCGAGTGTTCGGCGATCGCGGTCAACCGCATCGGCCCGGAATTCGACATCCAGGGCGGCGGCAGCGACCTGATCTACCCGCACCACGAATACTCCGCCGCGCACGCCGAGTCGCTGATCGCGGGCCGTCGTTTCGCCCGCCACTACGTCCACGCCGGCCTGATCGGGCTGGACGGGGAGAAGATGTCGAAGTCCCGGGGCAACCTGGTACTGGTGTCGGTGCTGCGCCGCGACGGCGTCGACCCCGGCGCGATCCGCCTGGCGCTGCTGGCAGGCCACTACCGCCAGGACCGGATGTGGACCGCCGCGCTGCTCGAACGCGCACAGCGCCGCCTGCACCTGTGGCGCGAAGCGGTCGCGCTCACCGCGGGCCCCTCGGCCACCGACACCCTCGCGCGGCTGCGCCAGCATCTGGCCGACGACCTGGACACGCCCAAAGCGCTCGATGCCGTGGACAACTGGGCCCGTCAGGCCGTCGACTACGGCGGCCAGGACCCCCACGCGCCCGCCCTGATCACCACAGCGGTCGACGCGCTGCTGGGCATCCGCCTGTAATACGCCCCAACTCCCGGCCGACCACTTGCCTGTCTCGGGTGTGCGTGGTGAGGTACGGGGCGTGTGCAGAATTCCTGGGCTGGGGCTGTTCGGGCTCGGCGACAGACTGGCGACGATCGCGGCCGGACAGTTACAGCCCGCGGCCGGACCCGCCGACGCGCGGACGATCGCGGCCCGCATCCGCTTCTTCGGCGCCGATGCCATCGACGGCGAATCCGGCGCGCCGCGCACGGATCGGGTGGTGCTGTCCTGGATCGGGTGTACGACCTACGCCCTGGCCATCGGCGGTGCGGTGTTCCTGCTCGACGCGTGGGTGCCGCGGCTGACCAGCACCGGATACGTCCCGGCCACCCCGCAGGACCTGGTGGACCTGGCGCCCGCGGCGATCTTCATCGGCCACGGACACTTCGACCACGCCGGCGACGCCGCCCGCATCGCGCAGGCCAGCGGCGCCACCGTGCACGGCACCGCCGAGCATTGCGCGAACATCACCGCGCAGCTCGGCGATCCGTCGTTCGCGACCGCCCCACACGGCGACGCGGACACACCCATCGGCACCCGCGAAGACTTCACCGTCGGCGCGGTCGAGGTGACCGTCATCCGGCATCTGCACTCCGCGCGCACCCCACCCGACCCGGTCGACGGATCTCCGCGCTTCTTTCCCCGCCCGGAGCCCGGGGTCGTACTCGCGCACCCACCGACGCTCGCCGGCCTCGTGCAGGGGGTGTCGCGCCTGCGTGATCCCGAGGGCGGAGTTCTGCTGTATCAGTTCCGGGTGCCGGGCTTTGCACTGGTCTGGCACGACTCGACGGGACCGCTCACCGAGCGCGCCCCGCACGTGTTCGACATCCTCGCCGCGCTGCCCGCCACCGACCTGCAGATCGGCGCGGTGCAGGGCTACAACCAGATCAGCAACGGCCTGCGCGATCCGCGCACCTACATCCAGGCGCTCACCCCGGCGTTGTTCGTACCGAGCCATCACGACAACTGGCTGCCCGGGCTCACCGCGAGCGCTGCGACATACGACGCGCCGCTGCGCACCGAACTGGCTCGGATTCCCGCCGCGCAACGACCGGACCTGCGCACTATGCACGATCCGACCGACTACGTGCGGCCCCAGCGGCTCACTTTCTCGCTGTGAGCGCGTCGGCGGCGCGGATTCCTCACAGACGCGCCTGCTGTCCTTCCGGTTCGTGCACGGTTGCGGCCAGGGCGTCGGCATAGAGCAACGCGATCTGCTCGACGTACTTGGCCGCGATCGGCTTGCGGCGCAACTTCATCGTCAAAGTCACCTCGTCACCACCCGGTTCCCAGAAGGTCGGCAGCACGCTGAACCGCTTGATCTGCTCGACCCGCGACAGCGTCGCGTTGCCCGCCGCCACACCGCGCGCGATCTCGGCGACTACCCCGGAGTCGGCCGCCAGCGCCACCGCGGACGCCTCCGGCAGACCATACTTGGCGGCATACAGCGCCGCGGTTTCGGCATCGATGACGATCAGCGCGGTGTTGTACGGGCGGGCCTCGCCGATCACGGCGATGGCGCCGACCAACGGGGTCGCGGCTTTGATCGCGTTCTCGATGTTGGCCGGGGACATGTTCTTTCCCGCCGAATTGATGATCAGCTCTTTCTTGCGATCGACCACCCGCAGGTAGCCGTCGTCGTCGACGGACAAGATGTCGCCGGTATGCAGCCAGCCGTCGGCGTCGAGCGCCTCGGCGGTCTTCTGCGGCTCCTTCCGATAGCCTTTCATCACCAGCGGCCCGCGCACCAAGAATTCACCGTCTTCGGCGATGCGCCACTGCATTCCGGGCAGCATCCGGCCCACCGAACCCAACCGCGCCTCCTCGGGCGCGCAGGCACTCGCCACGCAGGTGAGCTCGGACATGCCCCAGATCTCCGAGATCGGAATGCCGAGCCCGAAGAAGAACCCGAGCGTCTGCGGCGGAATCGGCGCGGCGCCCGACATCGCCCACTTCAGCTGGTCCAGGCCGATTTTCGCGCGCAAGCCGGACAACACCCGCTCGTCGGCCTTCGCCCATTCGGCGGCCAGTTGGGCGTCGATCGGTTCCCCGCGCAGCTGCGCGTCGGCCTTGCGCGCTGCCACATCCAGCGCCCACTCCAGCGCGCCGCGGGTGGCGTCGTCGGATTCGTTGGCGACGGAGAACTCGATGGCCGCCTTCAGCTTTTCCCACACCCGGGGCACCGCACCCCAGATCGTGGGGTGCACGTCGACCAGCGCGGCGGGCAGCAGCGACCGGTCGGGCACCACGGTGATCTGCGTGCCGTACACCTGCTGCAGATACAGCGAACAGAACCGGTCGGCCATGTGCGCCGACGGCAGGTAGGAGGTCTGCCGGTCACCGAACGCGACCGGCAGCACCGCGTGGAACGCGCGTGCTTCGGCCAGCAGATTGGCGTGGGTGATCTCGACACCCTTCGGGTTTCCGGTGGTGCCGGAGGTGTAGACGAGGGTGAGCACGTCCTCCGGCCGCACAGCTCGCCAGGTGGCATCGAAGTCGAAATCGGCCCGGCCCATGGCCTTCAGTTCATCCAGGCCCAGCGTGCCTTCGGGACTGCCATCGATACAGACGATGGTCTCGATCGCCGCGCCGGAGCGCCGGATGCGCTCGACGTACTGCTGCTCACACAGCACCACCCGGTTGCCCGCATTACCGAACACGTAGTTCAACTGCTCAGGCGACAGCGTGTTGTACACCGAGAACGAGGTCGCGCCGGTGTGCTGCGCGCCGACCTCGATCGGATAGAACTCCACCCGGTTGCCCATCATCAACGCCACCGTGTCGCCGCGGCCGATGCCGAGGGCCCCCAGCCCGACCGCGACCGCACGGACCTGCTCGGCGTATTCCCGCCAGGTCAGCGTCTGGTCGCCGCCGAGGGAACGGACCGCCACCGCGTCCGGATCAATCGCCGCGCTGAGTTGGAATGCGGCACAAGACGTGTTCGGTTCGGTCATCGCACAACCCTCGTTCAGTAAATCCCGACTTCCCCAGACAGTAGGTGCCCGGCCACACGCGTGGGGCGTTTCGATCGTTCCGGCACGACGGCCTTTACCCCAGCACTGCCGAAACACCCCCGCCTGCAACAGATTCGACGCGTAGTTCCGGGCTTTCTACACGGTCAACGCCACCACGGCTTCGGCGTACATGGTGTTCTTGATCGCGCCGAGGGTGCCGGAATCTTTCCCGCCCAGCGGGGCCAGCAGGGACAGCGCGGTCTCGGTGACGGCGCCTTCGGCGGCGGTGGCGTCGACGATGTCGGCGGCCGCGGCGTCGATGCCACCGAAGCGGCGGCCGGTGGTCATCGAGGCCACCGCGGTCTTCGGGGTGAGCTTGGCTTGGATGAGGGCCGCCATGCCGGGTGTGAAGGGGATGCGGATGTCGACCTCGGGGAAGCAGAAATAGCCGCGGTCGGCGCGCATGACGCGGTAGTCGTGGGCGATGGCGAGCATGGCGCCCGCGCCGAACGCGTGCCCGGGCAGCGCGGCGGCGGTGGGTATCGGCAGGGTGAGGATCCGCGCGAACAGCGCCTGCACCCGCCCCACATACCACTCGGCGCGGTCGCTGTGTGTGCTGAGCCAGTCCAGGTCCAGTCCGTTGGAGTAGAACTTGCCTGCCGCGGTGGTGACCAGGCCCTCGGCGCGGTCGGCGAGCGCGGTGTCGAGGTGGGCACCCACTTCATCCAGAAAGGCGGGGGAGAAACGGTTTTCGTCACCGCCCAGATCGAGGACGGCGATCTTGTCGTGGTAGTCGAGTGTAGGCATGATGGTTCCTCGGGTAGGGGACGGGGATCAGGGATCGTCAGGGGGGCGGGCCGAGCGCGAGAACAGCGCGTACCGCGCCGCGGAGATATTCCCGCGCACGGGGGTCGTCGAGTCGCTCGCGGCGCAGCAGCACGGCGGTGGGCAGGTCGACCAGGCACAACGTGATCACGTCGACGGCGCGGCGGTCGCCGCGCTGCCACAGGTGTCGCGACAGCCGGATCATCAGCTCGACCAGCACCGCGTCGGTCGCCGCGAGTTCGGCGGCGACGCCCTCGGGCAGCTCGCCCAGCAACTCCTCGCGCCGCACGGCGAGCAGCAGCCGCGACGAGTCCGGATGACGCTCGGCGAAGACCGCGGGCGCCTCGGCGGCCGCGACCACGGCCTCAGCGCTGTCGTAGTCGGCGAGCGCCGTCTCGACCAGCGCGGTTTGCAGGTCGAGAAATCGGCGTGCGGCCCGCAACCAGGTCCGGCCGAGCAGCTCCGCGCGCGAGCCGAAGGTGTGGTAGATCGCCCCGTTGGAGATGCCGGTGGCGGTTGCGACCGCGCGCGTGGTGACCGCGGCAGGGCCGCAGCGAACGGCCAGTGATTCCGCGGCATCGAGCACGAGATCGGGGTCGTGCGTGCGAGGGCGGGGCATGGCGCCACTATAACAGAGCATTTGCTCTGTTATAGTCTGCTGATCTCTCCCGGTAGATCACCCACGGACGCTAGGTATTTCAGCTGGTAACAGGTACTGCGGGGTATTTGGGGTACGCCTCGGTACTTCGCCCGGCTCAGTCCCGGCGACGCTACGATGGGGTACTGTTCGGTCCCTCACCCTCCCTGCCCGAACGAAGAGAACGGCGCCGCGAATGTCACGTGTGGTCACCAAGGAGCAGTACTTCGCCACCGGCTTGGAGGTGCTCGCCGAATTCGGCTTCAAGGGCCTGAACATCGGCGTGCTCTGTCGCCGGCTCGGCGTCACCAGCGGATCGTTCTACCACCACTTCGGCAGCTGGCAAGGATTCGTCGACGCCTTGCTCGACCACTGGGAGAACCGCCAGGTGCGCATCCTGGGGACGATGCCGTTCAACCAGGGCAACCCCGACGACGACATCCGCGCCATGTCCGACCTCGCCGCCGGACTGCACCACTCCGCCGAAGCCGCGATCCGCGCCTGGGCCGCCAACGACGAATCGGTCAATCTCGCCCTCAAACGCGTCGACGAATCCCGCAGGCGCACCGTGCACAAGGCGGTCAAAGGGGTCGTCGGTGACGACGACACCGCCGCGGTGGTCACCTCGCTGGGCATGGCGATGCTCGTCGGCTACCAGCAGATCGCCGCAGGCGGCGAAGACCTGTCACTGGACGGGCTGCTGGCCGAGTACGCGCGCCTGATCTACTCCCACGCCCGCCGCTGAACCCCGCGCGCTACCCCAGCAGCTCGTCGACATAGCACCACCGCCACGCCTCGCCCGGCTCCACGCTGCGCATCACCGGATGCCCGCTGCTGGCGTAATGCTTGGTCGCATGGTTCCCCGGCGAGGAATCACAGCAGGCAACGTGCCCGCACGACAAACACATTCGCAGATGCACCCAGGCGTGTCCCTCCGCGACACATTCGGCACATTCATCGGGCCCGGCGTTCGCCCGTACCAGGGGCGCGGAACTCAGATGCTCGCAGGTGTCGTCGGCCGACGGCGCCGCCAGCGGTTCGACCAGCTCTTCCTCGGTCTCGTCATAGCGGTCGATCATCGACTCTTCCAGATCCAGCCGGGCCAGCACGTATTGCAGGATCTCGTAATCCACCGTGCCCGAATCCCGCACCCGCAAGACGGTTTCCCGTTCGGCGCGCAACATCTCCAACCGCAGCCGCCGGTACTCGGCGGTGGGCGTGACCAGTTCCGATTCCGCCCGCCCTAGCCGCTCCCAGGCCGCGTTGGTCTTCCAGGTGACCCGGTCGCGCAACGCCTCCACCACACCGGGCGGCGTGTCGGGCGTAATTCGCGTCTCGAGCACAGCCAAACCCGCCGCGGTCGCCTGCTGCATCACATTGGCTTTCTGCAACGCGTCCTCGGCGCGGCTGGGCCCGCGCAACCGCAGCCACCGCACCAGCCACGGCAGCGACGTGCCTTGCAGCAGCAACGTTCCCGCCACCACCACCAGCGCCAGCAGTTTCAGCACCGGCAACTGCGGAGTGTCCTGCGGCAGCAGCAACACCGCCGCCAACGTCACCACGCCACGCATCCCCGCCCACGACACGACGACCAGATGACTCGGCGGCACCGCCGCGCCCATCCCGAGACTGTGTGACAGCAGCGACGAACCGAATACCCACACCGGCCGCGCCAGCATGGTCGCCGCCAGCACCGCCAGCGCCGTGAGCACCAGGGTGCGATGATCGAGCCCGCTGTCCCAGGCACCTTCTACGATCGCGCGCACCTGCAACCCGATCAGGACGAACACCGCACACTCCAGAATGAACTGGATGGTCCGCCAATTGATGCGCTCGGCGATCCGCGACGCCGCGCTCTGCCACACCGGCGCATTGTGCCCGAGAATCATGCCGCAGGTGACCACCGCGATCACCCCCGAGGCGTGGATGCCCTCGGCAGGCAGATACGCTACGAACGGCGCGAGAAACGACAACGTCGTATCCAGCACCGGATCGGTGATGCGGCGCCGCAGCATCGCCAGCAGGTAGGCCACGACGATCCCGACCGCCGCGCCGCCACCGGCCGCGAGCGCGAAGTCGGCGCCCGCCGCCCATATCGACACTGTCCCCGCCGTGGCCGCCAACGCGGTCCGCAACGCCACCAGCGCGGTGGCGTCATTGAACAACGACTCGTCCTCCAGGATCGTCACGATCCGCCGCGGCATCCCGATCCGGCGCGCCACCGCCGTCGCGGCCACCGCGTCCGGCGGAGCCACCACCGCCCCCAGCGCGACCGCGACCGCGAACGGCACCGGCAGCAGCCACCACACCACCACCGCCACAACGAACGTGGTGAACAGCACCAGCCCCACCGACAGCAGCGCGATCGTGCGCATATTGGCCCGGAAATCCACCAGTGACGTGCGAATCGCGGCGGTATACAGCAAAGGAGGCAGGAAACCGAGCAGAATGATCTCCGGCTCCAGGTGGATCTCCGGCACGAACGGCAGATACGACGCCGCCACCCCGGCCAGTGTCAGAATCAGCGGCTCGGATATCCCGAACCGCCGCGCCAGCGCCGCCAACGCGGCCGCTGACGCAACGAGAACAACCAGGCCGATCGCGACGTCCACAGTGGAATTCTCGCAGAGCGCACGATCGGCAAACGGCCCGCGCGGTACATGACATGTGCGCGGTCCACCGAACTGCTGTGCCCGGGCGCTCATACGCGCCATGCTTGTCGGCGACGAGGAGGTAGACATGGAGGAGTTCGCGGCCTGGCGGGCGAACGGACGACGTCTCACACATCGCGGCCACCAGATCTTCTGGCGCGACGGCGGCGGCGGGCCGGACGGGACGCTGGTGTGCATCCACGGATTCCCCACCGCGTCCTGGGACTGGCACCGGATCTGGCCCAGCCTGTGCGAACGCTTCGCGCGGGTCATCGCCCCGGACATGATCGGCTTCGGCTGGTCGGCCAAACCACTCAACTACGACTACCGCATCGCCGACCAGGCCGACCTGCACGAGAACCTGCTGCGCGACCAGGGCATCCACCGATTCCACGTGCTCGCCCACGACTACGGCGACACCGTCGCCCAGGAACTGCTGGCGCGCGACGCCGAACGCCGCGCGGCCGGTGACGAGTCGCTGGTGCTGGAATCGGTGTGCCTGCTCAACGGCGGCCTGTTCCCCGAAACCCACCGCGCGCGGCTGGTGCAGCGGCTGCTGGCCAGTCCGCTCGGACCGCTCGTCGGCGTGCTCGGCACCGAACGCACCTTCCACCGCAGCCTGGCCGCGGTGTTCGGGCCCGACACCAAACCCACCGACGCCGAACTCCACCAGTTCTGGCTGCTGTGGTGCAGCAAACACGGTAAACGCAACGGCCACAAGCTGATCCGCTACATGGGCGAACGCCGCAAGCACCGGCAGCGCTGGGTGGGCGCGCTGCAGCACGCGCACGTCCCGATCCGGCTCGTCGACGGGCCCGCCGATCCGGTGTCCGGCGCTCACATGGTGCGCCGCTACCGCCAGCTGATCCCCGACCCCGACGTGGTGGAACTGCCGCGCATCGGCCATTACCCGCAACTGGAAGCGCCCGAGCAGACCCTCGCGGCACTGCTGGAATTCCACGGCAACCGGGTGCACAAGCCCACCTCGTGACCGCGGCAAGCCGGAGCCGGTCACAGGTCCGTCCAGCGACCGGCCCCGGAACGTCGGCCTTTATGGCAGAGGCCATAATATGGCGGTATGGCAGCGACACGCCGATCCCGCAGCGACAGTTCCCCACGCACCCGGCCGGGGGACGCGCGGCGGCGGATGGTCGACGGCGCGATCGACTCGCTGCGCGTGCACGGCGCCAGCGCCACCAGCGTGGACCGGGTACTCGCGGCCACCGGCGCGCCACGCGGCTCGGTGTATCACCACTTTCCCGGTGGACGCACCGAGCTGATCACCGACGCGGTCACCACCGCGGGGGAGCTGATGTCGGCCTTCATCGAGCGCCTCACCCACGACAACGACCCCGCCACCGCCCTGGACCGGTTCGCGGCGATGTGGCGGCGCACCCTGCTCGACAGCGACTTCCGCGCGGGCTGCCCGATCTTCGCCGTCGCCGTCGAAACCAACGACGACGCACCGGAATTCGCCCGCCTCGCCGGGGAGGTCTTCCACCGCTGGCAACGCGCGCTCACCGAGATGCTGCAGCGCCACGACGTGCCTGCCGACCGCGCGCTGCGCCTGGCCACCCTGACGGTCGCCGCGTTCGAGGGCGCGATCGCCCTGTGCCGCGTCCACCGCGACATCGCTCCACTCGACGACGCCGTGCGCGAGCTGCGCCACCTGGTGACCGCCTGCTGACCTCGCACCCTCGCGAGGTCTTCGCCGTGATCCCGGCGAACGCCGGCAGCCGCAACCACCCGACCCGGCCATGACCTCTTGACACACCCATTATGGTGTATGCCATAGTCGGGTACCTGGCCGCGCACCCCCTGAATCACGCTCGCGCGGGCACCCTCTCGCGTTCCGACCGCTGACATGCGCACCGAAGGAGCCGCCGATGTCCGCCGCCGACCTGCACCTGGAGACCATCGAACTCGAACGAGACGGGCGAGTGCTCACCGCACGAGTCGTCGCCCCACCGTGGAACTTCGTCACCCCGGCGGTCGTCCGGGATCTCGACACCTTCACCGCCGCGGTCGACGCCGACGACACGGTCGGCGCCGTCGTGCTCACCGGCGGCCTACCCGGCCGCTTCCTCACCCATGCCGACCCCGCCGCCCTGACCGGCATGATCGAACTGCCACACCCGTTCATCCCCGCCCGCGCCGCGGCACCATTCCTGCGCGCCACCGCGGCCGCGCTGCGCCTGCCCGGCGCGGCAGCACTGGTCGAACGCCGCGGCGGAGGACTCGGCGCGGGACTGGTCTGGGGCTACCGCTGGAAACGCACCACCCTGCGGATGAACCGCTCCGGCGTCGCCTACCTCGCCGCCATCAACGGACCCGCGCTCGGCGGCGGCCACGAGATCGCCCTGGCCTGCGACCTGCGATACGCCGCCGACGCCGACCACGTACGCCTCGGCCAGATCGAAACACTGGCCAACCTCATTCCCGGCGGCGGAGCGACCCAACGCCTGACCCGTCTCCTCGGCGCCGCCAAAGCCATCGAGATCACCCTCGAAGGCGCACCCCTCACCGCCGCGGAAGCCCTGCGTCTCGGACTGGTCCACCGCGTGGTCGCCGAAGACGAACTCCTCGCCGAAACCCAGGCGACCGCGGCCCGGCTGGCCGCCCGCAACCCCGTCGTCATCGCCGAGCTCAAACGCGCCGTCTACTTCGGCACCGACAAATCGCTCTCCCGCGGCCTGGATGCCGAACAGGCCGGATTCGTCTCCGTCGGCACCACCGCCGCAGCCGCCCGCACCACCCAAGCTTTCTTCGAGGACCTCGACCGCCTCGCCGACACCCCATTCCTCGCCGACCCGAAACCATGGCTCGACGGCACCCGCGTAGATCAGGTGAGCAAATGACCACACCCACCACACCTTCGGCCACCGGGACATGGCACAAGACCGCCTGCATCCTCTGCGAGAACAACTGCGGACTGCTCATCCAGCTCGAGGACCGCCGCTTCGCCAAGATCCGCGGCGACAAAGACCACGTCGCCTCCGCCGGCTACACCTGCAACAAAGCGCTGCGGCTGGACCACTACCAGAACGGCGGCACCAGACTCACCACCCCGCTGCGCCGCGAACCCGACGGCAGCTTCACCGAAATCGACTGGGACACCGCGATTTCCGAAGTCGCCACAAAACTGACCGAAGTCAAGGACAGCTACGGCGGTGACAAGATCTTCTACTACGGCGGCGGGGGACAAGGCAATCACCTCGGCGGCGCCTACAGCACCGCCCTGCGCCGCGCCCTCGGCAGCCGCTACCGCTCCAGCGCCCTGGCCCAGGAGAAGACCGGCGAAGGCTGGGTCGACACCCACCTCACCGGCGGACACACCACCGGCGACTTCGAGCACGCCGAAGTCTCGATCTTCCTCGGCAAGAACCCCTGGCAGTCACACGGCGTCCCACGCGCCCGCACCGTCCTGCAACAGATCGCCAAAGATCCCGCCCGCACCATGATCGTCGTGGACCCGGTCCGCACCGAAACCGCCGACCTCGCCGACATCCATCTCCAGGTGCGCCCCGGCACCGACGCCTGGTGCCTGTCCGCCCTGCTCGCGATCCTCGCCCAGGACGACCTCATCGACCACACCTTCCTCACCGAGCACACCACCGGATCCGGCACCGTCCTCGCCGACCTCACCCACATCGACGTCGCCGCTCACGCGGAAATCTGCGGCGTCCCCGAACACCTGCTGCGCAGCACCGCCCACCGCATCGGCACCGCCGTCAGCGTCGCCACCTACGAAGACCTCGGCATCCAGCAAAGCCCCAACAGCACCCTGATCTCCTACCTGAACAAACTGCTGTGGCTGCTCACCGGCAACTTCGCCACCCCGGGCGGCATGCAACCCCATTCATGGATGGCGCCCCTGGCCGGCTACCGCCGCGAGGTCAAGCGCAGCCCTGTCACCGGTGCCCCCCTCTTCGGCGGCATGCTGCCGTGCAACAGCATCGCCGAAGAGATCCGCACCGACCACCCCGACCGGTTCCGCGCGATGATCATCGAATCCGCCAACCCGGCCCACTCTCTGGCCGACTCGGCCGCCTTCCGCGACGCACTGGACGCACTCGACCTGGTCGTCGTCATCGATGTCGCACTCACCGAAACCGCCAGACATGCCGACTACGTCCTGCCCGCCGCCAGCCAATTCGAGAAATGGGAAGCCACCTTCTTCAACCTCGAGTTCCCGCGCAACACCTTCCACCTACGCGCCCCCGTCCTCGACCCGCTGCCCGGCACCCTGCCCGAACCCGAGATCTACGCCCGGCTGCTGCGCGAACTCGGCGTCGTCGGCCGCGGCAAACTCCGCCTGCTGCGCGCCGCGGCGAAACTCGGACGACGCCCCTACGCCTGGACCTTCGCCGCACTGCTGGCCGCCGACAAATCCCTCGGCGGACTGGCCCCCTACGTGCTGTACGAAACTCTCGGCCCCACCCTGCCCGACGGCGCCCGCTCCGCGGCACTGTTGTGGGCGCTGACCCAACGCGTCGCCAAGGTCTATCCGGCAGCGATGCGCCGCGCCGGACACCGCGACGCCGACGCCTTGTTCGACGCGATCCTCACCAACCGATCCGGGGTCACCTTCACCGTCGACAACTACACCGACGCCTGGGACTACCTGCCACACCCCGACAAACGCATCCCCCTGGCCATCCCGGAACTCCTGCAGGCCCTACGCGAACTCGCTACCACACCCGCCACCCACACCACCGCGGAATTCCCGTTCGTCCTCGCCGCGGGGGAGCGCCGCTCCTTCACCGCCAACACCATCTTCCGCGACAACAGCTGGCGTCGCCGCGACCCCGAAGGCGCATTGCGCCTCAACCCCGACGACGCCACCCGCCTCGGCCTCACCACCGGCGCCCGCGCCCGCATCACCACCCGCCGCGGCAGCGCCGTCGCCGCCGTCGAAATCACCGACCGCATGCAACCAGGTCACGCCTCCCTGCCCAACGGACTCGGCCTCGACCTCCCCGCCGACGACGGCACCCAGCGCGTCGGCGTCGCCGCCAACGAACTCACCGACCTCACCTGGCGCGACGCCATCGCAGGCACCCCCTGGCACAAACACGTCCCCGCCCGCATCGAACCCGCCTGACCATCGGCCCTGCGACCGTTCCCCACGGCAGTGCGGCGCGTCCCCTGTCGCGCCCCGGTACAAACACGCTGAGAGCGGCGGCAGATGCCACACCCCACCGAGACGCAGTGCGCAGCTCAGTCGGTCGGCGCGGGCTCCGGCTCGCTCACCCGGTCGCGATCGCCGGACTCGAGGGGCGCACGCGTCACGGCCACCCACGTGTTGTTCACCGCCGCGGCCCCGGAGAACGTGTCCGTCAACGCCGGATCGTGCAACAGGTTCACATTCGCTCCCGGCAGCGACGCCGCCACTGTCCAGCCGACACCCGGCTCCTGATGCCCCCACCCATGCGGAATCGCCACCGTACCCACCCGGATGTCGTCGCTGACCTCCAAAGCCACCACGATCGACCCGGTCCGCGAACGCACTGTCACCCGCTCACCGTCACCCAACCCGCGCGCGGCCGCATCCTGCGGATGCATCAGCGCCGTGCAACGATCCCGCCCCTTCACCATCGCAGGCACATTGTGCAGCCACGAATTGTTGCTGCGCAGATGACGGCGACCGATCAACTTCAAGTCGAACCCCTCCGCCGGTGTGGTCAACGCCTTCCCGTCCCGCGCATCCGCCAGCACCGCACGCGCGGCAGCCACGAAATCCTCCGGCGCCAAACACACCTTCCGATCCTTCGTCCCGATCAACGACCGCAGCCGAGGACGCAACGGCCCCAGATCGATCCCCCCGGCCACCGCCCGCGCCTTACCCACGGTCAACCCCTTGCGACCACGCCGCAACACCCCATACGGGCCCGCCGCCACCCCGACCGCAGCCACCCGCACCGGACTGACCCGATCGAACACCCCATTCAGCACCCGCCTCGTCAACCGGCGCGCAGGCAACGGCACCAGCTCGGTGATCAATCGCGCCATGATCTGCCAATCCTCCAACCCGTCGGCGGGCGGCTCGAACACCCGCGCATCGAAACGCAGGTTGTTGCGGACACTGAACAACGGGAACAGGATGTTGACGTCCTCCCGCTCCAACGGCGAAATCGGCGGCAAAATGATGTCGGCGTGCCGCGTAGTCTCCGTGACGTACATGTCCACCGCCACATAGAAATCCAGCGAATCCAACGCCGCACCCAACTGGCCGCGCTGCGGTGTCGACAACACCGGATTGCCCGCATACGTGATCATCGCCCGGATCCGGCCCTGGCCCTCGGTCAGGATCTCCGGCGCCAACGCCGCCACCGGCAACTCCGAACGGAACGACTTGTAAGTCCCGGACCGATCCGTCCACGCCCCGTACCCCATCGGCAAATACTTCGCATACCGCGCCGCATCGATCGGCGGTGTGGCGAACATCTGCCCGCCCGGCCGATCCAGATTGCCCGTCACCGCATTGATCGTGTTCACCAACCAATGCGTCAGCGTGCCCGTCACCTGCTGACACACCCCGATCCGCGCATACAGCACAGCCGAGGACGCCGCGGCATGCTCACGGGCGAGCTCCCGAATTGTCTCGGCAGCTACCCCCGCAAACGACGCCATCCGCTCCGGCTCCGCCTCGGCCACCAGCGCACGCAACTGCTCCCACCCCGTGCTCGACGCGCGGATCGCCTTCTCGTCACAGAGCTCCTCGGCGACCAGCACGTGCAACATCGCCAGCAGCAGATACACGTCACCACCCGGGCACACCGCGACGTGCTGATCGGCCAACCTCGCCGTCTCGGTCCGCCGCGGGTCGATCACCACGACCCTGCCACCGCGCCGGCGCACCTCACGAATCCGCTGCTTCGCATTCGGCATCGTGGTGATCGACCCGTTGGACACAGCGGGATTCGCCCCCAAGATCACCAGTCGATCGGTCCGATCGATATCGGTCACCGGCATCAGCACATTCGAACCGAACATCCGCCAGGCAACGAACTCCTGCGGGAACTGATCGATCGACGACGCCGAGAAGAAGTTTCTCGTCAACAACACCGCACGCAACATCCCCGCATACAGCACCGCCGAGCTGTGCGCCGCCGGATTGCCCAGATACATGCCGATGGCGCTGTTCCCGTGCTCCCGGCGCACCTTCCGCAGCCGCCGCCCGATCTCCTGGAACGCCTCGTCCCATCCGATCGGCTCGAACGACGAACCCACCCGCCGCACCGGAGTCCGCAGCCGATCCGGGTCGTGGTGCAACCCGCCCATCGCCGTCGCCTTGGGGCAGATGTAGCCCTTCGACAGCACATCCTCCGGATTACCCTCGATCCGCGTCACCCGGTCGTCATCGACCGTGACCAGGATTCCACAGTGCGCCTCGCACAAGGTGCACTGCCGGGCAATGGTGGTAGCACTCATGGATTTCACCTTCTGCCGGACCCTCCCCACAGGCTAACCGGGGCCACCACTTCCGTATAGAGATCTATGTTCCGCGAATCCGAGCATGCACATGCATGTCGTGCCACCCATCCGTGTGCAGACCGGCGCTGCGCTTGACACCCTCCGGCACGAACCCCGCCTTCACCGCCGCACGGCACGACGGCAGATTGCGCACCGAATGCAGCACCTCCAGCCGGTGAAAACCGACCTCGAACGCCCACCGGGTCATGACCTCCAGCGCGCTCGGCGCCACACCGCGACCCCGCCAACCCGGAGCGGTCCAGTACCCGATCTCCGACAACCCCTCGGCCGGCGCCATATTCCGCAACCCGATCCGGCCCGCCACCACATCCTCGACGACGACCGCCCATTGCGGACCGGAACCATCCGTCCATCCCGCCTGCCAGCGCGCGATCAACGCCCGAGCCTCGGCTTCCGAGTCCAGACTGCGGACATGCCAGCGTTGCACCTCCGGATCCCGGTAAACGGCATGAACGGCCGCCACATCCGCCATCGACCACGGCCGCAACAGCACCGCCGCACCCGGCAACGCGGGCTGAGCGTCAGCGGCGAACACTTCGACGGCGACCACATCCGGTAGCAGAGCAGACACCACCGGATTGTCCCCGGACACGGCGACGGCCACCAGGAATTATCCGTGCAGGGCTGCCACGACACTTCTGGACTGGTTGCCCGCGAACAGGGCAGGGGAGCGAACTACCCGCTCGAGCCAGCAGTCGCAGCCCCGCTGGCGACCGGCTCGACCTTCGGCGGCGCAAATCCTGGTAGGAACCGATTCGCCGCGGGAATCATCAGGTGAATCAGCGGGCCGATCCCGAACGCGTACACCAGAGTTCCGACACCGACGCTGCCGCCGAGAACCCATCCGATCGCCAACACTGTCACCTCGATCGCCGTGCGCACCACCCACACCGATTCACCGGTCCGCCGAACCAGCCCGGTCATCAACCCATCCCGCGGCCCCGGCCCCATGCCAGCCCCGATGTAAAGCACACTCGCCACCGCGTTCAGCACGACCGCGACACCCATCGCAGCCACCCGCACCGCGAGTGAATCCCACGACGGCAGCCACGCCAACCCCGCGTCCACCGATAACGCGATCACCACGACATTGCTCACCGTGCCGAGTCCAGGCCGCTGCCGCAACGGAATCCACGCCAACAGCACCACGACACCGGTCACCGCCGTCACCGCACCGAAACTGATCGGCACATGCCGCGCGGCGCCCTGATGGAACACGTCCCACGGATCCAGCCCAAGCCCCGCCCGCACCATCACCGCCATCGAAAACCCGTATAGCCACAACCCGACATACAACGCGACCAACCGACGAACCAGCACCGCACCAGACTGCCCGTAACTGGACCTGGACGACCAGAGCCACTCACCAATCACTGGACCGCAGAACAGAATCCACGGCGAGTTCCATGGCAGCTGTCACAAGCGCACCTCATTTCATCACAGTGACGTTTCTATGCAGCCAGTTGGGAGACCAGGGGAGGGGAATCTAGCGAATTCGCAATACTCATCGGCCATCCCGAAGACCGCCGAGTTCTCCACCGGGGCGGCCTCGGCGACGCTGCCGCGTTTCAAGCCGAGTGGCGTGTGCGGTGCGCGGCGACGTGCACCCGATTCGAGCAGCGCGTCGAGCAGAAGCGGCGACGTCCATTGCGGGAGGTGTCGATGAACACCAGTCCGCAACCCGCCCGGGCGCAGCGCCCGATACGGTTCGGATCCTCACAGAACAGTTGCGCCAGCCCCGCCGCGGTATACGCTTTCACCCGCTCATCCATCGGCGCATCCTCGCGCGCGTAGTGCAGGTGCGGCTTACGCCCGTCGTGCGTGGAGATATACGGCTGACTGGTGGTCTCCGCCAGTAGCGCGTTGAGCATTTCCACGCCGGGGTTATCGAAGACCACGTCGAGTCTGGCGATCCACCGACGCAGCTCGGCGAGCTGGCGAGCGTTCAACGACCCGAGCGGCTTGTACCCGGATTCGCCCAGCAACCGGATCAGGTCTTGCTCCGGCTCCGCGTTCACCAGCCGGGCGGCCAACTCGGCCGCCGCTCCGCCGTAAGGGTTGAAATGCACAAAGCCATTACATCAGGCTGAGATCGTGATCGCTACCTGCCCCGCATGCTCCTGGCCGGCACCCGCCCCGATCTCCTCGCACGGCCCGGTGCGCTACCTGCGCTGCGTCTGCGGCCAATGGCTGATCAGCGAATACGGCGCCGTGGT
Source organism: Nocardia sp. NBC_00508 (assembly GCF_036346875.1). Taxonomy (NCBI): domain Bacteria; kingdom Bacillati; phylum Actinomycetota; class Actinomycetes; order Mycobacteriales; family Nocardiaceae; genus Nocardia; species Nocardia sp. NBC_00508. The sequence continues at coordinate 6,619,728 of NZ_CP107852.1, read as the reverse complement.
CGCCACCGCCGGACACAGCACTCTCGGCGACGAAGCGATGCCGTCCGGCGCGGCCCGAACAACCTGAACATCCGCAAGTCCTACTGCCTGCAGCCAGGTGTCGTTTGCGTCCGTCGGCGGCATGGAAACCGGATGGCTCGAGTAGCGGCTACGCCGAGCATGGCGGAACTCGCCCCGAAAGAGTCCGGATCGTCCTATGCCGGAGTACTGTCACGTCGGTCTCGGCGACATCGTCACTGGGACGTCTCCGAACTACGTCGCGGGAGGAGTTGTGGGCGAGGCTATCGCTGCGGCCTTGATCGGCGGGTTCCTCATCGTCGCTTACCTCATCCGACGCCGGAACCGGAACGGCGACTGATCGACCGCGCGGCGCGCTCTCCGAGCACGAAATACCACCGATGCGCCCGACATTGGCGAGGACACGATATCCGAAGCGCGCCCAAAGGCCGCACATGGCCGGTCACGGAGGGACTTCGCACTCCCGTTGTGGGTCATTGGTCGTGTAGCGCGGCGGCCAGCAGGCGCGCAGCGGTGATCACTCCGATGAGTTCGTCGCCTTTCAGCACGGCGATGAGTGGACACCGCAGCCGCGCCATCACCGCAGCGACCTCGATGATGGTGTCGTCAGCTGCGGCCGCCGGCACTTTGCTGAGTTGTTCGGGGATCACGTCGCGAACCTTCTTGCCGCGCAACTTGTCCGCGCTGCGGTCGCACATCGATTCCGACAGCACCCCGGCCAGCGACGGGTCGTCCTGCACATACTTCGGGACAATGAACCGCACTACCTGGGAGGCAGGCAACACTGCCTGCGGGATGCCCTGGTCGTTGGTAACCACGATGCCGGGCAGCCGATGCTCGGCCAGCAGGCGAGCAGCGTCGAGCGCGTCGGTGTCCAGATTGACCACCGGATACTCCTCGGCCATTTGAGCAGCGCGCATACCTGCAGGATACGGCGCGGCACGACTGCCCGCCCGCGCGAAATCCGTAAAAGACCGGCTCCTCTCGCCGTGGAAGATGGTGGGCGGGCCGGTTGGTGCGTCAGCTCAACACGAAGTATCGCAGCCACAGGTATGGCGCGGCGATCCCGATCGTCATGACAGTGACCACGGCGCCCTTGCGGGTGAACTCCCAGAACGACACCGGTGTGCCAGCGCGGGCCGCGATGCCGATCATGACGACGTTGGCGCTGGCGCCGACCGCGGTCAGGTTGCCGCCGAAGTCCGCGCCCAAGGTGAGCGACCACCATAGAGCATCCGAGTGGACGGGGTTGTCGATGCTGCCGGTGAGATCGGCGACCAGCGGGCTCATGGTGGCCACGTAAGGGATGTTGTCGATGATCCCGGACAACAACGCCGACACCACCAGGATCAACAGCACGGCCACCAGCGCATTGCCGTCGGTCGCATCGGTGGCCCACTCGGCCATCGCCTCCACAACACCCGTCTTGACCAGGGCACCAACCATAACGAACAGCCCCGCGAAGAACAACAGCGTTTCCCACTCCACACCGGACAGATAGTCTCCGGGTTCACTCCCGGAGATCAGCACCAGCACACCGGCGCCGAGCAGCGCGATCACCGACGGATCGACATGCGACACCGAATGGGTCACGAACGCGGCGAATACCGCGAACAGCACCACGCCGCACTTGATCAGCAGCCGCGGATCTCGAATCGCTTCACGTTCGTCCAGCGCCATCACATCGGCGATGCGGTCGGCGTCGGCGTCGAACGAACCCCGGAACAGGATCGGCAGAATCAGAGTGAACACGATCAGCGCGAGCACCACGATCGGCGCCATGTGTACCAAGAAGTCGTTGAACGACAGCCCGCTTCGGCTCGCCACGATAATGTTGGGCGGATCACCGATCAATGTGGCCGCGCCACCGATATTCGAGGCCAACACTTCGGCGATCAGAAAAGGTACCGGCCGGATGTCGAGACGGTCGCACACCAGCAACGTCACCGGCGCGATCAACAGCACGGTGGTGACGTTGTCGAGGAATGCCGACGCCACCGCGGTGATCAGCGTGAGCAGGATCATCACCCGTACCGGTAATCCCTTGGCACGCTTGGCCGCCCAAATCGCGGTGTATTCGAACACACCGGTCTGACGCAGAATCCCGACGATCACCATCATCCCGAACAACAACAGGATGACATCCCAGTCGATACCAGTGTCCTGGGAGAAGAACGCATCACCCGAGTCGAGCACGCCCGCTGCGAGCACCACCGCGGCGCCGCCGAGGGCGGCTTTCGTCTTGTGGATGCGTTCGGTGGCGATCAGCAGGTACCCAACCACGAACACGATGACCGCGGTCGCGGTCATCGCGGACCAGCCACGTGGACGTGAGCGGTCAGCGGCCGGCGAGGGCGACTTGCAGCAGCCGCGCTGCGGTGATCACGCCGATCATCCGTCCCTCGTCGACCACCGCGATCAACGGGCATCGGCAGCGGGCCATCAGCGCGGCGACTTCGACGATGGTGTCGTCGGCTTGCGCGACCGGCGGTATCGGCTTGGATTTCGGTTCCGGCAGCAGCTGGCCGACGGTCTTGCCACGCAAGCCGTCCGCGATCCGATCCGCCATCGATTCCGACAGCACCCCGGCCAGCGACGGGTCGTCCTGCACATACCGCGGTACCAAGAACCGCACCACCTGCGAGGCGGGCAGCACTGCTCGCGGTGTCGAGTCGCCATCGGTCACCACGATGCCCGGCAGCCGATGCTCGGCCAACAGCCGCGCCGCGGCCAGCGCATCGGACTCCATGCCGACCGAGGGATAGTCCTCGGCTATCTGACTCGCATGCACACCAGCACCCTACGACTCCAGACGGCCCCGACGGTGCACACACGCGCCCGCCGGCCAACCGGAGAGATGCTTTCGAAGAAGACACGCGCACGAGCACCATGAAACTCCCCATCACCGGACCGCCCGACCCGCATCCCGGGCCGGATTTGCCGACCAGACTTCCCGGCGCTCCTATCCGTAAAGATGCCGTAAACACGACATCGAGGCAACCCGACACACACCGATCCCGTTCGACTGCCCCTTCTTACAGGAGCCTGCCCTCATCGACAGATACCGCCACGGCGATGCGGGTGGTTCGGCCCACACCGGCACTCTGAAGCACGACCGGGTCGGAACTATCGCCGACCACAGATCAGACGTCGCGCCGGTCACAGTGCTACGGGCGGCGTCAATACCCGCGACGACAAGCGCGCATAGAGTAGCTCGCCTGCATAGCGACAGACCCACAGCAGGCCCAAACCCGATGAAACGGACAACAGTGCCGCCAAATGTTGGCGAAATTCGCAGCAACAGCGATTGCTATCACCGCAAAGATCCTGCCACGGGTGCAAGAAACCAAACCGAGCAACTCGTGCAATGGCAACAAACCAAGCTGAGCAGACTTCACGAATGACCGAGCGGCGACGAACAGCAACACATTCGTTCATACGTCCGCACAACCCGCCTCGGCCGGCCGATCCGGATTGCCGCCGATAATCAACATTATGTCAATTAGAGGGCCGACCTACAGCACCCCGACCTCTACACCCCATCGGTGTTCAGATGCGACGTATCCGCGAGACTGAGCACGGATCGGTTGCGCCAGTAATCGTCGAGCCGCAGGTGGGTGATCGCGCCGGGCTCGGTCGCGAAGGACGCGAAGCCAGCTGCCTCGACAGGGACCAGGAGCCATGTGGTGATGACGAATGTCTGTGCGTAGCCGTGCGTGACGACGATGTGGTCATGGCCGAGGTCCGCCATCAGCTCACGCACGCACGCGCCGACTCGGGTCGCGACCTCGCGCCGCGTCTCGGCGCCAGGGATGGGACCGCGGTGGTCGAGCCGGTCGTGGTCGGGTGCGGGGACTTGCCGGTGCGCGAGCCAGTCGTTCGGGCGCCCCTCGGCCTCCCCGAAGCTGATCTCGCGCAGCCGGCGGTCCGGCGTGACGCGGACATCGAGTGTCGCCGCAAGGATCTGCGCGGTTTCGGTGCAGCGGGCAAGGTCGGACGTCGTGATCCGCACCGGCCGCACCGCGCCGTCACGGCGGCGCTGCAACTCCTCGGCGACGAGGCGAGCGTCCCGCCGACCACGTGGCGTCAGCCGGGAGTCGTACCACCCGCCGACGAGATCGCGTGCGGAGTGTTCCGCGTGCGGGTGACTCACTACGTAGACGTCGTGCATGGGACACTCCTCGGTCGGCTCCTCCGGGCAGGCCGATGGTCCTTATCGCCACGACATGACTTCGCGCCCAACGCCGATGAATAGTACGAGATCGAAAACGCAGAACTCGCAGTAGATGCCGTCGACGCTGTACCCGCAGAACTCCGTTCAGCGCTCGGTGCCGATTGGTGCCGGACCGATCTCCATGATGGTCCGGCACCACGGGGATCCGCTCAGGACAGCGTGTCGGCCAACTCGGCGTGCAGGTCGAACAGGATGGGAATCTGCTCTGCTGGGCGGCGGCCCAATCCGCACTCGGTGGCGATGCCGAAATCGGTGACCGCGGTGCGGGCGGCTTCGATGCGTTGCAGGGCGCCGGATCGACCGTCGGTGGCATGGACCAAGCCGAGATAGAGGTCGGTTGCGGGTGGAAGGACGAGGTCGGCAAGCGGTTTGAAGTATTCGGCGTCGGTGCGCGAGCGCGGAACCGGCAGGTGGATCCACTGGACGGGCCGGTCCAGCCCAGCCAGGATGCGGCCTGCGACGGCGGCCGGCCTACCGGCGTCGACGGGTTCGGCGAAGTGGCGGTGACCGAAGTCGCCGTAGCAGAGGTGGTAGCCGAGCTCGACCGGTTCCGGCACTGCGGCGCCCAGCCGGACGAGCCGCTTCCCCACTTCCTCGAGCTGAGTCGGATAGTCGGTCCCGAACCAGGACGGGAACACACCCTCGAAGAGCGCGAACTCGACCGCGGTATCCCATTGCACCGCAAGGTCATCACCCGGAATGGCATCGAGAATGATGCCGAGTTCGACGAGCAGTTGCGCCTCGTACCTGCGTTCCAACTCCCCCTGCGGTCCCGCGACGAACGCGCCGATCACCGCGATCGGCGTCGGCAGGCACACCTGGAATCGGGTGCCCTCCGGGATCGTGCCGTCCGCTCGCAGCTGCCGGAACACTTGCCAGGATTCGAGGGCAGCCTCCGCATACCCCAAGGGACCGAAGTCGATCGATGCCGCGTCCACGCCAGGCTTGGGTTGCACCCGCTCGCTGGGTCCGTATTCCGGGCTCGGTGGTGGAACCGTTTCCAGGTCCGGATGCGCTTGCATCTTGGGCAGCTGCCAAACCACCCAGTTGTCACGCACACCGGTCTCCCCGTCCGGAATCCGCTTCAATCGCGGCCCGATCCGCCGCGCCGCTTCCGAGAAAACCGTTCGCGCATCCGCCAACGGCACACTGCCGCACAGATGGACTCCGCGACTCCTACCCACCGCAACCTCCTACACATGGCCTACCGCTGGACGAGCCGACCTGGTCGAAACCAGGCAGTTGCCACGCACCCTCGCCAGGATCGGATCGACAGCCGAGCAATCGATCAGGTCGCGCTACGCGATGCAGCGTATGCGCGGGCAGAAAGCGCGATTCCCCACTTATGGGAAACGGCCCAGCTACGGTTCACGGACAGGATGCGGCGACGTTGCGCGAGCGGTGTTCGCGAACGTCGCATGGGGATTCACGCGGTCCTCCCCCAGCCACATCCGGGCACCTCACGCGTCGTTCGCGCACCGCAGTTCGATTTCGAGATGCGGCGCACCCTTCATGCCCATCTCCGGTGTCTGTGCGTTTTTGATCGTAAGGAGAGTGATTCTGAAGACTTGTTGTGAGAAGTCCTATGCATAGATACGCACGTTTACGTATCCAGATGTTCCTTTCGACGGAACGATCAGGTGAAGTGGCATCGTTACTTGCACAATTCAGGCAGACCAGCGGGAGCACTCCACCGATCACGTTTGCAGCCCGCGCCGTCAGTATGACGACGACGCTCCCCCACCCCACAGGCTCACCGCCGCAAGGCCATTCGCGTACCGATGAGAAGCTGAACTAATGTTCGAGCGGTGCTCGGACATTCACATGCGACCAGCGGGGCGTTGGCATGGTCGGCGGCGGCAGCGTTGCTGCCGGTTACGGTACTGACCTATCCGGCTCTGCAGGATGCGACAGGACATCTCGGGACGGTCGATCTGCTGCTGGGGGTGTTTCTCACCGCGGGGGCCTCACTGCTCCCCGATGCCGACCACCCCGATAGCACGATCGCGCACACGCTGGGCCCGATCACACACACCGCATGCCAGATCATCTCCTGGATTTCGGGCGGCCACCGTCGCGCCACACACTCCCTCGCGTTCGTCGCGGCCGTCTCCTACGGCACCTGGGCCGGCGAGCACTGGCTAGGGCGCTGGTTCACCCTGAGCTTGGTCTTCTTCCTGCTGGCCTTGGCCGTGCGCGCACTGCATCTGTGCCCGTCCGGCAACAGCTTCACATCGTGGGGGCCGATCGTGGTTCTGGCCACCGGCGGCACCTTCGCGATGGAGCACTGGATCGCCGACAAGCCGGTCTGGTTGCCATTCGCGGTGGGTTTGGGCGCATTGGCGCACCTGATCGGCGACTGTCTCACCGACAGCGGTTGTCGCCTGTTCTGGCCCTTCGACATCCGCGTCAGCTTCCCGATCATCGATCGAACCGGCAACAAGGTCGAAACCTGGATCGTCTCCCCGCTTTTCACGCTCGGCACTCTCGCCATCCTCTGGTACACCATCACCCACCAACCCTGACGAACAGCACCCGAGCCCGCGTCCGCCGCTACCTGGGATTGCCAAGGCGATCGCCGCCGCGGCGGCGGACCAGCTGTACTTCCACACGGCGGTCCCGCGAGGAACAGCCCTGGGCATTGGGACTCCCCCGGCTTCCTTGCTAGTAGGTGATGTTCAAGTGGTTGGGTTGGAGGCGATTGGGGATTACATTGTTAGATGCGCATATCTACGTAAGGACATTTTAAACTTAGCTTTCTCCACTGCGATCGATCACGCCCACCACAGACGAAGGCTTCCGCGTGCAGCGTTCTCACCCGGCCAGAAACCGCGTCTGCCTACCCGCGTTGTGTCCCCGAGAACTGCGCACTCCCCCGGATACCCTGATCCCATGCTCGCCTCGAGAATGCAGCCACAGCGCTGGACGCCGCCTCCCGCTCCGGCCCGCGTCCGTCAAACGCGCAGTGTTCCACCTCTTCCCGAGATCAGAAGGCTCGAGCTGCCCGGAGCAGGTCCCGAGGACGTGGTGCTCTCCCCCGACGGCACGATCCTCGCGGGCACCGCGGATGGCGCGATTCTCAGCATTGATCCGGCGACCGGCGACGTACGCGAGCTCGCGAACACCGGCGGCCGTCCGCTCGGGCTGCACGCCGACGTCGACGGCCGCGTGCTGATCTGCGATTTCGAGCGCGGACTGCTGGAGTTGGGCACCGACGGCAGGCTCACGGTGCTGGTCGATGAGATCGACGGTGAGCGTCTCCGGTTCGCCAGCAACGTCGTTCGCGATACCGACGGCACGATCTACTTCTCGTCGTCGTCACGCCGGTACTCCCTCGACGAGTACATGGGCGACCTCCTGGAGCACTCCGGCACGGGCCGCCTGTTCCGGCGTGATCCCGCGGGCACTGTGGAGACGCTGATCGGCGACCTCCAGTTCGCCAACGGCGTCGTCCTGGCGCCCGACCGTTCCTTTGTGGTGGTCGCCGAGACCGGCGGTTACCGGGTCACTCGCTACTGGCTGACCGGCCCGAAAGCGGGCACGCGGGACCGGCTGATCGAGAACCTGCCCGGGTTCCCGGACAATATGGGTCTCGGCAGCGACGGCTTGGTCTGGATCACGCTTCCTTCACCGCGAAACCCGTTGCTGGACCGGCTTCTTCCGTTGCCGGGCATGCTGCGGCGCATCGTGTGGGCGCTGCCGGAGTGGGTGCAGCCGAAGCCGGCGCGGACGGTGTGGGTGATGGCGGTCGATTTCGACGGCAATGTCGTGCACGATCTCCAGGTCGAAGGCACCGATTACTCGATGGTGACCGGTGTGGTCGAGCGAGATGGGGTGCTGTATCTGGGCAGCCTCACCGAGTCGGCGGTGGCCGTGTCGCGGGTGCCGTAGCCGCGGTGTGCCGGGCCGAGCGGGGCACGGTGTTCATGCCCCGCTCGTGGTTTCAGAGGAGGTCTTCGGGGTCGGCATCGGCTTCGAGACGGACGTCTGCGGCGAATCGGGATTCGGCGTCGACGCCGTCGGTGTGCGCGGCGTAGAGCAGCAGGCAGCCGCGAATGCCGTCGAGCAGGTCTTCCAGGAGGTCGAGGGCAGGGCGTGCGGGGTCGAGTCGGCTGATGCGGAAGCCGGTGAGCATCGCCTCGCGTGTGTCGGCGTCGACGCCGAATCGGTGTGCCTGCGCTTCGATTTCGGCGACCCGGGCGACGAGGCTCCACGGGGCCGGGACGCGGCCTTCGTGCACGGCCATGGCTTCGGCGATCAGGTCGAGGACGACCTCGGTCGGGGTGTCTCCCGCGGCGAGTCGTTCGAGGACGAGAGTGGGGGTCTCGACTTGGAGCGCTTCGAGATCGTCGGCTTCGGCGACGACGTCGGTGGTGGCTACGTTCGCGGCCTCGCCGGCGACCTCGGCCGCGGCGTACAGCCAATGTGCGGCGGCGACGGAAGCGGAGGCCGGGTCGAGTTCGGTGAACAGTTCGATCGTGCCGAGCGGGTCGGCGCGCAGGAGGGCGTCGGCGGCATGGACTTGGGCCGGGGACACGTCGGGGCGGGAGAGTTCGACGGCTTGCCTGGCGCGGCCGGAGAGGTCGCCGCGTTCGGCGGACTCGATGGCTTCCTGTTCCGTGCGTACTTCGGCGATGACGGTGGCGCGCAGGGCGTCGTCGTCGATGCCGTGCAGGGTGCGTCCGATGCGGTGGGCAGATTCGACGACTCCGCTGTAGGAGACGAGGAGGCCTTCGTCGGTGGGTAAGTTGGGGCTGCGCAGCCCTGCTTCGACCTCTTTGAAGTTCCTGCGTTCCTCGGCGCGCCGCCATGCCTCGCTGTTGGGGACGTCGGGATCGCCCGCGGCGCTGGCGGGATGGGTGTAGGTGCGCCACTGGAATCGCGACAAGGTGGTCAGGTTCGACGCCAGATCGGTTGCCTGGTCCTTGGTCACCTGCGGTGGCAGTGCGGCCACGGTTTGGGCGAGGTCGCCTCGTCCGGTCGCCCAGGTGGCGACGAGGGCGCTGCGGTCGGCATCGAATGCGTATCTGGTCACCCCGGCAAGTCTGGCCGATCGGCGGCGGATGTGCGCGGTCAATTGATTCGCTGGTGTGGTGAGCTGCGGCGTTTCGCGAGGACGCGCGGGGAGGAATGGGGGCTTGACTCGATCGAGAAGTATTGCGGCGGTGGTGGATACCGCGACATTGGTCGGTGGTGGCGCATCGCGATGAACGCGTTATCAGGTAGGAGGCGGCCGCTGGTTGGCAGCCCCGACTGGGCATTGAGTGCGCGCGGCTTGCTCGAGCGCGGATCGTGTCGGTTTCGCGATCGGCGACACGCAGATTCCTGCATCGGAACGCAGCTATCAGCCAGTTACGCTACGGCGATGCGTACACGCAGTTCCCGGCGCGGGTTCGCCGCGCTGTCCGCCGCTGCGGCGATGCTGGTGGCGTCCGGCGTTTCCGCTGCTCAGCCGCGTCGGGAGGTGGCGCCGTTCGATGCGGACTTTCTGTGGGGTGTGGCGTCGTCAGGGTTTCAGTCCGAAGGTAATGCGCCCGACAGCAACTGGTCGCGGTACATCGCCTCGGGCGCGACGGCCGATCCGTACCGCGATTCGGTGGACTTCAGTCGCCACTACATCACCGATATCGATCTGGCAGCGCGGCTAGGGGTGCGGGTGTACCGGGTGGGCATCGAGTGGGCGCGGCTGCAGCCCGCGCCGGATACGTGGGACGAGGCGGCTTTCGGTTTCTACGACAACGTGATCGCCCGGATCCTGGCGGCGGGGATGCGGCCGATGCTGACCTTGGATCACTGGGTGTATCCGGGGTGGGCGGTGGACCGGGGCGGGTGGCGCAATCCCGGGATGGTCGAGGACTGGCTGGCGAACATGCGCAAGGTGGTGGGGCGGTATTCTTCGCGCGATCCGCTGTGGGTGACGTTCAACGAGCCTGCCGCGTATGTCGGCACCGAGTTGCGCACGGGTGGGATCAGCGTCGAGGAGGCGCCCGCGATGGTCGATCGGATCGCGCAGGCGCACAACGAGATCTACGACGTCATCCATGGCTACCGGTCGGATGCGATGGTGACCAGCAATCTGGGCTATGTCGCGGGCGCGGAGGCGGAGGTCAATCAGCCGATCGTCGATCGGATTTCGGCGAAGCTGGACTTCATCGGGGTCGATTACTATTTCGCTCCGCTGCCGCAGACCGGGGAGTCGGCGCAGGGTGGTTCGGTGGGCGGTGTCCCGATGTGGGAGTTGCCGGTGCGTCCGGAGGGTATCTACTACGCGTTGCGGCATTACGCGCGTCAGTTTCCGGGTCGTCCGTTGTATGTCGTGGAGAACGGTCTTCCGACGGAGAACGGGCAGGTTCGCCCGGACGGCTATACCCGCGCCGATCATCTGCGGGACACGGTGTACTGGTTGCAGCGCGCGAAGGCCGATGGGATGAACGTGATCGGCTACAACTATTGGAGTCTCACCGATAACTATGAGTGGGGTTCTTACGCGCCGCGGTTCGGGCTCTACACGGTCGATGTGCTGACCGATCCGGCGTTGGCACGCCGACCGACCGATGCGGTCGATGCGTACAGGTGGTTGATTCAACAGGGTGGTGTGGCGCCGAACTATCTGCCGACGCGTGCTCCGGTCCCCTGCATCGAGATCGACGCGCCGGACGTCTGCGCTGGAGGAGGCCCTGCGGAAGGGTGAGGTGGTTCTATGGGACCTTCCGGACGTTGCCGCGGTAGGCCCACGTTCGATCGGCGGCGTGGTGCGATGGGGTTCCGGTAGCGTCGGCGGGAGTACGTGTCGCGTTCGCGGGGTGGGCAGTTTCCGCCCGGAAGGGTGATCCATGACGTTCGACAGTCACCTGCCGCTCGGCCTTCGGTACCCGGCGGCCTCGTTCTCGGAGTACCTGCGGCGGTATGCGCCGCAACTGCTGCCCGATCCGGGTATCGGTGGTGGCGGTGCGGGCATCGCGCCGCATGGTACGACGATCGTCGCGGTCAGTTATCGCGGTGGTGTGCTGCTGGCCGGTGACCGCAGGGGCACGATGGCGCACATGGTGGCGACACGCGATATGCAAAAGGTCGTCATCACCGATACCTATTCGGCGGCCGGGTTCGCGGGCACGGTGGGGATGGCGTTGGAGATGATCCGGTTGTTCGCGGTCGAGCTCGAGCATTACGAGAAGATCGAGGGAGCGTCGCTGACGTTCGATGGCAAGGCCACGAAGTTGTCGGCGATGGTGCGCGCCAATCTGGCTGCGGCGCTGCAGGATATGGCGGTGATTCCGCTGCTGGTCGGCTATGACCTCGATGCGGCCGATCCGGAGCGGGCGGGGCGGATCGTGTCGTTCGACGCGGTGGGCGGTCGTTACGAGGAGCGTTTCGGCTACACCGCGGCCGGTTCGGGTTCGGTGTTCGCGAAGTCGTCGCTGAAGAAGACCTACCGGCGCGACATCGAGGAGCAGGAGGCGCTGCGGCTGGCGATGGAGGCGCTGGTCGACGCTGCCGACGACGATACCGCGACGGGCGGCCCTGATCTGCTGCGCGACATCTACCCCACCGCGGTCGTGGTGGGTGCGGAGGGGGCTGTCGAGGTTCCGCTCGAGCGTCTTGCGGAACTCGCCCGGACGGTGGTGGACGCCCGGGCGGCGGCGGAGAGGCACTGAGCGACGTTTTCGCCTGGCGAGTGCTGTCGAGGTGAAAAGGGCTGACACAGAACCTTCTCGACACTGGAGACTGTGATCGAAATCCCAGATCAGGGTTGTTAAGCCTGTCACAGTAATTGCGTCCGGCCGCTCCCAGCGAAGTGCCGGAGCACCGGAAATTCACCGGTCCACAACCGGAATGGACGGCAAAAGTCAAGATCGAAGCGCCGGCGAAATGTTACCGGCGGGTTGGATCACATCCGCTGCCCGCATCGCCTGGAGCTGCGGCAACACGTGGGAGATCGATCACGCTTGCCCCCTTTCGGTGAGACACATACGGTGATTTTGTCGATGGCCGATGCCGCCCATTCGAATTCCATCTCATTGAGAAGTTGCGACATTTCCTACCCTTGGGGCAATTTTTGCGTTATTTCCCTGGGCGGCAGCGCAATTCACAACACGGCGAAACTGGAGCAATGGTTCAACCAACCCCCTGGCAAGTGTCCGAAGCGCGAGACCGCCGCAGCCGCGGTGCCGATCAGCCGGCTCGCGGCGCGAAACCACCACGGGGGCTGGCTGTTCGGCGGAACTGGGGCTTTTGGTGTGCCGCGGCCACGAGTGCGGTCGCTTTGGTCCTGCTGTTTCAGCCGTGGCTCTCGGCGTCCGGAGGCGGTGGCGAGATCGGCTCCGACGCGTTCGGCCGGCTCGACGGGTTCACCGATGGCTTCGATGCGTGGTCGACCTCGAAGCTTCGTGAGGTGAGCATCGCCGGTGGCTGGGGCTTGCTCGCGAGCGCCGCGATGGTCACGACCGTGTTCGCGGTCGTCGCGCACGCTCGGCTGCGCACGGTGGCACTCGCGCGCTTGGTGATGGGCTCCAGTGCGGCGGTGGCGATTCTCGTGCTCATCACGCTGCTGTATCTCGATGGCAAGGGTGCCGAAATGCGCCTCCTGATCGATCAGGGCGACGGCTTCAGCGCGGGGCTGCTGCGGGTCTTCGACACCAACGGGTCGATCGCACCGGCGCCCGACGGGCGCCGGATCTCGAGTGCCAGTTTGACTCCGGTTGCCTTGGCCGTGGGCGTGCTGACCTCCGGCGCCGCAGTGGCCGCGCTCGCCCAAGGTACCCGCCGCTACGGCATCAGTCCGCTGCAGGCGTTGTGGCGGTACGTCACTCCGGTGCCCGCTACTCCGGAGCCTGCCGCGCCGGCGCAACAGGTGGCCGACGCCGAACAGCCGCGCGTGGCGGAGCAGCCCACGGCTACGCAGAGCGATCAGCTGCTGTGGGACGAGCTGGTGTTCGACGATGATCTGGTCGCGAACGTCACCTGGGTCCGGAATCCGGCGAACCCGCTGGAGGGCGACAGCTCTGGGCACCGCTCGCCTGCACTCAGCCGCTAGCGGCATGACGCCCGTGTGGCGTTGCTCGCCCCGGCGCCGGTTCCGGCGCCGGGGCGTTGTCGTCTACGCACATGGCGGCACACAGTCGGATCATCGAACCCGAGTGTTCGAACACCTCGACCGGAGCCGGAAGCGTCCCGGTGCGGACCTACGGTTGGTGCGGTACGTCGTCCGGTCGCTTGTCGACGGCTGGATCGGACGCACGAGGCACTCGCACAACTCCGGTGTCGAGATCGATGTCGAACCGGGGGGTGTGTGTCTGCCCGTCACCGTCCTCGCTGCCCTCATGGGTCAGCTTTTTGCCCGGAAACAGTTCCCCGATCACGCCCATGCGGTCACGATACGCCCGGCCGGTGTCCAGGAGGCCGGGTTGTGTTCCCCGCAACCTCTACACGCCGACGTCACCCGTGGTTGAGCGGGTTTGCCGCCTCGCCATGGTCTCATAGCCAACGTGCCCTGGTACCGCAACGAAAGGAGAGTTCGATGAGCGCCGGAATCATTGGAACCTTAGTGGCGGCGCTGTTCGCCCTCATCGGGAGCTGACCGAGATCCGCTGAGCGTGTACGGCCGCCGCGGATCGGATTCTCACCTGGGGCGGTTGTCTGTCGGCGATCCGCCGTTCGATCGCCGCTGAAGCCGACTCGGCCACCCGTCCGGGCTCTGCGGCCGCCACCGGTTCGCGGCTCGTCGAGCGATCGTCGACAGCCGCCAGGGCCTGCCGATCTCGGCCTCGGCTATCGCATCGGCGGCGCCGAGCGGACTGGGTGCCGGCGGTGGCCATCGAGGACGTCGGCCGGTCATTGCGCGTGGCCATAGCTGGTTCTGTTTTCGGCACCCCGCGGGGCGTCCGCTCGGCTAGCATCATGACCTACTCCCGATCGACCGAGGACCACGGCCGCGGGGAACACCGGGCGACACAGTATGAACCGAACGACAGATCGGCCAACCGGATGGAACAAGACGCCGACCTCGCCCAGGCTCGGGTCTTCTTGGAGTTGCTCACCCTGCGAGCCCGAACGCTGGCGCGTGAAATCGGATTCGCGCATCGCGGCGATGCCGCCGTTCGACAGGAACTGCATGCCGAATTATCCGCCGTGCGGCGCTATATCGACCGTCTGCACCGCAGATTCCCGGAAACAGCCGTGCCACAAGGCAATCGGCCGCTGACGGCGGCCCATGGGTACGGAATCCCCGCACGGCGGACGGCGGGCTGAGTCGAGCCGCAACCAGGAGAACGTCGGTGTGACCGGTATCGAAGCGGCGCATGCGTCGCGGCTCGTTCGCCGTTCGGCCGGCGTCCTCGGTGCACTGCCGGTCGCAGGCGGTCGTGACGCTGTCCTGTCCGCGGCGCTGTCAGCGTCCCGATGCCGTCGCCGGGTGGGCGCGGGCGGGCACGGTGAGCATGGCGACGATCATGTCCACGATCTCCGCCGCGTCTTCGGGGCGGGCGGTGCGGACACCGGATTCGAGGGTGCGCTCGTAGTCGGCGATCAGCGCGAACATGACCGTGGCCATGGTTTCCAGGCGCTGTCTGCGCTGTCGCCGCGGCAGGCCCGGCAGTGCGGTGTCGAGCCGGGTGGCGATGATCCGGACTGCCGCGCGGTCGGCTCCGGCGAGGCGGCGCACGTCCGCCACCACCGGGTGCGTTCGCACGACTTCCAGGAACCGGCCCAGATGGGTTACCCGGTCATGGCCGAGCAGCTCGAGGATCGGCGTCGCGAGCATGGCGACGAGCGTGGGCAGGTCGTTGGCGCCACCGTCGGCCTCGTGCGCGGCCAGCAGTTGCATGCGCCGTTTTTCCAGCCAGTTCATCCGCCGTTCGACGATGGCCTCGATCAGTCCGTTGCGCGAATCGAAGTAGTAGTGCACGGCCGAGTTGTTGCGCTGGCCCGCCGCGGTGGCGATGTCGCGCAACGGCACGTCGACGCCGCGCTCGGCGATGAGGCGTTCCCCGGCGTCGAGCAAAGCGGTGCGCGAATCGTCGCTCGGCATATCGGCACTGTACTAAACACAAGTATTGACGATGTTAAACACAGATGCTTAATTGTACGGCGTGGATAGTGTGGCGGTGGTCACCGGCGCCGCGTCCGGTCTGGGCGCCGCGCTGTGCCGTAGCCTGGCCGCGCAGGGCGTCGCTGTGGTGGCTGCCGATACCGATGCCGCCGGGCTGGTTGCGCTGGCCGCGGATACCGTGATCCACACGCAGGTCGTCGACGTCTCCGACGACGAGCAGGTGCGGCGTCTCATCCACAGCACCGTAACCGAGCTGGGACGCATCGACTACTTGTTCAACAACGCGGGCATCCGCCTCGGCGGCGCCGCGGAGCAGATGCCCTTGCCGCAGTGGCAGCGGATCGTGGACGTGAACCTGTGGGGCGTGGTGCACGGGACGCGCCACGCCTACCCACTCATGCGAGCGCAGGGTTTCGGGCACATCGTGAATATGGCCTCCCTCGCGGGAGTGACCCCGGTGACGCCATCGGCCGCGTACGCGATGACCGAGCACGCGGTGGTCGGATTGAGCACCTCGCTGCGCGCCGAGGCGGCCGCGGCGGGGGTGCGGGTGAGCGTTGCCGTGCCGGGGCGCGTTGCCACCGATATCGTCGACTCCGGGATCGACCTGCCGGGCTATTCGTATCGGGGATCGTCGCGCCGCACGCCGATCGGGATGATCAGCTCCGAGCGTGCCGCCGAGTACGTGCTGCGCGGTGTGCGCAAGAACAAGCAGTACATCGTGTTTCCCCGCTACAACCGGGTGCTCGTCGTCGCCTACCGCTGGTTTCCGAATCTGATGAGCCGCGTCGGGGGCCGCCGATGATCGCCGGTGGCCCGATCTTTCAGCTGTGCTGGGTGGTCGACGACCTGGCCGGAGCGCGGCAGGAGTTCGCCACGCGGTACGGGATCGCGGACTGGTTGACCATTCCGGACGTGCGCTTCGGCCCCGATTCGACCGAATTACGCGGCGCGCCCGCCGATTACACGATCAGTGTCGCGCTCGGGTACGCGGGCGGGCAGCAAGTGGAGCTGATCGAGCCGCGCCGTGGCGTGAGCCTGTATTCCGAGCATCTCGATCGCGTCGGCCCCGGATTGCACCACGCCGCCTGGGTGCCCGACGATTTCGGCGCCGCCCTCGCCGCAGCTCGTGCCGCGGGTATCGAGATCGTCGCGCGTGGCAGATTCGACGGCGTCGGGATGGAGTTCGCCTACCTAGACGGCGGGCCGATCGGCTCATATATCGAGTTGCTGGGGCTGTCGGAGGAGATGAAGGCGATGTTCGACCAGTTGATTCCGGAAGGTTTCACCAATCCATGGCGGTAGGCGGCGCTCCCATCCGGCTGTCCTCGGTACGACCGAGGCGGGTCGGTTCCGGCTGCGGCTGTATCCCATCTCGTCTCGGCGACGGCCCGGTCCATGGGTATCGCGCCGGGACTCGTGCGGCGCGCTCGACGCGCCAGGAAGGCGACTGACATGCGCTTCACCTACGCCGAGACGATGACCGATCCGTCGTATTACCTTCCCCTCGCCAAAGCCGCCGAGGATGCGGGCTACACGTCCATGGCGGTCGCCGACAGCGTGGCGTACCCGAGGGAATCCGATGCGAAGTATCCCTACACCCCGGACGGAAGCCGGGAGTTCTTGGAGGACAAGCCGTTCATCGAGGCGTTCGTGCTCAGCGCGGCGATGGCGGCGGTGACCACCACGCTGCGCTTCACCCCGTTCGTGCTGAAGCTGCCGATCCGGCCACCGGTGCTGGTGGCCAAGCAGGCCGCCTCGGTCGCCGCGCTCAGCGGCAACCGGTTCGGTCTCGGCGTCGGAATCAGCCCGTGGCCGGACGATTTCGAGATCATGGGAGTGCCGTTCGACAAGCGCGGAGCGCGCATGGACGAATGCATCGACATCGTGCGCGGTCTCACGGCGGGCGGATACTTCGAATACCACGGGAAGTTCTACGACATTCCGCCGATCAAGATCAGCCCCGTGCCGACCGAACCGGTGCCGATCCTGGTGGGCGGCCACAGCAGGCCCGCACTGCGGCGGGCCGCGCAGCGCGGGGACGGGTGGATGCACGCCGGCGGCGACGGCGCGGAACTCGACCGGCTGCTGACCGAACTGGACACGCTGCGCGCCGAGTACGGCAGACGCAAGGACTTCGAGGTGCATGTCATCTCGGTGGACGGATTCACCGTCGACGGCGTCAAACGCCTCGAGGACAAAGGAGTCACGGACGTGATCGTCGGATTCCGGCTGCCCTATACCACCGAGCAGGACACCGAGTCGCTGGAGACGAAGATCGCGCATCTGTCCCGCTTCGCGGAGAAGGTCATCGCGCGGGCGAACGGGTGAGGTGTACTCCGGTGCGGCCGGTCAGGCTGCGAGGGCAGCGGTAGCCGCGGCGAGTGTCTGCGCGCGATAACCGGCGCCGAACAACGCGACGTGCACCAGCAGCGGATGCAATTGGTGCAGCGGGGTGCGGGCTTGCCACCCGTCGGCGAGCGGACGGGTCTCGTGGTAGGTGGCGCGGATGCGGTCCAGGTGCGGGGCACCGAAGAGGGCGAGCATGGCGAGGTCGGTCTCGCGGTGGCCGCCGTGGGCGGCGGGATCGATGAGCATCGCGCGTTCCCGGGTCCACAGGATGTTGCCCGACCAGAGGTCGCCGTGGATGCGGGAAGGAGGTTCGGCGGGCCCGGCGAGATCGTCGATGCGGCCGATGACGCATTCCACCAAGCGGATTCCGTCGGCGCCCAGGTGCGCGGCCGCGCCCGGCAGGTATGGCTCGAGGCGCTGCTCGGCGTACCACCGCGACCACGGCCCCTCCGCCTGGGTGTTGGGCAGCGGCAGACTCGCGATCCAGCCCGTCCACGGGGCGCCGAACCATTCGGGCCGGTCGCCATGCAGTAAGGCCAGTTCGCGACCGAACCGCTCGGCAGCCGCAGGGGTTGGCCGGGTCTCGTCCAGCCACGGCAGCACCAGCATCCGGTCGTCGGCGGCCAGCACCTGCGGCACCGGTGCGCCGGTACCGTCGCGGACCGACTCGATCGTGGCCGTGCCCGCCTTGCCCAACCAGGCCAGGCCCGCCGCTTCGGACACGAAGACCGTCGTCGGCTCCGCTGATGTCTTGACGAAAACCATACGGCCAGTGACCAATTCGGCACGGTGTAGCGTCCAGGCATGGCTCGCGCCGAGGTCGGTGACCGCGCGGACCGGTGTACCGAGCAGGGCGGAGAGCCGCTCGGCGCGGGTCATCGCGCGTTCGCAGTGAGGCGCTTCATGGTGTCCTCGTCGGCGGGGAAGAACGATTCGATGGCCAGTTCGGCGACGGTGACGTTCATCGGGGTGCCGAACACCGTCGTCACGCTGAGCAACGACAGCTCGTCGCCCTCGTGCTCGATCCGCAGCGGGACCACCGCCTGATCGGGTTCGGGCAGGGTGAGCTCCACTTCGCCACCGGGATAGGACCGCAACTCCTCGAGCAGGTCGGCCAGGTCCCTGGAGCCGGTGACCTCGGCCTGTCGCGCCAGGCGGGCGAAGATATGGCCGCGCCACTCGGCGAGGTTGCGGATGCGGCCGGCCATACCGTCCGGGTGCAGGCTCAGCCGCAGCGCGTTCACCGGCGGCTTCGTCAGAGCGGGGTCGATGCCCGCGATCAGCACGGCTACCCCGCTGTTGGCGTCGATCATCGTCCAGTTCTGATCGATGGCCAACGCGGGATAGGGCTCGTGGCCGGCGAGGATCTGGCGCATGGCGCCGCGGATGGCGTCCATGACGGGCGTGTCCAGGGCCGGTCGCGCGTAGGCGGGGGCGTAGCCCGCGGCGAGCAGCACGCGATTGCGTTCGCGCAGCGGGATCTCCAGGTGCTCGGACAGGTGCACGATCATCGTCCGGCTCGGTGTGGCGCGTCCGGTCTCGATGAAACTCAGGTGCCGCGCCGAGGTCTCGGCCCGGCCGGCCAGTTCGAGCTGGCTCAGCCGGCGTTCCAGACGCCAATGTCGCAGCAGGTCACCTGCCGTTGGGGTATTCACTCCCCCGATCCTACGAACCCCCGTCCAGCCCGGCCATTACCTCTCGGGTAGTCGACAGCGATACCGCTGCGCATGCTCCTGGCCACTCTGCCGTGCATGTTTTCTGGTCGCGACGTGCACCGCACTCCGCACAGAGCCGAGAATAGATTGCGGCACAGTCATATTCGTCGACGCCCTGCGCTATGGCGTGGGGCACCGATCACGCCGGCGCCGGTGATCGCCGGCGTGCGCGGAACACCGCGATGTCCTCGGCGCGCAGCCGTTCGTCGGCGCCTTCCTCGATCAGGTAGGAGGTCTGGTAGTACTCGCAGCCGGTCCTGCGGCGCGGTCAGAAGTCGTTTGCCGCGCGGCCGCGATCGCCCTGCGCGGCCATGTGTCCGCCGATGACCGGCCGCCCGTTACCGCCGCATCAGGCCACGCATAACGATGCGGAATCCGGGCCGAAGCATGACGTAACCGGCCGGAAAGCGCACACTCCGGCCGGATGTCGGATGGTGTCATGCCATCTCGGGTACGCGCAGGTGCGCGAACGCCAGATCGAACTCCGCTACCTCGAGAACATTGGCGCCGACGCGCTGGGTCGCCGCGCCCCTGATCCGATTCATCTGCTCGCGGTTGGCGTCCATCGCGTCGCGGCTGGACCAGACAGTCGCGCCCACCGCTCGACCGGTGGCCCGGTCGACGAACAGACTGGCGCTGCAGAATCCGTCGATCATCTCGGTCTGCGGCAGCACTTCCATCTTGAAGGTGTCGATCAGCCGGTCGAGCCGGTCTGGGTCGAGCTGGACCCACGTGCACCGAGCGCAGGCGCTGTCACCGGCCGGATGATCGCGGTGCAGGGCCGCGATTTCCCATTCTTCGACCAGATCGACCCGACCGCCAAGCCCTCGGGCCAGACCGTCGCGCAACGACTGAACCCGGCCTCGGCTGCCCTGCAATGCGGCGTCGGATTCCCACGCGGTCGTGGCGATGCAGCGTCCGGTCGACCGATCGGCCATCAAGGACAGACCAACCCACCCGTCGATCTGGGGCAGTTTCGGCATCACTTCATCGCGGAGGTATTCGAGCCCGTCGTCGATCGACGACGGCTGGGCCGAAATTGTGCTGGAACGTGCGTACACGGGCCACCTCCTGCCCTGTTGAGGTGGCGCCCCGGTGGCACCACCGGACATATTCACCATCCTCCACTGCGCGCGTGCGCGCAATGCCCCGGTTAGTGGGCGAATTCTCCGGCCATCCGACGCGAATGCGGAAAATTTCCACCGGTATGCGTCCAGCACAGAAACAGCATCCGATGCCAGCCCTTCGGCTCGCCCAGCAGCACAAGTCACCGGACACAGTGCGGCACAAGCGATATGCGATGCAGGAGGGATCGGAGTGGGGCGAGGCGTCTGTCCGAGTCGGCACGACGCCGCTGATCGGTGGTTCCGTGGTGGAGCGGGATTCGTGGTCGGGGTCGGCCAGGCGCAACAGTACATCGCGCAGGTCGAGGCGCCCGAGTACCTTCGCCCATGTCGATTGGGCATCGAGGTACTGGGTAGGTCCCAGACATGGAACTGCTGGTGATCATAGGTCTCGCCGTGCTGGTCGGCGCGGTGATTCTGTATCGCAAGAGGGTCGGCAAGCGGCCCGGTGCACCCGAGGTACCCGGAAACGATGGCGAATAGGGAGCGAGCCATGAGTGCGATGGACCCGGATCCCGCGAGGACTCCCGATTTGGAACCGGGCGGCGGCGTGCCGCCCGGCTCGACACCGCCGGACACTCCGCAGACCTCCGGTTTGTCCGCGCCGGAGCCCACGACCAGGCACCACTTCCCCGTCACCGGGGTCGCGGCGATGATCATCACGGCCGTGGTCGTCTTGGTCTTCCTGGCGGCGGCGGTCGCGATCGTCGTGTCGATCCTGTGACCCGCGGTAGCCGGGATCGCCGAGAGAGGGTCGGGCGCTCACCGGAACGACCGACCGCGTCTTCTTGCGTGCTCAGAGGATGGGCCTGCCGCCCGTGACGGCGGCGCGGGCCTCGGAAATGTAACTGCCGTCCTCGGAGGCCGGCCCGGTCGAACAGCTCGTTTCCGTCGCTACGGAATGAACTCCTGGGCTTTGGTTTTGGCGCCCTGCGCGAGGAGGTGCCAGGCGTCGGGATCACCGCGCAGTACGGCTTCGGCGGTGTCCTTCATCTGGTCCCACGTCGCGTGGGGCGGGATGGGTGGTACTTCGGGGTCGCAATGGACGTCGAGCAGCACCGGGCTGTCGGCGTGCAGCGCGCAGTCCCACGCCGAGCCGAGGTCCTCGGGCGCTTGCACGGTGATCCCGGTCAGGCCCGCGCTGCGGGCGATGTCGGCGTAGGAGACATCGGGCAGTGTCTGCGATTCCTCGAATTTCGGTGCGCCGCCCATGGCGCGCAACTCCCAGGTGACCTGGTTGAGGTCGTTGTTGTGGAAGACGCAGACGACCAGTCGCTGGTCCGCCCAGCGCCGGCGGTAGCGGGCGATGGTGAGCAGTTCGGCGAGGCCGTTCATCTGCATCGCGCCGTCGCCGACCAACGCGATCACCGGCCGGTCGGGGTGGGCGAACTTCGCGCCGATGGCGTAGGGGACGCCGGGGCCCATGGTGGCCAGCGTGCCCGACAGCGAGCCGCGCATCTGCCCGCGGAAGCGCAGGCAGCGGGCGTACCAGTTGGTGGAGGACCCGGAATCCGCCGTCACGATGGCGTTGTCGGGGATGCGCTCGGACAGCTCCCAGACCACCCGCATCGGATTGACCGGTTTCGCCGCCAACATGGATTGCCGTTCGACGGTCTGCCACCAGCGGGCCACGTTCTTCTCGACCGTCTCCCGCCACTTCCGGTCGTCTTTGCGTTCGACCAGCGGAAGCAGTTCGGCCAGAGTGGATTTGGCGTCGCCGACGAGATTCACCTCGGTCGGATAGCGCATTCCGATCATGGTGCCGTCGATATCGATCTGCACCGCCCGCGCTTGCCCGAGTTCGGGCAGGAATTGCGAGTAGGGGAAATTCGATCCGACGATCAGCAGCGTGTCGCAGTCGCGCATCAACTCGTAACTGGGCCTGCTGCCGAGCAATCCGATCGGCCCGGTGACGAAGGGCAGGTCGTCGGACAGGACATCTTTGCCGAGCAGCGCCTTCGCCACGCCCGCGCCGGTACGCTCGGCGATCTCGACGACCTCGGCCGCGGCCGAGCGGGCGCCCTGGCCGATCAGGATCGCGACCCGCGATCCGGCGTCGAGCACGTCCGCGGCCCGCTGGATGTCCTGGTGCGCGGGAACGACGGCCGTCGAAGGCAGTCCCGGCGGGCTGGAAGGCACCTGTTTGAACGCGTGCTGCGGCGGATGGTAGTCCTCCTCTTGCAGATCCGATGGGAGGATCACCGTCGTCGGGGCCCGGCGCGCGGCCGCGATCCGGAACGCGCGGTCCAGCGCGTTGGGTAACTGACTCGCCACGTTCACCTCGACCAAGTAGTCGGAGGCGACGTCCTTGAACAGGCTCTGCAGGTCGACTTCCTGCTGGTAGCTGCCGCCCATCGCGCTGCGTGCGGTCTGCCCGACGATCGCCACCACCGGCACGTGGTCGAGTTTCGCGTCGTACAAGCCGTTGAGCAGATGGATCGCCCCCGGCCCTGAGGTCGCGGTGCACACGCCCACCTTGCCGCTGAACTTGGCGTACCCGGTGGCCTGGAACGCCGCCATCTCCTCGTGGCGGGCCTGGATGAACGCCGGGTCGTCGTGCGCGCGGCCGAAGGCGGCGATCAGGCCGTTGATTCCGTCGCCGGGATAGCCGAAGACCTGCTCGACGCCCCATTCCCGGAGACGCCGCACGACGTAGTCACCGACCTGTTGAGCCATGGGTTCCTCCTGCGTGTGCCGGCGGCGGCCGTTCGCCAGGCGGGTACCCGGGCGGTCACAGGCCAATCAGGGGCCTGCGCCGCCGCTGGACACAGCCGGAAAGCAACGGCGCCTATTCGGTCTCCGGTTCGGGGAGCAGCCGGGGCAAAACGGCGGCAGCGGCGGTGGCCGTCGCCGCGCACGTGGTCGCCAGCCCCCAGCCGACCGGGCCCAGCGGCCGGCACCCGAAGTAGGTGCACAGACCCGGTGTCATCACGACGGCGCCGAGCACCGCTCCGCTCGCCGCGGTGGTCAGCCAGACCAGCGGGCTGCGGTAGCCGGAGACCAGGGTCTGTCCGAGTTGGGTGCCGATGAGCGCCACCAAGCCGATGGTGGCGGCGCGGCGTTGCGTGCCGGTTACGCGACCCAGGGTCCATGCGACGGATGCGCTGGTGGCCGTGGTGACGCCACGGACAGCGAGGGTGCGCAGCAGATCCGGGCCGAGATGCGCGACCGGGAGGTCGGCGAGCTGTTCGGACGCTCGCTGCGCCTGGGCCTCCGGATCGTCCGCGTCCTCCGGATCGGCGGTGTCTCGATCGCGCGAAAGCGCCAGCGCCATAGCCGGGAACATATCGGTCAGCATGTTCACCAGCAGGAACTGCCGGGTGCGCAGCGGGGCCTGGCCACTGACAGCCGTGCCGTACAGCGTGAAGGCCACTTCGCCCGCGTTGCCGCCGACCAGCACACCGACGGCGTCGGTGACGCGCTGCCACATACCGCGCCCTTCGATGAGGGCGTGCAGCAACACCAGCGGGTCGGGATGGGTCAGCACCATATCGGCCGCGTTGCGGGCGGCCGTCGAACCCTGTGCCGCCAAGCCGATTCCGACGTCGGCGGTGCGGATCGCGGCGGCGTCGTTGCTGCCGTCGCCGGTCATTCCGACGACGTGGCCCGCGCGGCGCAGCGCGGCGATGATACGCACCTTCTGTTCCGGGTCGACGCGGGCGAAGACGGTCCCGCGTTCGATCAGCTCGGCGCGCGCGGTGTCGTCCCGGCCGTCGAGGTCGGCGCCGGTCACCACCTCGCCCGAATCGATGCCCAGCTGCCGGGCCACCGCCGCCGCGGTCACCGGGTGGTCGCCGGTGATCATGCGCACGCTGATGTCGTTGTTCCGCAGCGCGGTGACGAGCGGAAGGGTCTGCGGGCGTGGGGTGTCGGCCAGGCCGAGGAAGCCGAGCAGGGTGAGTTGCTCGACCGCCGCCTCGACGTCGTCGGGTTCGGTGTGCAGGTCGCGGCGCGCCACCACCAGCACACGTAGTCCCTCCTCGGCGAGACCGCGGATCGCCTTCTCGGCGCGCTCGCGGATGTGGTCGTCGAGGGAACTGTCGGTGTCGCCCAGCCGCAGCCCGGTGCACCGGGGCAGGACCACCTCGGGCGCACCCTTCACGATCAAGCGCAGCTTGCGGGTGGTGTGGCCGAGCGCGGCGGCGTAACCACGGTTGGATTCGAACGGGATCTCCTCGATCGGATCCCAGGGGCGGAGGTCGTCGCCGAGCACCTCCTCGGCGGCGTCGAGCACCGCGCGATCGGTGGCGTGCACGATCGGGCCTTCGGCGGGATCGGGGCAGGCGCGGGCCGCCGCGCGCAGCAACCTGCGGGCGTCATTGGAGTCCCCGTTCGGCGGCCACTGCTCGTCGAGGCCGGCCAGGGTGGTCAGGCGCAGGCGGCCCTCGGTGAGCGTGCCGGTCTTGTCGAAGCACAGGGTGTCCACCCGGCCGAGCGCCTCCACCGTCCGGCTGGCGCGGACCAGCACGCCGTGCCTGGACAGCCTGCGGGCGGCCGCGAGCTGCGCGACGGTGGCAACCAGCGGCAGTCCCTCGGGCACCGCGGCGACCGCGACGGCCACGCCGTCGCCGATCGCGGTCCGTAGCGTCCTGCCGCGCAGCATCCCCAATCCGGTCACGATGCCGCCGCCGGTCATGGTCAGCGGTAACGCGCGCTCGGTCAACCGGCGCAATTGCGCTTGTACGCCACCTTTCTCGGGCGGGATGGCGCCGGCGGCCGCGCGTCCCGCCTGGGTGTCGGAACCGACCGCGACGACGACCGCGCGACCCGTTCCGTTGACCACGGTGCTGCCCTCGAAGACCATGCACGCGCGATCCCCCACTGCCGCGCCCGGCGTCGCGGCGACCTGCTTTTCGACGGTCACCGACTCGCCGGTGAGCCCGGATTCGTCCATCTCCAGGTCGTCCACCTGGAGCAGCCGCGCGTCGGCGGGGGCCACGTCGCCAGCCCGCAGCACGATCGCGTCCCCGAGAGTGAGCAGGTTCGCGGGCAGGCAGCGTTCTTGCGGCTCGTCCGCGTCCAGCGCGGCGCGATCGATCACGCGGCCGGTGAGCTGTTCGCTCTCGAGCAGCTGGTGCAGCGCACCCTCCGCGCGCTGGCGCTGCCACGCCGAGACGACCGCGTTGACCGCGAGCACCGACGACAGGAGCACCGCGTCCGACGGCGCGCCGAGCACGGCCGTGGCGACCGCCCCGACCCCGAGGATCGGGGCGAGCGGGTCGGCCAGCTCGCGGCGCAGTTGCCGTGCGAACGACGCCGCGGACGTGAGGGCGGCCACGCCAGGGATGCGGGATGCGCTCGGTTCGGCTCGGTCCGCTACCGACATGGGCTCCGGCAACCGGCTCAGCACCTCGCCGGGTTCGAGTGCGTGCCACGGTAGGAGGGGGGCGAGGGTCGCCGGAGGCTCGGTTCGCGCCGCGCGCCACCCGCTGTAGGCGCCGGCGAAGAATCCCGTGGCGTGCGCCGCGGTCATCGGCGAAGCGGTGGCGCGCGCGTCCGGGGCGACGGCGAGCAGCAGGCCCCCCAGAGCGGCCGCCGACAGTGCCAGCGAGCGGCCGCGTTCGCTCACCTGACGAGCGGGGGCGACGGCGGCCAGTATCCGGTGGACCTGGGTGAGGTCGCGGCACACCACGCCTGCGGTCCACGGCAACCGCAGCACACCGTCTTCCCGCTCGGCCAGCCCGATCGCCACGTCGGCCGTCGCCAGCGCCTTGTGTGCGCGCACACTCAACACCGCGACCGCGTGCCCGTCCTGCTGCAGGTCACGTACCACTTCGCTCAGCGAACGGGGCGGGGCGACGAAGTCGTCGGACATCGACCGCAACTCCGCGGCGTCGGCGTCGGCGGCCAGGATCAGGCGCAGCCCGGCGCTGCGCGCTCGGCCGAGTACCGCATGGGCGCGGCGATCGAGTTCGCGTCCGATCAGGACTCGGCCCACGGGCCTGCCGTTGTCTCGGAGTTCCCGCCATACCGGGCGGCGCGTCACACCGCGATCCGGCTTCCCTGTTCCGTTCACCAACCGTAGGTGACCGTCGGCTGACGATCGCTGCTCCGTGTCGGCCTGCTGTGCGTCGTCGGTGGAGGTCTCCTCGGTGTCCTGAGCCCAGAGCAGACGCTGACTCGCGCTCCAGACATCGCCGATCGACCAGTGCTTGTCGGCCGTCTCGGCGTCGAGCACCATGCGGCGCGAGGTCAGCAGCGCATCCCCGTCCACGACCAGCGCCGACAATCGGTCCAGGCGCCGCCAGGCCCACGGGTGCAGGGTGAGCACCCCCGCCCGGCCGAGCAGCGTCGAGACGACCGCGCCGTAGGCCTCGCGGCTGGCGCGTGCCGCCTTCGGCGCACCGAGTTCCAACGCGTCGGCCGCCCCGAGCAGACCACGGCCGCCGAAGACGGCGGCGACCGCCCCTGCGACCGCGCCCGCGGCGGTTTCGTCGGCGACTCGTTCGATCGGCCCCTGCGGCATCTCGACTACGCGGGAGGGCGGCGACAGTGGTTCACACACCTCCGTGGGGCGGCGGTCGACCTCGGGCTCCCAGCGCTGCCATTGCGCGTACCTGGTCAGCGCCTCGGTCATCGTGACGCCGCGGTACACGGCGTCGACCACGAGATTCGCTATGCCCTCGGCGGCGCGGTTGCCCAGCGCGTTTCCGATGGCATTGGCCGCGACGAGCACCATATCCGTGCGCGGGCGGCCGAGGCGGTCCTCCAGCAGTCCGCGCACCCGGGGCTGGGTGTCCACGAGCGCGGCCGCCGCGCGCAGCAACCGAGCCGGTCCGCGCAGCGGCAGCACCGCCCCCGCTGCCGACAGCCCGATCGCGCACACGTCGCCTGTGAACTGAATTCCCGCCGCCAGCAATGGTTCTCGGTCGTCGGGGTATTCGCAGTCGCGGCGCCAGTCCACGTCGTCGACCGCGGTGTCGGTTTCGACCGACTCGATGGCCGCCACGAGCGCGGGCAGGTCGGCCGCGCCGTGGGCGAGGGCGGCGACCACGCGGCCGGTCACCGCGTTCACCCGCCACCAGCGCACGTCGCGGCTGCGATCGAGGGTCCGGTGCAGCGCCCGCGTGATGGCCTCGCTCTGGCCGGAGTCCAGGCCGCGTACCTCCACCGTGGCGCGATCGCCGTGCACCGCCACCCGCCGCCGGGACCTGAGCGCGTGCGGATCGACCAGGGCGACGAACTCGTCGCGCAGTTCCGCCTCGCGCCCCAGATTCAACAGCGACGCACCCGCCCGCGCACCCGCCGCGACGGCGTGCACGGGCGCCTGCGCAGCCTTGGCGCCCAGGTCGACGGCCAATCCGACACCCGCGCGTGCCACCTCTGCCGCCATGGCGGTCGGCGCCTCGAACCACCACGACGACACAACCCCGCGTAGTGAAACACTCATACCCGGCAGCTACCCAGAGGTGGACCTGACAAACCGGCCTCGAACACGATGGCGAGAACCGCGCTTCGAGACCGGTGCGCGGGCTGCGCCGGTCAAGTCGTCGCCGCCGGATCGAGGACGATCTTCACCGCTCCGTCCGACTTGTGCTGGAAGATCTCGTACGCCTGCGCGGCATCGGACAGCGGAAGGCGATGAGTGGCAAAGGTTTCCACGCCGAGCGGGTCGCCGTCCTGCAACAGCGGCATGATGTCGCCGACCCATCGTTTGACGTTCGCCTGTCCCATGCGCACCTGGATCTGCTTGTCGAACAACACCCGCATCGGCAGCGGGTCGAGCATGCCGCCGTAGACGCCGATCACCGAGATCGTGCCGCCGCGCCGGACGATATCGATCGCGGAGTTGAGCGCCGCGAGCCGGTCGACGCCGGCGGCGTCCATCAGCCTCTGCGCCACGATATCCGGCAGGAACGTCGCCGATCGCTGGGCGACCGACGCGAACGGCGACCCGTGTGCCTCCATACCGACCGCATCGATCACCGAGTCGGTGCCGCGACCGTCGGTCCAGCCTCGGATGATGTCGCCGATCGGCTCGTCGACAGCGTCGAGATCGATCACCTCGACGCCACGGTCGGCCACCCGGGCGAGTCGTTCGGGCACCCGGTCGACGCCGATCACACGGAATCCGCGTTGCGCGGCGATGCGGCAGGCCATGTCGCCGATCGGCCCGAGACCGAGCACCGTCACCGAACCGCCCTCCGGGACCGCCGCGTATTCCACCGCCTGCCAGGCGGTCGGCAGCACGTCGGACAAGTAGAGGAACCGCGCATCGTCGGGTCCCTCCGGCACCTTGATGTGGGTGAAATCGGCGTGCGGCACGCGCAGATACTCGGCCTGACCACCGGGCACCTGCCCATAGAGCTTGGAGTAGCCGAACAGCGCGGCGCCGCAGCCATATTTGCGGACCTGCGTGGTCTCGCACTGGGTGGTCAGGCCGGTTCGGCACATGTAGCACTCGCCGCAGCTGATCTGGAAGGGGACCACGACGCGGTCGCCGCGCTTCAGCTCGGTGACGTCGGAGCCGGTCTCCACCACGCGCCCCATCGGTTCGTGACCCAGCACGTCGCCGCTGCTCATGTAGGCGCCCATCACCTCGTACAGATGCAGATCGGATCCGCAGATGCCGCTCGAGGTGACCTCGACGATCGCGTCCGTCGGCGCCTCGATCCGCGGATCGGGCACCGTCTCCACGGCGACTTTACGTCGTCCTTGCCATGTCACTGCCTTCATCCGCGCGCTCCTCCGGTCGGGGGTCGGTATGTTCCCGGACCTACCCGGGCACCCGCGCGCGAAACGAACCCGACCGGGGTTGCCGCGGCTGCACGCATCCGGAGGCTGTCTGAGCCGACTCGTGTGCCGCCGCCGATTCCGGGTAGCCGCTAGCCGTGGACCATTCACGAGCTCCCCTGCTGGAAGCGCTGGCCGACTATCACCGGCTCGGCCGGTACGGGTTCACGCCACCCGGGCACCGGCAAGGACGCGGTACCGACGAACGCGTCCTGGACGTGATCGGACGAGACGCGTTCGGCTCCGATGTTCTCGCCACGGCCGGTCTGGACGACCGCCTGTCGCGCAACGGCTATCTCGCGCGGGCCGAGGCGCTCATGGCCGACGCGGTTCGCGCCGAAACGGCGTTCTTCTCCACCTGCGGCAGTTCGCTGTCGGTCAAGGCAGCGATGATGGCGGTCGCCGGGGGACGCGACGGCCTCCTCGTGGCCCGGGACAGTCACAAATCCATCGTCGCGGGCCTCATCTTCTCCGGCGTGCAACCGCACTGGATCACGCCCCGATGGGATGCGGCGCGCCACTTCTCCCACCCACCGTCGCCGCAGCAGGTGCGCCAGGCGTGGGAAGAGCACCCCGACGCGTCGGGTGCGCTGATCGTGAGTCCGAGCCCGTACGGCACGTGCGCGGATATCGCCGCAATCGCCGAGATCTGCCATGCACGCGGCAAGCCGCTGATCGTGGACGAGGCGTGGGGCGCCCACCTGCCGTTCCACGAGGGCCTACCCACCTGGGCGATGGACGCGGGCGCGGATGTCTGCGTGGTCAGCGTGCACAAGATGGGCGCTGGATTCGAACAAGGGTCGGTGTTCCATGTGCAAGGAGACCTCGTCGATTCGATCCGGCTCAGCGAATGCGCCGACCTGCTGATGACCACCAGCCCGAACGTGCTGATCTACGCGGCGATGGACGGCTGGCGCAGGCAGATGGTCGAGCACGGCCACGAATTGCTCGGCGAAGCGTTGCGAATCGCCAAGGACGCCAGACGGCAGCTGGCCGAGATTCCCGGCATCGCCGTGCTCGAGGAGGAGTTGCTCGGGGTCGAAGCTTCGCATGATCTCGACCGCCTGCAGGTGCTGATGGACATATCCGACACCGGCGCCAACGGCTATCAGGCGGCGGACTGGCTACGGGAACACCGCCGCCTCGATGTGGGCCTCGCCGACCACCGCCGGTTGCTCGCCACGCTGTCCCTCGGCGACGACAAAGGCACCATCGACACCTTGGTCGACGGAATCACGGCCTGGCGCGACCAACTGACCGAGCCCGCGCCCGCGCGCATCGCTCTGCCCTCGCCCGGCGATCTGCAACTGGACACGGTGATGCTGCCTCGCGACGCGTTCTTCGGGCCCGTCGAGACGGTGCCCGCCCAAGACGCGGTGGGCCGGATCGCCGCCGAGCACCTGACGCCGTACCCACCGGGCATTCCGGTGATCCTCCCCGGTGAGGTGATCAACGGGGCGGTCGTCGACTATCTGCGCACCGGCCTGGACGCGGGCATGAACGTGCCGGACGCCACCGATCCGCGGGTGCGCACGATTCGCGTCGTGGCGCGCACGTGATCCGGCATTGCCCTGTGACACAGGAGGTTTCGTCAGGGCCGACCCCGCCGCCGTGCCGCCGAAACCGCGCGCGCCGTCCGGTCATCGCCCGATCGGGTCGTATCGTGGGTTCGAACCCGCGGTGCAGAAGGGACGGAAATGGCACACGCCGAGGAGTGCGCACACGAGTTGGCGCAATTGGCTCGACGAACCGGGATCACAGTGGCGGTCGCGGAATCGCTGACGTCGGGTCGGCTGGCCGCAACGCTCGGCGCGGCGCCGAACTCCGCGGACTGGTTTCGCGGCGGCGTCGTGGCCTACAGTGCGGAGGTCAAACGCACCGTGCTCGGCGCGCCGGATGTGCCGGTGGTGTCGCGGACCGCGGCCGAGGCGATGGCCGAGGGCGTGCGCTCGTTGCTGAAATCGGTTGCGGCGGTGGCGGTGACCGGGGTCGGGGGGCCGGATCCGCAGGACGGCGAACCGGCCGGTTCGGTCTGGTTCGCGGTGGCCACCGACGACGACGTGCACGCCTGGCACCGCCAGTTCGACGGCGAACCGGAGGACGTGCTCGAACAAACCATCGCATGCGCCGTCGAGCGGCTGCTCACGACCGCCCGCGACCTGAGCGCGGACGATCATTCAGTGTGAGAGCCGTTCACGACGGACGGCAATGCGTGCGATGGCTCGTATCGCAGAACGGATAGTTCTTCGAACGCCGGCACAGGCACAGCGCGACCACGAAACGGTCGGAGCGGATCGTTCGACCGTCCGCGGTGACCAGTTCCACCGGGCCCTCGATCAAGGCGGGGCCATCGGCGGTGAGCGTAACCCGCCGCCGCTTATCGTCGGATTCGATCGGCACGGATCACCACCAGATCTTCCATTCTCTGGCCGGGTTCGATCAGCCCGGCCGAGGCCAGCCAGTCCGCGCGGCGACGCAGGATGGGCCCGAACGGCACGGTCGCTCGGGCCACGATGGCGGCCTTCAATTCGTTGTCACGCAATCGGGCGAGGGTCGAATCCGGGTCACACAACACCGAATGCACGATCAACGCCATGCCATGCGGCTTCAGGAGCGCAGGTAGCGCCACGCACAGCTGGTCGAGCACCGCTCGGCCTCGGGTCCCGGCGTTCCACGCCCGCGCGGAGCCGCGGTCGGCGGCACCTTCAGGAGCGGGCACATAAGGCGGGTTGGCCAGCACCAGATCGAAACTGCGCCCGCCGAGCACCGCGGTGAAATCGCCACGCAGCACCTCGACATCGATCCCGCGGACGCGGCAGTTCAACCACGCCGACACCACGGCAGCACGGGAGACGTCCACCGCCGTCACCGTCGCCGCGCCCGTCCGCGCCGCCGCGACGGCCAAAGCCCCGGTGCCCGCGCACACGTCCACCGCCTCCCCACCATGCGGGACGCCCGCCTCGGACAGGGCACGGACCAGCAACCACGTGTCCAATTGCGGTCGATATACCCCCGGGGGCCGGAACAACATCACAGTCGGCGGGTAGCCCGGATCGTGTGGGTTAATCGTTCGTACGGGGCGCTGCACCCTCGATCTCCCGCAACGAACTGCGGCCCGCGCACCAGGACTCCTCGACGTGGTCGGCGAAGCGCTCCTCCAGCAAATTCGTGGCCTGGATACCGAACACCACCGACTCGGTTAGATCGGGTTCTCCTGCGAGCAGGCTGCCGATCACGCCGGTGCGCATGACCTGCTCGTGCACGGCGTCGGCTTCCACATGCTCGCGATAGAACAGCACGCACGCCGGATCGGCGTCCAACCGCCGCAAGGCCTCGACCATGCGCTGCGCCCCGGGCGGCGAGGTGATCTCGACGGTGGCGAAGTGACCGACGAGCGCACCACGCAGCGAACGGTGCAGCCCGAACAGCGACATCATGTTCACCAGCGTGAGCATCGGGGCCGGCACCGCGTCCAGGTAGTGCAGATACTCGGCGTTCAGGCCCGCGCCGGCCAGCAGATCGGCATACAGCTGCGCGTGCACCCGCTCGCCGCGCCCGCCACCGAACTCGTCGAATTCGACCGCCACCAGCGATGCCTTGGCTTGTCCGTGCAATCGCGGAATCACCCACGCGTACGGGTCGGCCTCCTTGTGGTGATAGATGGAGCGGTGCACGAAGTACTCGCGCATCTGCCACCATTCGCCTTCGTCGCGCAGGAAGCGGGTGGGTCCGGCGGGGTCGGCGGGTGTCACGAGCAGGCGGTCGAGTTCGGCGTCGAGATCCGCTCCGCCGGGCACGTCGTCGCGCAGTGCACGCAGGAATCGCTGTTCCATCGCGGCACGTAGCCCCAGCAGGCCGGTATCCCACTCCCATCCGGGATCCACCGCCGTGAACCCGTGGTAGTGCAGCTCGTAGCAGGTGTGCAAGGCCAGGTGCAGGTCCTCGCCGTAAGGGTCCGCCGAACCGAGCCGGGGCACCGAGCCACCCGGTGTCCCGCGCAGCAACTCCACTACCGCATGCGACCATTCGCCACGCGGCCGCGGCAGCTTCTGCGACGGGGCATTCGTGGTGACCATCATGATGGTCGCGTACCCCGGTTCGGTGCCGCTACGCGTTGGCCTTCTTGTACGCCTCGACCACCTCGGCGGCGATCCGCCCGCGGGCCGACACGTCGATGCCGTTCTTACGCGCCCATTCCCGGATGACCGTGGCCTGTTCCCGGTCGGTTGCCGATCGCGGCAGACCGCCACGGCCCCGGCGCGCACGACCGACCTTGCGCGCGTAGGGAACCCACTGCTCGAAGAATTCGCGCAACTGACCGGCATTGTCCGCCGACAAGTCCATCTCATAGGCCACGCCATCCAAGGCGAAAGA
This sequence comes from Nocardia sp. NBC_00508, assembly GCF_036346875.1. NCBI lineage: Bacteria > Bacillati > Actinomycetota > Actinomycetes > Mycobacteriales > Nocardiaceae > Nocardia > Nocardia sp. NBC_00508. The sequence continues at coordinate 6,586,131 of NZ_CP107852.1, read as the reverse complement.
CACCGTTTCCTCGGCCTGAGACTTGCCGTCGTAGTCATCGACCAGTGTCACGACGACCTTGCGTGCCATAGAGATAATCCCTTCACGGTTACCGAGCGCGTGTAGTCGAAAACAATCGTAGCCAGTAGATAACAGATCGGTTCCGGCCCCGGAACAGCGGGGTCCCCCAAAAAGCTCGCCTCTCGGCTACGACCATGCACCAGCCGCGGCTGCCCGAGCGGCATAATCGTCGAAATCGACTGGCTCGCGTTGTAGTACCCGCTGTACTCCGTCGCCGGGTCGCGCCAAATGCCCGTCGCACATTACCGCGAACATCGCGTCGAGATCCGCGGCGAGGAGTGCGCGGCACCTCCGCCCGACCGGCCGTTTCGCCGCACTCGTGCAACGTCAAGCCGACAGGTCGGTCGACTCGGCTCGGGCCATTTTCACCAGCGCTGTGTGCAGCACCTTCGCCAATTCCCCGGCGCGCTCCCCGCGCAGCACCACCTCGGTGAAGCCCTCGACCAACGCCCGTCCGGGGTCGAGGAGACCATTGCCACCTCCACCGCCACGCAGCGACTCGGCGACCAGCGTCCGCATCGCCTCTTGGCGAGCCCGGAAACCGCCCGCGATATCGAGCGCACCGGCGAATTCACGAACCAGCACCGCGTACACCGGCCGATCGACGGACCCGCGTCTGCGTCCTCTCCGACGGGCTTCCCCAGGCACGGATCCCGTCGGTGGGATCAAGGCGGATCTGTCGAGGACGATCCACAATGCCGGGTCCCCCGGTGGATCGGTTACCGAGGGGCGATCTCGTTGCGTGCGAGCGGTCGTTCCATCGCGCTGTTCGGTGATCTCGATGCCGCGTAGCGGAATCGGATACTTCGCGAGCAAGTCGTCCAGACCGGACGCGATCTCGCGAACAGCGTGCACGTCGAGGTTCGCCGTATCGAATCCGATCACTTCCAGCCCATGCCGGGTCGCCATTTCCCGGGCAATCCGCACAGCCTCCGACTCGGGACCGATGCCGGGCCGGGGAAAGGACTCGGTTTCCACCGCGGTGCTGGGCTGTGGAACAGGACCCGACTCCACAACAACGCCAGGCCGCGCAACCACCCCCGACTCCGCCACGATATTGGGCCGCGGAACAGAACCCGACTCCACAGCAACACCAGGCGATGGAACAGACGCGGATTCTGCGGGTCGAGATATGGGCCGTTGACGGGCGATCGGCGGAGAATCCGTGGTCGGACCGACGTCTCGTACAAAGGGTGCGGATACTCCCGCCGGTGTACTCGGAACCGATGGGCACGGCCTGTTGGTGCGCTGCGACCAGGGTGTATCCGGCGGTCTTCGGGACCATGGGGTAGGTCTCGCCTTACGGTCGGAAGCCGAGTGCTGTCCTGCCACCATGTGCGGGTCTCGAGCCGTCTTCGCATGTGTCGAGATAGGCGGCTGCCTCGCCTCCGCTCGGCCCGGCGCAGGACTGGCGACGGACTCCGTCCGACCGCGCCCACCATGCGGCTGCCTCGCCTCCGCTCGGCCCGGCGCAGGACTGGCGACGGACTCCGTCCGACCGCGCCCACCATGCGGCTGCCTCGCCTCCGCTCGGCCCGGCGCAGGACCAAAGACAGACTCCGACCCGTTGCGCCCATTAGGCGTCGCAGCGTGCTGGTCGCTGCTCGGTTGCACTTCGGCGGATGCGATGGCGGCCTTCAACTCGCCGACGGCTCGGGAGGCATCGGCGATGAGCCGCTCCAGCGTCGCCACCATCGTGCGCAGTTCGCTCGTATCGATCCGCGACGGCTGACTCACCGCTGTCTCCTGCTTGTCGTTACACCGGTCAGGTCGTGCCGCGGTGCGCTGGCCTGCGCCAACACTCTGATCTCAGGTTGCCGCGCAGCGGAGTGTGGTGCGTTCCATTTTCGCTCAGGTCCGCCGAGCCTCCCTGGGTTGGGAAGATCGGACCCGAGTGGGCGACGGCACACAAGGCGGTGAACAGCTACCGAGTCGCTACCTGCCAGCGGGCATTACTTGCTAGTGTGCGGCGCCGGGCGCAGCGTGAGGCCTCGCCAAGGTGCCTGCTTACGGGCCGGCAGGGGTTTGCAGCGGGGTCGGCCGGTGCTCGACGACACCACGCCCATGCTCGGACGGCTGGAGCCGCTGGTGATCGCAGGAGGGCGCCATCATCGTCCACACTGCCGTGGTCCGAAGCTGCCACTTTTTGGCCCGGAATTGAAATGCATTGTGCTGCAATGGAACATACGTCGGCGCGGGTTGGCTAGGATGGAAGGGTGCGGATCGGAGTCGGGCTCTCCACCGCGCCCGAGGCGCGGCAGGCGGGCATGGAGGCAGCGGCGCATGCGCGCGACCAGCTCGCGGGCGAGCCGCCGTCGCTCGCCGTGCTGGTCGCGTCCCGGGCGCACGCCGACGACGCCTCCGCCGTGCTGGCCGGTGTCCACCGCACGGTCCAGGTGCCCGCACTCGTCGGATGCGTGGCACAGGCGGTGGTCGCGGGCCGCCGGGAGATCGAGGATGAGCCCGCGGTGGCGGTCTGGCTGGCCTCCGGTCTGGCCGCCGAGACATTCCGGTTGGACTTCGTCCGCACCACGACCGGCGGGCTGCTCGCGGGCTACCGTTTCGACAAGGACGCACGCGACTTCCACCTGTTGCTGCCGGATCCGTACTCGTTCCCGGCCGACGCACTGCTCGAGCACTTGAACGTCGACCTGCCCGGCACCATCGTGATGGGCGGGCTGGTCAGCGGCGGGCAGCTTCCGGCAGGCAGCAGGCTGTTCCTGGACCGCGACGTGGTGACCTCGGGCGCGGTCGGTGTGCGGCTTCCCGGCCTGCGCGGAGTTCCGATCGTGTCGCAGGGCTGCCGGCCGATCGGATACCCCTATATCGTCACCGCCGCACAAGGCGATCTGCTCACCGAGCTCGGCGGCCGATCGCCGATCGTGCGATTGCGGGAGATCATCGACGTGCTGCCACCCGACCAGCAGGAACTGCTGGCCAACGGCCTGCAGATCGGCATCGTGGTCGACGAGCATCTGGCCGCGCCCGGGCAGGGCGATTTCCTGATCCGCGGCATTCTCGGCGCCGACCCGTCCACTGGCGCGATCGAGATCGGCGAGGCCGTCGAGATCGGCACGACCGTACAGTTCCAGGTCCGAGACGCGATCGGAGCGGACAAGGATCTGCGGGCGGCCCTGGCGCGGGTGAGCGCGGACCTGCCCGGGCGTCCTGCCGGTGCGTTGCTGTTCACATGCAACGGACGCGGCCGACGGATGTTCGGGGTCGCGGATCACGACGCCACGACGATCGAGGACTTGCTCGGCGGCATCCCCCTCGCCGGTTTCTTCGCCGCGGGCGAGATCGGTCCTATCGCGGGCCGCAACGCGCTCCACGGATTCACGGCCTCGCTGGCGCTGTTCGTCGAATGAGCGTCGACATCCGGGTCTACGCCGAGCTGAACGACTTCCTCCGGCCCGACGAGCGATACCTGGTGCTGCGCCGGCCGTTCCGACCGCACCAGACGGTGAAAGACCTCATCGAGGCCGCCGGCATCCCACACACCGAGATCGATCTGGTCCTGGTCAACGGGCAGCCGGTGGATTTCGACCATCGCCCGCGGTTCGGTGACCGGATCAGCGCGTATCCCATGTTCGAAACCCTCGACATCGGCCCGGTGACCAAGGTGCGCCCCCACCCGCTCCGTGAGCCGCGTTTCGTCGTAGATGTCAATCTCGGCGGCCTCGCCAAGCTGATGCGGTTGATGGGCCTCGACGTGCACTGCCGATGGAACGCCGACGACGCCGAGCTCGCCGAGGTGTCCGCCGCCGAACACCGGATCCTGCTCACCCGCGACCGCGGACTGCTGAAGCGACGCAACGTCACCCACGGTGTGTACATCCGGTCCGATCGGCCGGTCGACCAGGTCGTCGAGGTCATCCGGCGACTCGATCTGGTCGCGTACCTGGCGCCGTTCACCCGATGCCTGCGCTGCGGCGGCCCGGTCGTCGAAGTCGCCAAAGCCGACGTCGCGGACCGGCTCGAACCGCTCACCCGCCGCTATTACGACACATTCCGGCAGTGCCGCGACTGCGGCCGGATCTACTGGGCGGGCTCCCACCACGCCCGCCTCAGCGCCACCGCGCAGAGGATCCGCGCCGCGCTGGATCATGTCTGACCGGTGTGGAGGGCGGGCTCGGTGCCGGTCTGCACTCATTCGCTGCGCGGCAATCGGCCACCGCGCCAATCTGATTCACGTACCGAAAGGAAGCCCTCAGTTTCGGTGGCGCACCTTCCCAGGTCTGTCCGCGGCGCCATCGACGTCGATAGCGTCTCTGGCGGCGGCTCCCCTCGCCGCTCGAAAGGAGACCTTCGATGCAATCCCGCCTCCGAGTCGGAATGCTTGCCGGCGCAATCCTGCTGGCGCCCGTGGCCGCAGCAGTGCCGGCTTCGGCGATTCCACTGCAGCCCGCCGAACCGGCCGAACAGTCGCAGCAGGTCGCCGGCCCGGGCTGCCCGGGCGGCGCGCCGCACTGGAGCTGCCTGCTGGAATCGCTGTCGGCGAGCGGTTCCCGCGGTTAGGGCTGCCGCGTCCACCACATCGCCGCACCGTAGTATCCGGCGGTCAGATGTGGCTGTTCCGGCCTGACCATCGACCGTCCGCCGCCCCTGCGGCCGATCGGTGGATGGTTCAGGAAAATCGCCGCGAGACCCGGTGACCGAACCGGCCGAGGCCGAGCTGGCCCGGCATAGCCGACCGCCGAGCACCCAGCCCAGGAACGTGGTGGCGTTTGCCACGAGGTTTGGTGTTGGCGAGGGTGATGTCACCGCCGTAATGGGCGAGCACGCGGTGGTCCATGACCGCGCGCCAGAGCGGAGGCACGGCGGCCAGGACGATCATGCTGGCATAGCCAGCTGGTAGCTGAGGTGCTTGCTCTGAGCTGCGCAGCGTCTGGTAGCGACGGCCGGGATTCGCGTGGTGGTCGCTGTGGCGTTGCAGATGGAAAAGGAACAGGTTCGTGACGAGGCGGTCACTGTTCCAGCTGTCGCGTGGTGAGCAGCGTGCGTAGCGGCCGTCGGCGCGGCGGGGTCGCAGCAATCCGTAGTGCTCGATGTAGTTCACCGTCTCCAGCAGCCCGGCGCCGATCACCGCTTGCAGCGCCAGGAATGGGATCACCACCGGTCCGAAGACCACGATCATCGTGCCGAACAGCGCCACGCTCATGGACCAAGCTTGCAGAAGGTGGTTGTCCCGGCTGAACCAGCGTTTTCCCTTGCGGGACAGGCGTTCCCGTTCCAAGGAGAGCGCCGAGCGGAATCCGCCGAGCACACTGCGCGGCAGGAACTCCCACAGCGACTCGCCGAGCCGGGCACTGGCCGGGTCTTCCGGTGTGGCCACGCGGACGTGATGACCGCGGTTGTGCTCGACGAAGAAGTGCCCGTATCCGGACTGCGCCAGAGCGATTTTCGCCAGCCAGCGTTCGAGATGCTCGGCGCGGTGCCCGAGTTCATGTGCGGCGTTGATGCCGATGCCGGACACGAATCCCAGGGTCACGGCCAGGCCCAATTTATCGGCCGGGCTCAGCGCGGCGCCTGACCACAGGTACCCCGCGACGAGCAGCCCGAGGAATTGGATCGGCAGGAATAGATAGGTGCACCAACGGTAATAGCGGTCGTTGGACAGCGCCGCGTAGTCTTCCTCGCGCGGGTTGCTCCCGTCGTCCCCCACCGCCAAGTCCAGGAGGGGAATCAGCACCAGAACGATGACCGGACCGATCCACCAGAACACTTCCAGACCCGTGCGCGCCACCAATTGGGAAGGCAGCAGGGCACAGGCCGGGGCGATCAAACCCAGCATCCACAGATAACGCTTGGGATCGCGCGCCTGCGTATGCTTGAAGATCGTCATGGCTGTCTCGCTGGTCGGAATAGTGCGCTGAAACTTCGCTCGGGGGATGCCTATTCCTCGCCGTGTGCCCGCGATCCGTTACAGCCAGGGGCTTGCGCCCGACGTGAGTGCCGCCCCGAACGCCCTTGCGGGCTGGGCGAACATGCGAGACGACGCACCCGAAGTAGTCCTCGTCCGGCCACAGCGGACCTGCTCCGCACAGGTGGGAGCTACGACGCCTCGGCCGCGGTGGCGTGCGTAATGGCGAGAATGGTCCGGGCGACCAGTTCAGGATCATCGATCATCGGGACGTGACCCACACCGGGCAGGAGAGAGAAAGCTGCCTCTGGCAACCGAACTCGGGCGATTGCCGCATGGATCTCCGCGGGAAGGACCCGATCGTTTTCCGACCAGGCCACCGTGATCGGGCACGGCAGTGGGTCGAGGGAGGCGACTTGCTCGTCGGTGCCGAGCAGGTCGGCGGTGACGGTGCATGCCAGCAGGTCGTGTAGGACGGTCATGGCTTGCGCCGGGCTGATGCGATCGCCGTGCACCGCGATGTTGCGCAACGCCACTCGCCGGATCACCGCACTGCGCAGTCCCAGCGGTGCGAGGAATCCCAATCGCCGGCCGGTCGCCGCCTCTCGGGCGATACGACGGGTCGCGATCGACTGGATGTTGCTGCCGGAATCCCAGAACCCGGCGGGCGACAGCGCGCAGACGGTCGCCGCTCGGCCGCGACGTGCCAGTTCGATCGCCATCCACCCACCCAGGGAATTGCCCGCGATGTGCACGCGGCGCAGGCCCAGCGCATCGAGACGCCGCTCGATGTCGTCCACCAAGTGCTCGACCCGCGCCGGGCGCCGCAGCGCGGGCGGCCCGCCGCGATGGCCGACGGCGGTCGGAGTGATCACCTCGTGCCGCGTGGCCAGCAATGGCGTGACGTCGTCCCACACCCGCTCGGACATGGTGACACCGTGCAGAAGTACGAGCGGGGGCTTGCTGGCCATGTGCGTCCTTCGATTCGTAGTGGGATGTCGAAGGGTGGATACCACAACCCAGCCAGGGCCGACACCGGAAACCCCGACTCGGTCGAAAGGGTTAGCCGAATCTGTCGTTGTGTGCGAATCCTTGTTCGGCGCACCGTTGCTCAGCACGACAGCTCATGGCGGAGTCGGCGCTCAGTTCGACTTTGACGTCCGACAGCGCCTCGGCGAGGGCGTTGAGTTTGACCTGCATCGCGTAGGTGGCCCGGCTGTGCATGTTGTGCAGCAGGGCGACCAGCACAAACGTGACGATGGTCGTCGCGGTGGTGAGCAGCCGGGGCCAGACGTCGGCGTCGCGGCCGAACAGCAGGCTCACGGCCGCCGTCAGCACCAGCGCGACGATCAGCACGAAGAACAATCCCTTCGACACCACCGTGCCCGCTGCCGCGGCGAAATCGTCGAACACCGAGGCCGGTCGTATCTCGGTCGGCATCATCACCACTCGCATCGCGGACTGCTTGGTATGGCTACCCACCGCAGAACCCCTTCCCACCGCCACGCCGCGGTATCTCCGCGCTGTTCGCACCACGCACCCGTACCGATAACCGACCGAGCCGCGGTGATCGTCGCGCACGCATAACCGATCCGGGCCGCCGGATTCCGGCAAGCGCCACAAGACATTCGGTGCCGCGCGGCGCCGGGCTGGGTCGGCATCGCACCGAGTCGCGTGGCCGCGGCGTCGCCCAGCGCCTGGCGGGGCGTTGTGCGGCGAACGCAACCACTGATGTCGTGCGCACATGGGTAACTCGCCGGGTACGCCCAGAGCACGAGCGGCACCCAACGCAGGACCTGAACGCAGGTCCGGCGCCACCCGACCAGTACGGCCTGAAGACCCGGAGAGGCGGGAGAGCCGGCTACCCGACGGTGCCGCCGGTGTTCGCGCGGTCGGCCGTATCCGGCCTCCAGGTAGCGATCGCCCAGATCACCACGACGTTGAGGGCGATAACGAGGATCGACCAAGCCGGGTAGTACGGCAGCCACATGAAGTTTGCGATGATCGACAAGGCGGCCAGGCAGATCGCCGCGACCCGCGCCCAGGTGGCGCCGGTCATCAAACCCAGCGCGGCGATGATCAAGAGGACCCCGAGCACGATATGGATCCAACCCCATGCCGTGGTATCGAACTTGTAGACGTACTCCGTGCCCACGATGTACAGCTCGTCCTCGGCGACGGCGGAAACACCCTCGAAGACCGACAGCACACCCACGGTCAGCAGCAGAATCGCGGCCGCTATGGACGTGCCCGCCGCGATGCCGCGGCGCACGGGGTGTTGTTGCGGTTCGGTCATGTGCGTCATCGTTCGCCCCTTTCTGGGAAGTAATGGACGCATTCCGAATCTCCACCACCCGCCCCATTCGGCACTTCACCTGTTTCGGGTGGCTCCGGTGTCGAATACCGGTCCAGAGTGAAATTTCAATAACGACCACACACGATCGGATCAAGCGGACTTTCCGCTGGGTAAGTTCCGGTAGCTAGGCGCGGTAGTGATTTGTCAGCACACGGCCCGGGAGGCACGGTGACCACATCGCACGTCCCCGCTCTACGCCGCATCCCTTCCGCAGCGGAAGCCGCTGCCGAGATACCGGCGTTGCCGTTCGCGCCTATCCCACGAACGGATCTGCTGGCCGCCGTCGACACCGTCTCGAACGCCCGCAATGGGGGTGTGCTGCTGATCTGTGCACCGGCGGGGACCGGAAAGACCGTCCTGCTGGCCGACTGGGCTACCCGGCATACGGCGGGCGAACCGGACGTGGCATGGCTGACCCTCACCGACGAGTTCGACGACGCGGCGGCGCTGTGGACCGCGCTGCATGCTCGATTCGGCATCGCCACCGCGGAGCACGGCGGCCCGCCGACCATGGACGCGGCGGCGCTCGTCGACGCGCTGGCCACGCGAGCGACCCCGACCGTCGTCGTGCTCGACGATGCTCATCTGCTTTCCGATCCGGTCGCGCTCGCTGGAGTCGAATACTTCCTGCACCACGCGCCACCCACCGTCACGACAGTGCTGTGTGCCCGGTTCGCTCCGCCCATCCGGTGGCATATCCTCGATCTCCAGTCGCGCCTGACCCGCTGGAACCGGGGCGACCTCGCGTTCACCTCGGATCAGATCGACGCACTGTGTCGCGATCACGGCTGCGAGCTCACCGACGCGGAGCTGGACACCCTCGCCACGCTGACCCATGGCTGGGCGGCGCTGGTACGCATCGCCGCGGCGCACCTGGCCGCCCGGTCCGACGACCGGGCCGTGGCGCTGTCCATCCTCACGCGACCGCCGCGCGCTGTGGCGGAGTTCCTGGTCGGCGAACTCATCGACGGGCTGTCACCTTCGCTGCGCCAATTCCTCATCTACACCAGCATCCCCGTCTCGTTCACTGGGCAACTCGCCGACGAACTCGTCGGCGGCGGTGCGGGACACTATCTCCACGAACTCGACCGGATCAATTTCCCGCTCAGCGCCGACTCGCGCGGTGACGACGTGTGGTACGCCTGTCACCCGATGGTGCGGGCCTATTTCCTCGCCGAGGCGCAGCGGCTCGGGCCACAGCTGTGCGCGGATCTGCATGGCCAGTCGGCCCGTTGGTTGCGTTCCGCGGACCTGCCCGCGACCGCGCTGCCCCATTTTCTGGCCGACCCCGACCGGGAAAACCTCTGCGAATTCCTCTCCGACTGCGCGCTGCGAATGGTCCTCGACGGCGCGGGCGACACACTGTTCGACGGGCTCGCCCAGTCGGCGCCCACTTTGCTCGACGACCCGTTCCTGTGGCTCGTGCGGGTGGTCGACGCGCTCGTGCGCGGCAGCACTGCCGCCGCGGTCGCCTGCCTGGACACAGCGACGGCTCGCCGTGCCACCAAGGCCTCCTTCGCCTCCGACGAACGGGTGGAGGCGCTCGCGCTGGCCGCGACGATCGACGTGGCGGCAACCACCGGGACCGAACTCGGCGAATTCCGGGACGAGATCGCGCCTACCGGAAACCCCGATCTCGACGCGTACGCCGCGATTCAGGTCGCCACCGGGCTGGTCGCCCGCGGCGCGGTCGCGCGCGGCGAGCAGTTGCTGCACTCGAGTCTGGCGCTGGCCGAGCACGCCGGGCGGCCGCGGTTGGTGTTGCGGGCGCTCACCCGGCTGGCGCTCGCCGCGAACGCCGTCGACGCCGCCACCGCGATGCGGGACCGGGCGGCCCACGCGCTCACGATCGCCGGCGCGCACCGGCTCCTGGACGCGACCGACGCCGTCCAGGCGACCGCCGTCGCCGCCTACGGCGCCTACCTGCAAGGCGAGACGCCCGATCCGGCGCAGGTGAGCGCCGTGCTCGCCGAGCACGTCGATCACGACGGCTCGTCCGGTCCGGTCGCCGGGTGGCACGGCCAGGTGATCGGACGGCTGCTCGACCTCGAGCACACCGAGGAGCCGTCCGCTGCGGTCGAGGCGCTACGCCGGAGCCTGCTCATGCTGGTGGAGCACCGGACGCTGCCTTCCGCGACCGGCAACCTGATCCTCCCGGTGGTCTGGGCGCTGCTGCGCGTGCACGATCCCAGGACCGCGCAGCTGCTGGTCGAGCGAGCCCGCGGCATCGTCGGCGACCTCCCCGAGATCCGGATGGCGGACGCGGCCCTGAACGCCGCGGCCGATCGTCCCAAGGCGACCTGCGCCATCCTCGAACCCTTGCTCCACAACGCGATTGATCTGCGTCCGGTCAGCGCGATCACCGGCTGGCTGCTGTACTCCTCGGCCCAGCACGAAGCCGGCGCGCCGGCCAAGGCCGTGGTCGCGCTGGAGAGCGCGCTGAACGCCGCGGCGCCGCAGCGCCTCATCCGGCCGTTCCTCGATATGCCTGCCGCACTCCCCTTGTTGGACAGCTACGCAGGCCGTTTCGGCCGGTCGGAGCGCTTCGCCGCCATCATCCGGCGGCACCCCGCGGTACACCGCAGGTCGGCCTACCCGGCGCTGACGCGCACCGAGATGATCGTGCTCAAGCAGTTGCCGTCCGGCCGCACCGCACAGCAGATCGCCGCCGACCTCGGCGTCTCGGTCAACACGGTGAAAACCCACTTGCGCGGTATCTACGGCAAATTGGGGTCGAATTCCCGGGTCGACGCGCTCGAGCATGCCCGCCGCGGCGGACTGCTCTGACCCGCAGCGGTCCGCGCCCCTCCTTGTCGCCGAGTCCGGCCGTACGCTGATGTATGGCCCTTTCTCGGCGAGAAGTGTTACGAGCAGGCGCCGCGGGTTCGGTTGCGGTGTTGGTGGGAACGGCGGCGGCGAGCAGCGCTCGGTTCCCCGCACCGCGCTGGCTGGGTGATCCGTTCGCGCTGGGCGTCGCGTCCGGAGATCCCGCTCCCGACGGTGTGGTGCTGTGGACGCGCCTGGCCCCGGATCCGCTGGCGCCGGACGGGCTGGGCGGCATGCCGGTGGACCCGGTGACCGTCGAGTACGAAGTCGCCGACGACGAGCACTTCCGTCAGGTGGTGGCCGGAGGAACAGCCCTGGCCACCCGCGCGCTCGGCCACAGCGTGCATCCCGAGGTACATGGGTTGGCGCCGGATCGCTGGTATTTCTACCGATTTCGGGCCGGGGCGGCCATATCGCCGGTCGGGCGGACTCGCACGGCCCCGGCGGCGGGGCAGCCGTTGGCACGGCTGCGCTTCGCATTCGCCTCATGTCAGTCCTGGAGTTCCGGCTACTACACCGCCTACGAACACCTGAGCCAGGAAGACCTGGACCTGGTCGTGCATCTCGGCGACTACATCTATGAGCGCGCCTGGCTGCGTGGGCGCGTGGGCGCCGCGATGGGCCGGGACTTCCGGGACGAGGCTGTCGATCTACCGGGCTACCGGCTGCGGTACGCGCTGTACAAGGCCGAGCAACCGTTGCGTGCCGCGCATGCCGCGTTCCCGTGGCTGGTCACCATGGACGATCACGAGGTCGACAACAACTGGGCCGCTGGCGCGCCCGGCCTCGGGCTCGACATCTGGCGCGTCCCCGCCCTGTTCCGCCGCCGCCGCGCGGCCGCCTTCCAGGCCATGTACGAGCACCAGCCACTGCGCAGCACGGCGCTGCCGTCCGGACAGGGCATGCGCCTGCACCGTCGCTTCCGGTTCGGCGACCTCGCGGAGATCACGATGCTGGACACCCGCCAATACCGCACACCGCAGGCGTGCGACGGCGCCGTGGTCACCGACTGCGCCGACCGGTTCTCTGCCGGCCGCACCATTCTCGGTGCACAGCAACGAGAATGGTTGATCGACGGCTTCGCCCGCTCCCCGGCGCGCTGGCAGGTCATCGGCAATCAGGTGGGCATGAGCCAGAACGACATCGACCCCGGCCCGGAGGTCACCGTGTCCACCGACTCCTGGGACGGCTACGTCGCCGATCGCAACGCCGTGCTCGGCGCTGCCGCGGACCGCGGTGTCGGCAACCTGGTGGTGATCACCGGCGACCGGCACGAGAACCATGCCGCCGATCTGCGACGCGACTACACCGATCCCGCAGCGCCGGTCGTGGCGGCGGAATTCACCGGCACCTCGATCACGAGCAACGGCGACGGAGCCGACCTCACCGCCAAGGGCCGCCGGCTGCTTGCCGCGAACCCCGACCTCAAGTTCTTCAACGCGCAGCGCGGGTATGTCCGCGTTGAGCTCGGTCATCGGCTCTGGCGCAACGACTTTCGCGTCGTGCCCTATGTCCGCCGCCCCGGCGCGCCGATTCATACACGCGCCAGTTACGTCGTCGAGGATCGGGTTCCGGGCGTCACGGAAGCGTGGCGTCCAGGCAGTCCGGTCCAGCCGTCACCCGAGCCCGATGCCACCAGCCAGGCCGAAGGCACCCGCGGCGACCGCTGACGAAGCATGCCTGTGCCGCGTGGTCCTTCGAGCCCGAAGCTCGGCTACGGCGAACGCAGGACGAGCACGGTGATTTCACTCGGTGCGAAGACCCGCAACTGCGGTCCCCAGAAGCCGGTGCCGCGGCTGGTGTAGAGCTGGGTGTGGTCACCGTGGCGGCTCAGTCCCGCGACGACGGGCTGATCGAGCCGAACGAGATAGTGGAATGGCCAGATCTGGCCGCCATGGGTGTGGCCGGAGATCTGCAGCGCGATACCGGCGGCCACGGCGTCGGTGATCTGCTTGGGTTGGTGGGCGAGCAGGACGACCGGCGCGCCCGGATCCGCGCCCTCGAGCGCGGCGGGAAGGTCCGGGCCATGTCCCGCCAGGCCGACACCGGTCGGGTCGTCGATGCCGGCGATCACCAGCTGGTCGTCGCCGCGGCGCACCGTCACGTGCTGATTGTGCAGTGGTTGCCAGCCGAGCGAATCCATGTGGTCGATCCACCCTTGCGCGTCGCCGAAGTACTCGTGGTTGCCGGTGATGTAGAACCGTCCGAGTTCGGCTTCGACCTTGCCGAGCGGATCGACCTGCGCGTGGCGCTTCGCCACCGAGCCGTCCGCGAGATCACCCGCGTGACAGGCGATATCGGGGCATTGCGCGTTGACCACGTCGACCACGCGCTCCGACCAGCGCAACCGGTCGAGTGCGGCGAAATGGGTGTCGGTGACCACCACCAAGCGCAGGCCCTCCAACGCCGGTCCGAGTCCGGGGATGGAGACCTCCACCGTGCGGACCCGCGGCACCCGCCGCGCTTCGACCACGCCCCACACCACGAGCACGGTCGCGGCGAGGAGCACACCGGCCGCGACGATCCGGGACCGGGCCGGATCGCCGACACCGGCGACGGCGAGCCCGATGCGCGCCAGGTTGCCGAGCACCGACCAGCTGAACACCACCCACATCACGCCGAGCATCGTGTCGCCGACGATCGAGGCGGCGTCGGACTGCGCGGATCCATGGCCGAGATACATCGACGCGGGCAGGTAACCGAACGCCAATGCGAACAGCGCCGAACCGAGCCAGAACAGCGAGCCGGTGCCCTGGGTGGGCGCCGCCACCAAGGTCCACCACGGCAGCAGGAACAACACGGCGGGAATGGCCAGGAACAGGACCAGGCGGGAGACGTACTTCAAGAGGGCTCGTCCTCGTGCGCGGGTGTAGCGCGCGGTCCCTCCCCCGGCGCCATGGGTACCTCCGACGATAGCAGTGGTTATGCCACGCCGAGGCGATCGGCGAGGACGGCGAGATCCTTGTCACCGCGACCGGACAGGCACAGCACGATGACGGAATCCTCGGGCACCTCGCCGAGCTCGGCCATCTCCAGCAGATGCCCGACGGCATGGGCCGATTCGAGCGCGGCGAGGATGCCCTCGGTGTGACTGAGCGCCTGCATTCCGCGCAACGCGACGGCGTCGGTGGCCGCGCGATAGGTCACCCGGCCACTGTCTTTCAGGTGGCTGAGTTCGGGGCCCACGCCCGGATAGTCGAGTCCGGCCGCGATGCTGTGGGTCCGCGCGATCTGGCCGTCCTCGTCCTGCAGCAGGTAGCTGTAGGAGCCGTCGATCTCACCCGGGCTGCCCATGCTCAGCGTCGCCGCGTGCGCGCCGGTGTCGACTCCCAGCCCGGCGGCCTCCACGCCGATCAACCGCACCTCCGGGTCGTCGGCGAACGGGTGGAAGACACCGATGGCGTTGCTGCCGCCGCCCACGCAGGCGAGGACGTAATCGGGCAGCCTGCCTTCGACGCGTGCGATCTGATGTCTGGTCTCCACGCCGATCACCGTCTGGAAATCCCGCACGATCCGCGGATACGGCGCGGGCCCCGCGGCGGTGCCGAACAAGTAGTGGGTGGTGTCCACGCTCGCCACCCAGTCGCGAACCGACTCGCTGATCGCGTCCTTGAGCCGCCGCGATCCGTTGTCGACGGGTCGCACCTCGGCACCGAGCAGTTTCATCCGCACCACGTTCGACGCCTGGCGCCGCATGTCGTCGGTCCCCATGTAGACCACGCAGGTCAGGCCGAGCATCGCGCATACGGTCGCCACGGCCACGCCGTGCTGGCCCGCGCCGGTCTCGGCGACGATCCGTCGCTTGCCCATCCGCTGGGCCAGCAGCGCCTGCCCGAGCGCATTGTTGATCTTGTGAGCGCCGGTGTGGGCCATGTCCTCGCGCTTGAGATAGACCCGCACTCCCGGCACGCCCAGCAACTCGGCGAACCGCCGCACCTGATGCAGCAGCGTAGGCCGACCGACCCGGTCGCGCAGCAGTTGCCGGTATTCCGCCACGAAGCTCGAATCGCCCTGCGCGAGACGGTAGGCCGATTCGAGATCCAGCAGCGCGGCCATCAGTCCTTCCGGCACGAATCTGCCGCCGAACACGCCGAATCGTCCGTGCTTGTCGGGAAGCATGGCGTACCGGAACCCGCTCGCCGCCACGTCGTGATCAATACTCATCAGCACCAACGCTTTCACCGCCAAAAAGCCGACGGGTCAGTCTGTTCCGCTCGCACTAGCGCAACCCGACAGGTTGGCAACAAGCGAGTTAACAGACTAGATCTGCCGGATGACCGAGGTCTTCTCACTGGTGGAGACGAGCGAGACGCCCGTGCCGGTGGCGCGTGCTACTGGTCGGCGGGCACCGCGGCGGAGATCTGCGCGACCAGCTGCCACGGCCGCTTGGTGTCGGCGGTCGCCTTGCCGCTGGTCAGGATTGCTCCGGACAGTCCGCGCGCCGGGTCGGCCCAGCCGTACTGGGTGGTCAATCCGCTACGCCCGAAGTGCGATCCGGTGTCGCGGCCGAACTTCGACCTGCGCGCGCCGAGTTCGAAACCGGCTCGGCTGACCCGTCCGGCCACGCCCGGTATCCAGGGGGCCGGCCGCACCGCCTCCTGCAGCGTCTCCGGTCGGATGATCCGCCGGCCGTCCGGTGCGCCACGGGTGAGAATGTCGTAGAAGCGCGAGAGTTCGGATGCGGTGGTGATCAGATTGCCCGAGGGCAGCTCGGCGGTCAGGAAGGCGTCGGTCGCCGAGCGGGATGCGCGGTCCATCCGCCCGCCGATCGCCTTGCCCGCCAGATATGCTGCCATCCGCGACGGGCCGGGACCGATCTTGACGCTCGGCACGACCTTGTCGAGATCCTCGGGACGCACGCCGAAGCTGGTCCAGCGGAATCCGAACGGCTCGAGCACCTGTTCGGACAGATGCTCCCGCAGACGCTTTCCGGTCGCCCGCCGCACCAGAAGACGCAGGATCAGTCCGCTGGTCAACGCGTGGTACACGCGGAAGCGGCCCGGCTTCCAACTCGGGACGAGATCGGCCAGCGCGCGCACCGCCAGCTCTTCGTCCAGCACCAGGTCGACGCCCTGGTAGGGCGGCGTGACGAAGGGGATCCCGGCGGAGTGCGAGAGCACGTCGCCGATCGTGATGGCGGCCTTGCCGTTCGCCGCGAATTCAGGGATGTAGCTGGACACCGGATCGTTCAAGGCGAACGCGCCCTGTTCGATGAGCATGAACATCAGCGCACCCGCGACGCCCTTCGCCGTCGAGAAACCGCAGAACGGCGTGTCGGGGGTGGCGAGTACTTCGACCGCGTCCGGCCCGTCGCCGGGCGCGTTGCCCCACCCGTGGCCGATGGTCCGGTTCAACGCGATCCGACCGTTGCGGCGCAGGCACACCTGAATCGCCGGCGTCGTGCCCAGGCGGTACCACGCCCGCACCGACTCCCACACCGACTCGACGTCCGCGCGGCTGAGCCCGGCGTCCGCGGGGTCGTCCTCGGGGCCGCGGGTGGTCACGGCGTCCAGGTCCTCGGCGATCGCCACCGATCCGGCCGTTTGTGCGCTCACCCGGCCAGCTTATCGGCCACGCGCGGGTGCCGCCGGTGCGCGATGGCTCACAGCGGCGCCGACTGCTGCCACCACTACGCCTGCACGACCGGTGGGCGCCGGCGCTCAGGGCGGGGTGGGGACTCACCGGGCAAGAGGAAGGGTGTCGTTCGACGCACCAGCGGGAGCTGGAGCATGTTCGGGTGACGTTGTCGTCGGGTGTGGCCTATGCGGGGGCTGTGAAGGTCCCGGCTGACCCGGCAGGTCGGGCGGCATGGGCGGGGGCTGTTCCACCGGTCGTTGGACCGGCACAGGCAACGGCTCGGGCGGTATCGGCGGTTGGGGGTATGGAGGGGCGGGAGCCGGCTCGGGTGCGGCGGCGGGCGCCACGAATATGGGATCGACCGCGGGGGCCGGGAAGATCGGCTGGACTTCCGAAATGGGAGCCTGCCCGGGGGCGGGCCCCGCGGGGCCGCGAATTTCGGCTGGTCGGTCCTCGCGCGCCTGCACGACCGCGACCGCTACTCCGCCGGCCAAAGCGGCGATGGCCGCCGCGACCAGGATCGCACGGCCCGTCTGCCGCCGACCAGCCGGAATCGCTACCGCTGAAGCGCTGCGGAAGGAGGCGGCTGCCACCAATGCGGCGCCGTACGCGGCCGCGTTGGCGAAGTCGGGCGCGGTGATCACGGGTGTAGCGAGTCCGAGTTGCAGCGCCGACACCAGGTCCGGCCGCCCCGCGGACGAGCCGCAGAGCAGGACGGCATCGGGCTGCAATCCGGCCGCTTCCAGGGCCGGCCGGATCCGGTCGATCGCCTGGCCCGCGGTGCCTGCGTCGACGACCCCGGACCAGGAGTCCGAGGCCAGGATCTCGTCGCGTCGCGGTCCGACCACGAGATAGGTCGTGTGGTAGCCGACGACCTCCAGCACCAGCACGGTGCCGTACGCCGCCAGGCCCGGTATGCCGTCGAGCAGCGCCAGCAGAGCTGTTTTGGTCGACACGAGCGACGGCGACCCCCACGCCGCCGACGACAGATGCGACACGATTGCCCGGCGCTCGGCGCCCGTGCGGTACGCAACGGCGACGTCGTCGATCTCGGTATCGGCTTCCGCGCTCGTCAACGCCGCGAGGGTGGCGGCGATCGACGCGGCAACCGAGTACTCGACGGGCTGTTCGACCTCCCGCAGCACGGTTGGCGGCGCGCCTTGCTGCGCCGTGGACGAGAGCATGACCCCGCGCACCACGGTCTGCTCCGCTGATACTCCGACTGTGGCCCTCATGAGTTCACCTCGAATCGAACGAAATACTCCTATTAGAGGTTCGTCACGGGGATAGCCAACGATTGGCCCGGATCTCCCCTCGCCGGGTTTCGTAGCCCGCGGTCCCGCCACGGGAGGCACCCAGCGATCGGACGCGGGCGGCGACACCACAGTGAATACGCACCCGACACGCAGGGGCGTTCCGGGTGATGTCTCCGCCGGGGATGGCGTCCGTCGGCGCACGACCAGCTGCGCGTCCTGTGCCGCAGCAGCATCCGGGTGCTGCTGGCTCGCGGGCCGCGTCCGGCGCGAATGCCTGCATAGGAGACGGCATCCATCGGCGCACGGCCAGCTGTGCCGCAGCAGCATCCGCCGCCGGCTCGCGGGCCCATGCGGCGCGTGTACCTGTGTAGGGGACGGCGTCCGTCGGCGCACGACCAACGTGCCGCAGCATCATCCGGGCGCCGCCGATTCGCGGGCCGCCTCCGGTGCGTGTACCGGTGGAGCGGCCAGTGGCACCGCTTTGCTCGGTGGGTTGGGGTGTCCGGATGTGTATGGGTTGGCTCGATCAACCCGCCGGCGCGGGCGGTGGTGCGGGGAGGGGGATGACGATACCGAAGGGCAGGGTGATGCCGGGTTGAGGGGCGGGAGCAGGTGCGGGTTCGGTGGCAGATTCCGGTTCGGCGGCCGATCCCGGGGTAGCTGGTTCCGGGGTGGCAGGTTCGGTGTTGCTGGGGGGCGCGGCCTCATCGCCGGGTGCGCCCGGCGCGGCGTGGGCGGGTGCGCCCGGTCCGGGGTCGTGTCCGGGGGTGCCGGTGCCCGGTGGGATGCAAGCAGCGGCCTGCTGATCAGCGGGAGAGGATTGCTCGGCGGCCGCAGCTGCGCCCGCATCGCCGGGACGGCGGGCGGCCTCGGGGTCGGCCCGGCCGGGTAGCTGCCCAGGTAGTGGACCGGGCGCGGCGCCGGCGGGCGCGGCCGGGGCGAGCGGACCGAACCCGACACCGGGCAGCTCCACCCGCGGCATCGGCGCCGGAACCGGATATCCCACACACCCATCCACCGGCGGCGGTGGCGGGGGTGGGCAGAATATGCCACACGGGATCGGCGGCAACCCCGGAATGGTGATCATCACCTGCACCGGCGGCGGCACCGGCTTCCGCGGCCCGCCCTCCGGCGCCACAGGCGGGACAGGCGAAGTGGCCGCGGTCATCTCCGACGACGGCGGCACCGTCCCCGACACCCCCGGCGGAACCACCCCCGGCGCCAACGGCACCGGCCGCGGCCCACCCCCACTCCGGTACGCCGCCGACCAACTCAGCACATTCCCCGCATACGCCATCGAATTGTTGTACCGCAACACCGCCCGCAACTCCTGCCCCGAATCCCGCAGATCCAACCCCCCCGAACACAAATACTTCCCCGCCGCCAACGCCGCATCGAACACATTATGCGGATCAGCCACCCCATCCCCGTTCCCATCAGCCGCATACACCCCCCACGTCCCCGGCAAGAACTGCATCGGACCCACCGCCCGCACAAACCCCCCATCCCCCGACCGGATCACCTCATTACCCGGCAGACTCCCATCCAACGCCGGACCGAAAATCGGCGCCACCGCCGTCCCCGCCGCATCCGTCCGCCCACCCCGCGCATGCCCCGACTCCACCCGCCCGATCCCCGCCAACAAACTCCACGACAACCCACACCCCGGCACCGAAGACCCCAACGCCAACTCCGCATTCCGATACGCCGCCAACACCACCTCCGGAATCCCCAACACACCCCCCACCCCCGGCAACGAAAACTCCCGCCCCCCAACCCCACCCAACCCCACCCGACCCGACCCCGGCGACACCGCCCGCAACCGCCGCGGACCCTCCACCACCACCGGCAACAACCCCACCACCCCCGACCCACCCGCCACCACACCCGCACCCGCCGACGTCAACACACCCGGCGCCCGCACCCCCGGCACCGACTGCACCCCCGAACTACTCACCACCACACCAGCAACAACCAAAGCCGAGACCGTTATCGGAGCAGAAACACGCATACGGCCACACCCAATCCTCGACGTCGTCCGTGTCTCGGGAACGGATACATCCGCAACGCGAGACAGCGGAGTCCTCCTTGCCGGGCCGCATCCTCGACCCTGGTTCACCAGACAAGCGAAGCGAACCCTCGATAACATACGGTACACAATGCCGAGTAAATCGACGGATTAGTTACCTAAATTCGTGGTAACTTATTGTCCGCGCGACAACCTTGTATCCAGGGTACCGGCCGCAACGGCGACGCGCCGTGCCTCGGCATCGATCGGCTCGATCACCGATGACATTCGGTGAAGACGCTTGGCGCACATAGCATGACAACCGAGCACAGCTACGGTTCCGGGCGATCGTGGGAAGTGGAACCCCCCGACGAAGCCGAGAGCACACCACCGCGGCCGCCGAGATACCGCCATGTCCCGCCTATTTCGCGGAATCGGCAGCTATGCACCGTCGAAAGCCTTCGACCCCAATCCGATTCGGTGGTCTCAGGAGCGCCGGGTGCGCTGCGGCTTGCGTGCGGCTTCCTCGGTCACCTGGGCGCGCCGATCAGCGGGCACCAAGGCACGAACGTCCTCCCGCGAGCCGATCATCAGTTTCTGCAGGATCGCGGCCATCTGGGCGTCCACGGTCTTGAACGAGCTGCCGCGCCGGGCGGCGATCGCGGTGTTGGTCCAGCCCGCCGCGGCCAGGACGGCAACTTCCTGTTCGGCGGTCGACAGCTCCTGCCAGCGCGATGGCCGCTCGCGCCGAACCGGATGGTCGACCGAGAGACGCTCCAGCGACAGGCTGCCCAGCGCCAGCTGCGCCACCTCGCCGAGTTCGGGCCGCAGCAGCGCGCCCTCGCGCTCGGCCACAGCGAAGGCCGCCGCGCCGAGGACTTCCCGAGCAACCGCGGCGGCTGCGTCGGTCTCGGTTGCGAACGGTCCGAGATTGGCAATGTTCACACCGAGTTTGTGTCGCAGCGTGGCGGCACCACCGGCGAGACGGGCGATATCACGCGCCCATTCCGTCACAGCATCCGATGACACGTCGGCCGCCTCGGTGATCAGGCGCGCCAGCGACCACGTACGAACGTGGACGGCCCACACAGCGCCCCACTGATCGCGCATGGCGAGCTGGCTGCTCAGCGTCGTACGACCAACGGCGAGCGCATCATTCGGGTCGCCGTGTTTGGTCAGCGCGATCGCCCAGGCCAGCTCGGCCCACGACGTGGCCCACCGTGCTCCGGCCCGCTCCGCGTTGTCCACATGCCGCCGGGCGATCTCCAGCGCCTGCGTCGCCGTACCGAGGAACGCGGCGGCGAGCGCCTCGAACAGCTCGCTCATCGCGGCGCCGCCGCGGTCGCCCCGCTCGGCGAATTTCGTTCGGGCTCGGGCGAGGACGGGAATCGCGCGCACGTCGCGGCGCACCAGCATCAGTTCGCTGCCCCTGGCGAACTCGACCGCGGCGGGCAGATCGAGATCACGTTCGGGATGCTCGCGCCACCCGGAGCGTGCGGCGGGGTCGGGCACGCAGGCGATGATGCACTCGTCGAGCATGCGCTCGGCGTCGTCGTGCACGCCTTGGCACATGCTGATCCACCCGATCAGTGCCATCGCCGCGATCTGCAATTCCACCGGCTGCGGGTCCAGGCCACGGCTGGCGGCGAGCGTGCGCTCGGCCCATCGGCGCGGCTCGCGCAACGAGCCGGTGAAGAACGGGCTGCGCAAAGCGATGAGCCCGACCGCGATCTCCAAACCGGCCGCGGCCTCCCCGGGCGTGTCGAGGCTGCCCTCGATGGCGCACAGCAGGTTGTCCCAGGCCGCCCGTGCCCAGTCCAGCAGATCCTGTTCGGCCGGGCCGAACCAGTCGGCCTGCGCCGTGACGACTTTGTCGCGATAGTAGCGACGGTGCCGCCGCGCCAATCGCGCGAATTCGGCGCCCCGCTCGCGTAGACGCTGCTGGGCGAACACCCGCACGCTCTCCAGCAGCGAGTAGCGCACCGTGGTCGCGGTCAGGTGGACCGAGACCAGCGATTGGTCCGCCAGCCGCTCCAGCAGGACCTCGATCTCGGCGCGGGCCAGGCCACCGGGGTGGTCGTCGGCGCAGACCGCTTCGATGGCCTCCAGTTCCGCGCCGACATCCAGACCGGGCAGGTTCGCGTCCTCGTGGTCGACGTCGTAACCGGCCGCGAAGACCGACAGCCGCTCGAACAGCAGCCGCTCCTTGTCCCGGCACAGGTCGTAGGACCAGCCGATGACGTCGCGAACGCCCTGATGCCGTGCGTCGGCGCCGACACGGGGACCGTGCGACCAGCGCAGCCTCCGATCACCGGCCTCCCCGCTGAGGTCACGCAGGATCATCGTCAGCGGCTGGCGCAGCAGGCGCGCGGCAGCCAGCCGGATGTAGAGCGGGTGATTGTGCACGTGCCTGCAGATCGCGGCGGCCTGCTCGGCATCGGCGTCAGCGATGGCATGCCCGGTCAGTTCCGCGCGTGCGCGGAACAGGGTCAGCGCCTGCTCGGTGGACAGCGCGGGCACGGGCACGAGCTGTTCGTCGACCCAGCCGATCGCCTCGCGGCTGGTGGCCAGCACCGTGAGCCCGGGCGCCGCGTCGAGCAAGTCGGCGATCACCTGGCCCGCGCCGTCCAAGACGTGTTCACAGTTGTCCATCACCAGGATCGTCTGCAGGGTGCGCCCGACCGCGTCGCGGCGCCGGAGCGTGTCGAGCACCGCTTCCCACGCCGACCGTCCGGAGAAGTCGGCGTCGATCAGCGACCGCGCGACCTGCTCCTCCACCGCCGCCGCGTCGGCGCCCCTGGACAGCAGCGCCAGCCGCACCCAGTGCACCGGCACCCGCCGCGCCTTGTGGAACCGGTGCACGGCCTCGGTCGCCAGCCGGGTCTTGCCGATGCCGCCAGCACCGATCAGGGTGACCAGGCGGGTCGCGCCGAGCAGTGCCATCCCGACCTTCTCCAGCTCGCGGTCGCGACCGACGAAATCGCTGGTCGCCGCGGGCGGGAGACCCTGACCCGATGCACGTCCTACCGACACAGCAGTGCAGCGTAGCCGGGTCACGGACCGGAGCACGAACACGCGGCCCGGCGGAAATCCAGCCCGCATCCGCGGCCTGCCGGGCGATTGCGGCGACCCGGCCCGTCTCTACCGATGTGCCGCACCCACCTATTCCTCGACGATTTCGCTATCGCCGCAGTCGATCTCACGACCGAAAGGACACCATGGTGGGACAGATACAGGTACTCGGGGCGGGCGAATGCGGGCTACCCCTCGCCTATTGCCTCCTGCGCGGCGGTAGCTCGGTCACGCTGGTGACCGATCGCGATGCCGAAGCGATCCTCGCGGGCACGGTGACCAGCACACAGGTCAAGTTCCCCCCGACGCTCGACCTCGAATCGGACGCCGGGCTGGGCTTCTGGCGCGCGACCGCGCCGAACATCGAGGGCATCCGGTTCACCATGGCCGTCGACCGCACGGCGGTGGCGGCCTGGGCCGGACGCTTCACCCGGCCGGCGCAGAGCGTGGACCAGCGGACCGTCTTCGCGCGGTGGCTCGGCGAATACCTGGCCGCGGGCGGCGACCTGCGAGTCGGCGACCGGTCCGTGACGGAACTCGACCGAGCCGCCGCCGACTACGACCTGACGGTGGTGACCCGCGCTTCGCGAGAACTCGCCGCCTGTTTCGAGGACGACCCGGCGTGGACCGTACCCGCCGAGCCCCAGCGGCGGCTCGCGGTGCTGTACCTCGACGGCGTCCAGCCCGATCCGCAGCATCTCGGCGCCTACACGGCGCTGCCCGAGCACGGTGAAGTGATCTCCTACCCCGGTCTGACCGGGCGACCGGGGCAGGAACGGCGCTGCGAGATCATGCTTTTCGAGGCGCGGCCGGGCGGCGCCTTGGACGTCTTCGACCAGCACGGCACGCCGGCGCAACGATTGCGGCAGGCCAAACAGCTCATCGACCAGCACCTGCCCGCCGAGTTCGCCGAGCGGTACCGCGACGCCGAGCTGACCGACGGCGGCGCGACATTGGTCGGCGCCGTGACACCGGCGATGCGCAGGCCGGTCGGCACCCTGCCTTCGGGACGGCCGGTGCTGGGCGGCGGCGACGTCGTCTGCCGGATGGACCCGGGCGGTGCGCAGGGCGCCAACAATGCCATTCACTGCGCGATCCGCTACGGGGAGGCGATACTGCGCAGCCAAGGCGGCCGCTACGACAGGGACTGGATGGAGTGGGCGGCGGCGCCGTGGCTGACCGCCATCGCCCACCCCGCGGCGCAGTGGACCGCGACGGTGCTGGACCCACCTCCGGCGATGCGCGAGCTGATGCTGGCCGCACAGCACGACTCGACGCTGGCCGACGCATTCGCCGCCGCCTTCGCGCGGCCGTCGAATCTCGCCCAGTTCGCGGCGGGCGCCCCGTCCTGAACGTCACGGCTCCGGTATCACGGTTGCCAGGGCGGGGTCGCCGGGAAGACGACCGGGAGCGCGGTCAGGGCTCGGTGGAAAGGCCCTGGCCGCCAGGTCAATTCGTGCACCGGAACCGCGGGCCGCAGTTCCGGCAGCGCGTCCAGCAGCTGGTCGATCGCGTCCTGGCCGATCAGGTAGGCCGGGCTGCGGGCGGGGCAGGCGTGCGGTCCGGCGCCCCACGCCAGGTGCGACCGGTTTCCGCCGTGGTTCTCGACGCTGATCGCCGGGTCGTTGTTGCAGGCCGCGAAGCTGATGACGACCGGTTGGTGCGCGGGCAGCCACACATCGTCGATCAGGATCGGCTGGCGCGGGTAGGTGACCGAGAAGTTGGCCATCGGCGGGTCGGTGAACAGCACCTCGTCCAAGGCGTCGCGAGTGGACAGGCTCCCGCCGAGAACGTGGCCACCGAAACGATCGTCGGACAGGATCAGCACGAGGCTGTTGACGATCAGGTTCTGCAGCGGCTCGATGCCCGCACCATAGAGCACGACGAGCTGGTGGATCACCTCCGCGTCGTCGAGGTCGGCCGGATGCTGGAGCAGGCGGGTGGTGATGTCGTCGCCCGGTTCGGCGCGCTTGAGTTCGAGCAGCCGCAGGAGCGCGGTACCGAGCATCCGGTTGCCCGCTTCGGCGTCGACACCGTCGAACACCGCGGCGGTCGCGGCGGCAACCTCCTGCCCGATCTCCGGTGGACACCCGAGTAGGGCATTGATCACCTCGAAAGCGAGTGGAAATGCGTACTGGGAGACCAGATCGGCGCTGCCCGCCGTGCAGAAGGTGTTGATCAGCGGGACAGCGATCCGCTCCACGGTGGCGTGCAGGGCATGCAGGTCCACCGCATTGATGCTCGCGGTGTTGGCCTCACGGTAGCGGGCGTGCTCGGCGCCCGCGCTGCGCATCGCGTTGGGCCGCCATTCCAGCACCGGCAGCACCGGGCAGCCGGCGGGGACGCTCGCCTGCCAGGTGCGCGGGTCGGCCGGGAAATGCTGCGGATCGTGCAGGATTCGCACAGCGGTGCGATAGTCGAGCACCAGCGTCGCGGGCACGCCCGGCGCCAACTCCACCGGCGCCAGCGAACCGTAGCGGTACCGCATGTCCCGGTAGGCCCGATGCGGATCGGCCGCGAACTCCGGGGAGTGCAGCGATACCCGTTCGACGTCGGCGCCGATGGGCGAACCATGATGTGCGCCAAGGGTGTTCGTGGTCGGAACGATATTCTGGGGCGTGGTCAACGCGCGACTCCCACAGTAGAGGCGAATTCGGCGATCGGGAACTCGACGCGGGCCGTCGAACGTCGCTGTCGTTCGGTCCTACGGTCCACCAGCGACATGAGGTTCCGATCGCGATGCGGATCGACACACAGGATGGTCACGTAGGTATGCCATCGGCATCGGTAGCAGCGGGTGACCTGCGGCGATGGACCCGCTCATGCTGCACCACAACCGGATTCGCGTGACACGCCGACCTTCGAACCCGCCGACGCGGGCGGCTCGGCCGGATGCTGTGGAGTCGCTGCGTACGGCGCGGCTGGGACGCAGGTCCGGGCAAGGCCGACATCGCGGGCCGAGGGGAAGCCGGACGCTCGCATCGACGGGGACACAAGCACTTCGGCGCGCACGAGCCTGGTGTATAACTTCCATCGGCCAGGTCGACTCCACCGACAAGCGATAGCGAGACATGATGCACGGTTACCTCAACCAGGTCTCCCACGGCACCACCCCCTCCGGCTATCCGATGCGCGAACCCGAAGTCCGCGCGGTCGCGCCACCGCGGAGGACGGATCTGGTTCTCAGCGCGCTGCTGTGGCTCCTGCCCGCGACGCTGGCCATGATGTCGGTGGTCCTCGCGCCGTGGTTCCTGATGGCCGGCGGCATCTGTGCGTCCAAGCCCGAGTGCCGGGTCGACACGAGCGCGGGCGTGTGGATCATGGTCGGCGGCGGCGTTCTCGGATTCGCCGTCGGCGCGGCGCTGTCCGCCACCGCGGCCAGACACGGGCGTGCACTGTTCCCGGGCGCGCTGGTCGGTGCCGTGCTGGTCCTGCTGGCGTGGTTCGCCGCCTCGTTCGTGATGGGCTGACTACCCAGCTCGACAGCGAATCGTCGGCAGGGTTGTGTCCCATCGTGATCCGCGTTCGCATCGACCACGCGGTCAGTGCGCGTCGTAGATCCCCCGATAGTGGCCGAGCGCGGTGGCGTACACCCGCTCGTCGCTCCACTGCGCGAAGCGATCCGGCGCCAGGCGAGCCGGGTCCACGGCGAGATCGCCGGTGTCCAGCAGCAGGTTCGCCAGATGACGGCCGACACCGCCCGCGTGGGTCACCCAGGACGCCTCCGCCACCCACAGGCCCGGAAGATCCGGAACCGGACCGACGAGCGGCAATTCGTCGGGTGTGAGCGCGAAGGCGCCGTTGAGCCGGGACCCGACGCCCGCGGTCCGGAAGGTCGGCACCAAGGCGGTCGCCGCGGCGATCGCCGCACCGAAATCGGTCTCCCGGTAGGGCCTTTCGGCCGTCTCCGCCGCCGCAACCAACGGGATCGGGTCATGGGAGTAGGTGCCGAGCCCGTAGTGGCGCCCGTGCCTGCGCGTGTAGACGGCGTGGTCGGGGTATCGCACGATCGGCGCATCGATCGGGGTGTCATCGAGATCGGGCAGCTCGGTGGTGCGCACGTAGGGGTGCTGTACCGCGACCATGGGCAAGCGCACGCCGGCGCTCGCGGCGAGCGCCGGTCCCCAGATACCGGCCGCGAGTACCACAGCCCGCGCGGGCAGCACCTCGTCATCGGTGCGGACACCCACCACCCGGCCGTGCGCGGTCTCCAGCGCGCGCACCCTGGTACCCCACTGAAAGGTCACTCCGTACGCTACGGCTGCCGCGACCAGCGCCTCGGTGAGGGCGATGGGTTCGGCGGCGCCGTCGGACGGAATGTACAACGCGCCCAGCGCCCGTTCGGCGTTCACCAGTGCCGGGGCGAGCGCGACCGCCGTGTCGGCATCCAGAACCTGCGCCTCGATGCCCAGACCGCGTCCGTGTTCGACGTCGGCGTGCGCCTGCTCCAGCCGCGCCTGCGTCGTGGCGATCTCCAGGCAACCGACTTGCCGGAAGGCCGTGGGCGCCAGGGAACGGTAGGTGGCCACGCCATCCATCGCCAGCACGGCGAGCTCCGTTGTGGCACTGAGCTGTCCGACGAATCCCGGCGCCAACCCCGTCGACCCGGGCAGGAGGTCGCGCGCCCGGGCATCCGCCACCGTCACGCGTTCCTGTCCCGCCGCCGCGAGATGGTAGGCCACCGATGCCCCCACGACTCCGGCACCGACCACCACTATCTCTGCACCCATACCGTCCCGCCTCCGCGCGTCGACCGCTCACCACCCTAGATCCGCGCCGGAACATGCGGACGCCGACCATCGCACCCCGGTCACCGGAGATGGCGTGGTCTCCCATTCGCCGGTAGCGGCGTAGGTTTGCCACCATGGAGGGGTGTGGCCAGATCCGGATCGGCACGTCAGGATGGGTGTATCCGCCCTGGCGAGGGACGTTCTATCCCCCGGGAGTGACGCACAAGCGCGAGCTGGCCTATCTGTCGGAGCGGCTCGACAGCGTCGAGATCAACGGCTCGTTCTATTCCCTGCAACGCCCGTCCAGCTATCGGAACTGGGCGCAGCAGACCCCGGACGACTTCGTGTTCGCGGTGAAAGGCAGCCGTTTCATCACCCACATGAAACGGCTGCGCGACGGCGACGAGCCGCTGGCGAACTTCCTCGCGTCCGGCCCGCTGGCGCTGGGGCACAAACTGGGTCCGATGCTGTGGCAACTGCCGCCGACCTTCCCCTTCGACGTGGACGTGCTCGATGCCTTCCTCACCCGGCTGCCGCGCAGCACCGAGCAGGCCGCCGAGATCGCGCGGCGGCACGATCACCGCGTCGATCCCGCGCACACCAGCACCGACGCGGACCGGCCGATGCGGCACGCGCTGGAGATCCGGCACGACAGCTTCGTGACACCCGCGTTCACCGAACTGCTCACCCGCCACGGCGTTGCGCTCGTCGTCGCCGACGCGGCGGGAAAGTATCCGCTGGTCGAGGAGGCCACCGCTGATTTCGTCTACGTCCGGTTGCACGGGCACGACGAGCTCTACGTCAGCGGCTACACCGACGACGGCCTGGACATGTGGGCGGCGAAGATCCGCTCATGGGCCCGATCCGGCGATGTGTACACCTATTTCGACAACGACGCGAAGGTGATGGCGCCCCGCGACGCCATCGCGTTGCGTGCGCGTCTGACGTAACCGTCGGTCACCGACCACCTGCCGCCGATTCCGAAGACAGCGGGGCACATGCCGAGAGAATGCTCGGTGGTATCCCGGTCGACGAGAGGAGGTGGCGCCGGTGCGGCGACGCGGCGGGATTCCTGTTGTCTCCCTGGGTGGTCGGGAGGTTCGCGACGCGAACGGGCATCCCGTGACCGCGACCGTGGTGGCGGCCGACCCGGCCGATGCGGTCCGTCAGTCGCTCGGCGGGATCGGCGAGGATGTGGCGCGCGCCGAGCCGATCACGCGGCAACGCTGACCGTCGCAGAGCGCGATGGCGATCCCGAGCCGGACCGGCGGCTTACGCCGACTGGCGCAGTGGGTGCAGGGCGGCGAGCGCCCGCAGGGCGTCGGCGCGCGAAATGGGCTGGTCGTTTTCCAGGGCGGCCAGTTCCAACTCGATCCAGTCCCGGATGAGCGCGGACATGGTCACGTTGCGCTGCTCGGCGGCCTTCTTGACCCGCTGGTGCAGCTCGAGCGGGATGCGCAGCGAGGTGGTGACGGTGACCGTGTCCTCGGCGCGCAGCGGCGGTGGCAGCTCGCCCGGGCCGACGGGCGCGTCGGTGTATTCGAGGCCGGAAAGGAAGTCCTGGATGTCCTTCGGATTCGTCGGGTAGTCAGTCATCAGCGTGCTCCCAGCGCTCGAGTTCGGCCACCTGGGAGTCGGTCATCTCGACCGCGCCCAGGATGTCCCACTGCCAGCCTTCGGTGCGGCGGACAGCGACGATGAGTGGCCGGCCCGCCTCGGTGCGGCCCCACACCGTCAGGACCGACAGGTCGTTCCGGCCACGCGCCCGCCGAGGCCATCGGCGGGCACCCATGAGCACCTGTAGCACTTCGCGAGGGTCGATCCCCACCAGCGACAACAGTGCCCACTCAGGCCAGTTATAACCCACGATCAGCGATAATACAAGTGTATTGCATTCAGGTTCACCGTGCTCTCGCGCGGGACAGATTCCAGCTCTGCCAGGTGTCCGCGTCGAGGTCGGCACGCAGCCGGGTGCGCAGTTCGGTCCGCAACGGCTCGGGCAGCCGATCGGTCGCCGGCAGTACGTCCGGCGAGAGAGTGCCCAGGTAGTCCGTGTCCAACGACCTGCCATGCTGCCAGCGGTCGATGTTCTGGTCGGCGATCAACCGCTCCGGGTCGAGCACCGCGAGCGCGAGCAGGGTCGCCATGGCCGTGCCGAGCACGGCGCGTGGCAGCCAGGCCCGCCGCAACCGCATGACGGCGACCGCGACCAGGAGATAGACCAGGCCGAGCCACACTTCGCACACTTCCACCAGGAGACGTAGCACCGTGAAGCCATAGGCCCGCTGGTAGGTCCACATCCGGCCGAGCGCCGAGGCGACGATGACCAGTGCGAGCACGCTCACCGTCGTGAGCAGGCCACGCAGCCACAGGCGGTCGGCGGCCGTGTCCTGGGCCGCCCAGCGCAGCACGACCATGAGCACCGCGAGGGTCAGCACAGTGACGGCGGAGAGTTGCCGGAACCCGGTGCGCGCGTACTCGGCGTAGGTCAGGCCCGCGGTGCGCTGAACGTATCCGTCGCCGCCGAAGAGCACGACGAACTGGGTGGTGACGAACGCCGCGAACAGAATCGCGAGCGCGCCGACCGGAAGCGCCCACTCGCTCCGGCGCAGACCTCGTCGCCGGACTGCCGCGGTGGCGGGCCGCGGCGGACCGGCGAGCACCGACATCGCGCCGAGAGCGCCCAGAGCGGCCAGCACGAACAACACGATCCACCGCAGCACCGCCGGCGCGTCGAGATCCGGCGTCACGGTCTCGAGCAGGTTGGCGAACACCGCGTCCGCGCTGCCGAGCAGCGGCACGAACACCGCCAGCAGCGCGATCGTCACCGCTGCCGATAGGCCGAGCCGCCACCTGCGAGCAGCGTTGGCTCCGCGCACCCGTGCCGTGCCCGCATACACCCATGGCACCGCGGCCAATGCCTCGAGCGGTACCGCCAGTGTGTCGTAGAGGATGCCGTTCGCCGACCGGCGTCCGACGACAGCCAGCGAACCGGCCAGACACGCCCCCACGACGCACAACGCGAACAGCCAGCCCGCGGCGCGGACGGCCCCGACCGCGAGCAGGGCAAGCGCGAGGGCTGCCCACCAGAGCCGTCCCAGGTACCGCGTGCGAACGAAACCCGATGTCGCTGCGGTCTGCTCGTCCGTCGATCCTGGGCGGGATCTTCCTTCGTCCGAAGCACCGGAGGTCGCGCGCCGCACGCCCCGGCGCGCATTGCGGTCGATGAGAAAGACCGCCGCCGCGGCGGTAGCGGCGGCAACTACCCAGCCGATGCCGGGCCGGTCCCACCGGATCAGGATCGCGGCGGCCATTCCGGAGATCAACGCGGCGGGCGCTACACCGGGCGGGCATGCAACACGTCGCCACCTGGGTATGCGCGGTGGCAGTTGCCGCGCAGCCGCCGGAATGGGAAGCGGCACCGGACCGCTGTCCCCCGCCCGAACCTCGTGTCTCGCGCTGTCGGACGCCCGCTCCACCCTTGTCTCCGGCGCCTGTTCGGCCTGCTTCGCCGACGCCTGTTCGGTCTGCTTCGCCGGCGATTGCTCTGTCGTCGTCGCTGATACCTGTGGGTCCGGGGCCGCGGAAGCACAGCGAACCGAGGTGTCCGAGCGGCGTCCGGTGGCGGAGTCTGCGGATTCACCCACCGAATCGCTGGGCTTCCCCGCCGCCGACTCCAGCGGCGGAGGTTCGTTCGACGACGCGGATTCGGTTCCTTGGGGCATGGCTGTTCCCTTCATCTGGGCGTGCGGAATCGTCCCGGGTCCTGATGGGTCCGGGGTGGGTGGCGTGGCAGGTCAGCGCTCCGGCAGGACCACTCGGATACGCGAGCCGGGGTCGGCGACGGCGATGGTGCCGCCGTGCAGGTCGACCACCCAGCGCGAGATGGCGAGGCCGAGTCCGGTACCGCCGCCCGCGGTGCGGCCTCCCCTGGTGAACCGGTCGAAGACGCTGGCACGTTCGGCGGGCGGGATGCCGGGGCCGTCGTCCTCGACATCGATGACGACCGCACCCTGCGAAACACGCACGACGACGCGGACTTCGCCGCCCCCGGGCCCGTGCCGCGCAGCGTTGTCGAGCAGGTTGAGCAGCACCTGATGCAATCGCGCACGGTCGGCGTAGACGCGGGCGGTGCCGGGCAGGACGTCCGTGCGGAAGCGCACGCCGCGTCCGAGCGCGGCCGTCATGACCTCGACCTCGGCGACGACGTCCGCCAGCAGCGGCACGACCGGTAGGTCTTCGCGATCGAGCGGGAAGGCGCCTGCCTCGATACTGGAGAGATCGAGCAGTTCGGACACCAGCAGCGTCAATCGCTCGGTCTGGGCCAGCGCGGTGCGCAGCGTCGCCGGGTCGGGTTGCGAGACGCCGTCGACCAGATTCTCCAGTACCGCATGCAAAGCGGTGACAGGCGTGCGCAATTCGTGCGAGACGTTCGCGATGAGGTCGCGGCGCTGCTGATCGGCCGCGGCCAGGTCGGCGGCCATCTGGTTGAACGCCTCGGCCAGTTGCCCGACTTCATCGCGTGAGCTCGCCCGGACCCGGTGGGTGTAGTCGCCGTGCGCCATCCGCTTGGCCGCCGCGGTCATCTCCCGCAGTGGCCTGGTGATGCCGTGCGCGAGAACCTGCGAGGTCAGCAGCGCGATCACCACCGCGGTGAGGGTGGTGCGCGGCGGCAACCACCCGATCTTGAACCGGAAGAACCCGAACGCGACCCCGCCGGAACACAACATGAGGATCGCCAGTTTCAGCTTGATCGACTTCACCGGGTCCAGGGGCCGCGGCAACAACTCGGCCAGCCGGTCGCTCGTCCGGTGCACCCATCGGCGTGCGGCGGGCAGCCCCGGACCGGTCCTTTCCGCCATCCGCGCTCGGCCAGGTGTGCCGGTGCCGTCCCCGGCGATCCGCCTGCTGCGAGCACCGGCCGGATCCTGAGCAGACCCGGCGCTCATCGGGCCTCCAGCGCGTATCCGACGCCGCGCACGGTCCGGATGAGGTCGGCGCCGAGCTTGCGGCGCAACGCCTTGATGTGACTGTCCACCGCGCGGGTGCCCGCCGCGTCCGCCCAGTCCCAGACGTCTTCGAGCAGCCGCTCACGGGCGAGCACCATGCGCGGGCGGCGGGCGAGGCGGGCGAGCAATTCGAATTCGAGCGGTGTCAGTCGCGCCTCGACGTCGGCGCGCCACACCCGGCGCTGGTCCACATCAATGCGCAGGTCCCCGACCAGAATTGTCACGCCGTCGCGGTCGGCGGCGCGGTCCATCCGGCGCAGCAGTGCGTGCACCCGCGCGGCGAGCACGCGCAGCGAGAACGGTTTCGTGAGGTAGTCGTCCGCTCCGACACCCAGGCCGACCAGCTGGTCTGTTTCGTCGGCGCGTGCGGTGAGCATGAGCACGGGAATCGGACGGCGCGCCTGGATACGGCGGCACACTTCGAGGCCGTCGAACCCCGGCAGCATGACGTCGAGCACCACCAAGTCGGGTTCGGCGGCCGCGACGGCGGCGACGGCGGAGGGGCCGTCGTGCGCCAGATCGACCGAGAACCCCTCCGCCCGAAGCCGCGCCGCGACCGATTCCGCGATGGTGATTTCGTCGTCCACCACCAGAATCCGCCGCATGGCCGGCTGCGGAGCGGTCGCTGTGCTCTGTTCCATGCTCCGAACCCTAGCCACCAGCCGTGGAGGAATCCGTCGTCGATTGTGGAGATTTCGTGTGCACCCCCCCGGCGGCGGACGCGCTCACGGCCGGGGCCAGGGGCGCCTGTCGACGCGTTCGATGTCGGTAGGTGACGCTCGTCGTGGGTAGTGCCGTGATCGCCCTCGGCTACGGCTCGTCCGTCCTGCTGCTGGGTTCGACCTGGGGCCTGCTGGTCGTGACCTGTATGTGCGGCGGCGGCGTCGGCCTCGCCTACGGCGCGATGCCCGCGCTCATCATGGGTGCGGTCCCGCTGTCGGAAACCGCGTCCGCCAACAGCTTCAACACGCTCATGCGCTCTATCGGAACGTCGGTGTCGGCCGCGGTCGTCGGCGTTGTCCTGGCGCAGATGAGCACCCGCCTCGGCAGCCACACCATCCCCACCGAAGCCGGATTCCGTACCGGCCTGCTGATCGGCTGCGGCGTCGCGATACTCGCCGCGCTCGTCGCGCTCGCCATTCCGGTCCGCAAGCACGGCGCGGCGACCCGGGAATCCGGCAGCCCCGAGCCCGCGATGGCGCACGCCTGAGCAGGTCCGCGGCCACCGAGCGACGGCGTCAGGCGAACAGGCGCGCGACGAACGGAATGCTGTCGGGCAGGGACGTCGCCATGGTTGCGCTATGGTCCCTGCCCGGATACAGGTGGACCTCGGGCCGGACGCTTCGCAGTGCCGGATCGGAGACCAGCTTCGCGGTCAGCGGAGCGGGGACGTCGGTGTCGTTGGTGCCCTGAGCGATGAACAGTGGGCGGTCGTACCCGGTGAGCGGGACATCCATGACCGGGCGGGCGGTGGCGTCATCGCAACAAGGCATCGACCTCCATGGCTCCGGCTGATCCCCGCCCCCGGCGCTCGGTACCGCCCGCGCGGCAACCGGTTTCACCCCGGTCGCCTACCATCGCCAAGGTGATCACGGTCGCCAGTTGGAACGTTCTGCATCGCGTCCATGCCGAAAACTGGTATGAGGACGTGGCGACGCGCTGGCCGGACGAGGGCGCGCGGATCGCCGCGGTCACCGCGCGGGTGGCCGAACGTACCGAGCGGATCATCGCACTGCAGGAAGTCAGCGGGGATCAACTCGCCAGCCTTCGCATGGCCATGCCGAACAGGACGTTTCACGCCATGCGGTATCAGCGCCTGCCGACGCCGCGCCGGGTGCCCAGTTCGCTGCTCGACGGCGGCGAGTACCTTGTGGTGCTCACCGCCGCGCCGAGCAGGGAACTCGCCGCCGAGTCGTTCGCACTGGATCAGGGCAAGGGCGCGCTGGTCGTCGACGCGGGCGGACTGGTGGTGATCTCCACGCATGTGACCGGCGACCGGCGGCGCGTGGCGCAGCTGTCCCGGCTGGCCGAACTCGCCACCGCCGCACCGGAATACGGCGCGGTGCTGCTCGGCGACTTCAACACCGACCGCGCTACGGTCGCCGCCGGATTGGGGAACGGCTTCGCGGTCGCCGAGTGTGTCGCCGGCGCGCTGCCGACTCGCCCGCGCGCATCGGGCGCGAAATCCCAATTCATCGATCACGTGGTCGTGCACGGCGCGACCGTCACGGCGGCGTCGGTCGACGACGTCGGCGGAGTGTCCGATCACAACCTCATCCGCGCGGCCGTCACGATCTGAGCCGGCGGCGGCACGCGCAAAGCGACTACGGCCGTCGCCTGGGCGAGGCGGATACCTGTGCCCAGCCGAATGCGACGCGCGAGCCGATCGACGTGGCCCGCGCTTCGCCACGCCCACTCGGTCGCTATGCGCGACTACGGGCACGTCACCAGCCGCACGCCACCGAATGCCGCCGGTAGGCTGGTCGCGACATGAGCGTTCCGTCCCCGCGCGCCGACGCGATCCCCGTCCACATGATCGGTCTTCCCGCCGGGCGGATCGAGCTGCGCGACGAGAGCAGGAAGACGAGCAAGACAGTCGAGGTAGCTGCTTTCGACCTGGCGCCGTACCCGGTCACCACCGAACTCTTCGCCGCGGTGCACGGCAGCGCCGCTCCGGACGAGGCGACCGCCCGACTGCCGGTCACCGAGATCTCGTGGCCGGAGGCCGTCCGGTTCTGCAACCTGCTCTCCGAGGCCAGCGGCGTCACGCCCTGCTATGCGATCGGCGACGATCCCGACGCGCTCGACGTGATCTGGGATCCGGCGGCCGATGGCTTTCGGCTCCCCACCGAGGCGGAATGGGAATACGCCTGTCGCGCAGGCACTCTCGCCGCGCGCTATGGCGACCTCGACGAGATTGCTTGGTATCGCGAGAATTCCGGCGGCGCGGTGCACCGTGTGGGGACCAAGGCACCGAACGCGTGGGCCCTCTACGACATGATCGGCAACGTCTGGGAATGGTGCTGGGACATCTACGATCCGGAGGTCTACGGCCCGTACCGGGTGTTCCGCGGCGGCGGAGCCTTCGACCTGCCGCGCAGTTGCCGCGCCGCGTGCCGCCGCAAGAGTCACCCGACCTTTCATATCGATGACCTCGGGTTCCGTCTGGCCCGAAACCATCCGGGAGGATGACCGAAATCCGTAGATCCGATGCGGACATCCGCTACGACAGGCAGTAGTATGGATCGGTGCGAGATCCGGCGATAGTGGCGACGCGGCTGCGCGGCGCCTTCGTCGGATCCACGGCCGGGGCGGTGAGCATCGCCGCGCATGCCCTCGGCGGCGCAACGATGTCCCCCGGCGCTTCGCCGATCGCGATGCTGATCGCCGCGTGCGCGGCGGTCGGCGTCCTGGGCGGCGCGCGACCGCACCGACGTGGACTCGGCGAGGTCACGGCGATGCTGGCGATCGGGCAGGCCGTCGCACACGTCACCTTGACGCTGTCCGCCGGGCATCAGCACGACGCGAGTACGTCCTCGGTGATGCTCGCCGCGCATCTCGTGGCCATCCCGATCGGCGCGCTGCTCATCCACGCCGCCGAACGGGCGGCGTTGCGCGCGGCATCCGACATCCAGCACACGGTGCGCATCCTGGCGGTGGGCCCCGCCGCACCGGCAGGATTCCGCTCACCCGTGATCGACCGCGCTCTTGCGCGTCCGCGGCGCCTGCTGCTCGGTTCGGGCTCCGGTCTCCGTGGCCCGCCACTCCCCTGCCGACTTCCCCGCCGCCGATGCACAGGTCTTGCCGCCCAGCGCTTTTCACCTGGTCGGTCGGGCACGGCTGAGCCAACGTCGAGACCACCCCGCACCCGAGAGTGCGTGTGGTTCGGTTCCGCGGTGCCGGATGCTGCCGCTGCCCGCCGGATCGGAGTGCGCGATTGCGCTGAACGGGCCGCCGCGAGGTCACATGACCAGCGGTGTCCAGCAACCGCGGTCGACGGTCAGCGGCCGGATCAGCCGAAGGCGCCGTAGCCCAGCGAAACCGGAGCACGTTCGGTGGTGCGGACGATTCGGCGCCACCACGGCCCGCGATGTCACGTGCGGACCGACCGCTGTGGTGAACCCCGTTGCAGCGCCATCGAGCCGGACGCCGGGCCCGTCTTCGCCCCGGCACGAGACGGGAGCGGACCTCGTTCGTCGGCGGACTACTACCACCTCTCACATCTTCGGAGTTTCCATGCCTACCAACACCTTCGACCCGCCGCATCCGATGTCGCGCACTGCTCGCGTCCTGCGCGGTGTGGCAGCCGCCGCGGCGGTTCCCTTCCTCCTGGTCGCCTGCTCGTCGAACGACAAGCCCGAAGCCGCGTCGTCCACCGACACCGTGACCATCTCCGATCAATGGGTCAAGGCGGCCGACGCCGGGATGTCGGCCGCGTTCGCCGACCTGACCAACACGAGCGACCAGCCACGCACGGTGGTGTCGGCGACCAGCCCCGCCTCCGACCGGATCGAGTTGCACGAGGTGGTCACCGATGTGAACGGAACGAAGACGATGCGACCCAAACAGGGCGGCTTCGTGATTCCGGCGCACGGCCAGAAACGACTGCGGCCCGGTGGCGACCACATCATGTTCATGGACCTGCGCGGACCACTGCGCACCGGCTCGGCGACGTCGGTCACGCTGACCTTCGACGACGGCTCGACCACGACCTTCACCGCCCAGGTCCGCGACTTCTCCGGCAACCAGGAGAACTACGTGCCCGACCCCGCCGGCGGCGCACCGCACGCCGGCGCGCAGACCCCGTCGCACGGTGGCTGAGCGGAACGGATCGCGACCCGCACGGATCAACCGGCGGCGTCTGCTGGGCGGCGGCGCCGCCGCGGCAGGCGCCGCCGGGATCGGAATCGGCACGGTCGCGCTGACCGGGACGCGAGAACCCGCGCCGGCGCGCGAGGGCGCGACGGAACCGTTCTACGGACCGCACCAAGCGGGCATCGCCACGGTCCCGCAGTCGCACGCAATGTTCGTAGCGTTCGATCTGAAGCCGGACACGCGGCGCGACGACCTCACCGGGCTGCTGAAGATCTGGACCGACGACGCCGCCCGGCTCACCCAGGGCCGCCCCGCCCTAGCCGACACCGAACCCGAACTCGCCCGGCGCCCGGCCCGGCTCACCGTCACCGTGGGCTTCGGGCCCGCGGTGTTCCGGGTGGCGGGCCTCGAGCAGCGCAGGCCGTCCTGGTTGCGGCCGGTGCCGCCGTTCGCCATCGACCGGCTCGAACCGGCCTGGACCGGCGGCGATCTGCTGCTGCAGATCTGCGCCGACGAGGTGACCACTGTCTCGCACGCGGTGCGCGTGTTGTGCCGGAGCGTGTCCTCGCTGGTCTCCGTGCGCTGGGTGCAGCGCGGATTCCGCGATGCCGCACCGGGGACGACACCGCGCAATCTGATGGGCCAGGTAGACGGCACTGTGAATCTTGCACCCGGCACGCCCGAGTTCGCACGCCTGGTGTGGGACGACGGCGCGACCCTGCCCTGGCTGGCCGGCGGCACCTCGTGCGTGCTGCGACGGATCGCGATGACTCTGGACACCTGGGACGAAATCGACCGGGAGGAAAGGGAACTCACCGTCGGCCGCACCGTCGCCAACGGCGCGCCGCTGACCGGGACCGACGAATTCGACGAACCGGATTTCACGGCTGTGGACGCGAACGGCATCCCCGTCATCCCACCGTCGTCACACATCGCTCGTGCCCATCACACACATGAGGGTGAACGGTTCCTCCGGCGTGGCTACAACTACGACGACGCACCCGAACCCGGCCGGATCTCGAATTCGGGCCTGCTGTTCGCCGCCTACCAACGCGACGTGGATACCCAGTTCCTGCCGGTCCAGCACCGTCTCGCGGAGTTCGACGCGCTCAACGTCTGGACGACGCCGATCGGTTCCGCGGTGTTCGTGATCCCGCCCGGGGTGCCGTCACCGGGCGGGTATCTCGGGCAGCCGCTGTTCGCGGCCTGAGCCGCGTCGGGGTGCCGGGGGCATCGGGCAGCAGACACCCCGTCAGGTGGTCGTCGCGCGCGTTCGGCGGACAGAAATCCACCTCGCCGAGGAGCTCGGCCAGGACTACCGGACCGTGGCGTTCACCCACACCGCGACCTCGGTCCCCGAGCTGTATCCCGACACCGGCCAGCCGATCGGGTTCACCGTCACCGACACCGCCATGGACCCGCCACCGCAGGGCAACTTCGAGCACGCCATCGACGTCGCGGGCCTCGGCATGGACATCTCGCTGTGCGACCTGCGCCCGCTACGCGATGATCCGGCGGTGGAACTGTCGAGCATCCGCACCCAAAGCGCGCAGATGCCGACGCCGGTGACCGACGCCTTCGACGCGGTGCTCACCGTCCCGACCGTCACCACGGAGGTCGATCTGACCCTCGGCTGATCGCGCCACGCTCGCGCCCCGGCAGGCGGGGCGCGAGCCACCCGGCTACCTATCCGGGCCTTGCCACCGGATGCCCCGCCGACCAGTGGGTGTTTCAGTCGAGGAAGCGCGGATATCCAGTGGCGGTGTCAGCTGTCTTGCGACAGTCCGGCAATCGCGCGCAGCGCGGAAATCATTCCGCTGATCGGGATGCC
Source organism: Nocardia sp. NBC_00508 (assembly GCF_036346875.1). Lineage (NCBI taxonomy): Bacteria > Bacillati > Actinomycetota > Actinomycetes > Mycobacteriales > Nocardiaceae > Nocardia > Nocardia sp. NBC_00508. The sequence continues at coordinate 6,546,728 of NZ_CP107852.1, read as the reverse complement.
CGGATCGATCGACCGAAACAGGCCGAGCCCGACACCGAGTGCCAGCACAGCGACGGCGGCTTCGGCGGTCGGCACCCGGGTATCGACCTCATCGGTCGTCTTCAGCGCCGTGCCGATCATGCCGACGATGGCATCGAGCCGGGTCGCGAGCTCACCGCGGAGCTGGTCGTCGCGCCGCGCCCGCACGCTGAACTCCATTTCCAGCTGTGTCCAGTTCGGATCGCCGATGACCTCCTCGGCCCATTCCGCGAGCCGTCGCAACCGATCCGCGGTCGTGGGCGCGGCGATGATGTCGGCGACCTCGGCCGCGCGTTCGCCATGGATCTCGTCGAGCACGGCCAGACAGAGCTCGTCTTTGGTGCGGAAGTTCGAATACACCGCCCCTTTGGTGAAACCCGCGGCCTTGGCGACTTTATCGATGCTCGTGGCCTGATAGCCCTCGTCCAGGAACAGGCGCTTGGCGGTGCCGATCAGCACGGCGCGCGTCTGTGCCTGGCTCTGGGCTCGAGTCGGCCGGGGCATCTGCCCAGAGGCCTGCCGCCGACTCTCATCCTGATTCGCAGACAACCGATACCCCTTCAGATACTCTCAGTATCCGATTGTAGATGCCAGCGGTATCCCAAATCGCAGGAAGGATCGAATCGTGAGGAGCCGAATAGGCAGAGTCGCCGCAGCTGTGACGGGAGCCCTCCTCGTGGTCGGAGGCGGCGCGATCTCTGCACCACACGCATGGACGCAGCCGGCCGCGGAAGCCGCCGCTGATTTCTACCTGCCGCCAGTGCCGCTGCCATCGTCAGCGCCCGGCACGATCATCCGCACCGAACCGTCGCATCTGGCGCTGTCGATCCCAGGAGGGCCCGGAACGATCCCGGCGACCTCGACGCGGGTCATGTACGTCAGCAGCGATACCCACGACGCACCGGACGCGGTGGTTGGCACATATCTGGAGCCGGCCCAGCCGTGGACCGGCCCGGGAGACCGCCCGCTGATCGCGTACGCGGTCGGCACGAAGGGACAAGGCGATCAGTGCGCGCCGTCGAAGTTGCTGGCGCAGTTCATCCAGTACCAGCCTCCGCTCGACGTCATCGTCGAATACGACGTGCTGGCGATCTATTCGCTCCTGGCCCGCGGCATGGCGGTCATGGTGACCGACTACCACGGCTTGGGCACGCCCGCGATTCACGACTATCTCAACCGCAAAGCGCAAGCTCACGCGCTACTGGACGCCGCTCGCGCCGCGCTGCGGCTGCCCGGCACCAGCCTCGCCGCCAACTCGCCGGTCATTCTCTACGGGTACTCGCAGGGCGGCATGGCCTCGGCCGGGGCGGCAGAACTGCAACCGAGTTACGCCCCCGAACTGAACGTCCGGGGCGCCTACGTCGGCGGGCCGGTGGTGGACGACGAGTACTTCATCGGACACAACGACGGGCGGGCGGCCCTCGGGCCCGCCTTCGCCTGGATCCTCAACGGCATCGCCGCCAACTATCCCGACACCCGCCCGGTGCTCGACGCGGAACTCAACGACATCGGCAAGGCGATCCTGCGCGAATCCCAGGATAAGTGCGCAGTCCCGCTCGGATTGGCCCAGCTGCATCAGTTCACGGCCCAATGGACCACCAGCGGAGAACCGCTCACCGCCGTGATCGATCGGTCCCCGGCGCTGAGAGCGGCATTCGACGAACAGCGAATCGGCACGCTCGCCCCGTCGGTGCCCATTCTCATCGCCTCGAGCCCGAACGACGAGGGAGCGCCGTATCCGCCCGTCCGCGAGATGGCGGCCAGGTGGTGCGGTAGCGGCGTGCCGGTTCAGCTGGACTCGAACGCCGACATTCCCAGCGTCATCACCGGATTGCGGGCCACCCACGTGTTGGCCTTCTTCCCCTCACTGGCGACCTCGCAGGACTGGTTGTCCGCCCGGCTCGCGGACCAGCCGGCCCCGAGCAACTGCGGGGCTCTGCCCTAGTTGCGCAGGCACTACCGATTCCGATACCGTCAGTATCCCAATCGGAGTACGGTGTCCCGCGCTGTTCGTGCCGAGCACGGCTCGTCGCGGGTTCGGTAGTGCCGTGGCCCGGCGCGGGTCGGCCTCAGGTCCGACCCGCGCCGATGGCCGACCGTCATCGAGATCCACCCCAATGTTCTGCCCGATGTTCCGCGGCTGTCAGAGCCGACGGTTGGTCGCATCACAGGGACGGTGGTGCACCGGTTTCAGCGTTCGTTCGCTAGCTCGGAATCGTGAAGGGAGGGTCGAATGTCGGAGTTGGCTCACCGCCACCGTGATTTCGGTGACCCTGCCGTCGAATCGACTTGGTGCGCGTTCCCCACGCTGGTCAGCGCCGCGGGCAGGGTCCGCGACGAGGCGCGCACGACACAGATCCCGCATACCGACGGCGCCCGTCCGGCGGCCACGCATCGGACCGAGAGACCGGAGCGGAGCCGATGACGGTGAAGCACCGTCTTTTTCGCAGACATCGTGACGCGCCGGACCCGAAGCGGCACCTGTGGGTGTTGAGCTTGCTGGCCCCGGCTTTCGCGCTGCTGCCATCCCAGCTCGTGCTGCACACCGGAGCCGCGGTGTTCTGGTGGATCGAGCCGATCATCATCCTGATCGTGATCCCCTTGCTGGACTGGATCGTGGGCGAGGACGGCACCAATCCCCGCGACGAGGACTACGAGTTGCTCTCCAGCGACCGGTACTACCGGTGGTGCACGTACCTGTTCCTGCCTATCCAACTGATCGCTCTGGTGATCGCGGCCTACTTGTGGGCCGGCGACGAGCTGAGCGTCGTCGACAAGTTGGGTCTGGCGGTCACCATGGGTTTCACGTCGGGAATCGGGATCAACGCCGCCCACGAACTCGGCCACCGGGTCGAACGTCTCGAACGCTGGCTGGCGAAAATCGCACTCGCGCAGTCTGGTTACGGCCACTTCTATGTCGAGCACAACAGGGGCCACCACTCCCGGGTCGCCACGCCGCAGGACCCGGCCAGCGCGCGGCTCGGCGAGTCACTGTGGGCATTCCTGCCCCGCACCATCGTCGGCGGATTCCGTTCCGCGCTGCACTTGGAGCAAGAACGTCTGCAGCGCAAAGGATCGCGTTGGTGGAGCGCACAGAACAACATCCTGCAGGCGTGGGCGATGACGCTGGCGCTGTTCGCTGCCCTGCTCGCCGGATTCGGGCCGGCCATCCTGCCGTACCTGTTGATCCAGGCGGTGATCGGCGCCGCACTGCTGGAGACGGTGAATTACATCGAGCACTACGGACTGCTGCGACGGCGGCTGCCCAACGGCCGCTGGGCACGATGCTCGCCCGCCGACAGCTGGAACTCCGACCGGCTGCTCACCAACGTCGTCCTGTTCCACCTGCAGCGACACAGCGACCACCACGCCAACCCCGGACGGCGCTACCAGACGCTGCGCAGTTCGCAGGAGGCGCCGCAACTTCCCGCCGGTTATGCCGGCATGATCGTGCTGGCCGTCGTGCCGCCCTTGTGGCGGCGCGTCATGGATCCCCGGGTGCTGGCCCACTACAACGGCGACGTCACCCGCGCCAACATCGCGCCCCGCAAACGCAACCGGATCCTCGCCGCCCACAACCCGCCCGCGGCGGCCCGGCCTTGACGTCCGAACGCGGCCGCCCGGTGGGTCCGGCCGCGTTCGATCCCCTTCGCCTGTTGCCGGTGGAGCCGGCCGAGGCCGTCTATCCGACGGAAATGCTGCCACCCTTGGGCAGGTAACCCAGCTTCTCCACGGGGAGCTCACCGACCACCGTGCCGGTGCAGTCGCGGCCGGAGTGGAGCGTGATGGACCGATCGGTGCCGTTGCCGACCGTCACCTGGAGGGTGGAGAAGAAGGTGCCGTCGGTGTTCAGACAGCCCACCGGGTCCACATGCGGCTCACCGTTGATCGTCACCGTGCCGACCGCGGCGTGCGCCGTCCCCGCCGACAGCGCGGCCGCGGCCCCGGCCAGGGCCAGCGCACCGACAAACCCAGCAGTACGAATCATTCGCGCCTCCAGTTCTTTTCGATGCCGGCCAACCCCGAAGCCGACGTCTGGTGAAAATGCGCCTGTGATTCTGTCACGAGTTCCAGCGGGACGGAACCGCGCCGGGCCGACGGCGGAGAGCGCGGCAGGCCGCACGAGCCGGGTGGCCGTGGCTCCCGCGCCCTGGGAGATCGGCGGTCAGGCGACCGCTTCGCGAAGGGCTTCGGCGTCCCTGCGAACCCCGAACGCCACGATGATCTCCAAGACACCGAGCACGATCAGCCACACCCCCGCCAGGATGGCCAGCGTGGCCACCGACCGCGCAGGCCAGACGATCAGCACGACACCGGCGATCGCGGTCAAGACGCCGAAGAATACCTGCCACCAGCGCCCGGGCAACGCGGGCTCGGAGATCGCGGCCATCAGCAGCGCGACTCCGCGAAACAGCCAGCCGATGCCGATCCACAATCCGAGCAACAGGATCGAGGCCAGCTCGTCGCGGAAGCAGAAGACGCCGATCACGATGCACAGCACGCCGGTGATGAACGACAGCACCCGAAGGCCGGCGCTCGCCGGTGCGCCGAACGCCGCCATCAACTGCAGGAATCCGGTGACCACCAGATACACACCGAAGATGATGCCCGCGGCCAGCAGCGTGATATCCGGCCACAACAGGATCAGGATGCCGAGAATCACCGCCAGGATGCCGGTGACCAAGACGGTTTGCCACGCACGGCGGGCAACAGACTGCAGAGGACCCTCTAGCACGCTGTTTCTCGTCATATGCAGATGCTATAGCTCGCCACCTGTCGTTTGCTGTTCATTTGCAATCGAGGGCGGATTGAGCAGAGCCCGGACGACGAAGCGGCGACGCTCGTGGTTCACGTTTATCGCCCGAGCGGTCGGGTAGTCATCCCTGAGTGACTCTTCGTGTGCGCCCCTGGGGTGGAACGGGTGGGTCGGGGTTCGGTGAGGCTCGGGGCTAGGAGAAGAGGGTGGCGGTTCTGCTCGTGCTGCAGGCACGTGGGCTGGGTGATCTACTCACCGCGGTCCCGGCTTTACGTGCGCTGCGCCGGGCCAAGCCGCACGACCGGATCGTCCTCGCGGCCCCGCAGCGGCTCAAGCCGATCGTCGACCTGATCGCCTCGGTCGACGCCTTGGTCCCGACCGCCGAACCGAGCAGCCTGCGCTGGGACGCGCCCGCACCCGAGCTGGCGGTCAACCTGCACGGCCCGAGTGCAGAAAGCATCGTCACGCTGGCCAAGACGCAGCCCGGACGCATCCTCACCTATCGCAACGCCGCGTTCCCCGAGCTGTCCGGGCCCGACTGGCAAACCGACATGCACGATGTCGACCGCTGGTGCCATCTGCTCGAATACGACGGCATCGGCGCGGATCGTCGCAATCTCGGGCTGGTCCCACCGGTCGCGACGACCAGCCACCGCGACTGCGTGGTGGTGCACGTCGGCGCGGGCGCCCCAGCCCGCCGCTGGCCGCCGGACCGCTTCGCCGCGGTCGTCCGGCACCTGCTGGTACTCGGGCGTGACGTGGTGCTCACCGGTGACGAGTACGAACGCGAACTCGCACTGAGCATCGCCGCGCGGGCCGGGCTGCCCATCGGCCGGGTTCTCGCCGGGGAACAGAACCTCATCGAGTTGTCCGCGACCATCGCCGAGGCGGCACTGGTGATCTGCGGCGACACCGGCGTCGCGCACCTCGCCACCGCGTTCGGCACCCGCACCGTTCTGCTGTTCGGCCCCACGCCACCCCGGTGGGGCGGTCCTCCATCGCACCTACTGGGCAGGCACGCCGTGCTCTGGGCAGGTCAGGTCGGCGATCCCGACGCCGACACCCCCGACCCGGGTTTGCTGCGGATCGGCGTCACCGAGGTGATCAATGCCGTCGACAACCAGTTGAACAAGCGCAGCGTGCCCGGCACGGGCGCCGACCGCCGCGGGGCCGACTACCGGCGCGTCGGGTGACCGCACCGGACCACCTTCTCGAAGCCACGCCGGGTTGACGACCTCCTGGGTCAGGCGGTCTCGGTCGCAGCGGTCTGCAGTGCGGCGGAGTACGCGGCGATCGCGCTCGGCCAGAACTGTTCGAGGTAGTCGCGTGCATCGGCGAGGCCGCGCGGGTCCAGGGAATACAGTCGGCGATTGCCTTCCGGCCGCACCATGACCAGCCGTGCCTCGCGCAGCACGCGCAGGTGCTGGGATACCGCCGAGCTGCTCACGCCGACCTCGTCCGCGAGTTCCGCGACCGAACGCGCGGCCTGCGGCAACGCCTCGAAAATCGCGCGGCGGGTCGGGTCCGCCAGCGCGGTAAGGGCGCGCACTCCGTTAGTTGCCACTCACATAGTGTGATCAACTAGCATTTCGCTGGTCAACTCATCGCAGAACACGATTTCCCCAGGTTGCGGCGCTTGTAAGGCGAGGTCGTTATCTGCTCGTAATACTCGAGCTGCATCTTTATCCGGCCGTGATGGTTGCCACAGGATTGCCACAGCTCCGGGCAGGCCCCTTACGTTCGTTCTATGCCCGTGACCTTACCGTTATCAATCCGTCGCGGCGCGATCCGGTTCCGCCGCAACCGCGCCGCCACCCGTGTGGCAGCCGTCTCCGCGATCGTCACCGCCTCCATCGGCATCCTCGCCGCAGCGCAGCAAGACCTGGACAACGACGCGTCCGCCCGCCTCGTCGCGGGAAAGATCGCGTCGGGCGAGATCGCTCCGGCCCAGGGCCAGGCTCGGCTCGCCTCCTTCACCCCGCACGAAGCACCGGCCCCGCAGACCGTTCCAGGGACCCCCGCGCCGTGGGACCTGAACCACGTCGCGCAAGAATTCGTCCCCCCGAAGACAGAATTCATCCCCCCGAAGACCGTCCGGCCGGTCGCCGGCGTGCTGACCTCCACCTTCGGCTCCCGGTGGGGCGAGATGCACGCGGGCTTGGACTTCGGCGACCCGCTCGGCGCTCCGATCTCAGCGGTCACCGACGGTGTCGTGATCGAGGCCGGTCCCGCTTCCGGCTTCGGGCTGTGGGTGCGAGTGCAGCAGGACGACGGCACCGTGGGCGTTTACGGCCACGTCAACGAGATCCTCGCCGCCGTCGGCCAGCCGGTCCGCGCGGGTGATGTCATCGCGACCGTCGGCAACCGCGGCCAATCCACCGGCCCGCACCTGCACTACGAGGTCCACCTGCCCAGCGGCGAGAAGATCGATCCGCTGCCCTGGCTGGCGGCACGCGGCATCGACGTCATGCAGCATCCGGGCTGACCGGCCCTCTTCGCGAGACACCACCGCGAACCGACAGCTACCCACATCGGGCCGTGCACGCAACGCCGCGTGCACGGCCCGGCGGCGTCTTCCCGCAGCGCGGATCAGGGTTTGCGCGCGACCGCGCCGTAGGAGTAGACCGATGTGGCCACACCGATATCGGGTGGCTCGGCGCGCCAGTCGGTGATGTCGACGAAGCCGGGCTCGACCAGCTCGAGGCCTTCGAAGGCGGAGTGGATCTGCGCGGCCGGCCGCGGATAATACGGCACCGCACCGGTTTTCGCGTACTCGTCGCACAGCCGCACGAGTTGCTCATTCTCGTCCGAACTGTCCCACAGGGTGAGGTAGCTGCCCGATGGCATCGCGGCCATCACCGTGCGCACGATCCGGATCATGTCCTCGTGGGAATCGGCGTGGCCGAGCACACCCATGAACATGACGCCGATCGGTTCCTCGAAGTTCAGCACGGCGCCGGCGTCGGAGATGATGGTTTCGGGCTTGTGTGCGTCGGCGTCGATATAGGTGGTGACGCCTTCGGGTGTGCTGCTGGTCAGCAGCGCCCTGGCGTGCGCGAGCACCAGCGGATCGTTGTCCACGTAGACAACCCTGGCGGCCGGGATGATCGCCTGCGCGACCTGATGCGTATTCTGCATCGTCGGTAGACCGGTGCCGATATCGAGGAACTGGCGGACGCCGGCATCGCGCGCCAGGAAACCGACGGTGCGGATGAGGAATTGGCGCGACTGTACCGCCATGGTCCTGATGTCGGGATAGATTTCGATGCTCTGTTCGCCGACGATCCGGTCGACCTCGTAGTTGTCTTTACCTCCCATCCAGTAATTCCAGATTCGCGCGGAATGCGGAATATCGGTGCGAATGATCGGGTTGCTGGCTTCGGTCACGGTATCGACCCCCTGGGCGATGAAGATATTCTCCTTGTCGCCACCCGGAGCACGCCCCCACCGGGTGAAACGTATTCGCCTTGCGACACTACAAGATTCGATGATCGGCCAGGGTGGAATTCGATGGAGCAATCCGGTTCGTCCCGATCTTCGCCTGCCCCTCGAGCAGCTCCCCCGTAGCTGTAGCCCAACGGCGCGGTACCGGAGTACGAGACACGAATCCCGCTGTAGCGGGACGTCCGCCGGGATCCATGATTCCTACGTTCGATCCATGGCCCCAACACATCTCGCCGCCGCACCGGATCGGAAGCCGACGGCACGACCACACCGCGGCGGGGCGCCGGAACCTCTGCCCGCCGCATCCCGGTTGCACCGGCCGCTCATGGTGACCGCGGCCGTCATGGCAGCGCTCGCGGTGGTCTCGATCGGCGGCATGCTCGCCGACGACCGCGTCTTGCTCGGCGAGTCGGTGTGGCTCAAGCCGTGCAAGTTCGGCGTCGCGTTCACGCTCTACAGCCTCACACTGGCGTGGCTGCTGTCGTTGCCGCACCGGGGAAGTCGTGTCACCTGGTGGCTCGGAACGGTGTTCGCCGTGACCGGCGTCCTCGACGTCGGTTTCATCGCTGTGCAGGCGGCCCGGGGCACGTTCAGTCACTTCAACAACGCCGACCCGGACCCGGTGAACCGGATCGGGCAGACCATCTTCATGTCCGGCGTGCCGGGTCTGTTCTTCGCGAATCTGCTGATCGTGCTCATCTTGTCCTGGCAGCGCGTCGCGGACCGTCCGACGGCCCGCGCCATCCATGCCGGGCTCGGCCTCGCCGTGGTCGGTATGGCGCTGGGCTATGTCATGGGGTACACCGGCAAGCAGCTCGTACGCGGCGCCGATGGCCGGGTGGTCGAACTGATAGCCGGGCATACGGTGCTGGACGACGCGGCCCGGTCGGAGGATGCCCGCGACGGACTCGCGAGCATGCCGATCACGCACTGGAGCACCGTCGGGGGTGATCTGCGCATTCCGCATTTCGTCGGGCTGCACGGCATCCAGGTGCTGTTGCTCGTGTCCGTCGCGCTGGCCTGGCTTGCTCCGCGCTATGGCTGGCTGCGCGCCGAACGCGCCCGCGCGGCGGTCGTCGGCGTGCTGGCGGCGGGTTACTCCGGTCTGCTCGCCCTCGTCTTCTGGCAGGCGATGCGCGCTCAACCGCTGGTCCACCCGGATCGCCTCACATGGGCAGCGGCGGCCGGGCTGGCCGCGACTGTCGCAGCGCTGCTCGGCGCGGTCTACGTGCGTCACCGCGGTACCGGGCGGCCGACCGCGGAATCGGTCAGCGCAGACGTTCCGCGTCGCGGGTGAGCGCGACGAGGGTCTTGCCGAGCATCGCCAACTCCTCGGGTGTCGCACCCTCGGCAATGGCCGTGGCGACGTCCTCGGCGGCGCACCGGGCGGCGAACCAGCGGTCGGCCAGGTCGGCGGCCTCTTGGGCGCTGAGCACCACCGAATCGTCGGGAATCCCGGTTCCCTTCAGGCTGTTGCGGTGTTCGTAGGCGCGTTGGCGACAGGACTGACGGCAGTAACGGCGACGACGCCCGGCCTCCGACTCCACGATCGCCCGCCCGCACCACAGGCAGGACAGCAAGCGCTTGCGCGACATGACGCAGAACACTAATGGCTCGCGGCCCCCGATCCGTTCAGTGACCCCCGGGAACCGACCCGCGCCAGGCGTGGCGGGCTCTGCACATCGGTGGCACTACAATGGAACGGTTCACCGCGGCCGCGTCGGGAACTATCGGCGCTGGCCCGATCGTTGCACAGTAGGTCCAGCGAGCGTGCCCGCTCGCGCGGGAGACGGTCGCAGCGCACGAAGACTCGAGCACACAGGGAGAGGCACACCATGGCAGATCGCGTACTCCGAGGCAGTCGGCTCGGAGCGGTGAGCTACGAGACCGATCGCGACCACGACCTGGCTCCGCGTCGGATCGCCCGGTACCGGACCGACAACGGCGAGGAATTCGACGTACCCTTCGCCGACGATGCCGAGATCCCGCCGACCTGGCTGTGCCGCAACGGTCAGGAGGGCGTGCTGATCGAGGGCACCGGCCAAGAGGCCAAGAAGGTCAAGCCACCGCGCACCCATTGGGACATGCTGCTGGAACGGCGCAGCAAGGAGGAGCTCGAGGAACTGCTCAAGGAGCGCCTCGACCTGCTCAAGACGCGCCGGCGCGCCTGAGCATCCATCGGCACGACACGGCCGCCGCATCGTTCGATGCGGCGGCCGTTCGCTTGCGTGCACAGGCAGCGGTCAGCGGCTCGCCACCTTGCGGTAGCGCATCAGCGCCAGCGGCACGGCCACCATGAGGATCGCCACCGAGCACGCCACCGAGTACTCGATGCAGTGGTCAGCTGCCCACCCGGTGGGTGCGACGAAGGTGGGCGGAGCGCCGTTGTCGAACAACTTGCGTCCCGCCGCCGACACCGCGGTGATCGGATTCCATTCCGCGATCGTGCGCAGCGGGCCGGGCAGGGTCTCGGCCGAGATGAACGCCGAGGAGATGAACGTCAGCGGGAACAGCCAGATCAGCCCGGCGCTCTGGGCCACCTCGACGGTCGGCGACAGCAGCCCGGTCAGCGCGCCGACCCAGGACATCGCGAACGCGAACAACAGGATCACCGCGAACGCCAGGGCGGCGTCGGCAACGCTGCCGTGGATGCGCCAGCCGACGACGTACCCGCACCCCACCATCACGGCCAGGCTGAGGATGTTGACCACCAGATCCGACAGCGTGCGGCCCATCAGCACGGCCAGCCGCGACATCGGCAGCGCCCGCATCCGGTCGATGATGCCCTTCTGCAGATCTCCCGCCAGACCGACGGTGGTGAAGGCGGCATTGAAGGCGACCGTCTGGGTGAAGATGCCGGCGAGCAGGAATTCCCGGTACTGACCGCCGCCGAGCGAGGCGCCGAAGATGTAGGCGAACAGGAACACGAACATCAGCGGCTGGATAGTGGCCGTCACCAGCAGCGTGGGCACGCGCAGGATGGTCAGCAAGTTGCGGTGGGCGACGATGGCGCTGTCCCGGAACAGCCGCAGCCGTGGGCCCGAGTCCGGTTGCGGCACTGGTGCTTCCGTCTCGGCCTTCGGGTGTGCCTCCCCGGCCACTGCCGTGCTCACGACATGATCTCCTGTTGTACGTCGTCGGTTTCCGGGTCCGCGAGGGTCGCGCGGCCCGGCTTGCCGGTGAGGGAAAGGAAGACGTCGTCAAGACTCGGCCGGTGCACGTTCGCGTCGACCACGCAGACGCCCGCGTCGTCGAGTCGGCGCAGCGCCTCCACCATGCTGCGCGAGCCGTCACCGACCACCACCGAGGCCTCGTCGGTCCCGGCCTCGTGGCTGGGCTCGCCGACGCCGATCTGCGCCAGCACGGCCAGCGCGGGCTCGGCGTCCTGACCCGCGGCCAGCGTCACGGTGAGCCGGTCACCGCCGATCGAGGTCTTCAGCTCATCGGCCGAGCCGCGCGCGATGACCCGCCCGTGGTCGATGACTGTGATGCGGTCGGCCAGCAGATCGGCCTCTTCCAGATATTGCGTGGTGAGCAGCACCGTGGTGCCGTCGTCGACGAGATCGCCGATGACCCGCCACATGTCCAGCCTGCCGCGCGGGTCCAGACCGGTGGTCGGTTCGTCCAGCACCACCACGGCCGGCCGGGCGACCAGCGCGCCCGCGAGATCCAGGCGACGGGTCATGCCGCCGGAGTAGGTCCCCGCCCTGCGGTGCGCGGCATAGTCGAGCCCGAGCGCGCTGAGCAACTCATCGGCCCTGGCGGAGGCCTGGCGCGACGACATCCCGTACAGCCGGGCGACCATGCGCAGGTTCTCGTAGCCGGAGAGGTTGGCGTCGACGGCGGCGTACTGGCCGGACAGGCCGATCCGTTTGCGCGCGGCCGCGGGATCGCGCAGCACGTCGACGCCCGCCACCCGCACCGATCCGGCGCACGGCTTCAGCAGCGTGGTGACGATCCGCACGGTCGTCGTCTTGCCCGCGCCGTTGGGTCCGAGCAGACCCATCACCGTGCCGGTCGGGATCTGTAGGTCGATCTCGTCCAGCACACGCACCCGGCCGTAGTTCTTCACCAGGCCGGTCACCTCCACCGCCAAACTCACGGGCGCGCCTCCTTCTCCTCCAGCCATGCCCGCAGCACCGGGCCGATCACCGCCAGCGCCTCCGGCGTGGTCATCGCGGAGTGCGCGCAGCGCAGCTCGTGATCGTGGATGGCGCCTGTGACATACGGCTGCCAGGAACCGGCGCGCCGGTCCGGGTCGGACCGGTTGATCTCGTCGTCGCCTGCGGTGAAGAAGACCAATTCGCCGTCGAAGACGCGGGGCTGGAAGCCGTGCGCGAGCAACGCACCGTTGTGGTAACCGGTGTAGAGCCGCTCCAGATGATCGACGGTCAGCGCCGCGAACGGCCCGGACCGCGCCCGCAGCAGTTCGGCCGCGTCCCGCAGGGTCATCGCCGGATCGATCTCCGCGCCGAGTTCGTCGCTGCCGAGTTCGCCGATGATCTCGGAAACACTGGGAGTCGCGTGCTCGAGCCACTCGTCCGACAGCCGGTAGCTGTCCATCATCGACAGCAACGCGACCTCGTCACCGGCCTCCTGCAGCTGCACCGCCATCTCCTGCGCGATCAGGCCGCCGAGCGACCAGCCCAGCAGATGGTAGGGACCCTCGGGCTGGATCGCCTTGATCGCGTCCACGTAGTGGCTCGCCGCCTCGGCGATCGACCCGTAGCCCTCCTCCCCCGCGACGTGCGGGGCCTGCAACCCGTACACCGGGCGGTCCGGCGCGAGATGCGCGAGCAACCCGGAGTAGCACCAGGCCAACCCGATCGCCGGGTGGACGCAGAACAGCGGTGCCTGGCTCGGCGCCGTGCTCGGGCGGATCGGCAGTACCGGCTCCAGCACCGAGGCGACGGCGGCGCCCGAGGTCGCGCCCGCGCGGTCGAGGCGGGCGGCGATGGCCGCGGGGGTCGCATCGCCGAACATCAGCTGCACCGGCAGGTCGATGCCCGTTTCCCGGACGTGCGCAACCACTTTCGTGGCCAGCAGCGAGTTGCCGCCGAGTTCGAAGAACCCGTCGTCCGCGCCGACCGATGCCGCGCCGAGCACCTCGGCGAAGGCCGCGCACAGCGCCGCCTCGGTGGGGGTGGACGGCGCGCGGTAGCCCTTGGTGGCGGTGAAGACCGGCTCGGGCAGCTTCCCGCGATCCAGCTTGCCCACCGGGCTCAGCGGCACCTCGTCGAGCAGCATGATCGACTGCGGGACCATGTAGTTCGGCACCAGCCCGGCCAGGTGCTCGGTCAGTTCGCCTGCGGTGAGGGCGACCCCGGCGCGCGGCTTCACATACGACACCAGTGCCGTCGCGCCCGCCGAGGTGCGATGCCCGATCGTGGTGGAGAACACCACCGCGCCGTGGCGCGCGAGCGCGGCGTCGATTTCGCCGAGCTCGATACGGAAGCCGCGGATCTTGACCTGGTGATCGGTGCGGCCGACGTACTCGATCTCCTGCGCCGAATCCCCCGCGGGCCGGTTGTTCCTCGACCCGGTCCACCATCGCACCAGGTCGCCGGTGCGGTACATCCGCTCCCCTGGCTTCCCGAACGGGTTCGCGACGAACCGCTGTGCGGTCAGCCCCGGCCGGTTCAGGTAACCGCGGGCCAGCGCGTCTCCGGCGAGATGCAGTTCACCGGTGACCCCGAGGGGTGCCGGATGCAAGCGCGCGTCGAGGATGGTCGCGTTGACGCCGCGGATGGGTCCGCCGATGGTGATCGGCTCGCCCGGCTCCATCGGCTCCGAGATCACCGTGACGATGGTGGTCTCGGTGGGTCCGTACACGTTGTACAGCTTGCGGGCGGGTGCCCACCTGGTCACCAGGTCCGGCGGCAACGCCTCGCCACCGACCAGCACGTGCTGCAACTCGGTGACCCCGGTGGGGTCGACCGTGCCGAGAGCGGAGGTAGTGATGAACGCGTGCGTGATCCGCTCCTGAACGAACACTCGCCGCAGGTCGTCGCCGCCGACCACCCCCGGGGGCGTGATCACCAGGGCCGCCGCGCCGCCGAGGGCGAGCAGCAGATCGAGCATCGCGGCGTCGAAGCTCGGTGTCGCGAAGTGCAGCACGCGACAAGTGGGCTCGACATCGAACCGCTGCGCGGTCTCGGCGGCGAAGTTGGACAACCCGCCGTGGGTGACCACGACGCCCTTCGGCGTGCCGGTCGAACCCGAGGTGTAGACCACGTAGGCCGGGTTATCGATCCGCAGCGGCGCGAGGCGTTCGGCATCGGTGATCGGCGCGTCCGGAGCATCGAGCACCAGCCCGCGGAACGCCGGGTCATCCAGCACGATCCACTCGGTGCCCTCGGGCAGCTCGCCGCGATAGTTCGACAGCGTGATGCCCAGGGCCGTACCGGAATCCGACAGCATGTGCGCGATGCGCTGCTGCGGGTAGAGCGGGTCGACCGGAACGAACGCCGCCCCGGCCTTGGCCACCGCGAGCACCGTGGCCACCGACTCGACCGAACGCGGAATACCCAGCGCCACCAGGGTTTCCGGGCCTACGCCGCGCCGGATGAGCACGCGCGCCAGCCGGTTGGTCCAGCGATCAAGCGCGCCGTAGGTCACCTCGGTGCCATCGGAGATCAAGGCGACCGCCCCGCGGTCGACGTTCGCCGCCTGCTCGAACACCTCGGGGAAGGTGACCGGGCGGTCCGGCTTCGCACCGCGCACCGGAGCAAGTCCCGACCATTCGGCGGGATCGAGCAGTTCCAGATCGCCGACCGCGGTGGTCGGGTTGGCTGCGATGGCCGCGAGCAGCCGGGTCAGTCGCCTGCCGAGCCGCTGTGCGGTCGACTCGTCGAACAGATCGGTCGCGTAGTTCACCGCGACGCTGATGCCGGCCGGATCGCGGTGCGCGGTCTGCGCTTCGGTCAGCGTGAACTGGAGGTCGAACTTGGCGATTCCGGTGTCCAGGTCGGTCGACTCTATGTGCAGCCGCGGCAGGTCGAGACCGCCGACCGGCTCGTTGCGGACCGACAACATCACTTGGAACATCGGGTGGTGCGCCTGGGATCTGGCCGGGTTGAGTACCTCCACGAGGCGCTCGAACGGCAGGTCCGCGTGGGCGAAGGCGTCCAGGTCGGTCTCCCGCACGGCGTGCAGGAGATCGGTGAACCGGGCACCGGGGTCGATCCGCGTGCGCAGCACCAGCGTGTTGACGAACATGCCGACCATCCGGTCCAGTGCTGGGTGACCACGGCCCGCGATCGGAGAGCCGATGGTGACGTCGTCGGTGGCGGTCATCCGGTGCAGCAGGACCGCGAGCGCGGCGTGCAGCACCATGAACAGGCTGACATTGTTGCTGCCCGCGATCATCTGCAGTTCGCGGTGGGTGACCGGGTCCACCGTGCATTCGACGGTGCCACCCCGGTAGGACGGCGTGGGCGGGCGTGGCCGGTCGGCCGGGACGGACAGCAACTCGGGGATGCCGTCCAGGGTCCGCCGCCAGTAGTCGAGCTGCCCGCTCACCACCGAGTCCGGATCGTCCTCGGTGCCGAGCACGTCCTGCTGCCAGAGGGTGTAATCGGCGTACTGGACCTCGGGCTCGGCCCAGTCGGGCGCGACGCCCGCGCAGGCTGCGCGGTACGCGACGGCGATATCGGCGGCCACCGGCTCGAGTGACCAGCCGTCCATCGCGATGTGGTGCACGACCAGCACCAGGACGTGCTGCTCGGACATGCCCGGAACGGCGGCGCCGCCGGCCGCAACGGAGATCAGCGCCGCGCGAATCGGAACGGTGGTGGCGAGGTCGAATCCCGGTGCGGCGAAACGGCGTACGGTGGCCTCGACCTGGTCGTGCGGCACCGTCGCGCGAGACAGCGCGATCGCCGCATCGGCCGGATCGAGGACCACCTGGAAGGGCGCGCCGTCGGTCTCCGGGAACACCGTCCGCAGCGTCTCGTGCCTGGCCTGCACCGCGTGCAGTGCGGAGACCAGTGCGTCGACGTTCAAACGGCCGGTCATACGCAGCACGAGCGGGATGTTGTACGCACCCGCCGACCGATCCGCGGCCCCGCCCGCGTTGAATCGGTTGAGGAACCACAGCCGCCGCTGCGCGGCCGACAGCGGGATCCGCTCCGGACGGCTCCGGCGCACCAGTGCGGGACGTCCCTCGTCGGGCTGGGCGCCTGCGTCCAGCAGCTCGGCGAGAGCGGAGACCGTCGGCGTTGCGAACACGGTCCGCACGGCGAGCCGCACGTTCGTCGCGGCGGCCAGCCTGGCGACGAGCTGCGTTGCCAGCAGCGAGTTTCCGCCGATGTCGAAGAAGCTGTCCTCGGCGCTCACGCCGTCCGCGCCGAGCAGCTCACCCATCACCGCGGCGACCAGCCGCTCCGACTCCGTCCGGGGTTCGCGCCCGCCCGCGTCCGCGGTGAACCGGGGCTCCGGCAGCGCCTTGATGTCCAGCTTGCCGACCGGGGTCAGCGGGATGGTGTCCAGCACGGTGATGCAGGCGGGCACCATGTGCACGGGCAGACGGCGGGCGACGAAGGCACGCAGTGTCTCGACGTCCACCCCGGGCGCACGGTCCGCGGGCTGGACGTAGGCGACGATCCGGTCGGCGCCCGCGATGCGGCGCACCTCGGTGTGCGCGTACCGCACGGACGGATGGTCACCGAGCGCGGCGGTGATCTCGCCGAGTTCGATGCGGAAACCGCGCAGCTTCACCTGGTGGTCGCTGCGGCCGAGGTAGACCACCTCGCCCGCGGCGTTCCAGCGGACCACGTCACCGGTCCGGTACATCCTGGCACCGGGCGGACCGTACGGGTCGGCCACGAATCGCGTCGCGGTGAGCCCGAATCGGTCGAGGTAGCCCTGAGCCACACCGTGCCCGGCGAGGTACAGCTCACCGGGCACGCCGACCGGCACCGGCCGCAACCGCTCATCGAGCACCAGTCCCCTGGCGCCGCGCACCAGGCTGCCGATGGTGATCTGCTCGCTGCTGCGCATCGGACCGGAGATGGTGATGACGACCGTGGTCTCGGTCGGGCCGTAGACGTTGCACATCAACCGTCCCGACGCCCAGCGCGCCACCAGATCCGGCGCCAGCGCCTCGCCGCCGACCATGAGCGCGCGCACCTGCGGCAACGGCCAGCGTTCGTGGTCGATGGTGGCGAGCGCGGCCGGGGTCATGAAGCCGTGGCTGATCCGCTCGCGTTCCATCAGGGCGGCCAGTTCGTCGCCGCCGTAGATATCCGTCGGGCAGATCACCATCGCCGCACCGGCACCCAAGGCGATCAGCAGATCCAGGATCGCCGCATCGAAGCTCGGCGTGGCGAAATGCAGGGTTCGGGAATGCTCGTCGACGCCGATGCGGTCGCGGATCTCGTCGGCAAGGTTGGACAGACCGCTGTGGGGCACCGCGACGCCCTTGGGCGTCCCGGTCGACCCGGAGGTGTAGACCAGGTAGGCGAGATCGGCCACCTGGAGGGCACGGGTGCGCTCGCGATCGTCGATCGGAGCGTCGTCGTGCCCGGCCAGCTCGGCGGCGAATCCCGGGCGGTCCAGCAGCAACCACTCGATGTCGCGCCCCATCGGGCCCCCGGCGCGCAGCTGCTCCACGTGTGCGGCGACGGTGACGCCGATGGCGCAGCCGGAGTCGGCGAGCATGTGCCGGATGCGGTCGGCGGGATACTTCGGGTCTACCGGCACGAACGTCGCGCCGGACTTGGCCGCCGCCAGCATCGCCACGACGGAGTCGATCGAGCGGATGAGCCCGAGCGCGACCCGGTCGCCCGGACCGAGCCCGCGGGCGATCAGCGCGCGCGCCAACTGGTTCGAGCGCCGGTCGATCTCGTCGTAGGTCAGCGACGTGGTGCCGAAGCACAGCGCGGTGTTGTGCGGACGCCGCTGCGCGGTGGCGGTGAAATAGGCGGCCAGCGTGCACGGCGGGGCGGGCGGCCCGCCGTGCGCAGGAGCGAGCGTACGGCGCTCGTGGTCGGTGCGCGCGTCGATGTCGCGCACCAGCACGCGCGGGTCGGCGGCGATGGCGGCGAGCACCCGCAGGAATCGGTCGGCCAGCGTCTCGATCGTCACTGCGTCGAAAAGCTCGGCGGCGTAGACGAATTCGAAGGCACCACCCGGATCGCCGGTGTCGGCATCGGTCTCGGCGTCGAAACCGATATTCGAAACGCGCAGCTCCAGGTCGAATTTAGCCAGCGCGATATCCAAAGGCTCGGCACGCAGCGCGAGGCCGGGCAGCTCCAGCGCAGGCACCGGGCCGTCCTGCACACTCAGGGCCACCTGGAACAGCGGGTGACGGCCTGACGAGCGGGTCTCGCGGCCGAGTTCCTCTACGATGCGCTCGAACGGGATGTCGGCGTGTGCCATCGCGGCCAGCTCGGTGTCGCGGTCGGCGCGCAGCAGATCGGCGAAACCACGGTCCGGGTCGACGTCGGAACGCAACACCAACGTGTTGACGAACATGCCGACCAGATCGTCGAGCTTGGTGTCGGTTCGTCCCGCCACCGGTGTGCCGATCACGATGTCGCGGCCGCCGGTGACACAACGCAGCAGCACCGCGAAGGCCGAACGGAGCACCATGAACTTACTCGCGCCCTGCTCCCTGGCGATCGCGGAAAGCTTGCGCTGCAGCGGCTCGGGCAGCGTGAAACGCACGGTTCCGGCCTGCTGCGTGGGCTCCATGGGGCGCGGGCGGTCGTAGGGCAGCGGCAGCTGATCGGGAATATCCGCCAGCGCGGTCCGCCAGTACTCCAGCTGGGTGCTCGCCACACTGGCCGGATCGTCCTCCGCGCCGAGGCAGGCGCGCTGCCAGAGGCCGAAGTCGGCGTACTGCACCGGAAGCGGCGCCCACGACGGCGAAACGCCCTCGTGCCGTGCCGCATACGCGGCCGCCAGGTCCCTGGTCAGTGGACCGAGCGACCAACCGTCGGCGGCGATGTGATGCAGCACGATGCCGATCAGATAGCGCTCGGGCGAGGTGCGCAGCAACGACAGACGCACGGGTGTCTGCCTGGTGAGATCGAACCCGGTGTGCGCCAAAGCTTCCAGTGCGGCCTTGGCACCGGAGTCATCGATGTCGGTCACTACCGGGTCCGGCACGGCCCGCTCGACCGGCAGCACGACCTGCTGGGCGCCGTCGGCGTCCTCCGGGAAGATGGTCCGCAGCACTTCATGTCGCTGCACCAGGTCGGTGAGTGCGGCACGCAAGGCAGGCACGTCCAGCTCACCGGCGATGCGGATCACGAAAGCGATGTTGTACGCGCTCGATTCGGGAGCATATCTGTTGAGGAACCACAGCCGTTGCTGTGGCAGCGACAATGGGATACGTCCCGGACGCGGCGTCCGCACCGCCAGCGCCGGCCGCTGCGTCCGGGGCGCCGCGGCCAACTGTTCGGCGACCCCGGCGACAGTGGGCATCTCGAAGATCGACCGCACCGGCAGCTCCACGCCGAACTTCGCGTGAATCGCGGCGGCCAGCCGGGTGGCCAGCAGCGAGTTGCCGCCGAGATCGAAGAAGCTGTCCTCGGCGCCGGTGATCGGGCGGCCGAGGATGCCGCCGAACACGCCCGCGACCCGCAACTCCAGCTCGGTGCTCGGCGCGCGGGAGCTGCCAGGAGCCGCGAACACCGGTTCCGGCAACGCCTTTCGGTCCAGCTTGCCCGCCGGAGTGACCGGAACTTCGTCCAGCACGGCGATCGACGCGGGCACCATGTAGCCCGGCAGCCGCTGGCGCGCGGTCTCCAGCACGGCTTTCGGCTCGACCGGCCGGTCGGCCGTCACGTACGACGCCAGCCGCACTTGGCCGTGCTCGTCGGTGTGCACCATGGTCAGCGCGAAGCGGACGCCGGGATGCATGCGCAGCGCGTGGTCGACCTCGTGCAGCTCGATGCGGAAACCGCGGATCTTGATCTGGTCGTCGGCGCGTCCGAGGAAGCGCAGCTGCCCCGGGCGCTCCATGACCACCAGATCGCCGGTGCGGTACATCCGCTCGCCGCGCCTGCCGTGTGGGTTCGCCACGAACCGTTGCGCGGTCAGGCCGAAACGGCCGTGGTAACCGCGGGCCACGCCGGGACCGGATACATACAGTTCGCCCGGCGTGCCCGGCGGCACCGGGTGCAAGCGATTGTCCAGCACGAACAGCCGCATCCCGCGCACCGGCATACCGAGTGGCACCGGACGGTCCGGCAGCATCGGCCCGGTCGCGGTCGCCGCGACGGTGGCTTCCGACGGACCGTACATGTTGTGCATGCGATGCCCGGCGGTCCAGGTCTCGACCAGTTCCTCGGAACAGGCGTCACCACCGACGATGACCGCCTCGAGCTCGTCGAGTCCCTCGTTCGGCACGGTGCCCAAGGCGGCGGGCGTGACGAACGCGTGGGTCACCCGCTCCTCGCGCAGCAGTCCGGCCAGTTCGGCGCCGCCGTACATGCCCGCGGGGGCGATCACCATGGTGGCGCCGGCAGCGAAGCCGAGCAGCAGCTCCAGGACCGACGCGTCGAAGCTGGGCGAGGAGAAGTGCAGCGTGCGCGCCGAATCGGAGAGGCCGAACAGGTAGGTCTGCTCGGCGGCCAGCGAGGCGATGCCCGCGTGGGTGACGACGACGGCCTTGGGCGTGCCGGTGGAACCGGAGGTGTAGATGAAGTAGGCCGGTTGGCTCACCCGCATCGGCTGGTGCCGCTCGGCGTCGGTGATCGGGTCCGCCGGATAGCCGGCGAGTTCGGCGGCCAGGTCGTCGGAGCCGAGCACCAGCCAGTCGACGTGCGATTTGCGGTGCTTGCCCTGCGGCGCCGGCCAGGCGGGCATGGCAGCCAGGCTCGCGGAGTCGGTCAGGCCGACCATCGCGCCGGAGTCCCCGATCATGTGCGCGATCCGCTCACCGGGGTAGCTCGGGTCGATCGGCACATAGGCGGCACCGGTTTTCGCGACAGCCCACACGGCGGTGATGGCGTCCAGGCCGCGCGGTAGTGCGATCGCGACGACCATCTCGGGGCCCGCGCCATGGTCGATCAGGGCGCGCGCCAACGTGTTCGACCGCTCGTCGAGTTCCCGGTAGGTGGTGCTGGTGCCGAGGTAGCGGACCGCGACCGCGTCCGGCACCCGGACGGCCGTGTCGGTGAGCAACTTGGCCAGGGTGATCGGCGGCTCGGCCGGCGAGCCACCGAGCGGCACCAGGTTTTCGGTTTCCTTGCGGTCCAGGATGGGCAGGTCACCCACGGCCAGCTCGGGCGCGGCCACGCCCCCGCTCAGCACCGCGACGAACCGGCGCGCGAACGACCGCACCGTCTTCTGGTCGAAAACATCGGTGGCGTAGCCGAATTCGGCCGAGAGCGGTCCGTCGCCGGTGTCGTCGTGCACGACCAGCTGCAGGTCGAACTTCGCGATGTCGGTGGCGATCGGCAGCACGTGAGCGCGCACACCGGGCAGGTCGATGCGCAGATCCGGCGCGTGATCGTAGGACAGCATCACCTGGAACAGCGGGTGACGGGACGGGGAGCGCTCCGGGTTGGCCACCTCGACCAGGCGCTCGAACGGCACGTCGGCGTTGGCGAAGGCGTTGAGGTCCGCCTCGCGGACCACGTCGAGCATGCGATCGAAGCCCGCGGCCGGGTCGACCGCGGTGCGCAGCACCAGCGTGTTGACGAACATGCCGACCAGATCGTCAAGTGCCGGGTCCGAACGGCCCGCGATGGGCGTGCCGATCGCGATGTCCCCGCTCGCGCACAGCCGCGACAGCAACGTGGCCAGGGCCGCGTGCAGCACCATGAACATGCTCACGCCCCGGCTGGCCGCCAGCTCGACTGCGGCACGGCGGATCTCGGACGGAATGGTGAACTCGACCCGGCTGCCGACAGTGGACCTGTGCAGCGGGCGCGTCCGGTCCAGCGGTAGGTCGAGCTGGTCGGGCAGCCCGGACAGCGCCGAGCGCCAATGCGTCAGCTGGCGGCTGAGCGCACTGGCCGGATCGGACTCCTCGCCGAGCAGTTCCCGCTGCCAGAGCGCGAAATCGGCGTACTGCACCGGGAGATTCGTCCACTGCGGCGAGACGCCGTTCGCACGTGCGGACACCGCGGTCATCAGGTCCCGGGCCAGCGGCGCGATGGACCAGCCGTCACCGCAGATGTGATGCAGCACGATGAGGAACACGTGCTGCTGCGGTCCGGTGCGGTACAGCGCGACCCGGATCGGGGCCTGACTGCGCAGGTCGAAACCGTAGCCGGCGTATTCGGTGGCCAGCGCGGCCA
Source organism: Nocardia sp. NBC_00508 (assembly GCF_036346875.1). NCBI lineage: Bacteria > Bacillati > Actinomycetota > Actinomycetes > Mycobacteriales > Nocardiaceae > Nocardia > Nocardia sp. NBC_00508. The sequence continues at coordinate 6,524,255 of NZ_CP107852.1, read as the reverse complement.
CGTCGGCGCCTGCGGCTTCGATCGGGTCGAGCATCAGCGGAATCGCGTCGGCCGGGTGGATCAGCTGGTAGGGCCCCTCCGGCGACTCCGGGAAGGTGGTGCGCAGGCTCTCGTGCCGTTCGATGACGTCCACCAGGCCCGCGCGCAGCGCCGCCACATCGAGCGGACCGTCGACCTCGACGGCCAGCGGCATGTTGTACGCGGCGGCGTGCTCGGAGAAACGGTTGAGGATCCACAACCGCTGCTGCGCCTGCGACAGCGGGATCCGGTCCGGCCGCTCGGTGGGCGCCAGCCGCGGCGACGACGCGTCGGAGGTCTGCATGGCGAAACGCTGGGTGAGCGCCGCGATGGTCGCGGCCTCGAACAGATCGCGGATGGTCAGCGCGGTGCCCAGTGCGGCGTTGATCCTGGCCACCGCCCGCGCGGCGATGAGCGAGTTCCCGCCCATCTCGAAAAAGCTGTCCTCGACGCCGATCTCGGTGTCAAGCACCTCCGCGAAGATGCTGGCGAGCACCCGCTCCACCTCGGTGCGCGGCTCGGCCACCGGCCGGATCGGGCGGACGCCGACGGCAGGCGCAGGCAACGCTTTGCGATCGATCTTGCCGTTGGCGTTCAGCGGCAGCTCGTCGAGCTGCATCAGCGCGGAGGGCACCATGTAACCCGGCAACGTGCGCCGCAGGCCGGTCAGCAGCGCGGCGGTGTCCAGGCGGGCATCGCCGTCCGCCTGCTTCGCCGCGACCACGTAGGCGACCAGCTCGTCCCCGGTGCGCCCGGCATGCGCCACGCAGACCGCGCGGGCGACGGCCGGGTCGTCGAGTAGCGCGGCCTCGATCTCCCCGAGTTCGATGCGCAGGCCGCGGATCTTGACCTGGAAGTCGCTGCGGCCCAGGTATTCCAGCACGCCGAGCTCGTCGCCCGAGCGGCCGACCTGCCACCGCGCCAGGTCACCGGTGCGATACATCCGCGTTCCCGGCGTGAACGGGTTGGCCACGAACCGGTCCGCGGTCAGCCGGGATTGTCTCAGGTAGCCGCGGGCCAATTGCACGCCGGCGAGGTAGAGCTCGCCGACCCCGCCGGGCGGGACCGGCTGCAGCCGCGAATCCAGTACGTAGGTCTGGGTATTCCACACCGGCGAGCCGATCGGCACACCGCTCGCGTCCGCTGGGCAGGGCCAGTAGGTGACGTCCACGGCGGCCTCGGTGGGGCCGTACAGGTTGTGCAGCTCGCAAGCGGGCAACGCCGCGTAGAACTCCCGGACGGCGGCCGCGGGTAAAGCCTCGCCGCTGCAGAACACCTGGCGCAGCCCGGTGCAGCCGCACAGGTCGGCCTCGGTGACGAACACCGAAAGCATGGAGGGCACGAAATGGGCTGTGGTGATCCCTTTTTCCGCGATGACCCGGGCGAGGTAAGCCGGGTCGCGGTGCCCGTCGGGCGCGGCGACGACCAGCCGCGCGCCGATCTGCAAGGGCCAGAAGAACTCCCACACCGAGACATCGAAGGTTGCCGGCGTTTTCTGCAGCACCGCATCGGTGCGGTCGAGCGGATACTCGTGCTGCATCCAGCGCAGGCGGTTGACGATCGCGGCGTGGGTCACGCCGACGCCCTTGGGTTTTCCGGTCGAGCCGGAGGTGAAGATCACGTACGCGAGGTGATCGGGACGCAGCTCGCCGCGGCGGTCGGCGTCGGTGATCGGTGCGTCGTCGAATCCGGATACCCGCGCGGTATCGATGTCCAGCCGAGGTGCGACCTTCGGCAGGTCGAGCTCGTCGTGGGTCGTGGTGAGCACGCACAGCGGCTCGGCGTGGCGCAGGATCTGCCCGATTCGCCCGGCCGGGTGCTCGGGGTCCAGCGGCAGGTACGCCGCCCCCGCCTTGACGATCGCATACATGCCGATGACCAGATCGAGGCTGCGACGCAGGCACAAAGCGACCGTCGTGTCGGGCCCGGCGCCGCGCGCGATGAGCAGCCTGGCCAGGCGGTTGGCGCGCGCGTCGAGTTCGGCGTAGGTCAGCGACTCGTGGCCGAATTCGAGTGCGATCGTGTCCGGGTCGGCGGCGACGCGCTCGGCGAACAGGCTCGGCAGCGTGCCGTCCTGCCTGGGCATCTCGGTGGCGTTCCACGCGCACAGGACCCGTTCTCGCTCGGCCGCGGTGATCGCGACGAGCGATTCGGCGGGTGTCTGCGGATCGGCCTCCAGGAACCGGCCGAGGAAGTCCAGGTAGCGTGCGTGATGCACGCTGACCTCGGCATCGCCGTAGAGCCGGGGGTTGGCTTCGAAGTCGACGCGGATGCGGTCGCCCGCTCCGTTGTAGATGTTGATCGACAGATCCTCGACCGGTCCGGTGGCCAGCACGTGGATCGAGCCGACCAGCCCGCCGAACCGCAGCTCGTTGTGGAACAGCATGAGGTTGACCATCGGGCCGAAGAATCCCCGCGCATCGCGGGAGTAGCCGCTGTCGCGCCGGATGTCGTCGTGGCGGTAGCGCTGGTGGCGCAGGGCGCCGGTGATCTGCAGTTCGGTCGCTTTCACCAGGTCGGCGACCGTGGTCGAGTCGTCGAACCGCAACCGGATCGGCACGACGTTGGACACCACCCCCGCCGAGCGGCGCAATGACACCGTGGTGCGCGCCGAAACCGGCAGGCTCAAGACCACGTCGCGGTTGCCGGTGACCGACCGCACGTAGGCCGCCATCGCAGCGACGAACATCGACGAGTCGGTCGTGTCACCGGCGGTGGTCGCCGCGGCCAGCGCTGCGTGGCGCTCGTCGTCCAGCACAGCGGTGGCGCGTCTGCGACCCGCGTCGTGCGTGGCGGCGGTGAGCCTGGCGCCGCCCAGGCTCGCCGGCTCGCCGGCTCCGGCCAGCTGCTCGAGCCAGTACTCGCGATCGTTGTGGAACCGGCTGGAAGTGTGGTAGTGCGCCTCGTCGGCGTAGATCTCCGCCAGCGATGTCGCACGCGAGGCGACCGGCTCGGTCTGGTTCTCCAACGCCGTGTAGATCTCCGCGGTGCGGGTGAGCGCGTTCATCGCGCCGTAACCGTCGATGGCGATGTGGTGGGCGCAGGAATACCAGATGTAGTCGGCCTCCCCGATCCGCAGCACCGCGTTGGAGGTCAGTGGGTCGCGCTCCAGATCGATCGGCGAATTCGTGTGCTCGTGCATCCACCGCAGCGCCGCCGCGTGCGGATCGGCCTCCGAGCGCAGGTCGATACGGGCCCAGCCGGGCCGGTGTACCGGATCGACGAGCTGGTACGGAGTGCCGTCGACCTCCACCAAGCGAACCTGGCCGACCTGGGTCTCGGCACCGAATCGCTCGATCGCGTAGAGCAGCCGCCCCTCATCCAGAGCACCGTGGAGCTCGACGTATTGCGAAATGGTCAACGGTACGTCGGGGCGGATGCGCTGCGCGTACCAGAGGGCCGTCTGTGCGGGTGACAGAGCAAACGGTTGTGCCGAAAATTCGCCGGATGAACATTGGTCGACGCGATCCGTGGCCAATGAACTCATCAATCACTCCGTTCTGCCGCTGTTGACGCAACTCCCCGAGCACCACCACAGCAAGCGCACGCGCGCCAGCCGTAGGACGTGATCCACGCCCTATGATTCGGAGCATCACATCAGCCGGATTGCCAGCGTTTTGGATTTGTTTCACATCCAACGCCCTTGGCAGAAGGCAATTTTGGTTGGTTACATTTCCGCAACCATTGCGACTCAACTAGGTCGAACCTACGGAAATGCCGGGCCGGACCAGACTGTTCGATGCTACTGCGCCGATCAGTGGAGTTATCGGGCTAACGCCGCGCAACGCAACACCGCCCCACTATTTCCGGGGCAAGTGGGGGGCAAGAACATACCGAGTGTTCGGTTAATGCGGGTTCTGCTGGACTGCTGTTCGACCGGTGACGACAGAGTGGCCGGTCGAATCATCCTTGCGTGTGGATCGCCGCCGGAGGATCGCGGCCGATACGGCGGCAGCGGTCAGCATAGCGAAAACCCGCTCCGGTGCCGGGCCTATTCGCGTGGCAAGCGTGTTGTCGTCGCGCACGGGGAGCTCCGCGACCAGAGCGGCGGGCACGAACAACGCCGTTTCCTGCTGCACGCTGCCATCGGCGGCGATGATCGCGCTGACGCCCGAGGTGGCCGCGACGACCAGCGCCCTGCCGTGCTCGACGGCACGGATGCGCGACATCGCCAGTTGCTGATACGTCATCTCGCTGTCACCGAAGGTAGCGTTGTTGGTGGGCACCGTGAGCAACTCGGCTCCCGCGCGCATCGCGTCTTCGAACGACCTGTCGAAGGCCACCTCGTAGCAGGTGGCGACGCCGATGTCGATACCGGCGGCGCGTACCACGCCGTCGCCCTTGCCCGGCACGAAATATCCCGCGCGATCGGCGTATTCGGAGAAGAGCCGGAAGAACCCGCGCATCGGAAGGTACTCACCGAAGGGCTGGATGATCTTCTTGTCGTGACGCTCGCCGGGGCCCGCCGCGCCGTTCCACACCATCACCGAGTTGGTGGTGGTCCGGTCCGAATTGACCAGCACCGCGCCGACCAGGATCGGTGCGCCGATCCGCTCGGAAGCCGAGGTGATCAGGGCGGCGGCATCGGGGTTGCGCAGCGGATCGATGTCCGAGGAGTTCTCCGGCCAGATCACCACGTCGGGTCGCGGTACGCGGCCCGCCGCGACGTCCGCGGCCAACTCCTCGGTGCGCCGCACGTGGTTGTCCAGGACGGCGCGCCGCTGTTCGTTGAAATCCAGGCCGAGTCGCGGCACGCTCCCTTGGATCGCGGCGACCGTGACCGTTCGGTCGCCCGCCTCCGGATCGGGCAAGGCGGCGCGCAGCAGCAGTCCGGCAACAGGCATGAGAGCTATGGCGAGGACTGCCGCGGCATACCCGAGTCGGGTCGCGCGGACCGCGATGGGGCCGGGCGTCCCGGACTCGACGTCGGCGGCCGATACGGCGGCTCCGAGCGCACCACCGGACGCACGACGCGACCAGAGCAGCGATATCAGTGCCGCGGCGCCGGTTCCGGTGAGCGCCACCGCGAATCCGACCAGCGGTGCGCCGCCGACCGCCGCCAGCGACAGGAACCAGCCGTCGGCTTGGCCGAATGCCAAACGGCCCCAGGGAAATCCGCCGAAGGGGAAGCTGGACCGGCCCAGCTCGGCAGTGGTCCACGCCAGCGCCACCCAGAGGGGCCAGCCGGGCAGCGTGCCGACGAGCCGGGCGAGCAGACCGAATACGCCCACGAAGACCGCGCAGGCGGTGGACAGCGCAATCCACGGCAGCGGTCCGACGTAGATGCCGGTCCACGGCAGCAACGGGAGGAAGAACGCCCAGCCGGCCAGAAATCCGTAGCCGAAGCCCGCCCGGAGGCGCCCGTCGCCGCGGACGGCGAGAGTGAGCACCGCGATACCCAGCGGCGCGAGGAACCACCACGGCCGGGGCGGGAAGCTGCCGAACAGCAGCAGGCCGGCGAGGATCGCCGCCCCCGAGCGCGCCGGCGCCGGACGTGCGCGCACCGCGGCCGACAGCGACCGCCCCCATCCCGCTACCCGCTCATGCACCATCACCCCGCTACCGTCCGCCATTCGGCCGCCATCCGCCACTCGGCCGACGTACGCCACACCGGACGCTCGCAGAGCGAAGCGCAGGGGCCACCACAGGCCGCCGGGAGGCCGGCACCCACTGTGTGTGCCGCCGTCCGCCAGTCGGCCGACGTCCGTCGCTTATCCGACTCCCTGCGCTCGGCGAACGCCTCCATCTCATCTGGCATCCGCCGTTGCTCGAACACCAACCATGGCCCCGCCACGGCCTGCCGCATGGCCGACGCTTTCGACACGGCCCATATCCCCCGCACGCCCCGATGCCGCCGGAGAGTGCGGCGACGCCGCTGAGTGCCGCGCCCAGCGGAGCGGGGATCTCGGTGCACGTCGTAAGTGCATCGAGGGCCGGATCGACCTGGCTTCTCCCGCTCGGCGAATATCCACCGCACAGCGGATGTACGCGGGCCAGCGGACGTCTGCCGCTCGGTCACCGCCCGCCTCTCAGCAGGCTCGACCGGCGTCCAACGCGCGGACGATCCATACCGCTGGGCTGTAGCACGAGGGCTCGGGATGGCCGCGGCGCGGCCGCCGGCGATGACCGGCCTCGTCCCGCGTTCTGGACGCCGAAGCAGCGGTCGGAGCCGCCGCGCCGAAGCCGTGCGAACAGTGCGCGCACACCTGCGCGAGCAAACGGTCGAGCCGTGCCGCCGCGATCCCCGCGAATCTCGCCCGTCACGCACCGAAATGCCCGGCCGGCGACCGGCGAGTTCCGGCGTCGGCTCCACGCGGACTCGGTCATGCCGCATAGATCGTCGTTCCCCGGTGCACGGTGCGCAGGCACGTCGGCAGCGGTGAATCAGGTTCCAGCGCAGGCAATCCCGGCACGCGCGAGCGAGGGTCGGTGGACCAGCGCTGCACCGAGTCGGCGGCAGCGGCGACGACGAGCTCGTCGGCATCCCAGATCGCGTAGGACGCGGGAGCACCCGGCACCAGCGTGCCCGCCACACCGTCGCGGACCCCGCCCGCCCGCCAGGCGCCGCGCGTCGCCGCGGCGAAGGCGGCGCGCGGCGACAGACCGTGGCCGGGGGTGCGATGGTTGGATGCCGCCCGCACCGCCGCCCATGGATCGAGGGCGGTGACCGGGGCGTCGGAGCCGATCGCGAGGGCGACGCCGGCGGCGGCCATGGTGGCGAACGGGTTCAGGGTCGCGGCGCGCTCGGCGCCGAGCCGCGCGGCGTACATGCCGTCCGGTCCGCCCCAAGCCGCGTCGAATCCCGGCTGCACACTGGCGATTACGCCCCAGCGCGCGAGTTTCGCGATGTGCTCCGCATCGATCAGCTCGGCGTGCTCGACTCGGTGCCCGAGCGCGGCGACGGCGGGCCCGCCGAGTTCGTCGGCCACCCGCTCGACACCCGCGACGAGCGCGTCCATGGCGGCGTCGCCGATCGCGTGGAACCCGGCCTGAATTCCCGCGACGGTGCAGGCACGGACATGATCGGCAATTGTCACGGCATCGAGATAGCTTCGGCCGCAACCGTGCTCGTCGGCGTAGGGCGCACGAAGCCACGCCGTATGCGACCCGAAGGAGCCGTCTACGAACAGGTCGCCGCCCAGGGCGTGCACGCCGAGTTCCTCGACCAAGGCGCGAGCCTGTTCGGCGCTGCGCACCACCTCACCCCAATAGGCCCGGACCTGCACGCCGTGGTCGAATTCGAGCAGTTCGCGAAGGTCGGCGCGCCCAGCGATTTCCGGACCCGCGCATTCGTGCACCGCGACGATCCCACGCGCGGCGGCGTGGTCCAAGGCCGCGGCGCGGGCCCGATCCCGTTGCGCCCTGGACAGACTCGTGAGCGCGGCGGCACGCACCAGATGGTGGGCTGCGGCGCGCACCGGCTCACCCCGGGTGAATCCGTCGGCCGAGTTCAGTGCGGCCAGCGTGGCCAGCAGTGCCGAGGACGCCACGGCGGAGTGCCCGTCCACGCGCGAGAGGTACACGTGACGACCGGCACCCGCCGCCGCGTCGATCTCCTCGACGGTGGGCGGCCTGCCCTCCGGCCAGCTGGTCTCGTCCCAGCCGTCACCCAGGATGGCGCCGTCCGGGTGTGCCGCGGCGGACGCCCGCAGCAACCGCAAGCAGTGTTCGAGCGACGCGGCGCCCGACAAGTCGAGACCGGTCAGCTTCAGCCCGAGCGCCGTGACGTGCACGTGCGGGTCGACGAACGCGGGCGCGACGAAGGCGCCGTCGAGGTCGACGACCTCCGCGTCCGGGTGCAGCGCGCGTCCCGGTTGCTCGGCGCCGAGCCAGACCACGGTCCCGTCGGTCACCGCCATGGCCGTGGCGTCGGGTGAACTCGCACTGTAGAAGCGGCCGCCGGTCAGCAACTGGGTACTCACGGAGCACCAGTCTGCCGTATGCCCGATCCGGCGGTTTCGGTCAGCCGTTCAGTACAGGCCGGCGCGCCAGATCCTCCTGCTGCGCCAGCACCGTCATCACCTCCGCGTACTCCGGCGGCGCGCTGCCGGTTCCGCCCGCCGCCGTGGACCGGCAGCCCGCCTCCATGGCGATCAGCTCCAGCCGCAGCGCAGCGGCCGTGAATCCGGAAATCGACTGTCCCGCACTGGCCGCCGCGCGTCGGACCGCGGCGGCCAGCTCCTCGCTCACCGTGACGGTGAGTTGCTCGGTGGCCATCGCGCCACGATAGCCCTTCGGCGCGCCGCACGGAACCAGGCGTCGGCGACTTCCCCTCAGGACGGGTTGATGACGCGGCGGGCATCGCCCTGCCCGTCGTCGTACCACTGCCGCACCACGACGCCGTCGATCACCTCATCGCCGTCTATGACCACGCCGCGATAGGGCGCGGCGGCGGCGAGCCTGCCGAAGCGCCGCGCCGCGAACGCCGTGACCAGCGGACGCACCAGAAACCGCGTCGGGGGCAGCAGCAGAAGCAGACCGAGCAGTGAGGTGACCAGGCCGGGCACGAACATCAGCACGCCACCCGTGGCGACCAGCGCGCCGTCGGCCACGGCGGTGCCCGGCGCGACTTCTCCGCGACCGGCCCGCCGGAACTGCTCGAACACCCGACGCCCCTGCGAGCCGACCAGCAGCATGCCCGCGGCCGACCCGGCGATCAGCACCAGAATCGTCGGCATGACGCCGATCAGCTGGCCGACCGCGACCAGCGCGGCGATCTCGACGACGACGTACAGCACGAACAACAACGCGGCCATGGCGATCCCTTCGGACGATCTACCCCGGTCAACGTCCGGCACCCGCGTTTTTCTCCCGGTCTGCCTGATAAGACTCTGAGATCCGCCCCCTGGTCAGCCGCCTGGGCGCACCAGGCCGGTTTCGTAGGCCAGGACGACCGCCTGAACCCGATCCCGCAGACCGAGTTTGGTGAGCACCCGGCCGACGTGTGTCTTGACCGTGGCCTCGGAGAGGTACAGCTGCTCGGCGATCTCGGCGTTGGAGCGCCCTGCCGCGATCTGCTCGAGCACCTCGCGCTCGCGGGCGGTGAGCACATCGAGCACACCTGGATCGCGGGTGCGCGCCGGATCTTCCGCGATGAGCCGGTCCAACAGGCGTTTGGTCACCTTCGGAGAGACCACCGCGTCACCCGCGGCGACACTGCGGATGGCCGAGACGAGGTCCTCCGGCGGGGTGTCCTTCAAGAGGAATCCGCTCGCCCCCGCACGCAGCGCGCCGAGTGCGTGCTCGTCGAGGTCGAAGGTCGTCATGACCAGCACCCGGCTGCCGTACCCTGCCTCCACGATGCGGCTGGTGGCGGCGACGCCGTCGACAACCGGCATCCGCACGTCCATCAGCACGACGTCGGGCCGCAGCTCGGCTGCCCTGGCGACCGCGGCAGCGCCGTTGGCCGCCTCGCCGATCACTTCGATATCGGGGTGCGCGCCGAGCACCATCTTCAACCCCATACGCATGAGTTCCTGGTCATCGACTACGAGAACGGTGATCGGCACGCCCCCAATGTAACGTGGGCGCTTCCGCGTCCCGGCGTCCCGGCGTCCCGGCGCGATGATCCCGTCCGCGCGGTCCTCGGTTGCCTCGGTGTCCGAATCCCTCTCAGGCACAGTGGTTACATGCCGCGCGACCGACACCGAGCCCGGCTCACTCCGCCGGGCCCGGGCGTAGCGGAATGCTCGCGTGCACTCGCCAGGCGCCATCGGCGGCGGGGCCCACGTCCAGACTGCCGCCCAGTACGGCGACGCGCTCGCGCATCCCGACCAACCCGAGCCCGCTGCCCTCGATACGGGTGGCCGGTTCATGCAGCGGCAGCCCGCCGCTGTCGGTGACGTCGATCAACACATCGGAGTCGGCGCGGCGCACCCGCACCCACGCTTTCGGGTGCGGGCCGGCGTGCCGCAGCGTGTTGGTCAGCGATTCCTGCACGATGCGAAGCACGCCGAGACTGACCTCGGGAGCGATGTCGTCCAGTTCGCCGGTCAGCTCGAGTTCCACGGCGAGACCGGTGCCGCGCATCATCTCCACGGCCTTGGCGATGCCCGCGGTGCCGTGCTGGGGCAGCTGGTCGGGCGCGTGCTCGGTGCGCAGCAGGGCCACGGTTCTGCGCAGTTCGCGCAGCGCCTCGCGGCCGGTGCTCGCGATGGTGGTGAGCGCCTGCTCGGCCGCGTCCGGGTCGCGGCGCAGCGCGTACCTCGCGCCGTCTGCCTGCACGATGATCACGCTCACCGCGTGCGCGACCACGTCGTGCAGTTCCCGGGCGATGCGCGTGCGTTCGGCCGAGACGGCGTCGTGCGCACGGCGCTCCTTGTCGTTGTCGGCGACCGCGAGACGCGCGGCGACCTCGGCGTCGTAGGCGTGCCGAGCGCCGATGAACTCCGCGAGCGTCCAGCACAGCGCGTAGTACATGGCCGTGAAGATGATGTCGGACCCGGAGGGCCGGCCCATCGCCGCGCTCGAGAGCATGAGATCCGCCACCAGGCCGAGCCCGAACAACAGTCCCTCGCGCCGCCCGACGTAGGCCACCAGCGTGTAGAGCATGATGCCCACCGACAGCAGCGCGATGTGGTCGGCGTCCTCCTCGGTCAGGAAACCCACCAGCGACACGGCCAGCGCCAGCGCCAGCGTGGCGACCGCCATGGTCCGTGGGTACACCCGGCGCAACACCACCGGAAGCGGAAGCAGCACGCCGATGGCCAGGTAGGCGAGCTTGTTGTGTGCGTTGCCGACCCCGACGACCTCGAGCACCAGAAGCACCGCCGCCAGCATCGAATCGGCGACGATGGGCTGGCCACGAAGCCACAGGCTGAACCGACGCACGGGTTCAGCCTAGGTGCGCCCGGCACGCGGCCACGCCGACCCGGCGGACGCCAGAGCGGTATGCCGAATGGTCCTCACACGATTTCCGGCGCAGGCGCCGCTCTCGGCAGCACCGGCGTGACGACGCTGTCCTGTCCGCAGACTGCGATCGAAGGCCGCGACGGGTGATCGACTCGATGGACGTCCGGTACTCGGGGCGGCAGCTGGGCACCGCGGTCAGCGAGATGATCACGCGCCCGACACCGCACTCGCCGGTCCTGTGCGAGGTGAGCGCGTCGTTGTCGATGACGACGGTGTCGATGCGGTCCAAGCGGTGCGTCCGGATCCCGGACCAGCACCCCACGACTGGACAGGATCCGGCCGAGCACGGCGGCGTTGGCCCAACCGGGCGCGGACGCCGGATCGGCGCGCGGTCCGGCGGTCTGGTTGTCTGACAGGGGTGGAGATCGGTGACTGGGCGGTTCTGTTGACGGCGGCGACGGCTGCGGGGTGGGTGGACGCGGTGGTGGGCGGCGGCGGGCTGATCATCCTGCCCACGCTGTTCGTGGTGGCGCCCGGCATCGCGCCGCAGACCGCGCTCGGCACCAACAAGCTCGCCTCGGTCGCCGGCACGAGCGCCGCGGTGGCGACCTTCGCGCGCAAGGTGCCGATGCGCTGGCGGGTGCTGCTGCCCGCCGCGGTGATCGCCGCCGTGGCGGCGGTGGGCGGCGCCGCCGCGGTCTCGCTGATCGACCGCGAGCTGTTCATTCCGATCGTGATGGTGGTGCTCGTGGGTGTCGCGATCTTCGTCACGGTACGTCCGTCGATCGGCCTCACGCTGGCCACCCACCCGCCAACGCGGCGCAAGGTCATCCTCACGGTGGCGCTGGCGGCGGGGCTGATCGGGTTCTACGACGGTCTGCTCGGACCCGGCACCGGAACCTTTCTGATCATCACCTTCGCCACCCTGCTCGGCACCGAGTTCGTGCGCGCCGCGGCCATGGCCAAGGTGCTCAACTGCGGCTCGAACATCGGCGCCCTGCTCTTCTTCGGAGCCACCGGCCACATCCTCTGGGCGCTCGGTGCGGCGATGGCCGCGGCGAATGTGCTCGGTGCGGTGATCGGGTCGCGGATGGCGCTGCGGAAGGGCGCCGAATTCGTGCGCGTCGTGCTGCTGGTGGTGGTGATCGCGATGGTGATCCGGTTGGGCTGGCAGCAGTTCGGCTGATCAGCCCACCGGTTCGACGTGATGGGTGGCCAGCCAGGGTTGCAGCACGCGCGACGTGGTCTCGTGAATTCGGCGGTGCAGACGCTCGCCCTCCTCGGCACCGGCGACCGGCTGCTGGAACAACACGGTCAGCGCACCCGACACCGCTCCGACCACCGCGCCGACCAGCGCGGCGGCGCCCACCTCGTCGAGTTCGGCAGGGAACGCGCCGTGCAGCTGCCTGGCGATCTCGCGCTGCGCGACCAGCTGGGCGTGCGCGGCGCGGCCGCTCACCGCGGGCACGGTTCGCGAGACCTTGGCGCGCAGCGCCGCGATCCGGGCGGAAAGGTCGTCGATGAGGTGTTCGCCCGGGTTGTCGCCCGCGGCGCGCAACGCGCGCAGCAAGACCTCCACCGGACGCTCTCCGGGGCGCCTGCTGGCGATTGCGGCCACCGCGGCGCGCACCCGCTCGTCGGATTCCGGGAAGAGCAGCTCTTCCTTGCTGCCGAAATAGTTGAAGAACGTCCGCGTGCCGACGTCCGCAGCGGCGGCGATGTCGGCCACCGTCGTGTCCTCGTAGCCGCTGGTTTCGAACAGTTCGGCTGCGGCTTCGAGGATGGCTCGGCGGGTACGTTCGCGCTTGCGGTCACGGAGAGCGGATGGCGGCACGCGGGCACAGTACGGCATGCGGCGAGCAACACGCGGTAAGCGCGGGTGTCCCGCGTGCCGTTCACCCTGCGCCACCGCGCATCCCACGCAAACAGGCACCCAGTGCAGCTTTGCACGGGGCGTAATCGCGCTCGACCCCACCTGCGCGGCGTCGCCGATCAAGCGCCTGCCTCGCTTTCGCCCGGCCCGGCGCAAGCTGGTGCGAACTCCGTCCGACTGGCCCCAACATGCGGCTGTCACGGCCTTCACCCGGCCCGGCACGGGCTACCGGCGGACACCGTCCGGCTGCACCCACCAGCGGCTGCCTCGACCTCCGCCCGACCCTGCACGGCTACAGCAAACGTCGTTCGGCCGCACCCACCATGCAGCTGCGTCGGTCTGCGTCCGGCCCGGAATGGGCTACAGCAGACGTCGTTCGGCCGCACCCACCACGCAGCTGCGTCGGTCTACTCCCGGCCCGGAACCGCTACAGCAGACGTCGTTCGGCCGCACCCACCACGCAGCTGCGTCGGTCTACTCCCGGCCCAGAACCGCTACAGCAGACGTCGTTCGGCCGCACCCACCACGCGGCTGCCTCGACCTTCGCCCGGCTCGGAAACGGAGCTACGGCAGACGTCGTTCGGCTGCGCCCATTATGTTGGTGCGGGTGAGCATCGCGACTTCCAAAGACGTGGACGCCGAGTTCCTCGATCTTCCACTGGCCGCGCTCGCCGGCGCCGCGCTCAGCGCGGCCGCGGCAGCCGGCGCCGAGCACGCCGATCTCCGGGTGCACCGATTGGTCACCCAGTCGATCCGATTGCGCGACGGCCGCGTGGAGGCCGTCACCGACAGCACCGAGCTCGGCTTCGCCGTGCGCGTGATCGTGGACGGCACTTGGGGTTTCGCGTCACACGCCGCGCTCACACCCGACATCGCCGCCGAGGTGGCCCGCACCGCGGTCACCGTCGCCACCACGCTGCGCGCGCTCAACCGGGAGCGCGTCGAGCTCGCCCCCGAGCCGCGCTACGCCGACGTGCGTTGGGTCTCCGACTACGACCTCGACCCGTTCAGCGTGCCGACCGGCGAGAAGGTCGCTCTGCTGCAGGATTATTCGGAGCGGCTGTCGCACGCCGACGGGGTCGATCACGTCACCGCGAGTGTGCTGCAGGTCAAGGAGCAGACCTTCTACGCCGACACCGCCGGGTCGTCGATCACCCAGCAGCGGGTCCGGCTGCATCCCAGTCTCGAGGCCATTACGGTGGACACCGCGACCGGAGTGTTCGAGACGATGCGCACGCTGGCCGCACCGGCCGGCCGCGGGTGGGAGTACGTCACCGGCGCCGACGGAATCCGGGACTGGGACGGCGAACTCGCGCGGATCCCGGAGTGGCTGGCCGAGAAGGTGAAGGCGCCCAGCGTGCAGGCCGGGCCGACCGATCTCGTCATCGATCCGACCAATCTGTGGCTGACCATCCACGAATCCATCGGCCACGCCACCGAGTACGACCGCGCCATCGGCTACGAATCCGCCTACGCGGGCACCTCGTTCGCGACGCCGGACAAACTGGGCACGCTGCGCTACGGGACCCGGATCATGCACGTGACCGGTGACCGCACCGAAGCGCACGGCCTGGCCAGTGTCGGTTACGACGACGAAGGGGTCGCCGGGCAGCGGTGGGACCTGGTTCGCGACGGCATCCTGGTCGGGTATCAACTGGACCGGGTGTTCGCCCCGCGGCTGGGCCTGGAGCGATCCAACGGTTGCTCGTACGCGGACTCGGCCCACCACGTGCCGATCCAGCGGATGGCCAACGTCTCGCTGCAACCCGACCCCGTCCGCGACACCAGTACCGAGGAGCTGATCTCCCGCGTGGACGACGGCATCTACATCGTCGGCGACAAGTCGTGGTCGATCGACATGCAGCGCTACAACTTCCAGTTCACCGGTCAGCGGTTCTTCCGCATCCGCGGCGGCAAGCTGGACGGCCAGCTGCGCGACGTCGCCTACCAGGCCACCACCACCGACTTCTGGGGTGCGATGGAGGCGGTCGGCGGACCGTCCACCTGGCAGCTCGGCGGGGCGTTCAACTGCGGCAAAGCACAGCCCGGCCAGGTCGCGTCGGTCAGCCACGGCTGCCCGTCGATCCTGGTGCGCGGCGTCAATGTTCTCAACACCCGGACGGAGGCCGGCCAGTGACCGACGAGCTGTTCCCCGCGAGCGCGACCGTGGAGCGGGCGCTCGCACTGTCCACCGCCGACGAGACGATAGTGATCGTCCGCGACGAGCACGAGGCATCGCTGCGCTGGGCCGGGAACTCGATGACCACCAACGGGTCGTCGGTGTCCAGGAGCTGGGCGGTGATCTCGGTGTTCCGCGAGGGGCCGAGGCTCGCGCGGGTCGGCACGGTCGCCTCGACCAGTGTGGATCCCGATGCCATCGCGGCGGTGGTGCGGGCCGGCGAGGAGGCCGCGCGCAGCGCCGAACCCGCCAGGGACGCCATGCCGCTGCTCGAGCCGGACGCGGTCGACGATGACTGGTCGGCCGCGGCGGGCGGCACCGGCATCGAGGTGTTCACCGATCTCGCCGACGACTTGGCCGCCGGTTTCGACGGCGCCGATCGCCTGTACGGTTTCGCCCACCATCAGGTGCACACCACTTGGCTGGGCACCTCGACCGGCATCCGCCGCCGCTTCGTGCAACCCACCGGTTCGGTGGAGATCAACGGCAAACGCGGCGCGGACGCCGATCTGGCCAGCGCGTGGGCCGGCGTGGGAACCAAGGACTTCACCGATGTCGACGTGACCGGCCTGCTCGCCGAGCTGTCCCTGCGCCTGGACTGGGCCAAGCGCAAGGTCGAGTTGCCCGCGGGCCGCTACGAAACCCTGCTGCCGCCATCCACCGTCGCCGACCTGATGATCTACCTGGCCTGGTCGATGGAAGGCCGCGGCGCGCACGAGGGTCACACCGCCTTCGCACGGCCGGGCGGAACGCGGGTCGGCGAGCGCCTGACCGGCATTCCGCTCACGCTCTACTCGGACCCCTACGCGCCCGGCTTGGAGTATCGCCCGTTCGTCGCGGCGACCGCGTCGTCGGAGTCGATGTCGGTGTTCGACAACGGCATGCCCGCCGAGCGCGTCGACTGGCTGCGCGACGGTGTGATCTCCGCGCTGGTCTACCCGCGCGCCACGGCCGCCGAGTTCGACGCCCCTGCCACGGTTCCCGGGGAGAATCTGCTGCTCACCGGGGGTTCCGACGCGACAATCGATGAGATGATCGCCCGCACCGAACGCGGCCTGCTGCTGACGACGCTGTGGTACATCCGCGAGGTCGATCCGGCGACGCTGCTGCTCACCGGCCTCACCCGCGACGGGGTGTATCTCGTGGAGAACGGAGAGGTCACCGCCGCGGTGAACAATTTCCGGTTCAACGAGAGCCCGCTGGATCTGCTCCGGCGCGTGACCGATGCGGGCGCCACCGAGATCACGCTGCCGCGCGAATGGAAGGACTGGTTCACCCGAACCGCTATGCCGCCGTTGCGTATTCCCGACTTCCACATGTCCTCGGTCAGCCAGGCGACCTGATTCCGGTCCCGGCTTGCGCGGTCATCCAGGCGGGGCCGAGCGGCACACAGACCCGCGCGGTGATCTCCTACGCCGCGGCGGTCGTCGGTCGCAGGGTCAGGCCGCGGGCGTGATCTCGATGCCGATGGTGCCGGACTTGCCGCGGCGCAGGTTGCTGCCGAGGATGATCAGCGGGCCGGTGAGCCAGTACTTGCGCCGCAGCAGTTTGCGCACCCGTTCCGTGCCGTCGGCGTCGAGGATCCGCGCGGTCGCTTCGACCACCTCGCCGTGCGGCTTGCCCGTGGCACCACAGGGTTGCACGGTGACCGCCGGGTTGCGGCGCAGCCGCTTGACCTTCCAGCTGTCGGTCACCGTCCAGACGTACAGTTTGCCGTTCTCGGATACCGCCCACACGGCGGTGCCGACCGGAGTGCCGTCCTTGCGGAACGTGGTGAGCAGCACGTAGTCGGCCGCAGCGACAGCTCCCAGCGCATTCGTCATGCCAGCCAGCGTATCCGCCGATCGCGGCTACGGCGCGCTGCCGAACGCGCCGCGGCCGCGCGCTGTTTCTCCATGACGCCCGCCAGGCCCTCCGCGGCTCAGTTCGGATCAGCCTGTACCTGGTCCGACATTCGGTACTCCCCCGCTTCCAGTCGCGTCAACACCGCCTCGGTCCACCCCGACAGATTCTCGAAGACGCCGCTCCACAACTCCAGCAGGTCGGTCGCGTGTGGCGCCTCGTATCGCCCGGGGAAGTCGGGGATCATGGTGAGCAGACTGGTGCACACTTCCTCACTGCGGCGGCGCTGTTCGCGCAACTTCTCGATCACATGCGCCCTGGGCAGCGCGTCCATGAACGCGATGCCCGCGCCGAGTTCCTCCATGTCGACGCTGACCAGCGCCTCGTCCATGAGCCTGCGGAACTCGGCCTCGCCCGCCTCGGTCATCTGGAACAGGGTGCGTCCTGGCCCCTGATCGCTGTCCTGGGTGCCGAACGGGCTCAACTTACCCTCGTGCGTGAGTTGTTTGAGCGCGTGGTAGATCGACCCGGGTTTCACGTTCGTCCAGGTCTCGGCACGCCAGGACAGCAACTCCCGGCGCACGGCATAGCCGTGGGTCGGCTGACGCAGGCGCATCACTCCCAGCACCAAGAGGCGCACGGCCGACATGGCGAACTCCTTCCGGTCGGAACTCGTCATAGTAGTCAAGTTTGACTTCGAGCAGAGCTCACCCCTAGGCTCTGCTAGTCAAAATTGACTACCGTAGCTTTTGGAGGGTTCATGTCCGACACGGCGGTGCCGCAGCTCTGGACCGGCGATCTGGCCGGAACGCTGGATTTCTACAAGACGCTCGGCTACACGGTGACCTATGAGCAGACCCGCCCCTATGTCTACGGCGCGGTCGAAGACCACGGCTGCGCACTGCATTTCACGCCGACGCCGATGGACACCGACATACCCACCGAACGCACCGGCTGCCTTGTGATGGTCGACGATGCCGCGAGCAGGCATCAAGCGTTCACCACGGCGCTGCGCGCCAGGTACGGCAAGGTTCCCGCGAAGGGACTGCCGCGAATCACCCGCTTCCGGCCCGGGCAGAGCCGGTTCACGGTGGTCGACCCGGCAGGCAACCAGCTGATCTATGTCCAGCGTGACGAACCCATGAAAGTCGAGTACGGCGGGTCGGAGGCGCTGGATGGCCTGGCGAAGGTTCTGGACAACGCCCGCATCCTGCGTGATTTCAAGACCGACTACAAGGCGGCCTTCCGCGTGCTCGAGGTCGGTCTCGGCCGCTTCCGCCTGGAGGCGCCCCGCCTGGATGTCGCCCGGGCACTGGGAGCGCTCGCCGAACTGGCCGTCGCGACCGACGATCCCGACCACGCCGCACGGTTCCACGCCGAGCTGCGCGCGATGCGATTGTCCGACGCGGAACGAGCCGCCGTCGCCGACGAGCTGCGCGCGTCCGACGACCTTGCCGCGTGGTTGTCCGAAACCTAGTGGCCGCCATCGGGTTCGGCATCCGAAGCGCTCAGGCCGCTGCGGTCAGCACCTCCGGCCCCTCTGGCGTGATCGCGACAGTGTGTTCGGAATGGGCAGTGCGCGAGCCATCCGCCGACCGGATGGTCCAGCCATCCGGGTCCGTGACGATACGGTCGGTCGTGCGCGCGAACCAGGGTTCGATCGCGATGGTGAGTCCCGGGCGCAACCGGTAGCCGCGCCCCGGACGGCCCGTGTTGGCCACATGCGGGTCCTCGTGCATGGTGCGACCCAGGCCGTGGCCGCCGAACTCGGTGTTCACCGGGTAGCCGTAGTCCCGTGCCACGGCGGCGATGGCGGCGGAGATGTCGCCGATGCGGTTACCCGGCACCGCGACCGCGATCGCTGCCGCCAGCGCCTCCTCGGTGGCGCGGACCAACCGCACATCCTCGGGCGCGGCGGTGCCGACCACGACGGTGGTCGCCGAATCCGCGACCCAGCCGTCGACACCGGCGGCGAGGTCCATGGTCAGCACGTCGCCGTCGCACAGGGCGTAGTCGAACGGGAGTCCGTGCAGGACGGCATCATTCACCGACAGGCAGACGGTGTTGCGGAACGGCCCGCGCCCGAACGACGGCGCATAGTCCCAGTAGCAGGACTCCGCTCCGCGCTCGCGAATACGTTCCCGGACATAGGCCTCCAGCTCGAGCAGGTTCACCCCGACTCGCGCGTGTTCGCGCAGTTCGGTGAGCACATCGGCGACGAAGCGCCCCGCCACTCGCATCCGCGCGATCTCCGCGGGGCTCTTCAACTCGACCATCAATCCTCCAACACGCTGGTATTTTAATACCACAATAGCAGCAGCGGTATTTAAATACCAGCCAGGGCGGCTTGCGGTATTTAAATACCGCACGTAGCCTGAGCGTATGGTCCGTCTCCCACTGACCCCCGCGCAGATCGACGCGGGCCGCCGCCTCGGCGCCGCCCTGCGCAGCGCACGCGCCGACCGTGATCTCGGCGACGTCGCACAGGCGGCGGGTATTTCACCGGAGACATTGCGCAAGATCGAGACCGGCAGGCTTCCCTCCCCCGCCTTCGGCACCGTTGTGTCGCTCAGCCAGGTGCTCGCGCTGCCGCTCGACGATCTCGCGGACATCTGGCGCTCGGCGGGACTTGCCGAATCGGCCTAAGGCAGCGCCTTCTGATCGATAGCGATGCCAACCGACGCATCCGCGCCGCGCAGCAGCTTGTGTCCGCGAATGGCGAGCTTGCCGATCACCCCGTATTTGTCCGCGACCACGTCGCGAACCCGCTGTGTGCCGTCCGCATCGAGGATCCGGGCGTTGCCCGCCAAGACCTCCTCCGCCTTCGGGCGGCCGCGTCCGTCGCAGATCTGCAGCGTGACGTCCGGATTGCGGCGGATCCGCTTGACCTTCCACGTCTTCGGATCGGTCCAGACGACGATCCGGTCGCCGTCCGGCGCCACCCAGACGGGCGTGCCGACCGGCGTTCCGTCCTTCTTGTAGGTGGTCAGCAGGACGAACTTGCTCTGACTCATCTCGTTCCACGTCATATCGAGCACCGTAGGCGCGCCGACCGGCGGGGACATCCGACCGCGGAACGGTTCGCCACTACGCGTCCGGACGTAGAATGCGCTTGCGCTACGCGGCGGCGACGCGATCGGGTCGCGCCGCCGCCCTTCTGGCCGCTACCCGCGATATTCGCGGAAGAACGCGCGCACGTCCGCCAGGAAGAGTTCCGGTTCCTCAACCGCGGCGAAGTGCCCGCCCTCGGCGTATTCACTGAAGTGCTCGATGCGGCCGTCCGGGTTCATCACGCGGCGCATCAGCGGATGCGTGTTGAAGACCGCCCAGCCCTGCGGCACGCCCGAGGCCGCGACCCAAGCCATCCCGGAATGCGCGGTCTCCCAGAGGAATTGAGCTGCGGAGGCGCCGCTGCGGGTGAACCAGTAGATGCTGATGTTGGTCAGCAGCAGGTCACGATCGATCGCCGCGTCTTCCGGACGCGCGGGATCGGTCCAGATCTGGAACTTCTCCGCGATCCAGCCGAGCTGTGCGACCGGCGAGTCGGTGAGCGCGGCGGCGATCACGTTCGGCTGGGTGTTCTGCAACACCAGGTATCCCTGCTGCTGCGCCCACTCGGCCCGCGCGACGTCGATCTCGGCGAGTTCGTCATCGGTGAGTCCGTCCGGCATCGGAAGCTGCTCACCCACCAACCCCAGCATGCCTTGATCGCTATTGATATGCGTCGCGACGACCCGCTCCGGATACAGCGCGGCCAGCCGACCGGTGACTCCGGCGCCGACATCGCCGCCCTGCGCCACGAACTTCTCGTAGCCGAGCCTGCTCATCAACTCCGCGAACGCCTCGGTCGTGCGCGCCAGTTCCCAGCCCGTCGAAGCCAGCGGCGTGGAGAACCCGAACCCGGGCAGCGACGGGATCACCACATGAAACGCGTCCGCCGGATCACCGCCGTAGGACCGCGGATCGGTCAGCGGCCCGATCAGCTCGGAGAACTCCACCACCGACCCCGGGTAGCCGTGGGTGATCAACAGTGGAATCGCCTCCGGCTCGGGCGAGCGGACGTGGAAGAAGTGAATGGTCTGCCCGTCGATCTCGGTGGTGAACTGGTCATAGGCGTTCAGCCGCTCCTCCTGCGGCCGCCAGTCGAACCCGTCGCGCCAATACTCCACCAACTCCCGCAGGTATCGCGGCGCGATCCCCCGCCCCCAATCCCCCTCGGTACCAGGCACCACGTGCGGAAAGCGCGTGCGGCTCAGCCTCTCTCGCAACTCATCCAGGTCGCTCTGCGGAATGTCGATACGAAAAGGCCGGATCTGCGTCGTGTTCGTCATGAGAACCACTCTGGCGACCATTGCGGAAGACTTGCTTCCGCAATACAAGGGCTCGACCAGATTCGTCGAGATTAGATTCCAGCGCCCTACCAGACGAAATAGCAGTCCGCTCGGCGTACTGCGCCGACTGCGCGGCGGAAGCAGTCGGTGCATAACAGGCCTTGCCGGTGCTAGTTCCGTGCCGGATCGGCGGACCGTTCCATCAGGGACGGCCTGCTGGTCACCTCGCCGTGCAAATCCAGGCGACGCGCGAAGCGCTGCATCGGTGCGGGCGCCCACCAGTTGGCGCGACCGGCCAGTCGCATGAATGCCGGTACCAGAATCGCCCGGATGACGGTGGCGTCGACGACGATCGCCACCGCGATGCCGACCCCGAGCATCTGCAGGTACATGACACGACCGGTGGCGTAGAGCGAGAACGATCCGGCCAGGATGACCGCGGCCGCCGTCACCAGTGGGGCGCTGCGCTGCAGTCCGTCCAGCACCGCCCGGCGGTTGTCGCCGGTGGCGTGGTAGCGCTCGGTGATCCGGGAAAGCAGGAACACCTCGTAGTCCATCGACAGCCCATAGGCGACGCAGAACAGCAGGATCGGGAAGGCGGGATCGAGCGTGCCGATCGGCGTGAACCCGAGCAGTGACGCGAAGGCGCCGTTCTGGAAGACGAACACCAGCGCACCGAACATCACCGCCAGACTCAGCAGGTTCAGCACGATCGCCTTCACCGGGATCAGGATGCTGCCCGACATCACGAACAACACCGCGAAGGTGACTGCGGCGATGAGGACAACGACCAGCGGGATCCGTTCGGTCAACACCGAGCGGAAGTCGGTGAGTTCGGCAGGGTATCCGCCGACGAGCACTTCGCCGAATGGAGCGGGGACCGCCCGCAGCTCCGCGAGAAACCGGGGAACTGTGGTGTTCATGAGCATCTCGCGCGTCGGTACCGCTTCCAGGCGGGTGCCGGTGTCGCTGTAGAGCCGTTCCGGTCGTGCAGCGTCCCGCATCCGTTGGCCGTCGACATAGACTCCAGCCGTCGAATTCACCTGTGCCACACCGTCGATACGGGACAGCTCGGCGGCATAACGGCCGACCTCGTCGAGACCGGTGGATCGGTCGCGGGGTGCGACGAATTGGATCGCGTCGTTGGCCTCGGTGGCGAAGTTGGCCCGCAGGTCGTCGTAGGTCTGCCGCGTCGACGCGCTCGGCGGCAGCACCCGGTCGTCAGGCAGTCCGATGCGCAGGCCGAACGCGGGCGCGGCGAGGACGGCGACCAGCAGGAGTCCCGCGGTCGCGAATCGGATCGGATGACGCATGATCATGTCGCCGAACCGGTACCAAAAACCCTGTTCCGTGGGGGCGGGACGAGGTCGGCGCGGCAGCGCGCGCCGACCGATAACCGCCAGCGCGGCAGGCAGCAGCACCAGCGCACCGAACGAGGCCATCAGAACCACGAGCACCCCGGCGTAGGCGAACGAGCGCAGGAACGGGTACGGGAAGACCAGCAGCACGGCGAGCGCCGCCGCGACGGTGCAGCCACTGAAGATCACGGTTCGCCCTGCCGTCCGCACCGCGGTGACGACCGCATGGGAAACCGTTGCGCCGTTGGTGAGTTCCTCACGGAATCGGGCGATGATGAACAGGCTGTAGTCCACACCGAGGCCGATGCCCATCACCAGTGTGATGTTGGCCGCGAACGTCGACACTTCGGTGAACACGGCCACCCCGCGAAGCGCGGCAAGTGTCGCGAACACCGCGAACACGCCGACGCCGAGTGTGCACAGCGCGAGCCGGATCCTGCGGTACAGCGCAAGAAGCAGCAGCAACATCAGCGGAAGGATGATCGCTTCGGCGCGGAGGAAGTCCTGTGCCGCCTGCGCGCTGATCTGACCGGACGTCGCTTCGGCTCCGGCGACGCGGACCTGGACGGTGTCGTTCGCACGGGTGAACATCGGCAGCAGCCGCTTGCCGATCTCGGCCCTCGCGCTGGTCGCGTCACCTGCGACGTGGGCGAGGACCACCGCGTGGCGTCCGTCGGCGCTGCGCATCGTCGGGTCACCTCGTTCGGTCCAATACGACCACGCGTCGGTGACGGAACGTTCGCCGCGCAGTTCCTCGGTGAGGCCGGTACCCGCCGCGGCGACGTCGGTGTCGTCCACGGCGCCGTCGGCAGCGGTGACGAGCAGGATCAGATTGGCATTGCCCGTGTGGAATTCGCGCTGCAACAACTCGTGTGCGCGGACCGATTCGGTGCCGGGCGCCTCCCAGCGGCTGAGCACCAGATCGCGCATCGCGCCTGCGCCGATCAGCGCGAGCGCGATGGCGAGCAACAGACCGGCGACGAGGACGGGCCGGGGTCGGTGCGCGAGGACAGTGCCGAACCGATGTAGTGCGGACATGGGCGACTCCGTAGCGTCTGCTAGCGTTCACGAATACGAGAGATGTCTCGCGTTTTCGAAAATACGAGAGGTTGCTCGTATTTGTCAATGGAGGAGCCGTGTCCCAGACCCGTTCGGTTCGCCGCCAGGAGCGCGGAAAGCAGCGCATGGCCGAAATCCTCGATGCGGCACTGGCATTGTTCGGTGAGCTCGGATACGAGGCGACATCGACGAACGCCATCGCAGCGCGGGCCGGAGTGTCACCTGGCTCGCTGTATCAGTTCTTCGCGAACAAGGAGGCGATCGCCGAGGCGCTGTCGACCAGGCTGGTGGAATCGTTCCGCGCGGCGCACTCATCGGCCTTCGATCTCGGCGACGTCACCGAACTGTCCCTCGATGAGCTCGTCGACCGGATGCTCGACCCGATCATCGCGTTCAACGTGGCGAACCCGGGCGCCAAAGCACTGTTCGGCAACACCGACATGCCGGCCGGCCTCGCGCAGCGGACCAAGCCTCTACAGGATGCGGTGGTCGGACGGGTCGAGGCCGTGATCGCCGCCCGGTCCCCCGAACTGTCGGACACCGAACGCAGGACCAGTGCGATCGTCGCGGTGCAGATCGTCCGGGCGATGATGAGCGCCGTCGTGGCAGCCGACGATCCCGAGCGCGCCGCATTGATCCGCGAAGCGAAACGTGCGTTGCGCGGCTACCTGGCCGAGATCGGGCCCCACGCGCCATAGCCTGACCGAGCTTCAGCGACTGCCAGCAGAGCCGTCGCCGAAGCCGTCACGAATTCGACCAGCCGTGCTCGGTCGGCGTGGGCAGACGCTTGGCCAGCGGTTTGCCGCGGCACCATGATCCCGTTCGCCCTGACCATGGAATTCGATGACCGCGGGTCGGGACGAACACCACGGTCGGCGAAGCGCGGTTGCGCTACCGGTGCGGCTGGGTGACCTCCGTCGGAAGAGGTTCACTCATCGTGACGCGCGAACCCGTCCAGGTGTAGGTGATCGCTACGGGACCGCCCTGGGGTGCGGCGAACGGCTCGTCGGCGACCAACCATTTGTATTCGACGGTGACCGAGTTGCCGTTCGAGCCCGCTACGTAGGTGAAGGCATACGGCTCGGAAGTGGCTGTACCCAGGTACTTTCCGTCGTGGAAGAACAGCACATGGATCGGGGCGCCCGCGGACATTCCACCCGCGGCGCTCACCCACAGCAGTTGTCCGCAGCTACCCGGCCGGTCCGCGGACGCGTGCTCGGCTACCCATCCGTCGCCCAGCCCGGCCAGCGCGCTCTGTACACCCGCCGACGTGGGGTCGATGCAGCGGCCAGCGCTGCCGATACCCTCGGCCGAGGAGGGGGCGGTCACGGTCGTTACCGGTGCGGGCGGATCGGGCTGTGCGGGCGGCTGGGTCACCGTAGGCGCCTGCGTTACCGTCCCGGGCACATCGGGTGCTCGGCTTGCCCCCGGAACCTGAGATTCCGTGGGACGGGTCGCCCCCTGGGAAGTCGGCGCAGGCGTCGCAGTGTCATCGATGCTGTTGCAGCCTGCGACCAGCGCCGCCGCAGCGACGACCAGTGCACCCATCCGAACTGCGTGGTTCATCGTGCCTCGATTCTGTTCCGACCGTGCCGTCGCACGCTCGCTTACTCCATCGGGGCACCGCGCCAACGCGTTAGGCGATGGTCCGCGGTCCGCACCCGCGGCTGCATCAAACCAACACTGCCGCAGGCCGATCGGCATGAGACTCGGCGGCGCTCCGGTCGACGCGGGCTCGGCGTGTTGATCATGATTCCCAGCGCTACCCGGCGCACCACGGTGGCGTTCTTGCGGTCCGTTATCGGTCTCTGGATCGGCTGGGGCTGTGACCAGTGTGATGCCGGAACCATCGTGAGAAGGCGCTGAGTTCGGAGAATCCGAGTTCGGTGGCGATGTCGGTGAGGGTGCGATCGTCGCGGGTGAGGTAGCGGTGGGCGAGGTCGAGGCGGGTGGTATCGAGGATGGTGGTGAATGTTTCCCCTGAGCGGACGAGGTGTCGGTGCAGGGTGCGGCGGTCCATGCCGAGTCTGTCGGCGACAGTGGCGGCCGAGCAGCGTTGGGTGGGAAGCATGGATTCGATGAGGGCGCGGACTTGGTCGGCGGTGGATTCGCCCGACGGGGCGAGTGTTCGGAGGTATTGGCGAGCGTAGGGGCGAAGCAGGGCGTCCGCGAGCGGGTTGGGCGCGTCGAGGTCGCGGGAGTAGCAGACGATGCCGTCGAAGTCCTGGTCGAATTCTATTGAGGGACCGAGAATCTGGCGATGGGTGTCCAGCTCGGCCGGTGCGGCGTGGGTGAAGCAGACCGATATCGGATGCCACGCGTGGCCCAGGAATTCGCGCAGGATCCGGCAGGTCGCGCCGACGGCGAGTTCGATGGACTGCCGGCCGAGCGAGATCCCGGGAGCCGGTTGAATGTGGATGGTGGTCAGGCTGTTGGTTTCGGCGATCCGGGTGCGCAGTGCTTCATTGTGCAGGGTGACGTAGCGCAGCGCGATGTACATCGCGCTGCGGATGTCGGGTTCTTCGCGGGCGACGAGGGCGACCGGGCCGAGATTGGACAAACCGCGCCGCTGAGCGAGGCGTAGCCCGAAGTCGTCGCAGTGGGTCTCGAGGGCGGAGCGTTCCAGGAGTTGGCCGACCGCGGCGGCGGGTAACCAGGTGTCGCTGGCGGCGAGTCCCGCCGGACCGATGCCGACCGATCGCAACAGCAGCATCGGGTCCACTCCGAGCGATAAAGCCAGGTCGACGTAGCCGGACAGTACGGCACTGCGCACCATCGTCGCCATAGTCGCACACCCTCTCGTCGTCCCAAATTGTCAAATAAACTGACCCATACTGTCAAGCAGCGCCACATCCGTGCGCATACCGTGACCGATATCACGTTCAACGAAGCGCGAGGAGTTGCCTGCCGTGACCATCCAGTCCCCACCTCCGTCCCCGTCCACGCCGACCGTCGATGCCATGCGAGCGGGAGGTACGTGGAACCCGTTGTGGGACCAGCTGCATGAGTGGGACCCGGAATGGACCGAGCAGTTCATGTCGATGGGTTCGCTCCCGATCCGCCGTGGCGTACTGACTCCACAGTTCATCGAGTTGTTGAGTATCGCGGTCGACGCCGCGTGTACTCATATGTATTCCCCGGGGGTGCGCCGGCATATCCGTGCGGCTCTCGAGCTCGGGGTCTCCCGTGAAGAGATCCTCGCGGTGCTCGAATTGACCAGCGTGCTGGGCATTCACGCATGCAATATCGGCGTGCCCGTTCTCGCCGAAGAGTTCGAGGCGTTCGAGCGTCGCCGCATCGAGCAGCGGTAAGACCGCTCCGTATCACGAAATCCGATCAAAATCCAGAAAGACATCCCAGGAGGCTTGAATGTCAAGCAATAGCCTTCTCGCCCAGGTGAGGCCAGGCGGTGGCCTCGTTGTAGTGGGTGCCGGTTTTGAGGCAGCCGTGCAGGATGCCGACGAGTCGGTTGGCGAGCTGGCGCAGGGCGGGGTTGTGGCCGACGCCGCGGGCTCGCTGCCGGTCGTAGTAGGCGCGGGCACCCGGGGACCACAACAACGCGGAGAATGCCTGTGTTGTGAGGGCGTCGATGAGCCGGTCGTTGTGCACGAACCGGGCCAGAGCGACTTTCTTCTTGCCCGACGCGCGGGTGATCGGGGAGGTGCCCGCGTAGTTCTTGCGGGCCTTGGCGCTGGCGTAGCGGTCGGGGTCATCACCGAACTCTGCGAGCACCCGGGCACCGAGGACCGGCCCCAAACCTGGTTGGGACAAGATGATGTCAGCGGCCGGGTGCTTGGAAAAATGGGCCTCGACCTGCCCTTGCAGAGTCTTGATCTGGGTGTTGAGGACGGTCAGAACCGCCAGCAGCGCCTGCACCGAGGCAGCGTAGGCATCGGTGACGACCTCGGGTTGGCCGAGCTGGTCGGAGCGCAACGCGGTCTGGATCGCGGCGGCTTTGTCCGCGACGTTGCGGCGGCGCGCCCGCTTCAACGCGGCGCTGATCTGGGCGATCGTCAGTCGGGCTGCCTGGGTCGGGGTGGGTGCCTTGGCGAGCAGCTCAAGGGTGTCAGCGGCGTCGAGGTCGTCGAAGGCGGCCAGCGCCGCGGGGAAATAGTCACCCAGCGCGTGCCGCAGCCGCTGGGTGTGGCGAGTGCGTTCCCAGATCATCGTCTTATGGATGCGGGCCACCACCTTCACCGCCTCCGCACGCGCGGAATCCCCAGCGACAGACCGCAGTTCATGCGAGTGGGTGCGGACCATATCCGCCAGCACGTGCGCGTCGCCGGCGTCGCTCTTGGCGCCGGAGACCCCCAACCGGTCACGGAATCGGGCCGCCTGCAACGGATTCACCGCCAGCACCGTGTATCCCGCGGCGACCAGCGCCCCAACCCAGGGACCCCGGTCGGTCTCGATCCCGATCAGCACTTCGGCCTCATCGACGTCGTCGCCGACCAGATCCCCGATGATCGCGTGCAACCTGCCCATCCCGGCCACCCCCGCAGGAAGGCGCGCCTTGGCCAGACGGCGACCGGAGCCATCCATCACCTCCACATCGTGATGATCCTGAGCCCAGTCGTCTCCTACGAACAGTCGCAATGGTCCTCCCATTCTCGATGCCGATCACCGTCGAGCAGCCAGCGAGAGAACCATCAGCGACCTAATCAAGCAGTGCTCACATCACCACGAACGGGCACGACATCCCAGCAGCGATCAACTCTCCCGACCTACCGGCAGGGGCACAGTCTTTCTTCAGGACTCAACGTCCAGGACGCACGAGTGCTCACCTACCGGTCGGCTACCACCAAGGAGTTTGCCGGATGGCTCACTCCCCGAACTGATTAGGACGATCATGCAGTTTCTAGACGATTCGCTGCTACCGGAGAATCAGGACAAGCTGGTCATTCAGGTGGCCCCATACGGTCCGGAGTTCCTGCCGGGGGATTCCGACGACATTCCGGTGACGATGGACGAGCAGATCCAGAAGGCGGT
The DNA here is from genome assembly GCF_036346875.1 of Nocardia sp. NBC_00508. Classification (NCBI taxonomy): domain Bacteria; kingdom Bacillati; phylum Actinomycetota; class Actinomycetes; order Mycobacteriales; family Nocardiaceae; genus Nocardia; species Nocardia sp. NBC_00508. The sequence continues at coordinate 6,495,755 of NZ_CP107852.1, read as the reverse complement.
GGACTGCTACAACGCGGGCGCGCAGGTGCTGCACGTGCACGTACGCGAGGCGGATGGCCGGGGCTCGAAGCGACTCGAACTGTTCAACGAGATGCTCGCCCGGCTCCGGGACGCCGTGCCGGAGATGATCCTGCAGGTCGGTGGGTCGATCTCGTTCGCGCCGCCGGAAGGCGCCGATAGGGCGAAATGGCTGGACTATGACACCCGCCACCTGCTGGCCGACCTCGATCCCGCACCGGATCAGGTCACCATCGCCATCAACACCAGCCAGATGAACATCATGGAGTTGCTGAGCGACGACGATATCGCTGGGACGTCGCTGCAGAATCCCGTGCTGCACAAGGCATACCGCGACATGGTTAGCGAAGCCGGTCCGGAGTTCTATATCGAGCATCTGCGGCGGCTGACCGCTGCCGGCATCCAGCCGGCATTCATGCTCGGCGCGCTGCCCCAGCTCGAAACGGTGGAGCGGCTGATTCGCCGTGGCATCTACACCGGCCCGCTGGTGCTGAACTACGTCGCCATCGGCGGTGGTGCCGCAGGCGTACATCCGGCGGATCTGATCGAGTTCATTCGACGGACTCCGGACGGTGCTGTGCTGACGATCGAGACGATCATGCGCAACGTGACGCCGATGTGCACGATTGCGATCGCGCTGGGCCAGCATGTGCGGGTGGGCATCGAGGACAATCTGTGGGGCCGCAAGGGCGAGCGGCGCACCTCGGTGGAGCAGGTCGAGCAGATGGTTCGTATTGCCGACGAGCTGGGCCGGGACGTGGCTTCCTGTAAGGAAGCACGCGATATCTACCTGTTCGACGAGGTCTACGCCGACACCGACGAGGCGTTGGCCAAGATCGGATTCCCGCCCAACCGCAAACCCGGTCAGGTCGGATTCCTCCACCACGCCTGATTTCCGCAGGGCAGCGCGCCGACGGTTAGCCCACCGACCTGCGCGCTGCCCACCTCATCTCTTCGTCGTCGTTCGGTACCGGCCCTGCCTGCCCGGTCCGTCCGTTCCACCAGGCTCGAGGATGCGCCATGGATCTCCATACCACTCCCGCCGACCCTTCAGCGGACACACCCGTGACCTCGAGTGCTCGTTCCCGGATCTTTCCGTGGATAGTATTCGGATTGACCTTCGGGTTGATGTTGTCGGACTACATGTCCCGCCAGGTGCTGTCGGCGGTGTTTCCGCTGCTGAAATCCGACTGGGGACTGTCGGATTCGCAGTTGGGCTCGCTGAGCAGCGTCGTGGCGCTGACGGTCGGCCTGCTCGCGTTTCCGCTGTCGCTGGCGGCCGACCGATGGGGCCGCGTGCGCAGCATGCTGGTCATGGCGACCGTCTGGAGCATCGCCACGCTGCTGTGCGCGCTGGCCACCGGCTACGGCCAGATGCTCGGCGCACGGCTCCTGGTCGGAGTCGGCGAAGCCGCGTACGGCAGCGTCGGGGCCGCGGTGATGCTGGCCGTGTTCGCACCGCACCTGCGGGCCTCGCTCAGCGGAGCGTTCCTCGCCGGCGGATCGTTCGGTTCGGTCCTGGGTGTCGCGGCCGGTGGCGTCGTCGCCGCGCACATCGGCTGGCGATGGACATTCGTCGTCATGGCCGCGGTGGGTCTGCTGCTGGTGGCCGCGTTCCGGATGCTGATCACTGAATCCGCTCTCGACCGCCACCAGGTCGCTGAGGCGCGGGCGACGGACTCAGGACCGCCACCGCACAACACGCCTCGTGCGCCGTTGTCGAGCCTGTTTTCTTCAGTGTCGGTGTGGTGCGCCTACGTCGGCGGCGGCCTGCAGTTGTTCGTCGCGGCGGTGCTGACGGCCTGGCTGCCCAGCTTCTTCAGCCGTTCCTATTCGATGCCCCCAGACCGCGCCGGCCTCGCGGCTTCGGTATACGTGCTGCTGGTCGGCACCGGAATGATCGTGTGCGGCATCATCACCGACCGGATCGGTCGCACCGATCCGGTGCGCCAGTGGAGCAGCGCGGTGGTCTACTGCACGATCTCGCTGATCTTGCTGACCGTCGCATTCAGTCTCGGCACCGGTCCTGTTCAATTGATCATCCTGGCGTTGGGGGCGCTGACCGCCGCCGGCTCGGCCGGTGCCACGTCCTCGACGGTGGCCAGCCTCACCCATGCCAGCTTGCGTGCCACCGCGTTCGCAACGGTTGCCTTGGCCAACAACATCTTGGGGCTCGCACTCGGCCCGTTCGTCGTCGGCTTCCTTTCCCGACCGCTACGGGTTAGCCGGTGCCTTGCAATTGGTGCCGCTGACCTACCTCGGCGCGATCATCGCCCTGGTTCTCGGGCGACGCGCCTACCCTGCCGGACTACGCCGCCTGGCCGGTCTCGACGCCCGGCCACCGGCTGTCTGACCTCATCGTCACTCGCCGGCCCGACCGCCGCACCCCGGCATCGTCCACACCCTCGTGAGGTACCTTCATGCTCAATTTGTCTGTGCTGCTGGAAGATACAGCCCGCCGCAACCCGGACCGCGACGCCGTCGTCGCGGGAGATGAGAGATTGACCTACGCACAGGTCGACGCCGCAGCCAACCAAATTGCCAACCTGCTCGTCGCGCACGGCGTCGAACCGGGCGACAAAGTCGCGCTGTCGTGCCCGAATCTGGCGTGGTTCCCGATCATCTACTACGGCATCCTCAAATCCGGCGCTGTCGTGGTCCCGCTCAACATTCTGCTCAAGGACCGCGAAATCGCCTACCACCTGGACGATTCCGATGCCGTAGCTTATTTCTGCTACCAGGGCACCCCGGAACTTCCGATCGGTGACTACGGTCGCGCGGGTTTCGACCGCGCACCGAATTGCCGCCACTTGTTCGTCATCGACTCACCCGCCCCGAAGTCCCGCGATCTGATCGGTGAGTTCGCCACCGCCGTGCAGGCGCAGTCCACCGAGTTCGCCACCCGCCGCCGCGAAGCGGGCGATACCGCGGTGATCCTCTACACCTCCGGCACCACCGGCAAACCCAAGGGCGCCGAGCTGACCCAGGCAAACATGCTGCTCAACACGCTCGCCGCTAATCGGCAGTTCGACAACGATCCTGCCCGACACGACCGGCATCTGGTGGTGCTGCCGCTGTTCCATTCCTTCGCGCAGACGGTGAACATGAATGCCGGGTTCTCCGTCGCCGCGACTCTGGTCCTGCAACCCCGATTCGACGCCGCCACCGCGCTGACGCTGATGCCCGCCGAACAGATCACCTTCTTCGCCGGCGTGCCGACAATGTACTGGGGGCTGCTCGGCGCCCTGGACGACACCGTCGACCCCCGACACATCAACGACCATCTGCGACTGGCCGTCTCCGGCGGCGCTGCCCTGCCCGTCGAGATCCTCAGCCGCTTCCGGCAGAGGTTCGGCGTCGACATCGCCGAAGGCTACGGGCTGTCGGAAACCTCGCCGTTGGCCACCTTCGCCGACCTCGATGACGAGCCACGCCCGGGGTCGATCGGACGACCGGTCTGGGGAGTGGAGGTTCGCCTGATCGACGACGAGTGGAACACCGTCACCGGCGACGATGCCGTTGGCGAGATCGCCATCCGCGGCCACAACATCATGAAGGGCTACTACAACAGGCCCGACGCCACCACCGAGGTCATCCGCGACGGCTGGTTCCGCACCGGCGATCTGGCGCGGCGCGACACCGACGGCTACTACTACATCGTCGACCGCGCCAAGGACATGATCGTGCGCGGTGGTCTCAATGTCTATCCGCGTGAAGTCGAAGAAATCCTCATGACCCACGAGGCGGTGTCGCTTGCCGCCGTCATCGGCGTCCCGCACGACAGCCACGGCGAGGAAATCAAGGCATTCATCATCCCGGCCCATGGAACCCCACCGACCGAGGACGCGCTCATCGCCTGGGCCGAGCAGCACATGGCCGCCTACAAGTACCCCCGCCACATCGAATTCGTCCGGACCCTCCCGATGACCGCCACAGGCAAGATCCTCAAACGTGAACTCCGCACTCACAGCTGAAACTCACTGCGCGACAACACTATTGGCCTCCGCACGGGATAGCGGAAACATCAGGAGATCATCATGACACTGTCCGGGAAGAGCGCCGTCGTCACCGGCGCCGGCCAGGGACTGGGCAAGGCCATCGCACTGTCGATGGCACAAGCAAGCGCCGACATCGTCGCCTGCGACATCCAGACCGACACACTGACCGACCTCACCGATCAGATCCACGCACTGGGTCGCGAATGCATGGCGGTACCCGTCGACGTCTCCGACCGGCCCGGGGTCGACCAGATGTTCGCCGACGCCGCCGACCGTTTCGGCGCCATCCACATCCTGGTCAACAATGCCGCGATCGTGCCAACGGCACCGGCCGAGGAGACACGCCGCAATCTGCACTACGCCTACCTGACCACACCCATCGAGCGCCGGTCGCTGGGCATCACCACCAGCCTCACTGACGAGGACTGGCTCAAATGGTGGGACGTCAACGTCCACGGCGTGTTCTACTGCACCCGCGCTGCCCTGCGCTACATGGAATCACAGCGCTACGGGCGCATCATCAACATCGCCTCCGTCGCCGGCATCTCGGCGGCCAGCGCGCACAGCCCCGGCTACTCCGCCGCCAAGGCCGCCGTCGCCAGCCTGACCAAAACCGTCGCGCTCGACGTCGCCGGAGCAAACATCCTCGTCAATGCGATCGCCTGCGGCGCTGTCCTGACCCCGCCGTTCCAGGCCTACCTCGACAAGGCCACCCCCGAGCAGAAAAACAGCCTCTACCAGCAGATACCGCTCGGCAGGCTCGGCACGCCCGAGGAGTACGCCTCCCTGGCGGTCTACCTCGCCGGCGACAACCACTACCTCGTCGGCCAGATCATCAGCCCCAACGGAGGAGCAGTCATCTGACCCCCGCGGCAGGGACCCCTGGCCGCGTCATCCTGGAGCATCACCATGAACCACGCCACCGCACCGGTCATCGTCATCGTCGCGGGCCTCGGCGAGCACACCGACGATCACTGGCACACCCAGCTCGCCGCAACGCAGCCCAACGCCCGCACCGTGCCCCCACCACCCGGCTCGGCGCGCATGGACCGCCACGCCTGGGTTGCGGCACTCGACACCACCCTGTCGGAGATCACCGACGAGGTCGTCCTGGTCGCTCACAGCGCCGGGGTGCTCACCGTCGTCCACTGGGCCCAGCACCCCACCCGAGACATCCGCGCAGCCCTTCTGGTCACACCACCGGACTTCGAAACACCACTCGCCGACGGCTACCCCACCACTTCCCAGCTCACCGACCACGGCTGGAACCCCATCCCACGGCGCCGGCTGCCATTCCCAACCATCCTGGCCGCCAGCACCAACGACCCCTTCGCCACCCGCCGCCGCGTGGCAGGCATGGCCGAAGCCTGGGGCAGTCGCCTGCTCGACCTCGGCCCGGTCGGACACCTCGATCCCGCCGCCGGTTACGGACCCTGGCCCCGAGCCGGACAACTGATAGATGACCTGACCTCAACCACCGTGCACCCGACCACCGGTCTGCACCGATCCCACCGATGAATTCAAGGAACCAGAAGATGAGGAAAACCACCACCGCCGCCGCCGCCGCGCTCGCCGCGACAGCCATCGCAATCACCACCGCCACAGCCCACGCCACCCCGCAACCCCCCGACGACCAGGCCGCCGTGCACTACGAAGTCAGCCGCCGCGGCGATTCCGCCGTACTGACCACCAGCGATGGAAAACTGAAACTCGTCGACGATCAACTCGTCCTCACCGACACCACCGACCAACCCGTCGCCGCCATCCCACTCACCTACCGCATCGACAACATCGCCTACCCGGTCAACGCCCAAATCGATGGCACCACAGCCACACTCACCCCATCCAAGACCGACGGTCGTCCGACACAGGCCGTCACCCCGAACGAGATCATCACCACAGACCAAGCCGCCACACAAGTCGCCGAATCCTTCACACCCCGCGACGGCCAAGCCCTCGGCGTCTTCGCCCAACGCGCCGCCATCGCCGCCGCCGTCAGCGCCGTCCTGGGCGCCGTCCTCGGCGCCGGCGCCGGCTGCCTCGTCGGCGCCGCAGCAGGCGCCGCGATCACCAGCCCCCTCATCGTCCTGCTCGTGCCCTTCGTCGGCGCCACCATCGCCGGCTGCGTCCTCGGCGCAGCCACCCTCGGCGCAGTCGGCTCCATGATCGGGCTCGTCGTGGCCGGCGGACCCATCACCCTGTTCTCCGCCATCCAGTACTTCTCCACCATCCTCGCACCCTGCCCACCCGACCTCCCCTACTGCAAAGACCCCGCACAACCGGTCACACCACCCAAATAGCGTGAGTTACGGCGCCGACGGCGGATCTTCCGTGCCTATCACCGCCGAATTGGTCAAGGCCTGAACAGGATTCGGCACGACGAAGCCCCTGGCTGATCGAACGCCAGGGGCTTCGTCACGCGGCGGGAACGAGTTCCTCCCGAACAACGTCTTCAGGTTCTCGTGGATCGCGATCCGTTCCCGCGGCGTCAACGACTCCGAACCGGCCCGACCCCACCACCCCGGTGATACGCCGCACACCCGCGTCGACTGCCCGCCGCATCAACTCTGGACCGATTTCGGCGAGCCCCGCCGTGTCGGTGATACGCAGTCGGCTGACTCCTTCGAGTGCCGCGTCCAGCGTCTCGGCGCGATATGCGTGCCCGCCAGACACTCCTCCGGCGAGAACGCATTCGCAGCCGCAGCAGGATTCCGCGTCAGCGCCCGAACGCGCTCTCCTCGGCGCACCAGCTCTATCACCGCGTGGCGGCCGGTGTTTCCGGTGGCGCCGGTAACCAGAGAGTTCCCGGTGGGAACCCTGCACCGCAAGATGTCCACAACTCTGCGAGCGGGCTATTGGAGACGTCGCCGACGTGTTGTCGCCCGTGGCGAAACGGCTCGGCGTGGTCCCGGTCACCGCCAGCCGGTTGCGAATTGCAGTGCGAGACTGGAAGAACCGAGGGCGATGGCGAGGATGCCACCGAACAGCAGCGGGCGGTATCCGGCACTGCGCAGTCGCTGCCAGGTCAACGTGGTTCCTATGGCGGCGAGGACCGCGGCGATCAGCCAAGCGCTGACGTGGCCGAGGGGGGTGGTCCACGAGGGCGGGACGACGCCCGCGCCCGCGATGCCGGAAGCGGCGAGGAACAGCACGACGAAGGGCGGAACGGTGCGCCACAGCGGTGTGCTCGTGGTGCCGGTGTTGCGCCGCATCCCGAGATGCAGCCCGACGCACATCGGGACGATCGCCAGGCTGCGCACCAGCTTGACGATGACGGCGAAATGCGCCGCGGCGGAACCGAAGGTCACGCCTGCTGCGAGCACCGAGGACGTGTCGTTGATCGCGGTACCCGCCCAGAGGCCGAATGCCTCCTGGGACAGGCCGAACAGGTGGCCGAGGGGTGGATAAACAAGGACGGCAACGACATTGAAGACGAAGATGGTGCCGAGAGCGTAGGCGACGCGATCTCGGTCGGGTTTGATGACCGCCGTGGCAGCGGCGATCGCGGAAGCTCCGCAGATAGTGGTGCCCACCGCCACCAGGATGGCCGATTCCCGGTCGAGGGCGAGCAAGCGACCGACGACGAGCGCGGCGAGCGCGCCGACGAGCAGGGTGCCGATCAGCACGATCGCCGTGCGACGGCCCACGCTGACCACCGCCGCGACGGGCAGGCCGAGCCCGAGCACGACAATGGCCGCGCCCAGCAGATGCTGCTGGGTCATCGCCAGCCCGGAAGCGAAACGCTCGTCGTGGGTTCGGTGAGTGAACACGCCGAACATCGCGCCACCGAGCAATGCGAGCACGGGCCCGCCGATGACGGGCAGCACGGTGCCCAGGAGGATCGCCACGGTGGCGAGCACCGCCGCGACGAGAACACCGGGACCATGCCGGCGAAGAGATGTCATCTTCTAGACAATCGTGACCGGCGAAGTGTTCCGGTAGCCATCGAGAGCGCAGGACCTCATAAGCCGCGCTGATGGGGTGGCCGATGCCGCGGAATCGTCGGGTGCGCATAATCTGCTCATGACGCTGCCGCCCGGGACACCTGATCTGGAGGTGCTCGATCTGCTCGTCTCCGTCGCGGAGCTGGGCAGTCTCGGCGCGGCCGCGCGCAGGCACGGCATCAGCCAGCCCGCGGCGAGTATGCGGATCAGCGCCCTGGAGCGGCGGCTGCGGCTACGGTTGCTGGATCGCGGTCCGACCGGCTCGGCGCTCACCGACGCGGGACGCGTCGTCGTAGGGCATGCACGCGGGGTGCTGGAGGCCGCGCGCGCCTTTGGCGCCGGGGTGGCCGCCCTGCACGCCGCGCAGGTGCCGCACCTGCGGATCGCCGCGTCGAAAACCATTGCCGACCACCGAATTCCGCAGTGGCTCACCGCCTTGCGCGCATCGTGTCCGGACGTGGCCGTATCCCTCGAAGTGGACAACACCCGGCATGTCGCCGAGCTGGTCCGGAATGCCGAGGCGGACATCGGGTTCGTGGAGGGTCCGCACCCGCCACCCGGCCTCGGCAGTCGGGTGCTCGGAGCAGACGAACTCGTCGTCGTGGTCGCGCCGGACCATCCGTGGGCGCGTCGCCGCCGTCCGGTGACGTTGCGCGAACTCGCCATCACCCCGCTGCTGTGGCGCGAGCCGGGCTCGGGAACCCGCGACACGGTGTGGGAGATCCTTGGTGCGGAATGCCAGCCTGCTCCCCCCGCCGCCGAGCTGGGCTCGGCGGCGGCGATCGTCGCGTCGGCGCGGTCGGGTGTCGCGCCCGCGGTGCTGAGCCGATTGATCGCGGCGCCCGACCTGGCCAGCGGAACCCTCGCGGAGGTGCCCGTGGCGAACTCGGTTGTGCTCACGAGAAAGTTCCGCGCGATCTGGCGTCGCCAGGCGCCCCCGTCGGGACCGGCGGAAATCTTGGCCCAGTGCGCCGCCGGTGGCGGCGAACCTGGCGCAGGCAACCGGTGAAACTGCTATCCCGGCAACGGGGCACCACCCGGCGCACGGCGCTGCCTCGCCGGATCAGGAACATCCTGCGGGTACGAGGAACGCACGGCTCCAGCGACAGCAATCCCTCGACGGTGAAACCACCCCGTTCTGGGACATCGTGGCCCAGGAGATGTACCGAACTCCCGGTCGAGCTCGTTACGCCAACCGTTGTTTCCCGGCTTGGGCGGGTGTCCCGTTTTCGGCGAGGCCGGTCAAAGCGTGTGGCAATGGGCCCTGGTGTAGGACGCCGAGGCGCTGGGTGGCGCGAGTGAGGGCCACGTAGAGCTCGGCCGCGCCGCGTGGGCCGTCGGCGAGGATCCGTTCCGGCTCGACCACCAGGACGGCGTCGTACTCCAGGCCCTTCGTCTCCGACGGCGCCACCACGCCTGGCACACCCGGCGGCCCGATCACCACGCTGGTGCCTTCGCGACCGGCTTCGTCGCGTTCGAATTCCTCGATGGCAGCGGACAGTTCGTCCTCGGCAACTCGCCTGGACCAGGGCTGGACGCCGCACGCGCGGACCGACTCCGGTGGCTGGACTCCGGGCGCGAACTCGGCGAGCAGCGCGGCGGCGACGGTCATGATCTCCGCCGGGGTGCGGTAGTTCACCGACAATGACCGGTAGAGCCAGCGGCCGGGCACATACCGCTCCAGCATCGCATCCCACGAGGTCGCTCCGGCGACCGACCGGCGTTGGGCGAGATCGCCGACCACCGTGAAGGATCGGCCCGGGCAGCGCCGCATCAGCACCCGCCAGTCCATTTCGGACAGTTCTTGGGCCTCGTCGACCACGACGTGCCGGTAGGTCCAGTCCCGGTCCGCGGCGGCGCGTTCGGCGAGTTCACGGGTGTCCCGCTCGACGAAGCGTTCCGCCAGGTCCTCGGCGTACACCATGTCCTGGGCGAGCAGGTGGTCCTCGTCGTCCATCAGGTCCTCGCGGCTGATGAGGATGTCCAGTACGCCAGCCGCGTACTCCGCCTCGGCCTGCTGTTCCCGCTCGGCCGCGCGGTCGGCCGACTTGTCGCGGCCGAGCAGATCGACCAGTTCGTCGAGCAGCGGCACGTCCGACACCGTCCAGGCATCGCCATCGGCGCGCAACAGCACCCGGTCGGCGCCCGCGGCTCGCAACCGCTCCAAGGACATGTAGAGCTGTGCCAACAGTGTTTCCGGCGTCAGTATCGGCCAGAGTTCGTCGAGCGCGGCGCTGAACTGGTCGTTGTCCGCGAGCTCCTCGACCAGGTCCGCCCGCAGGTTCTCCCATGCCTCGCGGTCCGCCCGGGTCAGCCAGCCCCGGCCGATCCGGGCTATCGCCCGTTCGGTGAGCACCCATGTGACGATCTCACGGAACACCGCGCGGGCTTCGTTGTGCGGCAGCCCGCTCGCGCGCGCCTCCTCCCTGGCCCACTCCGCGGTCTCGGCGTCGATGCGCACCGTGACGTCGGTCAGTTCGATCGGCAGCGGATGCTCCGGCAGACGCTGCCGATCGGCGACCGCCGCCGCGAGCACGTCCAGGATCTGCAGCGAGCCCTTGAGCCGCGCGGCGTCCGGGGTGTCCTCGGCGGTGACGCGCAGACCGGGCATCAGGTCGCCGGTAGTCATGAACACGACGTTCGTCTCGCCCAGCGATGGTAGAACGCGTCCGATGTGGTTCAGGAACGCCGGATTGGGCCCGACTACGAGCACGCCATGGCGTTCCATCCGCTCCCGCTGGGTGTAGAGCAGGTACGCGACGCGGTGCAGGGCCACCACGGTCTTCCCGGTGCCCGGGCCGCCCTCGATCACCAGCACCCCTGGGTGTTCGAGCCGGATGATCTGGTCCTGTTCGGCCTGGATCGTTGCCACGATGTCGCGCATCCCGTCGCCGCGCGGCGCGTTGACCGCCGCGAGCAGCGCCGCGTCCCCTCGCTCACTACCGCCGGGGCGGCCGAGGACCTCGTCGGTGAAATCGACCACGTGACGCCCGCGGGTGTGGAACTGGCGGCGGCGGCGCATGTTCTCCGGGCTGGCGGCGGTGGCGACGTAGAAGGCGCGCGCCGCCGGCGCCCGCCAATCGAGCAACAGCGGTTCGTACTCGTTTTCCTCGTCGAACAAGCCGATCCGGCCGATGTAGGAACGTTCGCCCGAAAGGGTGTCCAACCGGCCGAAACACAGCCCATTGTCCGCCACGTCCAGCCGCTTCACCTGTCCGGCCAGCGCGCGTACCTCGACATCCCGTTCCATGAGTGTCCCGCCGTTTCCGCGCAACGCCGCGCTGTACTGTCCCTTCGCTCGCGCGCGCTCGGCGTCGAGTCGCGTGTAGAGCCCGGCAACGTAGCTACGCTCGGACCGCAATTCGTCTTCGTACCCTCGAGTTGACACATGCCCCTCACTTTCCGTGGCTCAACGATCTTGTGCGGTTCACGCGGACACCGGCGTCCTTTCTCGGCTGACCGCGTCGAGCAGCAGCTTCGCGGCCACCGTGGCCCCGTCGGTGCGGATCGTGCCTGCCACAGCGGTCGCTCGAGCGCGGGTCTCGGGGCAACAACGCACGCACTTCGCTACCCCCTCTCCGCAGTTTCCGACTTCGGCCAGCGATTCTGCGGCACGACCCGGGTCTTGCCGCAAGCCCCCGGGTGCGTTATACGTTGAAGGTGGAAGGGAAGATGATCCGCCGTCGCTGCCGACCATTCGAGGTCTGACGGGTAAGAACCAGAATCGCGAGCGATCATCACATGAGCGCGAATCAGGAACTCACGCCGCTGCGTTACGACCAGACGGGCCTGCGAGGAAGGCTCGCCCGGGTCTTGGTCGAGCAGCCCACCGATGAGATCGATTGGCCCGCCGACCTACCGGCCGGGATCGATACTGTCGTGATCCTCGACGATGAACCGAACCCACATCACACACTGCGGGTGCACCCGCTGGACGACCCCACTAACATAGCCTTGGTCGTGTTCGACCAGTTGGCGCTCTGTGCGGACCAGCGACAGATGGACCCGCGACGGATCGAGCTCAACCGCAGGCACAGCCGGGAGATGGGCCTGCTGTTTCATCGGTTCCTCGACGCCCATCCGGATGTCGAATCCGAAGTTGCCGGAGCACAGATGACCGCGGCCCAAGATGCCGCATGGACTGCATACAGCGCCGCGCTGCTTGCTCGACATCAGGCCGAGCGATCCGCCCTTGCGGACGAGATCGAAGCCGGACAGCGACAGCGCGACGGCCAGTAGATCAACGATAGCGGCGCCAGCGAACTCGACGAACCGTGGCTGCGACCGAATCCCGAAGTCACCGCGAACAGCTGATCACCGGGTACCGGCAGCTCATCCGACTCGCGCGTGCCGAAGGACTACTGATCACCGGCGGCACCCTGCTGCCCTATCGTGGCGCCCCGTTCTACAGCGAACGGTGCGCCACAGCGGGCCGTTCGTGGCGGCGGCGCCGTCATGCACCCCCTTCGGGGCCGACGGAAATCCTTGCGCGGTGCGCCGCCGGTGGCGGCGAACAGGGCACCCGCAACTGGTGATACTGCCGCTGCCCCGATCATTTCCGCAGGTAGAACGGTTGCGGAAAAATCGATAACTGGCGTAACCATTCGGTAATTGCGCGAAACGTCGCACGTAACGATTTCTTTCCAGCATTTGCCCCATGACAGCCAGGACGTACCAGGGCCACCCGCCCAGGACCGGCAACCGGGATCTCGGGACCACGCGGCGCACCGCACCTGCCCGTCGGATCAGGGACATCCTGCGTGCACGAATCCGCAGCGGCGTCTATGGCAACCGGCCGTTGCCGTCCGAAGCGCAGTTGGCCGCGGACTTCGACACCAGCCGCAATATCGTGCGCGACGCCCTGACGCTGCTGCGCGACGAAGGCCTCGTCGACCGGGTTCCCGGTGCGGGCACCTTCGTCGTCGCGGACAAGGCCGTCCAGGGTCTCGATCGTCTCCGTGGCCTCGCCGAAACCTTCGCCACCGGTAGCGACCGAGTGGTCAACCGGGTCCTGCTCGCGGATGTGGTGCCTGCGACTCCGATCGTCGCCGAACGGCTGGAACTGGAACCGGCCACGCCGGTGGTGGTGCTGGAGCGGATCCGCTACCTCGACGGCGCACCACTGTCGCTGGACGCGAGCTATCTCACCGCAGATGTCGGCGTGCCGCTGCTGGAGCTGGATCTGACCGGCTGCGACGTGTTCGGCCTGCTGGAAGCCGAACTCGGAATGCCGCTCGGCTCCGCCGCCGTCTCGATCGAGGCGGTCGCCGCCGATCCGACGGTGGCGGGACTGCTCGAGGTGCGGCCGGGCTCGCCGCTGCTGTTCCTGGAGCGCCTCACCTACACCGATTCAGGCAGGCCCATCGACCTCGAGTACGTCCGCTACCGCGGTGACCGTTTCTCGCTGTCCGGCCGCCTGCACCGCACTCCGGTCACGCCGAATCGCGGTGCGGCCGAACCGAACGAAGGGGCTGATCCGAGATGACCATGCAAATCCCACCGGTCGCACAGCGTAGGGAGCTGAGTTGCGATGTGCTCGTCGTCGGCGGCGGCACCGCGGGAACGATGGCCGCGCTCACCGCGGCGCGGCACGGCGCGAGCGTCCTGCTGCTGGAGAAGGCCCATGTCCGGCATTCCGGTGCGCTGGCGATGGGCATGGACGGCGTCAACAACGCCGTCGTGCCCGGGAAGGCGAGCCCGGAGGACTACGTCGCCGACATCACGGTCGCCAACGATGGAATCGTCAACCAGCGCACCGTGTATCAGACCGCGACCCGCGGTTTCGAGATGGTGCAGCGGCTGGAGGGCTACGGGGTCAAGTTCGAAAAGGACGAGCACGGCGAGTATGCCGTCCGCAAGGTGCACCGCTCCGGCAGCTACGTGCTGCCGATGCCGGAAGGCCGAGACGTCAAGAAGGTGCTCTATCGCACGCTGCGCGCCAGAGACGTCCGCGCGAAGGTGACGATCAGCAATCGGGTGATGCCCGTGCGCGTGCTCACGGTAGCGGGACGCGCTGTCGGTGCGGTCGGATTCGATACGCGCACCGGCGAGTTCGTCACGATCTCGGCGGGAGCGGTGATCCTGTCCACCGGATCGTGCGGACGCCTCGGCCTGCCCGCCAGCGGCTATCTCTACGGCACCTACGAGAACCCGACGAACGCGGGTGACGGCTACGCGATGGCCTATCACGCGGGCGCCGAACTGTCGGGCATCGAATGCTTCCAGATCAACCCGCTGATCAAGGATTACAACGGCCCGGCTTGCGCGTATGTCGCCAATCCCTTCGGCGGCTACCAGGTCAATGCCGAGGGAAACCGCTTCGTCGACTGCGACTATTGGTCCGGCCAGATGATGGCGGAGGTCAAGCGAGAACTCGACAGCGCCCGCGGACCGATCTATCTCAAGCTCAGCCACCTGCCGGACGCCACCATCCGGCAGATCGAAGGCATTCTGCACACCACCGAGCGCCCGACCCGCGGCACGTTCCACACCGGTCGCGGCACCGACTACCGCACCCGCGACATCGAGATGCACATCTCCGAGATCGGCTTGTGCAGTGGTCATTCCGCGTCTGGCGTCTGGGTCGACGAGCATGCCGCGACGACCGTGCCGGGCCTGTACGCAGCGGGCGACATGGCGCTGGTGCCACACAACTACATGATCGGCGCTTTCGTGTATGGCGATATCGCCGGCGAGAACGCCAGCGAGTATGCCCGCGATGTGGCTCGACCGCCGCTCCCTGAGGATCAGATCGAAGCCGCACACGCGCTGATCTACCGCCCGCTGAGCAATCCGGATGGACCACCGCAGCAACAGGTCGAGTACAAGCTGCGCCGTTTCGTGAACGACTATCTCCAGCCACCCAAGACGCAGAGCTATCTGACCCTCGGACTGGAGGCCTTCGAGCGGATGCACGCCGATATCGCGCAGATGGGCGGCCACACCGCGCACGAACTCATGCGCTGCGCCGAGGTGACGTTCATCCGGGATTGCGCGGAGATGGCCGCGCGGGCGTCGCTGCGGCGCACCGAAAGCCGCTGGGGCCTCTACCACCAGCGCTCCGACCGACCGGAACGCGACGACGCCGAATGGTTCTGCCACCTCAATCTGTTCCGCGGGGAAACCGGCGACATGCAGTTCCGGACGCGCCCGGTGGCACCGTACATCGTTCCGGTGCCCGGATTCATCCGGCCCGACGGTGTCGCGGACGTCACCGCGCCGGAACTGGTCGGCGCGTGGGGTGCGCGGTGAGCGCGCGGCTGCTCGAGCTGATGGATCTGGCCGAGGAATGCCCCGGGCTCGACGAACTGCGCCCGTTCCTCACCGACAGCGATCCCGAGGTGCGCCGTACCGCCCTGTCGGTGCTCAGCGAGACCGCCGAGGAGTGGACCGAGTCCTCCCCGCTGATCGCCGCCGGGTTGACCGACGCGGACGTGACTGTCCGGCACGCCGCGATCGGCTTGCTGACCGAACTGCTCGAGGTGCTTGTCGCCGGACCCGAGTTCGACGCAGCCTTGCGCGGATGTGTGACCGCGGACGAGCCCGCCGTGCGGTCGGCCGCGATCGAGGCGCTCTGGCGGCATCGCCGGACCGATGCGGCCGAACTGTCCAGCTGGCTCGCCGACCCCAACGTCGAGGTGCGCCGGACGGTCGTGAGCGGCTTGACCTCGGTCGACGCGCTCGACGAGCTGGCCGCCGCGGCGTCGGACCCGACTCCGATGGTCCGGATCGCGGTGGCGAAAGGCGTTGCGGCGGTTGGCGATCCACGTGGAGCCGCGACGCTGATCGGATTGGCGGGCGACGCCGACGCGCTGGTCCGCGCAGCCGCGCTGACGGGCTTGGCGCAGACCGGCTGCGGTGATCGCGCCGTGTCCGTCGCCGCCGCCGCGATCACCGACCCGGCCTGGCAGGTGCGCCAAGGCGCGGCGATCGCGCTGTCGGCGGCCGACGCCGAATACGCCGCGCCGCATCTCATCTCCGCGGTCACCGACGACAACCTCGATGTCCGCAAGGCCGCCGTTCGCGCCCTCGCCGAGCGGATCGCCGAGTACCTCGAGGTCACCGCCGCCCTCCAGACCGCACTGGAAGACCCGGACGCCGATGTCCGCGCCTTCGCCCGCATCGGCATAGCCAATTCTCGGAAGGAACACTGATGGCCCAGGTCAACACTCGAATCGACGTGCCGGTCACCGTCGACGAGCAGAAATGTATCGACGGCTGCACGCTGTGCGTCGACATGTGCCCGCTGGACTCGCTCGCGATCCACCCCGACAGCGGAAAGGCATACATGCACGTGGACGAATGCTGGTATTGCGGACCGTGCGCCGCGCGCTGCCCAGTCGGGGCAGTGACCGTCGACATCCCGTATTTGCTGCGCTGATACGGGGCGGAGAGCGACGAGATGAGGACACCACGCATGACCGTACGGAGCACCGCGACACTGGTGCTGGCGATCACCACGGCCACGACCCTGGTCGCAGGCTGTGGCGCGGCGGACGACGGCGACACCGTCACCGTGAACATCGGCTACCAATCCAAGACCATCAACACCGTCACCGCGGGCACACTGCTGCGTGATCGCGGCACGTTCGAGGCGAAGCTCGCCGAACTCGGCAAGGCGAAAGGTGTCCGGTACCGGGTCGAGTGGAAGGACTTCGCGGCGGGGCCACCGCTGACCGCGCAGATGCTGGCCGGCCAGGTGGACATCGGATCGATGGGCGATGCGCCGATCCTGGTGAACGGCTCCAAGACCCGCGAGCACCCGGATGTGAAATCCGAACTGATCGCGGTGACCGGCTACAATCTGCGCGGATCGCTGAATCAGATTGTCGTTCCGCGGAATTCCCCCGCCGCGACCTTGAGCGACCTGCGTGGCAGAGTCGTCTCGACCAGCGTGGGCTCCGCCGCGCACGGAATGCTGGTCACCGGGCTGTCCGCCGCCGGGATGGCGATCGATGACGTGAAACTGCTCGGCCAGGACCCGGCCGTCGGTGCGTCGGCGTTGCAGGGTGACCAGGCAGCGGCGCTGGCCCAGTTCGTGCCCTGGCCGCAGAAGCTCGTCTTCGATGGCAAGGCACGGCTGCTCTACGACGGTGGCAGCGCGAACATCCCGACGTTCCACGCGGTCGTCGCGAACGAACGATTCGGCGAACGCAATCCCGACATCGTCACCGCGTTCCTCGCCGCGCAGCGCGAAACCGCCGACTACGTCAACCAGCATCCGGTCGCGGCGGCCCAGCGCGTCGCGGAACTCACGGGCATTCCGGCGGAGGTGGTCTACCTCTACAACGGCCCCAACGGGTTGGTGAGTTTCGACCAGACCATCAAACAGCCCCTGGTCGACGCCCTCGCGAAACTGCTGCCTTTTCTCAAAGGGCTCGGCGCTGTGGCCGACCTGAATCTCGGCGAATTCGTCGATGACAAGTACGTGCGCGCACTCTACGGCGGCGACTACGAGGCGCAGCGCGCGAGCACCACCGCACCGAGTCCGCTGACCGGTACCGATGCCGTGTGCGGCGGCGTCGTGAGCAACCCTGCCACCGCATCCGAGGTGTGGTTCAGGGGGCAGGACAGCACGGTGGCCAGCCGGACACCGACCTGCCTGCTGCGCCAGATCGCCCAGCACGGCAGTGAGGTCCGGATGGCTTACGTGCCCGACGCCGTGACCGGCACGCGCATCTTCGCCACGACCGCCACGTGGGTGGGTGATCCGGCCGCCGGACCCGACGATCGCCTGCTCCCGTTCGCGGTCGAGGGGGACGCGAAGGCCTATGTGAGCAGTCATCCCGGCAGCGCGATTCTCGACTACGCCGCAGCGCTGCAGGCGCGCTAGCCACCACCCGATCGAGATCAGGAGGCTCGACATGACGGTATCCGCGGAACCGATTCCCGTAATCCAGACCACGATTCCCGAGTCCGGGGCAACCGAGCGGACCGGTGCGCGTCCCCTGCCGACGCGCCTACCGCACCGACTGCGCGCCGCACTGCTCACTGCGGCCCCGCTGGCGGCCCTGGTACTGCTCTGGTATCTGCTCACCGCCAACCAGGTGGTGTTCTGGCTGCGGTTCGACAAGATCCCCACGCCTGCGGAGGTTTTCGGCTCCTTCCGCACGCAACTCGGCACCGGCACCTACTACGGCAACATCCTGTCGAGCACCCGGCGCATCATGGTCGGGTTCGGGCTCGCCACCGTCAGCGGTGTGCTGGTCGGCATGGCCATCGGCCGGTCGAATCTGGTCAGCGCACTCGTGCGCCCGGTGCTCGAGGTCTTCCGGCCGATTCCGGCGATCGCGTTGGTGCCCTTGGCGATTCTGCTGTTCCCCACCGGCGAGCAGGGAATCGTGTTCATCACCTTCTTCGCCGCGTTCTTCCCGGTGGCGGTCAGCACGATCCATGCGATGCACGCGCTGCCGAAAGTCTGGGAAGAGGCAGCCCGCACGCTCGGCGCCCGGCGTTGGGAAATCCTGTTCCGGATCGCGCTTCCCGGTGCGCTGCCCGGCATCTTCTCGGGACTGTCCGTGGCCATGGGTGTCGCCTGGATCTGCGTCATCAGTGCCGAGATGATCTCCGGTCAGTTCGGTATCGGCTACTTCACCTGGCAGTCCTACGGGCTGCTCGACTACTCGAGCGTCGTGGTCGGCATGCTGTCGATCGGCCTGCTCGGCTGGGCGACGGCGTGGCTGGTCGAGCTGACCGGTCGCCGGGTCAACCGCTGGCTGCCGAGGTCGGTCCGATGAGCGAGCGCAGCGAGCGAACGATCGGCACAGTCGGCCACGACGGTCATGACGGAGCCGAGCGCCGGCGAGGCGGAGTCATGAGCGGCGGGGCCGCCGTGCGGATGCACGGCCTGCGAATCGCCTACGGCGACAGCATCGCCGCGGAGGTCGACCTGGAGATCGATCCGGGCGAGATCGTCGTCCTGCTCGGACCGTCAGGATGCGGCAAGTCGACGATCCTGCGCGCGATGGCGGGCCTGCTCGACCCGGCAAGCGGAACCGCGGAAGTGGATGGGCAAGCCGTCGGCGCGGCCGGGGTGCAGTGCGCGATGGTGTTCCAGGAGGATGCGCTGCTGCCGTGGCGCACTGCGCGGAAGAACGTGGAGTTCGCCTTGCGGCTGCGTGGGGTGTCGCGCAAGGCGTGCCGCGACCGAGCGCTCGCGCTGCTGGACCAGGTAGGGCTGAACGGTTTCGGCGATCACCTCCCCGGTGCCCTGTCGGGCGGCATGCGTCAGCGGGTGCAGCTGGCGCGCACCTTGGCCGCGCAACCGCGCGTGCTGTTGATGGACGAGCCGTTCGGCGCGCTGGACGCGCAGACCCGCGCCGACATGCAGCGGCTGCTGATCTCGGTGTGGCAGCGGAACAAGACCACCGTGCTGTTCGTCACCCATGACGTGGACGAGGCGCTGCTGCTCGCCGACCGGGTCGTGCTGCTCACACCGCGCCCGGCACGCATCCAGCGCGTCATCACCATCGAGAACCCGCGGGCGCCGGGTGCGCGGTTCGAACCCGAATTCGCCCGCAGACGATACGAGATCCTGGCCGCCCTCGGCGAGACGGACGAGGCCGGCGAGCCGGTCGGCGTGGCCGCGACGGCGAGCCCGGACAACTGAGGAGCACACCATGACCTTCGTCATCGGCGAGTCCTGCGTCGACATCATGGATCGGGCCTGCGTGGAGGAGTGCCCGGTGGACTGCATCTACGTCGGCGGCCGCATGGCCTACATCCACCCCACCGAATGCGTGGATTGTGGTGCGTGCGAGCCGGTGTGCCCGGTCGAGGCGATCTACCTCGACGCGGACGTGCCCGCCGATCAGCGGCAGTTCATCGCGGAGAACGCCCGGTTCTTCGCCGAGCCGCTGCCGGGCCGCACCGAGCCGCTCGGATCTCCCGGCAGCGCGGCCAAGGCCGGTGAGCTGGGGGTGGACACTCCTTTCGTGCAGGCGTTCTCGCGATGACCGGAACGGAACGTCCACTGCGGGTAGCGATCGTGGGCGCCGGACCGGCCGGGATCTACGCCGCCGACGCCTTGATGAAGGCGTTGCCGGGTCGCTCCGCGGGCTCCGCTCCTGGCGATGCCGAGGTGAGTATCGACCTGTTCGAGCGCATGCCTGCACCGTTCGGGCTGATCCGCTACGGCGTCGCGCCCGACCACCCGCGGATCAAGGGCATCATCACCGCGCTGCACAAGGTGCTGGACAAGCCGCAGGTGCGGCTGCTGGGCAACATCGACTACGGCACCGACATCACCCTCGATGACCTGCGCGCCTTCTACGACGCGGTGATCTTCTCCACCGGCGCCAACGCCGACCGCGCGCTGCCCATCCCCGGCATCGACCTGGACGGCTCCTACGGCGCCGCGGACTTCGTATCCTGGTACGACGGCCACCCCGACGTGCCGCGCTCCTGGCCGCTGGACGCGCAGAAGGTCGCCGTCCTCGGCGTCGGCAACGTCGCCCTGGACGTGGCCCGCGTGCTGGCCAAGACCGGCGACGAACTGCTGCCCACCGAGATCCCGCCGAACGTCTACCACGGCCTGAAGGACAACAAGGCCCTCGAGGTCCACGTCTTCGGCCGCCGCGGCCCCGCCCAGGCCAAGTTCACCCCGCTGGAACTGCGCGAACTCGACCACTCCCCGACCATCGAGGTCATCGTCGACCCCGCCGACATCGACTACGACGAAGGCTCCGAAGCCGCGCGCAGGCATTCCAAGCAGGTCGACATGGTCGCCAACACCCTCGAGCAGTGGGCCATCCGCGATGCCGGTAACCGGCCGCACAAGCTGTTCCTGCACTTCTTCGAGTCCCCCGCCGAGGTGCTCGGCGACAACGGCAAGGTCGTCGGCCTGCGCACCGAACGCACCCAGCTCGACGGCACCGGCAACGTCAAGGGCACCGGCGTCTACAGGGACTGGGACGTGCAGGCGGTCTACCGCGCCGTCGGCTACCTGTCGCAGAACATCAGCAGCCTGCCCTTCGACGACCAGGCCGGCACCGTACCCAACGAAGCCGGCCGCGTGATCGCCGACGAGAACGCCGACGGCGCCGAACGCTACCTGCCCGCCACCTACGTGACCGGCTGGATCAAACGCGGCCCGGTCGGCCTGATCGGCCACACCAAGGGCGACGCCAACGAAACCATCGCCTGCCTGCTCGACGACGCCCCCCGCTTCACCCCGGCCCAGCGGCCCGACCCCGAAGCCGTCACCGAGTTCCTCGAAGCCAAGGGCATCCCGTTCACCACCTGGGCCGGCTGGTACCGCCTCGACGCCCACGAACGCTCCCTCGGCGAACCCGAAGGCCGCGAACGCGTCAAGGTCGTCGAGCGCGAGGACATGCTGCGCGCCAGCCTGCACTGACGCTCCTGCGGCTGGTTGTGTCCCCGGCTGGAAGCCAGCCTGATCGCGAGCCCTGGGCACGGTGCCGCGAAGAGCCGAGAATGGGTGCCATGACGGCGTGGCATACCGGCATCGCCGCCCACTCGGCGGCCCCACGGGCAAACCAGAACGCGGACGGCCGTACGCGGCACCGGCGCACGGATCTGGTCTGGTATGCCGCCTATGGCTCGAATATGAGCCTGACCAGGCTGCGCACCTACCTGCGCGGAGGCTGTCCCGAAGGCGGAACGCTCACCCTGCCCGGCTGCCGCGACCGCTCCGACCCGATCCGCTCGGTGCCCCTCCTGCTTCCCGGCCTGCTGTATTTCGCCACTGAATCGCTGACCTGGACCGGCGGCCGCGCCTTCTACGATCCGGATTGCCCGGGTGAGATGGCCGCGCACGCCCACCTGCTCACCGCCGCCCAGTTCGGCGACATCGTGGCCCAGGAGATGTACCGCGCACCCGGCACGGAGCTGGACCTCGCCGCAGTGATCGACCGCGGCACGACCACACTGGGCCCCGGGCGGTACGAAACGCTGGTTTGCGCGGGTACCTACGACAGTTACCCCGTGCTGACCTTCACCGCGCCATGGCGCTATCGCGATGTGCCGGGCAACCCGCCCGCCGCCGCCTACGTGCGGCACCTGGCCGCAGGCCTGCGCGCCGCACACGGCTGGTCCATCCGGACGACGGCAGGCTATCTCGCCACCCGCCCCGGCGCCGATCGCCGATGGACACCGGATTCCGTCCATGCACTGCTCTGCGCGGGCGGCTTGTAGGCGGCAAGCCATTGCCCGCCAGGGTTTTCGGGCTGTCCTATCCGGTAGCCGAGGTACCGGCGTGCGGTGGATTCGTCTACGAGGAAACGTCCGTCGCCGCGGGCCGGGCGACGACGGCGTGGGGCTCGTCTCCGGAGTCCCGATAGCTGCGCGCGACGAGCGCCGCGCGCAGGTACCACACCCCGGAGGCTTGGGCGGGGTCGAACCCGGTCAGCTGACCGATGCGTTTGAGCCGGTAGTCGACCGTGTTGGTGTGGATGTGCAGCGATCGTGCGGTGCGCTGGCGGTTCAGGTTGGTGCCGATATGACGCCTGAGCGTTTCGAGGAGTTCGGGGTGCTCGTCCAGCGGATCGAGCAGCGTCCGCAGCGTTTCCAGCCCAGGGCCGGGGCGGGTGAGCTGGTACTCCAGCGCGAGGTCGTCGAATCGGAACAGCCCGTGCGTCCAGCGCAGCCGCTGCACCATGTCGAGCAGTTCGTGCGCGCGATCGGCGGCCGTGGGCACTTCGACCGGTGTCGCGGCGACCACCGTCGCGACGACCGGTACCTGCGCGGCGCCGCCGAGGCACTCCACCAGCTCGTCGAGGGCTTTGTCCTCCGGTGACGCGGACGGTAGCAGGATGGTGCCGCCGTCGACGCTCAGTAGCGACAGCACTGTGTCGCCACAGCGGGTCGCGAGTTCGGATTGCACGCGACGCAACTTTCGCCGGGCCACCACCGCGCTGTCGAGTCGCGGATTCCTCTCGTCGGGATGTCCCGGAATGGCAACGGCGAGAACGGAATACGAATCGGAGATCGGAATGCCGCATTCGCGGGCCATGGTGAAGGTGGGGTGCCCGCCGAGCAGCGCGGAGACGAGCGTGTGCGCGGCGGTGTGGTGTTCGCCGACCACGGCACGCAGCTCGGTGACGTAGGCGCGCGAGACGGTCGAGGTGATGGTGTCCAGGATTTCCAGCAGGCGACGGCTGATGTCCTTGAGGCTGTCGAAGTCCGCGGCCGTCGCGTTCGCGACGATCAGGTCGAAGCCGAGTTTGAATCCCTCGTGCACGGCGTGGTGGATGGTGTCGATCGGGATGCCCTCGCGCGCCCAGCCGGCCGCGGCGGTACGCAGCAGGAGCGTCTTCTCCGGGATGTCGCTGCCGTCGAGCATGCTGACGGCCAGCTCCAGGCACAGACGGGTGATATTGGTGATGTCGCCGTTGAGCGCCTCGCCGGGTAATGTCCGGCAGTGCGCGACGGTTTCGATGAAGTGGCCGACCATTTTGCGCGACAGATTCCGCACATCTCGCAGCGAAGAACTGGCCGGGCGGCCCGACAAGGTCAAATCCGGACCTGCCGAATCGGTGATGGACATCGTGACTCCTTCCCTCCCCGATCGCGGAAAGTACTCCACGGTAACTTGACCGGTTCGGCCTTCCGAGTGCCGCGCTCCCGGTTGGGGACACCGCCCGAAACCGGACCGCCGGGCCTGTGAAGGATCACAACACGCATGCGCGCGGTCGAAATCTTTCGGTCCCCGCCGTAACGTCGGTGCCGGCAGGGTCGTCGCGCGGAGGGAGGGCCATGACCATCGGCCCGCACGAAGAAGATCGGCACACCGACGAGGTGCCCCGGCGCGTCGATCGTGGTCATTCCCGGCACGCCGGACCCGACGCGCTGATCAAAATGGGCCTGGAACTGGCCCTCGTCCTGATCGACGCGGCCGAAGCCGCGGGCAGCCTCGCCCTCGGCAGGTTCGAGCACGCCACCAGCCGGTGCGCCCAGGCCGGCATCCCGATCGAAGCGGTACACGCGGTCCTGCGCGACGGTGTCGACGCGGGCCTCGCTCTGCCCGCGGCCGAATCACCGGAGCGCCGCGCGCCGCGTGACCGGGTCGAGCCCGGCAGGCTCAGTGAATTCCTGGAGGCGCTGAACTCGGTGGTGGCGCGCAGTTACGCCAACTGACCCTGGCAGCGCTCAGAGCCCCGCCACGAGAGCGGCGACCTCCAACGCGCACCCATATCCGATGGTGATGCCGGAACCGCCGTGGCCGTAATTGTGGACGACGGGTATGCCCGGCAGCACGGCGGTGTCGAGTTCGAGGCGGACTTCACCGCGGCCGGGGCGAAGTCCGACCAGGGTCTCCAGCACCTCGCTCTCGGCGAGCGCGGGAGCCAGATCGCGGCAGCGCCGCAGGATCGACCGGGTCAGATCCGGGTCCGGCGCGGTGTCCCACTCGCCCGGCTCCAGCGAACCGCCCAGAACGCAGTCGGCGGCGCGGGGGTGGACATAGGCACGGCCGAGCGGATGGGCTTCGTCGCGGATCGACACCGACAGCCCCGGATTCGTCACCCGGACGATCTGACCGCGGATCGGATACACATCGGGGTCCCCGGCGAGTTCGGCGGCGCGCAGGCCCGCACAGTTGACCACGACGTCCGGGGAAAGGCCGGCGAGATCGTCGAGCCGGTGGACGGTGCGCAGCACGCGTCGCGCGCCTGCCGCGTCCACCTGAGCGCTCAGGAACGGCAGGTAGGTGGGCATTTCCACCAAGGGGACCGCGAAACGGAAACCGAAGCGGTAACCAGGGGGCAGTTCGCCCGGGGCGGCGGCCCGGAACGAGCGCACCGACCGCGACCACGCCGGGATCGCGGGCTCGTCCCGATGCAGTGCCATCGACTCGCACATGCGCACGCCCGGGGCGCCTGCGGCGGCCAGCGCGGCCAGATGCTCGAAGGTGGTGTCGCTCCACGCCCCGACCCGGTCGGCCGGACCTGCCGCGGTGGGAAACCACACGGCAGCGGCGAGAAAAGAGGTGGTCGCCGTGATCGGAGCGGCGCTGACAACGGTCACCTCGTGCCGGTCCCGGAGCAGTTCCGCCGCGGTGGAAAGGCCCGAGATGCCCGAGCCGAGGACAACGATCCGCATGCGAGCGAGACTATCGACCCCGGCCCGTTCCGTGACGTTTCCGCAGCACCGGCCGTGGGAGGCGGGCGCGATACGCGGCTCCGATCAGTCCGCGTCGTCGAGGGAGGTTACCCCGGTGGTCAAGGCCACCATCGGCCACTGGGGCCCGGCGCAGGCGGCGGTGACGGTGCTTCCCGCCGCGAACCCGCCGCGGCTCTCGCCGTTCCGGGCGACATCCACCCGCATACCGGCCTGCTCGCCCGAGCCGAGCAGCGCACAGGTCCAGCTCTCCGAAGCCGGCTGGCTGCCCACCGCGATCGTGCCTTCTTCCTGGGTGTCCGCCGACAGCGTCGGTCCCGCGGCGGCCAGCCCGGCACCGGTCCCGGCGACCGCGACGGCGGAGCCGGCTGTCACGACGAGACGTAGAGCGATCCGAAACATGCGATGTCTCCTATCGGTACAACAGTCCCCGCGTCGGCAGTTTCCGCCTCGACGCCGTTCAAACCCCGGAATCGAGCCCGTGACGAGGCGGCCGAACGGCAACTTCACCTGCGATCCACCGACTAGCCCTCCGAGCCCCGGGTATGCCACCGGTATGGACGATGGCCGCGCGACCGTCGGTGTGGAAGAAGAGTTTCTGCTGGTCGACCCGGATACCGGTGCGCCGCTGGCACGCAACGTCGAGGTGGCGCGCACAGCCGAAGACATCGGGATCGACCTGCAACTCGAGCTGACCCGCTGCCAGGTGGAAGCCAGCACCGCGGTCCACACCGATATCGCCGCGCTGCACCGGCAGCTGCGCGAGCTGCGCAGCGGTATCTCCTCGTGCGCCCAGCAGAACGACGCGCGCTTGCTCGCGGTGGGCATCCCGCCGACCGTGCCGCACGAGTTCCCGGTCACCCAGACCCCGCGCTACAAGCGCATCGAAGAGAACTTCGGGCTGCTCGCGCACGAGCAAGGACTGTCGGGGTGCCACGTGCATGTCGGCATCCCCGATTCCGAGACCGCCATCCAGGTGAGCAACTATCTGCGGCCGTGGCTGCCGCAACTCCTGGCGATGACGGCGAACTCGGCGATCTACCGCGGCACCGAGACCGGGTTCGCCAGTTGGCGCAGCATCCTGTGGCGGCGCTGGCCCAGCGCCGGACCGCCGCCGTACTTCGAGTCCGCGCGGGACTACGAAGCGATGGTCGCGATGATGCTCAACAGCGGCAGCATCCTGGACAAGCAGATGGTCTATTGGGATGTCCGCCCGTCGGTTTCGTTCCCCACCGTCGAGGTGCGGGTGAGCGATATACCCGCCACGGTCGAAGAGACCGCACTGTTGGCCGCCCTGGTGCGCGCGATCGTCGTGACGGCGCGAAAGTCCCTGGCCGAAGGTCGCCCCGCGCCCGCGGTGCCCGCCGAGGTGCTGCGAGCGGCGTACTGGAAGTCGGCACGCTCGGGACTGGTCGGAGACGGCGTCGATCCGCACGACGGCCAGGTGGCGCCGATCCGCACGCTGCTGCGCCGCCTGATCGACTACGCCGCGCCCGCGCTCGCGGAGGCGGGTGACCGCGAGTTCGTCGACGAGGCTTTCGCCCGCCTGCTCGACCGCGGCAACGGTGCGCTCCGGCAACTGACGGCGCTGCGGGCGCGTGGTGCGGTCGACGACGTCGTCGAAGAGGTGGCGCGCGCGACCCTCGAAGGGTGCGACGGGCCATGAGCTCCCCGGTGCGGCGCGGTCCCATTCAGTCGAGGTCGACCGCGGCAATCTGCGGTGCCGTCGGGCGCCGCGAACCGTCCGCAGGTTCGATCGTGACAACGAAGACATCCGCCGGATCGAATCGGACCGACACCCCGGCCTGCGGCACCATGGTCAGCACACCGGCCGAGCGGACAGCACCCGCGGAGGACACCACCCAGAGTTGATAGGCCCGTCCAGGGGGCGGCGCGGGCACCGCGTCGAACGTCACCGCGACAGAGCGTAGCCGTTGTGACGTGCTCACCGTGAGGGTGCCCCCGACCGTCAGGTCGACCACGCGGGAGCGCGAATCCGGTTGGAGGAGTACTTGTTCAGCGGTGACCGGCGCGGCGCGATGCGCGGCGGCGACCCGCTCGGCGATCACCGCGCCCGCACCGGCCCCGACGATCAGCGCGGCGGTGACGACCAGCCGAGCCACCCGCGGCAGCCTGCGGGGCACCGACCGGGCACCGCGCCGCCCGGATCGCGCGTCCGCACACGAGTCGTCGATCGCTCGGAGGATCTTCGACTCCAGCGTCGGCGGTGGATTCGCCGCGTCGACCGCGCTCAGCGCCCCCAGGGTCTCCCGCACCCGGTGCACCGTGGCGGTGAATGCCGCGGCGGTACCGGAATCAGCCTTCGCCACCCGGTTTTCGATGTGCCTGCGCTCGATCTCGGCCACCGTGTCCATTGCGTAGGGGTAGGCCAGATCGAGCAGGTCGGCGCGGGGCTGCTCGGTCTCGGTCATGACCGGCCACCTTCCGATGGAACGGCCCAGCGCCGTCCGAGCGCGGACCGGGCGGATGCGCCGTCGTCCTGCGCGGTGACCGGACCGGCCGCTCGCGCCCTTGCGGCGATCTCGCGAACCGCGTACGCCGGTGGCGGCGAACCGCGGGCGCGGGGTCTCCCGCCATGGCGTCGGCTCCCGTGCTTTATGCCAACCCGCATGCCTTGACTTCGCGGCGCACCGCCTCGTGGATTGGATTACTCGCCATATTCGCCACAATTTCGGGTAGGCTGCTCCGCCGGAGATCGGCGCGAGACACCGTCGCCAACGCAGAGGGGAACACACATGTTCACGACGTTGCGCGACGAGGGTGGTACTCCGCTCGACCACGTCACCATGGCACTCGGGTGGGACCCGGCCACGCGGCCGCGCTGGTTCGGCCGCCACCGCAAGGACATCGATCTCAACGCCGCCGCGCTGCTGTTCGCCGCGGACCGGCTCGTCGACGTCGTCTATCACGAGCAGCTCAGCTCGACAGACGGTGCGGTGCGGCTGCACGGCGACAGCCTCACCGGGGAGGACGAGGGCGACGACGAGATCATCACCCTCGACCTCACCCGGATTCCCGCCGAGGTCACGACGGTGCTCTTCCTCATCACCTGTTACACCGGGCAGACCTTCGAGCAGATCGCCAACGCCTATTGCCGACTGATCGACAGCGCTGCGGGTACGCAGATCGCCCGCTACGACCTGACCGGCGGCGGGGACCACACCGGCCTGGTGCTGGGCAGGGTACGGCGCACCGACGGTCTCTGGCGCTTCGACGCCGTCGGCAAAGGCGTTCAGGCGCGGCATCCGGTCGAGGCGATACCGCTGCTCGGCGCCTACGTCGGCTAGTCCGGGCACGGCTTCGGCTGCGGCCCAGCGCTTTTGCCACTCACACTCGGTTGGCGTGGCACCCCTCGACGTCCCGCACCGCATCCCGGGTCGCGGGAAGCCTTTCGGCCGCTACCCGCCCCAGCATCGAAACCCGGGCACGGATGCCGTCCGATTGGAATCCCCGCACGCGGGTAGTCGCCATTCAGGAGGTGTGACATGCCCAAAGAATGGACGGACAAGGACGAGAGACAGTACGAGCACGTCAAGGACTCGGCGAAGAGCCAGGGCGCGAGCACGAAGCGCGCGAAGGAGATGGCCGCGCGCACGGTGAACAAGAACCGGGCGCAGGAAGGGAAGACCAAGACCGCGAGCCGGACCTCGATCCGCGACAAGTCCCCGCAGCAACGCGGCGGCCAGCGCTCCGGGCGTAGCGGGCCGAAGGGCCCGACCAGGGATCAGCTGTACAACGAGGCGAAGAAGCGGAATATCAAGGGCCGCTCCACGATGAACAAGGGCCAGCTGGAGAAGGCGCTGGGCCGCGATTGAGCACCGCGGTGCCGCGGAGGATGTGCCATGACCGAAACGGCACGGACCGACCCACCCGCGAGCACGAGGTCGGTCACTGAGCTGATCGATGACGCCACCGCACAGATATCCCGGCTCATCCGGGAAGAACGTGAAAACGCTGCTCCGCCGATACCGCAGGAGCCGGTCGAGGTGTGCGGGTGACATCGAGGTGATCAAGAACAGGAGATGGGGATGAACGACGGCAAGTGGCACATCGGGCCGCATGCCGATGATGCGGCGACCGCGCTGCGGCGACACCGCGACACCGCGCGGGAGGAACTCGGCAGGGCGGTCGAAGAACTCGGCCATAAGCTCGAGGTTCCTGCGCGAAGCAAGGAGAAGGCACGCGGCGCCGTCGAGGCGACGCGGCACACGGCGTCCGAAGCGGCGCATGCCGTCTCGGACAAAGCCGAGCAGGCCAAGGCAAGCGCCGCGGATCTGGCCCACCGGGTTGCGGCGGCGGCGCCCGAGCCGGTGGTCGCGCGCGGCAGACGTACCGCCGGAACGGTGCGCGGGCATCCGATCGCGGCCGCCCTTTGCGCCGCAGGGGCTGCGGTGCTCGTGTGGCAGATCGTGCGAAGACTGTGATGACCTTCACCGGCACCTGGCCCGAATAGCCCTGCTTCGCCGCGGCTTCGAGCCCGCCGCGAAGGCGGCGCACCCGGAACGAGTGCACTGTAGGTCCGCGCAGAGTGATCACCGGACGACACGATGGGGTAAGTTGACCGGCGGAATGCTCGCTCTGCGCCGTGCCCGTGTGCCAGAGGCACGAACCGCGGCGAGGTCGACGTGGCGTACTGCCGAGGCCACGCCGCCGGCACGGGAGGTGGATGGTGAGTTCCGAAAGCGCGCCCAGGGCGTTGGAAATCGAGGTGCGCTTCGCGGACGACGTGCTGATCGTCACCGTGCACGGCGAAATCGACATGGCATCGGCTCCGCAGCTGCAGTCGGCGCTCGACGAGGCGCTGCGCCAGGCGCCGCCTGCCGTCGTA
The DNA here is from genome assembly GCF_036346875.1 of Nocardia sp. NBC_00508. Taxonomy (NCBI): domain Bacteria; kingdom Bacillati; phylum Actinomycetota; class Actinomycetes; order Mycobacteriales; family Nocardiaceae; genus Nocardia; species Nocardia sp. NBC_00508. The sequence goes on along the minus strand of NZ_CP107852.1, from coordinate 6,465,870 downwards.
GTGGATATGTCGGACGTCGGATTCCTCGGCTCCGCCGGTTTGAGCGTCCTGGTGGCGGCCTCGGAGGCCGCCGGTTCCGGCAGGTTGCGTGTGGTCCCCAGCGACGCGGCGCGCAGGCCGATCGAGCTGACCGCGTTGGACCGGCTGCTTACGGTATTCGACTCCGTCGATGGCGCGCTGACGGTCGACGAGCCCCACCCTCCGAACTGAGCTTCCCGGCGCCGTACGGTGCCCTACCGACCCCGCTGCGGTTTCAGCCACGCATTCTCGGGTACCTGACCGGTCGTCGGCACCGTGTCGACTCGAGCGCACCGGGAGGAGGCCGTATGGCAGAAAACCGCGAACACCGACTGGTGGGGGTGCCCGCGGTGGCGGCATTGGCGGATCTCGGATTCGCCTCGGTGGCGTCCGGGGTGATCGCCCGACGGCGACCGGTGCTCGGCTTGCTGGAACGCACCGGGGCCGATTCCCGGGCGATCGAGCGCGTGCGGCAGCTGCGCCGCGAATTCGGCTCCGGTCCGGTCGAACTGGTCGTGCCGGGACGACGGATCGTCGTGATTCTCGACCCGAGCGACGTCGAGCGGGTACTCGCCGACGCGCCGACGCCCTTTCACCCCGCCAATCGGGAGAAGCGGGCCGCGCTGCGGCAGTTCCAGCCGCACGGCGTCCTGCTGTCCGACGGTCCGATCCGCGCGCAACGCCGAGAGTTGAACGAGGCCGCACTCGACAGCGGCGAGCCGCTGCATCGTCTCGCTGAGCCCTTCGCGGCGGCGATCGCGGACGAGGCGCAGGAGATGATCGTGTCGGCACTGCACCGCGGGCACATGGACGCGCGCCAGTTCACCATGCAGTGGTGGCGACTGGTCCGACGGATCGTGCTCGGTGAACGGGGACGCGACGACACGGTGCTCACCGACGAACTCTCCCGGCTGCGTTCGGCGGGCAATTGGTCGTACCTGGCGCCGGCTCATCGCAGGCAGCGCGATCAGTTCATCAATCGCCTCTACCGGCATGTCGAGTCCGCCCAGCCGGACAGTCTCGCCGGCGCCCTGGCCGCGGTCCCCGCCGGCGGCGCGGTCGATCCGGTCGGGCAGATTCCGCACTGGCTGTTCGCCTTCGACGCCGCGGGTATCGCGCTCAGCCGCGCGCTGGCGGTGCTCAGTACCCATCCCGAGCACCATGCCCGCGCGCTCGACGACGCTGTCGATCCCGAGCGCGTCGAGGTGCGCGGCTACTTGCGGGCGTGCGTCCTCGAGTCGGTACGGTTGTGGCCCACCACTCCCATGCTGCTGCGTGACATCACCGCCGACACCGAGTGGCGGGACGGCGACGAACGCTTCACCATCGCGGCGGGCGCCGCGCTGATGATCGCGGTCCCGGCATTCCACCGCGACTCCGAGCTGCTGCCGTTCGCCGACACGTTCGTCCCGGGCATCTGGCTCGACGGCCGCGCGGAGCAGTACCCGCAACTCGTGCCGTTCAGCGCGGGCCCGGCCGACTGCCCCGGCCGCAACCTGGTCCTCTTCGTCACCAGCACGCTGCTCGCGCACCTGTTGACCGCGGCGGACTTCCGGTTGCGGTCCACACCGCGGCCGAACCCGGACGCGCCGCTGCCGGTGACCTTGAACAACTTCGGTCTCGACTTCGCCGTCGAGCCGTGCATGACACAGACCGGCTAGCCTCCGTCCCCATTGCGGAACCACGGCTTCCGCGATAGCTGTCATGATCGAGGAATGCTGGAAACCTCCGCGCGGCTGTTACGGCTGCTGTCGCTCTTGCAGATGCGACGCGACTGGACCGGGTCCGCTCTGGCCGAACGGCTCGGCGTCTCCACGCGGACGGTACGCACCGACATCGAGCGCTTGCGGACACTGGGCTACCCGGTGCATGCGATGCCTGGCGTCGCGGGCGGGTACCGTCTCGGAGCCGGATCGGCGCTACCACCGCTGCTGCTCGACGATGACGAGGCGGTCGCGGTGGCGGTCGGACTGGTCACCGCCGCCAACGGCGCGGTCACCGGCATCGAGGAAACCTCGCTGCGGGCGCTGGCGAAACTCCAGCAGGTGTTGCCCGCGCGGTTGCGGCACCGGGTCGAGACGCTGACCGCCGCCACCGTGCACGTGCCCGGTCGCGGAGAGCCGACCGTGGACGCGGCGGTGCTCACCGCGGTCGCGGGCGCGATCCGGGCGAGCGAACGATTGCGCTTCGACTACGAAACCCATTCCGGGACCTCGTCCCGACGGGATGCGGAACCGCACCGGATGGTGCACTTGCGAGGCCGCTGGTACCTGGTCGCCTGGGACGTCGCACGTGACGACTGGCGCACCTTCCGTGTCGACCGGATCACGCCGAAGATTCCGAACGGCCCCCGGTTCACCCCGCGCGCCGTACCCGAGAAAGAGATCGCCGAGCGGGTGCAGCGTGGCGTGGACGCGGCGACGTGGCGCTATCGCGCCCTTGTGCGCATGGCCGCACCGGCGCAGGCGATCCGGGCGCGCCTGCCCGCGGCGGTAGAGGTCGAGCCGGACGGTCCGCAGCACTGTGTGGTGCACGTGGGTTCGGACTCGCCGCAGCTACTGACGTTGTACCTGGGCCTGGCCGACGTCGACTTCGAAGTATTGGACGCGCCCGCACTGGCCGAGCACCTCGTCGCCACCGCGGCACGATTCCGGCGCGCGGCGGGACAGGGATAGCGCCGGGACCAACGCGATTCGCGTGCCACGCGATTCGGCCGCGCTCGGCAACCAGACGCCGAGCGCGGCCGACGCGAACACCCGCACTCAGCTCCGCACTACCGACTCGCGCCTGCGGCGGCGCCGATCAGGCCACCGACCACGCAGCCGGGAAAGACCCCGACGATGAAGAAGATCAGACCGACCGCCGCCCCGATGGCGCAGCCGATCGCCAAGCCCCCCAGCGTCATCTGCGGGTCACCGATGAACTGCGGCGCGCCCGGCGCGGGAACGGCGGCTCCGACCGGCGTCAAGGTCAAGGTCGTAGCGGCCGCGTCGATGTCCGGGGACACCCGAACCTGCTGGCCCATCGCGGTCCACAGGGTCGTCGGCACCATCGCGATCACGTCTCCGCCCGGCGCCAGCACGGCAACTCCCGCGTCCGGCGTCAGGGCGAACGTACCGGCTGCGAGCGTGACCGTCGCACTGGACCGGTCCGGCGCGACGGTCGCGGTGTAGGCGACACCGCGGTCGACGCCGCTGATCGCGGGGGCGGAGACCTCGGCCTGGCCGGACGCGGTAGCCGCCGTGACGCCGGTGGCGGCAATGGTCAGCAGCGTGGTCGCAACCACTTTTCTGAGCTTCATGAGCCATCCCATCCTCAGCAGATTCGATCTGTCGTTACCTGGGTACAGCCCCGAAATCCTATCAATTATAGACATTTTGCATGACTATTTTCCGACCGCTTTCGGTGTCCGAAATGTCTTGCAAGGTCTGGTTTTTCGCTGTCCACACCGATCAGCGGATGGAAATGCGCACTACTCCAGTTCTCCTTCGGTCTCCAGATAGACCTGGCGCAACCGCTCGAGCGTGTCCTGTTCGGGATGCTCCCAGAGCTTCCGCTCGGCCGCTTCCAGCAGCCGCTCGGCAATGCCGTGCAGCGCCCACGGGTTGGACTGCTCCATGAACTTACGGTTCACGTCGTCGAAAACATAGCTTTCGGTGAGCTTCTCGTACATCCAGTCCGCCACGACGTTGGTGGTGGCGTCGTAGCCGAACAAGTAGTCGACGGTTGCCGCCATCTCGAACGCGCCCTTGTACCCGTGCCTGCGCATGGCCTCCAGCCAGCGCGGGTTCACCACGCGGGCCCGGAACACCCGTGCGGTCTCCTCGGACAACGTCCGGGTCCGCACCGCGTCGGGGCGGGTGCTGTCGCCGATGTAGGCCTCCGGGTTCTTGCCGGTCAGCGCGCGGACGGTGGCGACCATACCGCCGTGGAACTGGAAATAGTCGTCGGAGTCGGCGATATCGTGCTCGCGGGTGTCGGTGTTCTTCGCGGCCACCGCGATTCGACGATAGGCGCCGCGCATATCCGCCGCGGCGGGCGCGCCGTCCAGGTCGCGCCCGTAGGCGTAGCCGCCCCAGGTGGTGTACACCTCGGCGAGGTCGTCGTCGGTGCGCCAGCTCTTCGAGTCGATCAGCTGCAGCAGGCCCGCGCCGTACGTGCCCGGCTTGGAGCCGAAGATCCGGGTGGTGGCGCGCCGCTGGTCGCCGTGCTCGGCCAGATCGGCTCGAGCGTGCGCACGCACGTAGTTCGCTTCGCCCGGCTCGTCCAAGTCGGCGACGAGGCGGACCGCGTCGTCCAGCAAGGCCAGCACATGGGGGAAGGCGTCGCGGAAGAAGCCGCTGATGCGCACGGTGACGTCGATGCGGGGGCGGCCGAGTTCCGCGAGCGGAATCACCTCGAGCGTGCTGACCCGACGGCTCGCCTCGTCCCAGACCGGCCGGACACCCAAGAGCGCAAGGACTTCGGCGATATCGTCGCCCGAGGTGCGCATGGCGGAGGTGCCCCACACCGAGAGGCCGACCGACCGCGGGTATTCACCGTGGTCGGCCCGGTACCTGTCCAGCAGCGATTCCGCCATGGCCTGGCCGGTCTCCCAGGCCAGCCGCGACGGTACGGCCTTGGGGTCGACCGAGTAGAAGTTGCGTCCGGTCGGCAAGACGTTGATCAGGCCGCGCAACGGCGAACCGCTCGGACCCGCCGGGATGAACCCGCCGTCGAGCGCGTGCAGTACCCGGTCGAGCTCTACGCCGGTCTGCCGCAGGCGCGGCACCACCTCGGTGGCCGCGAACCGCAGCACTTGGCGGACCTCGGGATTCTCCGTGATGCCGTCGACCGCATCCGGCGACCAGTCCGCCGCCTGCAATGCGGCGACGAGTGCGCGGGCGGCGCCTTCCACCGCGTCGACGCGCTCGCGCGCCTCGCTGCCCGATTCGTCGAGGCCGAGCGCTTCGCGCAGGCCGGGCACGGTGCGCTCGCCGCCCCACAGCTGGCGCGCGCGGAGCATGGCCAGCACCAGGTCGAGTTCCCCTTCTCGCGCGGGCGCCTGGCCGAGCACGTGCAGGCCGTCTCGGATCTGGACATCCTTGATCTCGCACAGCCAGCCGTCGACGTGCAGCAGCATATCGTCGAAGGAGTCCTCGTCCGGGCGTTCGCTGAGGCCGAGGTCGTGGTCCATCTTGGCAGCGCGCATCAGCGTCCAGATCTGCTGGCGGATGGCGGGAAGCTTGGCCGGGTCCAGTGCGGAGATGTTGGCGTGCTCGTCGAGCAACTGCTCCAGGCGCGAGATGTCGCCATAGCTTTCGGCGCGGGCCATCGGTGGGATCAAGTGATCGACCAAGGTCGCGTGCGCGCGCCGCTTGGCCTGGGTGCCCTCGCCCGGGTCGTTCACCAGGAACGGATAGATCAGCGGCAGGTCACCGAGCGCGGCATCGGTGCCGCAGGAGGCCGACATACCGAGCGTCTTGCCGGGCAGCCATTCCAGGTTTCCGTGCTTGCCCAGGTGCACCATCGCGTCGGCGGCGAAACCCTCGGGGGCGCTGAGCCAACGGTAGGCGGCCAGATAGTGGTGGCTGGGCGGCAGGTCGGGATCGTGGTAGATCGCGACGGGGTTCTCGCCGAAACCGCGCGGCGGCTGCACCATGAGCACCACATTGCCGAAACGCAGCGCGGCGATGACGATCTCGCCCTGCGGGACGGACGAGCGGTCGACGTAGAGCTCGCCGGGCGGCGGGCCCCACGCCTCGACGACGGCGTCGCGCAGGTCGCCGGGCAGGGTATCGAACCAGGCGGTGTAGGCCGCGGCGCCGATCCGGATCGGGTTGCCCGCCAACTGCTCGGAGGTCAGCCAGTCCGGATCCTGGCCGCCCGCCGCGATCAGAGCGTGGATGAGGGTGTCGCCGTCTTCCTCGTCCAGGCCGGGGACCTCGCCGGGTGCGCCGAGATCGTAACCGGCGGAGCGCATTTCGGTGAGCAGACGGATCGCGCTGGCCGGGGTGTCCAGACCGACGGCGTTACCGATGCGGGCGTGCTTGGTCGGGTAGGCCGACAGCATGATCGCGACGCGCTTGCGCGCGGCCGGGATGTGGCGCAGCCGGGCGTAGCGGGTCGCGATTCCCGCGACGCGGGCCGCGCGCTCAGCGTCCGGAACGTAGGCGGACAGGCCGTCGGCGTCGAATTCCTTGAACGAGAACGGGACTGTGATGATCCGGCCATCGAACTCCGGCACCGCGACCTGGGTCGCGACGTCCAGCGGCGACAGGCCGTCGTCGTTGGCCTCCCACTGGGCGCGGCCGGTGGTCAGGCACAGGCCTTGCAGGATGGGGACATCCAGGTCGGCGAGCGCGCCGACATCCCACGCCTCGTCCTCGCCGCCCGCGGAGGCGGTGGCCGGCTTGGTGCCGCCCGCGGCCAGCACCGTCACCACCAGCGCGTCGGCCCGGCGCAGGGTCGCGAGCAGCTCGGGTTCGGCGGTACGCAGCGACGCGCAGAACAGCGGCAGCGGACGCGCGCCGGCCTGTTCGATCGCGGTGCACAGGGCGTCGACGTAGGCGGTGTTGCCCGCGAGATGCTGTGCGCGATAGTAGATCACCGCGACGGTCGGGCCCTCGACCGGTGCGGCGATTCGGTCCAGTTCACCCCAGCTGGGCAGCTGAATCGGCGGCTCGAAGCCGTGGCCGGTGAGCAGCACGGTGTCGGACAGGAAGTTGTGCAGCTGGCGCAGGTTTTCCGGGCCGCCGGCGGCGAGGTAGTTGTGCGCGTCGGCCGCGACGCCGCCCGGCACGGTCGAGCACTCCATCAGCTCGGCGTCCGGGGCGAGCTCGCCACCGAGCGCGACCAGCGGAACGCCGCTCGCGCGCAGCGCCTCCAGCCCGTCCTCCCATGCCCGCTTGCCGCCGAGGATGCGCACGATCACCAGATCGGCGCCGTCGAGCAGCCCGGGTAGATCGTCGACCAGCAGGCGGGCCGGATTGCCCCACCGATAGTCGGCGCCGCTGGCACGGGCACTCAATAGATCGGTGTCGGACGTGGACAACAGCACAATCACGGTGGCAGCCTTCCTCGGGTGACGCGCCCATCGGGGGTTCGCTGCTCGCCGGTGAGGGTCTGGCTTTCTACAGTGGCGCGACCGCACCGGACTTTCACCGGTTTCCTCGTCGTCCGCCGAGCATGCCGATGCTACCTGCTGCCCGGGTCGAGCCCGTCGGCGTGTCCGTCCAGGTCGGGCTCAGCCGAGGTGGTGGGTTCCGGTCCGAATGGTCGGACGCGCTTCAGGCCTTGCGGACGACCCCGCCCAGCAGCACCAGCCGCGTGGCAGGCAAGTCGTCGTCGAGCCATTGTTGCAGCGGAACCAAGCCGGGATCGAGCAGGTCGAAGCCGTCGAAGAACGTCGCGACCCGCGCTGCGGAGCGATAGATCACCTGGGCCGAGGTCTTGGCGGTGTCCGACGACGACTGACTGATGAAATCCGGATCGCTGCTGTCGGAGCCGTGTGTGAACGCCAGATAGCTTCCCGGCGCCATCGCGTCGCGGAATCGGGCGACAATCTCGGCGGGATGTTCGTCGTCCATGACGAAGTGCAGGACGCCGACGAGCGTGATCGCGACCGGCTCGTCGAAGTCGATCAGATTCCCCGCTGTCAACCGGTCGAGGATGTCGTCCGGGCGGCGAACATCCCCAAGCATCGCCGTCACGCCGTCCGAAGCGGCCAGCAGGGCGTTGCAGTGGGCATACACGACCGGGTCGAAGTCGACGTACACCACTTGCGCCGACGGATCGGTCTTGCGGGCCACCTCGTGGACATTGGGCGAGGTCGGAATGCCCGCGCCGAGATCGATGAACTGCCGAACGCCCGCCTCGGCGGCCAATTGGACCGCGTTCACCAGGAACTGGCGGCTGAACCAGGCCAGGGTCCGGGTGTCCGGCGCGACCGAGAGCATTCGATGGGCGACCGCCCGATCCACCTCGTAGTTGTCCTTGCCGCCCAGCAGGTAGTCATATACCCGAGCGGAGTTCGGCGTGGTCGGATCGACGCCACGCGGTGCTCGCTCCATGCTCGACACCGTACCTCCGATATCCTCGACCAGAATTGTAACAAGCTGTCACCTACAGGTGACGCGCCATGTCCTGGGCAAACCGCGATCGGGATAGTGTGCACCACCGGCACGCTTGGTCGATAAGTGTTGCGGCGCCAGCCTTTTGGCTTCCGATTGACAGCAGGGGCCTCGGCCGAACCCCCGCTCGAGCCAATCCGCCGCATCAGTACCGTCGGCGCTGAGCATCGGTTGCATCGGCAGCGGGCGCACCGACGGCTGCTCAGATAGGTCGCACACCCTAGGACGAAGCACCGATTCTTACTGAACAGCGTTCCGGGACAGGACTTCTGGCGGCCATCCGCAGGAAAGTGCGGGACTCAATCGTCCAAGGCCCCTGCCAGCGAATCAGCTCGCGCCATGAGTACATCAGCGACTCCGCGGGGACGGCGGCCGAGTCCACATGCGCTGGCGACACCGTCGACGGGGCGCCCGAGTGCATTCTCGATAGCCGCCAATGTCTCCAGTTGTTGCCCCTCGGTCGGACTGTCGTGCACTAGCCCGGCATAGAAATCGGTGCCCTCGCACAAGGACAGGTTGGCAAGGGGCGCATAGAATTCGGCCCGCGCGGACGGCGGTACGTCGCCCGCCGCGAATGGCCCGTGCAGGTATTCCAGCACGCGGCCCTGCGGCCACTGCCGGACGACGGAATTCGCCAGGTCCACGAGCGGCCGCGCATCACGCAACCTCCCACGCGCCTTGTTGCGCAGGCTGCCGAGACAGAGATGCACCCCGAACCGAGTCCCCTCGGGTGCCGCGGCGGCCAGCGCGGCGATTCCCCTGCCCAGTCCCAGCATCCCGTCCACCAGACGGTGGAACGGCTGCGTCTTGGCCAGCAGCACGAGTTCCGCGGTGGCCTCGAGCTGCACGACGACGTCGTCACCGGCCAACTCGCGGATAGCGGTGATGTCGCGCACGGTCGCATCGAGGAACGCGTGCCGGTGGGTCCGTATCCCGGACGCCCCCATGGCGATGAACGTCAACGTGAAATCGGTCGGCATGCCGATCTGCAGGGCGAGACCGGGCAACGCCCGCTCCTCGCGCAGGCTTCGAAATACCGGCCACGCCTCCTCGGCTTCCCGGAGGTACCCGAGATCCATGATCTCGCCGCTCAATTCGGTGCCACGCACGACGCGATGGATCGTGCGGTCCCTGCTCGACTGCCACGCGCCGGGCTTCCTCACCTCCAAAACGCTTTGGGACACCAGATTCTCGATGATCGGCTGGATGTAGAACTCGTAACGCCGCGTCTCACCCGTCGGCAAGGTACGCAGCCGCGGACCCGCGCCATCCAGCATTGCCCGCATCGCGACATCCGTACTCTCGGCCGGAAAACTTCCGACGAAGTGCACCGCCCGCGCGCCCGACCCTTGCCCCATCGAATCCACTTCCCGCGCTCCTCAGTTCGGCGGCATCGTCCCGGGCATCCGCCCTGCCGACGTAGTGTCGGCGGTGGCCGGGCAACACGCATGCGGCTATACCCCGCGATAGCCACGGATCATTATGTGCGGTAGCGGCGTTCGCCGGAACCTCGACACACTAGCAGCCAGCCACCGGCCGGCTCTCCCCTCGGCGTTCGACCACTCGCCGGCCGCGCGGTGAAATGCAGCCGAACCGGCCTCGGCTCGATGTGCCGGTTGCGGCATGGCGTAATCGCCGAAGCCACATGAAAGTCCTTGGTGGAGTTCATATTGCGGGCAACCCATCAGGTCGTCGCGACCGATGCCCGCGTCGGGACAGGTGTTGCGCGTCGTAAATTTCGCGCATAGCCTGCGTCGCGTGCGAACCTCGGTACGGTCGATCGTCGCGTCCGCTGCGGCAATACTCCTCTGCCTTACGCCGGATGTGGCCCGCGCCGAGAACACGTCGCCGCCGGATCGCTGTGAATCGGTGTCCATTCCGGTCCCGCTCGGGGCGATGGCGGGTACCTTGTGCGTTCCCGCGGCGCACCCGACCGACACCGTCATGGTGCTGATCGCGGGTTCCAACTACAACCACACGTACTGGGACTTCCATTACGCCCCGGAGACTTACAACTTCCGGCGCGCGATGAACGCCGCGGGCTACGCGACGCTCGTGGTCGATCGGCTCGGAAACGGCGCGAGCACCAGGCCGCCCAGCACGCAGGTAACGGCGTCGGTCTCCGCCCGCGCCTTGCACGACATCGTCCAATCCTTGCGCCGGGGACTGGCGGGCGCGCCGCCGTTCGGAAAGGTCGTCACCGGTGGCCATTCGCTCAGCTCCGGCATCGATGTCTTGGAGGCGAGCACCTACCAGGATGTCGACGGTGTCCTCCTCACCGGGTTCTCCCACGCGCTCAACGTTTCCGAAGTCCTCGGCGTGATCGCCACCTATCATCAAGCCGCCCAGGATCCCCACTTCGCCGGGCGCGGATACGATCCCGGCTACCTCGCCACGCAGCCCGGGACCCGCGCGCGCAGTTTCTTCGCGCCCGAGACCGCCGACCCCGAGGTTCTCGCGGTCGACGAAGCGACCAAGGAAGTCTTCTCGCCGACGGAATATCCCGATGGCCTGACCTCCACCCTCCCGCCGATGTCCAACTTCATCAGCGTCCCGGTCCTGGTCGTCAATGGCAGCTTGGACCGGCTGTCCTGCGGCCCGGGCTACGCCGTCTGCGCGAATGCCGAGACGCTGCATGCCGCCGAAGCGCCGTTCTTCGGGCCGGCCGCACGCTTGCGGACCTTCGTGCTGCCCGGCAGCGGCCACTCGGTCAATCTCGCCCGCAACACCGCCGAGTATCGGTCCGCCGTCATCGACTGGATGGAGTCCGTCGTCGAGTAACCGGTCCGCCCGTCCGTCGTCCCGCGGCGGGCGCCGGGTCTGCGCTTCGTGATCGCCCCGGGTGATCGAGTGGAGTGCAGGGCGGGCGGCGCCGTAGGTGCCGTGCCCGCCGGTCCGTAGGCTGGTCTCGTTATGACACGAGGTGTTCCCGATTCCTGTCCGGGTGTGCTGCGGCTGCACGAGGCGGCCGACGGGCCGCTGGCGCGGATCCGGGTGCCCGGTGGGCGACTGGAACCCGCGCAGGTACAGGCGCTGGCGGAGGCCGCCCGCGACCTGGCGGACGGAAACATCGAACTCACCTCTCGCGGCAACGTGCAATTGCGGCAGGTACGCGACGCGGAGGAGCTGACAAACCGGCTTTCCGCCGTGCGACTACTGCCCAGCCACACCCATGAGCGGGTGCGGAACATCATCGCCTCGCCGCTGTCCGGACGCGTCGGCGGCTTGGTCGACGTGCACCCCCTGGTCCCCGCGCTGGACGCCGGGCTGCTCGCCGCGCCGCGGCTGGCCGACCTGCCCGGCCGGGTGCTGTTCACCCTCGATGACGGTCGCGGCGACGTCAGCGGACTCGGCGCCGACATCGGTGTGCACGCCGTCCGGGCGCAGGAGTTCGCGTTGCTGCTGGCGGGCCGCGATAGCGGCGTCCGTCTCTCCACCGCCCACGCGGTCGACGTCATGCTCGCCGCAGCGCACGGTTTCCTGGCGTTGCGAGGCGACGACGCGGGCCGCTGGCGGTTGCACGACATCGAACACGGCGCCGATCGCGTGGTCGATCTCCTCGGGCTCTCGCCCGTCACCGATCGGCTCGAACTGCCTGTGGTGCAGAGCATTCCGATCGGCTGGCTGGAGCAGGAGGACGGGTTGGTCAGCCTCGGCGCCGGTGTGCGCCTCGGCTGCCTGCCCGCCCGCACTGCCGAGTTCCTCGCCGCTATCGAGCGACCGATCTTCGTCACGCCCTGGCGCGGCCTGGTGGTCACCGACCTGGAGGAGTGGGCCGCCGAACAGATCGTGCGTGTGCTGGCCCCGATGGGTTTGATCTTCGACGCCGACTCGCCGTGGCTTCTGGTCAGCGCCTGCGCCGGGCAGCCCGGCTGTGCGAAGTCGCATACCGACGTCCGGGCCGATGTGTCCGACGCGGTCGGCACGGGCCGCGTACTGCCTGCGGCACACCCCATCGAGTCCGGAGCGGCCGATCCGGCTCCTGGGCCGCCGGGGCCGGAAACGGCTGCGCGCCATCATGTCCCGGAAACACCGACGGCCGCCACGGACGTTTCGGTGGCCGGGCGTCAGCATTGGTCCGGCTGCGACCGCCGCTGTGGCCGTCCTCGAGGCGAGATCACCGACATCGTCGCGACCGACAAGGCTGGTTACCGCATCGACTGACCGTCGGCGTGTGGCCCGGCGGCATGTCGCCTGGTCACCGCGGGTCTGCGCGCCGCGTCACCTGCCGTGGATCTCGAGGGTGCAGCATTTGACGGATCCGCCCGCCTTGAGCAGTTCGGACATCTCGATCCCGACCGGATGGTAGCCGCGGGCGCCCAGGGCCTCACTCAGATCGGTGGCACGACCGCTGAGGAAGACGTTGACGCCGTCGCAGACGCCGTTCAACCCGAGCACCGCCGCGTCCGCGTCGGTGGCCACGATAGCGTCGGGGAAGAGTTCGGCGAGAACCGCGCGGGCCGCCGCGCTGAAAGCGGGCGGGTAGTAGGCGACGGTGTGGGCGTCCAGCGGAAGCAACACCGTATCCAGGTGATAGAAGCGCGGATCGACCAATTCCAGGGACACCACAGGCAGACCGAAGTGGCGCGATACCTCCTCGTGCGCCGCGAGCGAACTGCGGAATCCCATACCGGCCAGGATCCGATCACCGATCAGAAGGAAATCGCCTTCCCCTTCGTTCAATTCCTCGGCGGCAACCAGATTCGGTAGCCCCGCCCGGGCGAACCACTGGTGGTAGGCCGGGCCTTCGGCGGCGCGTTCCGGGTGCGTGAAGCGGGCCGACATCGCTCGGTCGCCGACGATCATGCCACCGTTGGCGGCGAACACCATGTCGGGCAGGCCCGGGCTGCCGGGCACCACCTCGACCGTGTGCCCGTGTTCCGCATAGGTGGCGCGCAGCGTCTCCCACTGTTCGATCGCGAGCTCACGGTCGACGGGCTCGGCAGGGTTCATCCAGGGATTGATCGAGTAGGTGACTTCGAAGTAGTCGGGGCGGCACATGACGAACCGGCGCGGCGACCAACGGCGTGCGGCGGACTCGACCTGGAGGGTGGCTACGGACGTCAACGGAACTCCCGGAGGTCAGGCACGGACTTCAGCTGAAATGACCATAATTCGACTACTATTGCGCCAGAAATAACGATTCGTTGCGAGTTTGCGGCGGAAATAGAGCAATCATTGTGCCTCGGCGCGAGGAGTGTGACGTGGACGACCTCGATCGGCGGATTCTCGAACAACTCCTGAAGCACGCACGGGCCTCGTTCCAGGAGATCGGCAGCGCAGTCGGGCTGTCCGCGCCCGCAGTGAAGCGGCGGGTCGACCGGTTGGTCGCGAACAAGCAGATCACCGGATTCACCGCATTGGTCAATCCGGCCGCATTGGGCTGGAAGACGGAGGCCTACGTCGAGGTCTACTACCGCGACAACATCTCCCCTGCCGAATTGAAACGCAGCCTGGAACCGATCCCGCAGGTGGTCGGCGTGTGGACCATCGCGGGCGAAGCCGACGCGCTGGTCCACGTGATGGCCACCGACATGGCCGAGATCGAGGTGACCGTGGAGCGGATCCGGGAGAACGCGCGAGTCGGGCGCACGCGAAGTTCGATCGTCATGTCCCGGATCCTCGAGCGTCCGCGCACGTGAGCGGCCTGCGTCATCCTGCCGAACGCGGCGACCTCGTACGGCAGCACACCCCACAACCCGGACCGGCCCGTCCGGACCCGCACCCATAGGGTGGACCGCATGTCCGACGTACGTGCCAGCTACCTGACCGACGGGGCCGAGATCTACCGTCGCTCGTTCGCGACGATCCGCGCCGAGGCCGATCTGAGCGGGTTCCCGCCGGACGTGGCGCAGGTGGTGGTGCGCATGATCCACGGCTGCGGCCAGGTCGATCTCGCCGAGGACATCGCCTTCACACCCGGCGTCGTCGCCGCGGCGCGGGCGGCGCTGCATGCGGGGGCACCGATTCTGTGTGACGCGACCATGGTCGCCTCGGGCGTGACCAGGAAACGACTCCCCGCCGTCAACGCGGTGGTGTGCACCCTCGCCGATCCACGCGTCCCGGATCTGGCCTCGGCGCTGGGCACTACGCGCTCCGCCGCCGCGCTGGAGCTATGGCGCGACCGCCTCGAGGGCGCTGTCGTCGCGATCGGCAACGCCCCGACGGCGCTGTTTCATCTGCTCGATCTGCTGGACGGTGGTGCACCCCGGCCCGCCGCCGTCCTCGGCATCCCCGTCGGATTCGTCGGCGCCGTCGAATCCAAGGAGGCGCTGATCGAGTTCGGCGGCATCGAATACCTCACGGTTCGCGGCAGGCGCGGAGGAAGTGCGACCACCGCGTCCGCGTTGAACGCGATTGCGAGCGAACAGGAATGAGCGTTCCGGGCAAACTGTGGGGCGTCGGACTCGGCCCTGGCGATCCCGAACTGGTGACGGTCAAGGCGGCCAAGGTGATCGAGGCGGCCGATGTCATCGCCTTTCACAGTGCGCGCCATGGCCGCAGTATCTCTCGCCGCATCGCCGCGCCGTACATGCGCCATGGCCAGCTCGAGGAGCACCTCGTCTACCCCGTGACCACCGAGACCACCGACCACCCAGGCGGATATCAAGGCGCCATCGACCAGTTCTACGAACAGGCCGCCGAGCGGCTGGCCGGGCACCTGGCCGCGGGCCGCTCGGTGGCGTTGCTCGCCGCAGGCGACCCGCTGTTCTACAGCTCCTACATGCACATGCACCGGCGGCTGGCCGACCGATTCGAGGCCGAGATCATTCCCGGCATCACCTCGGTCAGTGCCGCGTCGGCCGCGTTGGGCACGCCGCTGGTCGAGGGAGAGCAGGTGCTCACCGTGCTGCCGGGCACCATGTCGGTGGACGAGCTCACCCGTCGACTGCGCGCGACCGACGCAGCCGCGATCATGAAACTGGGACGCACCTATCCCGGTGTGCGCCAAGCCCTTTCGGATTCCGGTCGACTGTCCGGTGCGTACTACGTGGAACGCGCGAGCAGCACCGAGCAGCGCGTACTGCACGCGGGGGCGGTCGACGACGCCGAAGTGCCCTATTTCTCCATCGCGCTCGTTCCCGGCCCGGAACCGACGACGCCGCTGCCACACGCCACGACGAATCCGGCCGCCCGCCAGCGGGTGCACGACGCGACGACCGGGCTGGTCGGCGAAGTCGTCGTAGTGGGGCTGGGTCCCGGCGCGCCGGAATGGACCACCGACGAGGTGCGCGCAGCCCTGGCGGACGCCACCGATCTGGTCGGCTACACCACGTACTTGAACCGGGTACCGCACCGACCGGGTCAGCGCCGCCACGCCAGCGACAACCGGGTGGAGTCCGAGCGCGCCGCCATGGCCTTGGATCTGGCCGAACGGGGCGCGCGCGTGGCGGTCGTCTCCTCGGGTGACCCGGGGGTCTTCGCCATGGCGGCGGCCGTGCTGGAGGAATCCGCGGACCCCCGGTGGCGCGAGGTGCCGGTGCGCGTGCTTCCCGGGCTCACCGCGGCCAACGCGGTGGCGAGCCGGGTCGGAGCTCCGCTCGGACACGACTACGCGATGATCTCGCTCTCCGATCGGCTCAAGCCCTGGGAGGTGGTGGCGCAACGCCTTTCCGCCGTCGCCGCGGCGGATATGGCCATCGCGATCTACAACCCGGCGTCCTCGCAGCGCACCTGGCAGGTCGGGGCGATGCGGGACCTGCTGCTGGAGCACCGCAAGCCCGAGACACCCGTCGTCATAGGGCGTGACGTCGGCGGGCCCGCCGAGTCGGTCCGGGTGGTGACGCTCGGCGATCTCGACCCCGCCGAGGTGGATATGCGCACCCTGCTGATCATCGGCGCATCGACCACCACGGCACTCGTGACCGATGCGGGCACTCGTGTCTACACGTCCCGGCGCTACGGCGATGCCCGCGACGCGGCATCCGGCGGCGCGTAAGATCGCCTGACACATCGGAGATCGGAGGGGAACCTTGGCCGCGACACTGCCGGAGCTGACGCTGCGCACCCGAGCCCTGGAGGCACGGGCCACCGCAAGCGAACAAGCGCTCGACGAGCAGGGCGTCGTCCTAGGCGAACTCGCGGCACTGACCAGGAAAGCGCTGGACGGCATCGGTCGGCTCGACCGGCGCACGGAGACGATCGAGGGAGCCGTCGCAGAGCTCCGTGAAGACGTCGGCGGACTGCGCGAAAACGTCGGCGAACTGCGCGAAAACGTCGGCGGACTCCACCAGAACGTCGGCGGACTGCGCGAAAACGTGGGCGAACTGCGCGAAAACGTCGGCGAACTGCGCGAAAACGTCGGCGAACTGCGCGAAAACGTCGGCGGACTCCACCAGAGTGTCGGCGAGCTGCGCGAAAACGTCGGCGGACTGCACCAGAGTGTCGGCGAGCTCAACCGCCGGGTCACCGTACTCGAAAAAGGACAGGTCCGTTTGGAGCAGGGTCAGGAGCGACTGGAACAGGGCCAGACGCGACTGGAGGAAGGCATGGCGCAGGTACTTGCCCGGCTCGACCAGTTGACCGGCAGCGCGTAGCCACCTCGTTCCGGTAATATTCCATTATGGAATGTTTGGCGAGCGAAGGGAGCAGTCGTTGACCAACACCGCGACCACGCGCAAGCCGCTGAACTCCACGGCGGCGTCGTTGCTCGGATTTCTGCACGAAGGTCCCATGTCGGGGTGGGACCTGGTGGCCAAGGCGCAGGATCGCATCGGTGACTTCTGGACGATCACGCAGAGTCAGGTGTATCGAGAACTCGCCGCGATGGACGCGGCGGGACTGGTCGAGAAGGGCGAGACCGGCGCCCGCGAACGCACGCCCTATCACATCACCGACGCGGGCCGCGAAGCGTTCCTGGAATGGGTGGGCCGCGATCCCGGCGGCGAGACGATCCGGGTGCCGCTGCTGCTCACGCTCTCGTTCGGCGCCCATCTGGATCGCGATCGGCTCGACGGCATCGTCGCGGCCAATCGGGAGATCCATCAGGCTCGGCTCGCTCGGTATCTCGCCGAGGATCCGGAGACGATGCCGGCCTTCGCCCGCGCCACACTCGATTTCGGGATCCGCTACGAGCGGGCGGTGCTGGAATGGTTCGACCACCTGCCCGAGTTCCTCGACAATTGAACGCGTCGCCGTGGCGTTCCGGGTGTGCAGCGCCGCCGGACGTGGGATCAGGTGCAACCGCGATCGATTCGCGTCTCATCTAGCCAATCCATCGCCTGCGCAACTGTTTCCACGACCGTCGCGCCCTCGGGCAATGATGGACGGTCGACGACGACGACCGGAATTCCGGCCAGCCTGGCCGCGGCCAGCTTGGCTTCGGTCTGGTCGCCGCCGCTGTCCTTGGTGACCAGCACGTCGATCCGACGCTCGGCGATCAGCCGCGATTCGTCCTCGAGCACGAAAGGCCCTCGGGCGAGAAGTATTTCGTGCCGAGGCGGCATCGGTCCTTCCGGCGGGTCGATGGCTCGGATCAGGAACCACTGCCGCTCCAGTCTCGCGAACGCGTCCACGCCTTGACGACCGATGGTCAGGAACACGCGCTCGCCGAGTGCCGCGGTCGCCTCCACTGCGGCGACGAGATCAGGCACCCGGACCCACCGATCCCCCGGCCGCTGCGGCCAGCTCGGCCGCCGTAGACGCACCAGCGGCACGCCCGAATCACGTACTGCCACCGCGGCATTGGCGCTGATGGCCGCCGCGAACGGATGGGTGGCGTCCACCACCGCGGCCACGTCGTTGTCGGCGATCCAGGCGCGCAGCCCGTCGGCGCCGCCGAAGCCGCCGACCCGGACCGCGCCTTCGGGCAGAAGGGGCGCACGAACACGACCGGCGAGCGAGGACACGATCTCGAATCCTCGCTCGCCGGAAGCGATGTGGGCCAGTTCCCGGGCTTCCCTGGTACCGCCCAGAATCAGAATTCTCAGGGCTGGCCGCTGAAGTAGGCGAGACCCGCGTTCAGCAGCGACGGCCCGCCCGCGACGGCCAGACCGATCAGCGCGCCGAGCACGGCACCGGGCAGGATGCCGATGCCGAAGAAGACGATGCCGATGGCGGCGCCGATCAGGCCGCCGACCAGGGCACCGAGCGAGGCGCGCTGCAACTCCGCGAAGAACCACTCCTGCGCGCCGATGAACTCGGCGGCGACCGGCGCGTTCGCGGTCGGGGCGACCTGCGGGGTCAGCGTCAGCTGCCTGCCCTCGTCGGCGACGTTCGCGGCGATCCGGACCTCCTGGCCCTTGGCCGTCGCGGTGAGCGGAATCGTGGTGACGGTCTCACCCGCGGAATTCTTCAGGGTGACCGACTGATTGTCGGTGTCGACATTGAACGCACCGCCGGTCACGCTGGTGACCACCGACTTACCCGCCTCGGCCAGCCCCAGCGTGTAGCCGACGCCCTGATCGGCGCCGGTGACCGTCGGCTCGGCAGCCGGCTGGTCCTGCACCGCGGGCGGGGTGGGCGCAGCATAGGTGGTACCGGCGGCGACTCCGGTGGCGGCGACAGCCAACAATGCGGTAGCGGCGAACTTCTTGTATTTCATCTATCTCCCCAACAGGAAACCGGATTTCCGATCATGATCGGAACGCGGCCCCGACCCTACCCCGTGGCCGGTCACGCGTTCACCCATCGGTGGGGAATTCCGGCCCGGTATTGCGCTTTTTCGCCACCGACCACTGCGTTACCGGGAGCTGGGGCCGCCAGGCGGTGAAGGATCCCAGTGGTTCGCCGCGGTAGATCTGAAACCTCCGCAACACGCCGCCCTGGGCAGCCGCCCAGCTGACCAGCAACGATTCCGATTCGGCGGTCACCGCGTTCGCGACGAGCCTGCCGCCCTGTCGCAGCTGCGCCCAACATGTCTCGAGCAGGCCATCCTGAGTCAGGCCGCCACCCACGAAAACCGCGTCGGGCGAGGCGATTTCGGCGTCGACAGCGAGCTCGGCGCGCAGCTCGCCGCGGATCAGGATGTGCGGGACCCCCAGAGCGGCTGCATTGTCGGCGATCTGCCGCCGTCGACGCTCCAGCCGCTCGAATGTGACGGAACGGTTGGCCGGATGCGCGCGGCACCATTCGATCGCGATGCTGCCGGACCCGCCGCCGACGTCCCATAGCAGCTCGCCCGGGGCGGGTGCCAGCGCCGCGAGCGTCAGCGCGCGGATCTCGTGTTTGGTCAGCTGGCCGTCGCCGCCGAACAACCCGTCCGGCAGGCCGGGCAGCCGCGTGGCCCGTGGCCGGTCCGGGTCGGCCGCGCAGGTGATTGCGATGATGTTCAGCGGGTCGCCGGGTGGGCGGTCCCACTGCTTCGCGAGACCGGTGGCCAGACGTTCGGCCGGGCCGCCCAGCTGCTCGAGGACGGTCAGCTCGGAGGCGCCGAAACCATGGCGCCCCAGCAATCGCGCGATCGCCCGCGGCGTGTGTTCGTCGGCGCTGAGCACCAGCAGTCGCCTGCGGTCGGCCAGTTCGGGCAGCACCGTCGCCGACGGCCGCCCCACCAGACTCACCACCGGCGTTTCGGCCAGCGACCACCCCAAACGGGCACAGGCCAGCGAGGCGGACGAGGGCTGTGGCAGAACACGCAGTGCCCCGGCTCCGAGCAGCCGGGCCAGAGTGACGCCGATTCCGTAGAACATCGGATCGCCGCTGGCCAGGACGCACAGGTGCGCGCCGCGGTGCCGCTCGAGGAGCTCTGGGAGCGCGGGCAGCAAGGGAGACGGCCAGGTCACCCGCGGCACCGCCACCGCGTCGGGCACGAGCCCGAGCTGTCGCGCGGAACCGAACAGGAACTCGGCATCGCCGACGGCGGCGCGGGCGGCGCGGCCGAGACCGTCCCAGCCATCGGCGCCGATCCCGACCACCCCGATCGGCGGCCCGGTCCACGGCACGGGCGGGACGACGCTCACCGTGGCATCCGGCGCCAGATCGGCTGGGGCAGCAAACGCATCGCGAAGAACACCGGTTGCAGGATCCGGGGCACCCAGACCCGGCTCGCGCCCCGGCGTACACCCTTGACCACGGCATCGGCGACCTGGGCGGGAGTGCTGGAGAACGGGGCCGGGGACATGCCCTCGGTCATCCGCCCGGTGACGAAGCCCGGTCGGACGAGTAGCAGCTGAACACCGCTGCCGTGCAACGCATCCGCGAGGCCGCCGGCGAATCCGTCGAGTCCGGCCTTGGCCGATCCGTAGATGTAGTTGGCACGCCGGACCCGCACGCCCGCAACGGAGCTGAACACCACGAGCTGCCCTTCACCTTGGGTACGCAGCAGATTCGCCAGGGTGGTGAGCACGCTGGCCTGCGCGACGAAGTCGGTGTGCAGGATCGCCATCGCGTGCGCGGGATCTCGCTCGGCCCGCCGCTGATCGCCGAGCACGCCGAACGCCAGCACCGCGATGCCGATCCGTCCGTGCTCAGCGGCGATCTTCTCCAGCAGCGCCGGATGACCCGCGGTGTCGTCGGCGTCGAACTCGACCGTGTGCACCGCGCTCGCACCGGCGGCCGCGATCTCCGCGCGCTGCGCCGTCAATTCGTCGCTGCGGCGCGCCGCGAGAATCACCACCCGTCCGGGTGCCAGACGCCGGGAGACCTCCAGTCCGATCTCGCTACGACCGCCCAGCAGCAGCACAGCCCCGTCGACCAACCCACGCGTTCCCATGCGCCCCAGTCTGTCATTGGCCCGACGCGGAATGCCGGCGGACACCATCCGACCGCATCCATTGCTGCGGCTGCTTCTGCCTTCACTCGGCCCGACGCACACTGCGGACGCACGTCATCCGACTGCGTCCAGCACGCGCCGGGGGGCTACGGTCGTGGGATGCCGACGAGTACTGCTGAGCTGTCCCCCGCCGCCCTCGAGTTCGTCGCCGAGCGGCATCTCGCCACACTGACGACGTTGCGGGCGGATGGGACGCCGCACGTGGTCGCGGTCGGGTTCACCTGGGACCGAGACGCCGGGATCGCGCGGGTGATCACCAACGACGGCTCGGTGAAGGTGCGTAACGTGCGCCGTTCGGGTTATGCGGCGGTCAGTCAGGTCGACGGCGTCCGGTGGATCACCTTGGAGGGCCCGGCGACCGTGCTCGACGACCCGGACAGCGTCGCCGACGCGGTGCGGCGGTACGCGGGCCGCTACCGCGTGCCCAGGGAGAACCCGACGCGCGTGGTGATCACCATCCAGGTCCGGCGCGTCCTCTCCAGCAGCACCCTCGTCGCACCGGCTGCCGACGGCAAAGCCGCAGGCAACGGCGCCACCGCTTAGCGGTGCCGACCCGGCGCCGTGGCGAGTTCCCAGTGCTTCACAGCACCGTGAGTCCGTGCGGCCGATTGTTCAGCGATTCGCTGCCGTTCTCGGTGACGACCACGATGTCCTCGATACGCGCGCCCCACTCGCCGCGGAAGTAGATACCGGGCTCGACGCTGAAGGCCATCCCCGGCTCCAGGACGAGGTCGTTGCCCGCCACGATGTAGGGCTCCTCGTGCACCGAAAGGCCGATGCCGTGGCCGGTGCGGTGGACGAACGCGGCACCGAAACCGGCCTCGGTCAACGGGTCTCGCGCCGCCGCGTCCACCGCGGCGGCCGTGACGCCGGGGCGGACGGCCGCGACCGCCGCCGCCTGTGCGCGCTCGAGTTGGGCGTATCGGGCGGCCACCTCGGGATCGGGTTCCCCCAGCACGTAGGTGCGGGTCGAGTCCGAGTAGTAGCCGGGTTCGACCGGGCCGCCGATGTCGATGACCACCACGTCACCCGACTCGATGCGCCGCTGTGCGACTCCGTGGTGCGGGTCGGCGCCGTGCGGCCCGCTGCCGACGATGACGAAGGCCGCCTCGGTGTGCCCCTCCGCCAGGATCGCCTCCTCGATGCGGCTACCGACCTCCGCCTCGGTGCGGCCCACCTGCAGGAACTCCCCCATCCGAGCGTGCACCTGGTCGATCGCCGCGCCGGCCCGGCGCAGCGCCTCCACCTCGGCCGCATCTTTGATCATGCGCAGTTCGCGCAGCACCGGCGTAGCGGACACCGGCAGGCCGGTGAAGGATTCGGCCAGCGGCAGCAGATGCAGCGCGGGCATGGCGTCGGCGACGGCCACCCGGGAGCCCACGTGCAGCGCGGACTTCACCATGGCATACGGATCGGTGCCGTCGACCCAGTCCAGCACTTGCAGACCCAGTTCGCCCGCCGCCGAAGCGTCGAGCGAAGCCAGCTCCAGTTTCGGGATCACCACCGACGGGGTCGCCCCGTCCGCGGGGATCACCAGGCAGGTCAACCGCTCGAAGGACTCGGCCGCCGATCCGATGAGGTAACGCAGGTCCGGCCCGGGAGTGATCAGCAAAGCATCCAGATGGGCGGTCCGGATCAGTTCCACCGCCCGCTCCAGCCGAGCACCATAGACGTCCGCCGCGAACCTGGAATCCGTATGCGAGCTCATTCGTCCGACGTTACCCGCCGGACATGCGGCGAGGAACGCGAACTTCGCCGGGCGGTGTCGGTGCGGGCGAGTAACCTCAGCGCGTGACTTCTGTTGCTGGTGGGCCCTTGCTGCTGGTGGACGGTGCCAGTCTGTGGTTCCGCGCCTTTCACGCGATCCCGGACAAGATCACCGCGCCCGATGGCCGGTCGGTGAACGCGCTGCGCGGTTTCACCGACATGGTGGCCTCGCTGATCACCAAGTACGCGCCGGTCCGGCTGGTGGTGTGTCTCGATCTGGACTGGCGGCCCGCGTACCGGGTGAAGCTGGTGCCCTCGTACAAGGCGCACCGGCTGGACACGTCCGCGGAGGCCGCGCCCGGTGCGGAAATGGTTCCCGACACCCTCACACCACAGGTCGAGATGATCCTGGAGGTGCTCGACGCGGCGGGTATCGCGACCGGCGGAGCGGCGGGCCTGGAGGCCGACGACGTCCTCGGCACCCTGGCCACCCGGGAGCGCACCGATGCGGTGATCGTGGTCAGCGGCGACCGCGATCTCCTGCAGCTCGTGCGAGACACGCCCGCACCCCCCGTGCGCGTGCTCTACGCCGGCCGCGGGCTGGCCAAGGCGGAACTGTTCGGCCCGGCCGAAGTGGCGGCGAAATACGGTGTGCCACCAGGGAACGCGGGCCCGGCCTACGCCGACATGGCCACGCTGCGCGGCGACGCCTCCGACGGCTTACCCGGAGTGGCGGGTATCGGTGAGAAGTCCGCGGCCACGCTGATCTCCCGTTTCGGCTCGCTCGACGCGCTGCGCGCGGCCATCGAGGATTCCGACGCCGAGCTCTCCAACGGCGTGCGCGCCCGGCTGCGTGCCGCCGAGGACTACCTGAAGGCCGCCGCGCCGGTCGTCCGCGTGGTCTGCGACGCCGATGTCGCGCTCTCCCGCTCCGACGTCCTCCCAACCGAACCCGCCGACCCGGACCGGCTGCGGGCGCTCGCCACCGCCTACAACGCCGAAAGCCCCGTCACGCGGTTGATCACAGCGCTGGGCGCACGCACCGCCTGACCCGGTACGCGGAAACACTCCCCCGCTCGCATCGCGAAGCGCTCCTAGAAGGCGAACCCCAACGTCGGGCATAACCGATCGCAGCGCCGCCCGCGTCCGAGCGGCCGACGTTCGCGACGAAGTCGGCACTCGCCCGATCGCCCGCTACCAACACGCCGCACCCCCAGGTCGTGCCGCTACCACCCCACGCAACCACATCGGCCCCACCCCCGTTTTCGAGCGAAGCGAGACCGAGCATCCCCCGTTCGCGGCCCGGCTCGCGTCCGAGCGGCCGCCGCGTCCGCGACGAAGTCGCCAGCGGCGGTTGCTCGGACGTGCGCCATTAGGGGGGCCGCGAACACGCAGCGCCGCAGGCGCTGCAAATCAGATACAGCTAACTCGGGCGACCGACCTCGTAGGTGCCGTCATCCTTGGTGATCTTGATGGTGACCTTCTTGGCCTCACCACTGACCTTCACGTCGCACACGAACGTGGCGTCGACCTTGACATCCTGGCCGGACGGGCAGGAGACCTCGCTGACGTCCTGGATGCCGTAGGAGTCCGACAGCACCTTCTTCACACCGTCCTGCACCGCCGCCTGGTCCAGTTGATCCTTGGCGGTCAGCACGAGCACGAGGGCGACGATCGCACCGAGCACCGCGACACCGAGCACGGACAGGCCGATGACCAGGCCCTTGCCTTTGCCGCCTTGTTGCGGCGGTTGCTGGGCAGGGGCGCCCCACTGCGGCTGCTGCTGGCCCCACTGCTGCTGGCCCTGCTGGCCCCAGTCCTGCTGCTGTGGCTGACCCCACTGCGGCTGGCCCTGGGCGGGCTGCTGCCCCCACTGCGGTTGCTGGGGCTGCTGCGGTTGCTGGGGTTGCTGACCCCACTGCTGCTGCGGTTGTCCCCACTGCTGCTGCGGCTGCTGCTCACCCCAGTGCTGGGTCGGCTGGGCCGAGGCCGGGGTCTGCGGCTGACCGCCCCACTGCTGGGTGGGACCCGCCCCGCCGGGCGCCTGCTGTCCACCCCACTGCTGGGTGGGATCGTTGCGTCCCTCCCCGGGTTCATTCGGTCCGTAAGGGCCGCTCATCTGCTTGCCTCCACTCGCATCGTTGTACACACGGTAGCCCCCCGCATGGGCCTCGTCGCATGACACGACTCTTCCGCCACGGTCGGTACGCGAAAGAAATCAAATCACAATCGAATCCGCTGTGTTGACATTGGCGGCGTTCGCGGTGTCCTCCGTGGTTACGGGAGCCGCCGAGCCCGGCGCCACACCGCTCAGGCGGCGTCCACCGCGACGACACCCCGCCGAATCGCGCGCACCGCCTTGGCCGCCGTGCCGGCTACCTCGAGGTCGTCGGCGGTGCCGTGGATCTGATCGAGCAGATCGATGACCTGCCTGCACCAGCGCACGAAGTCGCCCGCCGACAGCGGTGCGCCCTGGTCGCCGCTAGCGAGCAACGACTCGGCCAACCCGTCCCCGCGCGCCCACTTGTAGACGCCGGTGACGAAGCCCAGATCCGGTTCCCTGGTCGGCGGCAGCTTGTGCCGTGCCTCGTCGGTGCGCAATTCGGACCAGACACCGATGGTCGCGCCCACAGCTCGCCGGATCGGCGCCGTCGGTCCGCTCGCGCCGAGATATCCGCCTTCCTGTCGGGATTCGTACACCAGAATCGACACGACGCCGGCCAGCTCGGCCGGACCGAGGCCGCGCCACAGTCCCTGCCGGAGGCATTCGGCGACCAGCAGGTCGCTCTCGGCGTAGATGCGGGCCAGCCTGCGCCCGTCGGCGGTCACCTCGCTGTCGTGGACGAACCCGCGTTCCTCCAGCAGACCGACGATCCGATCGAAGGTGCGGGCCAACGAGTTCGTTGTCGCGGCAACCTTCTGGCGCATGGACTCGGTTTCGCGGAGCAGTCGGTTGTAGCGCTCGCCGACGCGGGCCAGCTGCTCGCGATCGGGCCGGGTGTGCGCCGGATGCGCACGCAGGCTGCGGCGCAGCGTGGCCAGTTCCCGGTCGTCGGCCGCCGCGGAACGGTTGCCGCGCCGCGGCCTGCCCGGCACCGAGATCCCGGTGCTGCGCAGCGCCGAGGCCAGGTCGCGGCGGGTGCGCGCGGTCCGGTGATCCACCCGGCGGGGCAGCCGCATGTGTCCGAGCGCCTCGGCGGGCACCGGGAAGTCGGCCACCGATACCCGGCCCGCCCACTTGTCCTCGGTGAGCACCAGCGGGCGCGGATCTCCCGGCGTCGCGTCCGGCTCCAGGATCACCGCGAGCCCGGCGCGGCGCCCGGACGGAATGGCCACCACGTCGCCGCGGCGCAACGCACCGAGCGCGTCCACCGCCGCGCCCCGCCGGTCGGCGCGGTTTTGCTGGGTCAGCTGCCGTTCCCGCTGCTTGATCCGCTCGCGCAGCGCGAGGTAGTCCAGGAACCCGCCTTCGGCACCGCCGAGCTGATCGCGCAGCTTGCCCAGCGCGCCCTCATTGCGCTCGATGCCGCGCACCAGCCCGACCACCGAGCGGTCCGCCTGGAACTGCGCGAAGGACCGCTCCAGCAGGGCGCGCGACTCGTCGGCACCCATCCGGTCGATGAGGTTGATCGACATGTTGTAGCCCGGCCGGAACGAGCTGCGCAGCGGATAGGTGCGCGTGGACGCCAGGCCGGCGACCGCGCTGGTATCCACCTCGGGCTGCCACAAGACCACCGCGTGGCCCTCCACGTCGATGCCGCGCCGCCCCGCGCGCCCGGTCAGCTGGGTGTACTCCCCCGGCGTGAGTTCCGCGTGCGACTCGCCGTTGAATTTGACCAGCCGCTCCAGCACAACAGTGCGCGCGGGCATGTTGATGCCAAGAGCCAGCGTCTCGGTGGCGAAGACGGCGCGCACCAGCCCGTTGACGAACAGTTCCTCGACGGTGTGCCGGAACGCGGGCAACATCCCCGCGTGGTGTGCGGCCAAGCCCCGGTGCAGCGCTTCGCACCACTCCCAGTAGCCGAGTATCTCGAGATCGGTCTTGGGCAGGTCACCGGTGTGCTTCTGGATGATCGCGTCGATCTCGGCCTGCTCGTCCGCGCGACTCAGGTCCAGCCGCGACCGCAGGCACTGCGCGAGTGCGCCGTCGCAGCCGGCCCGGCTGAAGATGAACGTGATCGCGGGCAGCAGGCCCTCCTCGTCCAGCTTGGCCAGCACCTCTGGCCGCGGCAGCGGACGGAAATCACGGCGTGGACCACCGCGGCCGTTGCGGGGGCCGCCCCAGCTGTTCATCCGGTCGGCGGTTTCCCGCTGCCGGATGAACCGCACCAGGTCCTCATCGACGAGCACTTTCTGTTCGGTGGACTTGGTATCGAACAGGTCGAACATCCGCCGCCCGACCATGACGTGCTGCCACAATGGCACCGGCCTCGTCTCGTCGACGACCACCGCGGTGTCCCCGCGCACGGTCTCCATCCAGGCGCCGAACTCCTCGGCGTTGCTGACCGTGGCCGACAGGCTGACCAGCCGCACGTCCGGCGGCAGATGCAGGATGACCTCCTCCCACACCGCGCCGCGGAATCGGTCGGCGAGGTAGTGCACCTCGTCCATCACCACATACGACAGACCGCGCAGCGCGTCCGAGGACGCGTACAGCATGTTGCGCAGCACCTCGGTGGTCATCACGACCACCGGCGCGTCCGGGTTGATCGACTGGTCGCCGGTCAGCAGTCCGACATTGTCCCGGCCGTGGCGCTCGGTGAGGTCGGCGAACTTCTGGTTCGACAGCGCCTTGATCGGTGTGGTGTAGAAACACTTTCCGGCGGCGACCAGGGCCAGATGCACGGCGAATTCGCCGACGACGGTCTTGCCCGCGCCCGTCGGGGCGCAGACCAGAACGCTGTGGCCCTCCTCGAGCGCCGCACAGGCATTGCGCTGAAACGGATCGAGCCGGAACTTCAGCTCGGCGGAAAATGCGGCCAACTCGGCCGTCTGCGACCGGTGATCTGTCACTCGTCAGAGCGTATCGGAGTAGTCCGACACCGGTCGTGCGGATTTCTCCGGCGGAGTCGTGATCGACTCCGCCGGGTCGACCGGGTCGGGGGCGCCCAACTCGGAGGCTTCCTCATCCGACAGCGCACCCCAGCCCTCGCGCTCTTTACGAGCCCGGCGCCGGTCGTTGATCCGGGAGAACTGGATGGCGACCTCGAACAGGACGGTCAGCGCCAGTGCCAGCGCCAGCATGGAGAACGGGTCCTGCGGGGTGACGATGGCAGCGAAGACGAACAGCCCGAACGTGATTCCCCGGCGCCACGCCTTGAGCTTCTGATAGGTCAGCACCCCGACCAGGTTCAAACCGATGATCAGCAGCGGGGTTTCGAAGCTGACCCCGAAGATGATCAGCAACTGGATGATAAAGCTGAAATACTGCGAGCCGCTCAGCGCGGTGATCTGCACATTGTCGCCGACGGTGAGTAGGAAGCTCAACGCGTGCGCGATCACGATGTAAGCCAGCACCGCCCCGGCGGTGAACAGCACGGTGCCCGAGGACGCGAACCCGATCGCGTACTTGCGTTCCTTGGCGTACAGACCAGGGGTGATGAACGCCCACAGCTGATACAGCCAGATCGGCGCCGCCAGCACGACACCGGCGGTCATGCCGACCTTCAGGCGCAAGGTGAACTGCTCGAACGGCGCGGTGGCCAGCAGTCGGCATTCACCGTCCGGGCTCAGCGCCGCGCGCGCCGAAGCGGGCAGGGAACAATACGGCCCGCGCAGGATCTCACCGAGGCTCTCGATACCCAGGAACGAATGCGCGTACCAGAGGAAACCGAGCACGGTGGTGGCGATCACCGCGGCGATCGAGACCAGCAGGCGGTACCGCAACTCCTGCAGATGCTCGACCAACGACATGGTGCCGTCGGGATTGGTCCTGCGCTTGCTGCGCCGCGGATCGAACGGGATTCGCATGGTTGGTGATCGCCCCTGGGTTGATGTGCCTCGCTCGGCTCGGCAACAGCACTATGGCCGGAGTGAGTTCTTCCTCACTCCGGCACGAGCGGACCCGCTCAGACCGACTTCGGCTCGGTGCGTGGCTCGGTCGCCGACGGCGTCGCCTGCTGCCCGGCGGGCAGCTGCGGTGCGGGCTGCTGAGCCGAGGCACCGGTGTTCGGCGCGTTGCTCTCGTTCTGCATCTGGCTGACCTCGCTCTTGAAGATGCGCAGCGACCGGCCCAGGCTGCGGGCCGCGTCGGGCATCCGCTTCGCGCCGAAGAACATCACGAAAACGACCGCAATGATCAGCCAGTGCCAGATGCTCAGACTGCCCATGATCTACCTCCCAAGACTGTGATGTCTCGATGCTACCGGACCGTGACGTGCGCGAACGCCGCCGTCACTGCTCGTTTGCCCGGCGTTCGGCCGACCCGCCCGCCGCGGCGGCCCGCAGTTGGCCGAGCAGTTCCGGACCGGTCCAGGCACGCCGGTCGCCCTGTTCGGCGGCGACGATCAATTCGATCAGCCGCTGATTCACCGGCGTCGGCATCCCGACCATCGCGCCGAGCCCGACGATTTCACCGCACAGCCAAGAGATTTCGGTCTTGCGGCCCAGTGCCAGATCGTCTGCCATGGACGAACGTGCCACCGGATCGATGGCGAGCACTTGCCCGGCCACCCGCTGGAACACGGCGTCGGGGACGGTCAGCAGCGCGGCCATCACACGCGGCGGTAGCGGAGTCAACCGAGCGGGGCGAATTCGCGCCCGGTTCATCACCGCGAGCGCTTCGCGCTGGGTCAGCGCGAGACAGCGGCGATAGTCGCGGTCGGCGAGTTCCGCGCGCAGCGGACGTCCGGACAGCGCGTTGATCGGGTTGTTCAGGTTGAGCAGCAGCTTGGCCCACTGCACGGGGCGCAGATCCGGGTACCGGCGCAACCCGAGGCCCGCGCGTTCGAACAGGTCCAGAAACGGCGCGAGAGCGGGATCGTCCTGCACCGCGAGGCCGCCTTCGGTACCGCGGTGGAAGCGGCCGCCGGGATGGTGCACGACGTTGAACATCACCATGCCGGCCAGCACCACGCAGTGCGGCAGGATCTCCCGGATCACCGAATCGTTGCCGATACCGTTCTGCAAGCTCAGCACCACGGTGCCCGGCCGGATCTTCCCGCTGAGTTCGCGCACCGCGTCCGCCGTCGCCGCCGATTTCACGGTGACGAGCACCAGGTCGGCCGACCCGGCGTCGTCCGGCTCGGTGGCGACGTGAAACCGGTCCGCGCTGAGCGCGTCGTCGCCGCCGTCGAGGTCGGTGAGCCGCAGCCCGGACACGGTGATCTCGTCGAGCACGCGCCTGCGACCGATCAGGGTGACATCCGCGCCGGCCACGCCCAGCTTGCCGCCGACGAAGTTGCCGATGCTGCCCGCTCCGATCACGAGCACGCGACTGTTCACGCCGTTGCCGCCTCTCGGGTCCGGCGGAAGACCGGTACCCGACGACTGGGTAAAGCGCCGGGCGAACTACTGCGCATCGAGCCTCCGGTGCGCCACCGCTCGGCGGCGCGCTGTTCGGTTGTGCCTCATCGGGCCTCCAGGTATCCGGCTTCCTCGTAGGCGGCCAGGGCGGCGTTGGATCGCTCACGCACGGCCGCGACCAGTTCCGGCGGACCGAGAACGGTGACGCCCGAGCCGAAACCGAGCAGCAGCCGCGCCATCCAGTCCAGCGTGGCGAACCGCATGGTCGCCTCCAGGCTGCCGTCCGGGTGCACTGCGAGCCGGTGCATCGGGTATTGATCGAGTACCCAAGCGTAGTCGGGGTGGATGCGCAACCGCGCCAGCGGAACCGCAGGATCGTCCTGGAACAGGTCCAGGCCCGCCGTCGCGTCGGTGATGTCTTTCGGCGGGCGGGCGGCCTCGTCCAGTTGGGTCGCGGCCTCGATCCGATCGAACCGGAACAGCCGCACGCCTTCGGCCTGCCTGCACCAGGCTTGCAGATAGCTGTTGTCGTCCACGAGGACGATGCGAATCGGATCGACGATACGTTCGGACACCACATCGCGGCTGGCGGAGTAGTACACCAGGCGCACCGCGCGACCGAGCGCAAGCGCTGACCGCACGGCGGCCACGGCGGGAGCCTCTCGCGGCGGGATGCGTGCATGCACGTACTCGCCGGGGGCCGACCCGCCGGCGATGGCGGATTCGATCTTGGCAATGGCCGCGTGCGCCGCCGTCGGGTCGACCATGCCCGGCATGTCCACGATGGAGCGCAGCGCGACCAGCAGCGCCGTCGCTTCGGTGGAAGTCAGCCGCAGCGGCCGGTCGATGCCCGCGGAGAAGGTGACCTCGATGCTCTCCTCGGAGAACGACAGATCGATCAGGTCGCCGGGCCCGTACCCGGGCAGCCCGCACATCCACAACTGGTTGAGGTCGCTCATCAACTGCTTGGTGGTCACACCCAGGTCGGCGGCGGCTTCGGCGGCGCTGATGCCGGGATGGGCGATGAAGTACGGGATCATGTTGAGCAGCCGCGACAGGCGGACCGAGAGCCGGGAACTCATGACCTCGCCCCGCCCGTCGCGCCTGCCGCCCGTTCACTCATGCCCGCTCCTCGCTGACGCTCGCGTCCACCATGACCGCGCAGGCGGCTGTGTCGATGATTCGGTCGCGCACTATGCCCGCACCTCCGTGTGGTCGAACACCGAGCGCAGCCGAGCGATGACGTCGGCCCTGAGGCCTTCGGGGGCGAGCACCACCGCGTCCGGGCCGAGACCGGTGATGAGCCGGGCCAGCCAGTCGGGGGAACGCACCGGCAGTTGCACCACCGAGCCCGAGCGGCCGCCGATGGTGCGCTCGCCGGTGATCTCGCCGAGCCTGCGGATCTCCCGTCCCCGGCCCTCGGCCACCCACACCGTGGCCGAGCCGCTGACCGGCGCGGTGCTGGTGACCTGGTCGACGATGGCGCGCAGGTCGACGCCCTCGGGCTTGCGGACCGCGTTCCGCGGCCCATACGTGGTCACGTCGTCGCCGATCCGGGACAGCCGGAAGCTGCGCACCGCCTTCCGGTCTCGGTCGT
Source organism: Nocardia sp. NBC_00508 (assembly GCF_036346875.1). NCBI lineage: Bacteria > Bacillati > Actinomycetota > Actinomycetes > Mycobacteriales > Nocardiaceae > Nocardia > Nocardia sp. NBC_00508. Next base: position 6,434,261 of record NZ_CP107852.1, on the reverse strand, counting down.
GCCCGACCAGGTACCACCGGCCGTGGTGGGTGACCACGCCCCAAGGCTCGACGTCGCGCATCAGATACGGGGCATTGATCGCGCCGCGGTGCTCGAATCGCACCGCCTGGCCCGCGTCGATCGCGGCGAGCAGCTTGCCGAGCACCGGTTCCGACCCGCGCGCGCGGGCCGGTACGGCGGGCACCGACGCCACCGCGGCATCGGTCTCCACGTGGATGCCCGCCGCCCGCAGTTTGAGCAGCGCGCCCTCCGCGGCCGCGGCGAGCTCGGGGGACTCCCACATCTGCACGGCCACCGCGACGGCGGCGGCCTCCTGGTCGGTCAGGTCGATGTCGGGCAGTTCGTAGGCGTCCCGGTTGATCCGGTAGCCCTCGATCGTCGAGTACCGGCTCACCGGTCCCACTTCCAGCGGAATGCCCAGATCGCGCAGCTCGTTCTTGTCCCGCTCGAACATCCGGCTGAACGCCTCGTCGCTGACGGAGTCCTCATATCCGGCGACACTGTCCCGGATCCGCTCCGCGGTCAGGAACTGCCGGGTCGACAGCAGCGCGATGACCAGATTCATCAGCCGCTCGACCTTGGATATCGCCACGCGATAGAGGGTAATCGGCGTGGTGGCGTCACCGCGCGGCGGCGCGCGATTCGGTCGATCACAGCCCGCGAGCGGGCATCATCGAACCATGATCATCGCCTTCTCCGTCACCCCGCTCGGTACCGGTGTCGACGTCGGGCGCGCCGTCGCCGAAGCGCGAACGCCTCCCGTCACCGCCGTTCAGGAGATCAGTTCAACCTGACAAGGCAGGCCCGGCGCCTTGGTCAACTTCTCGTCGGCGGTCAACAGAGGAATATCCAACCGAGCCGCCAGCGCGACGTAGAGCGCATCGTAGAAGGTCACCGTGTGCCGCAGTCCCCACGCCTCGATCGCGAGCCAGCCATGATGCGCGTACCGCTCGTCCACCATCGACTTCAGCAACCGGAGACCTGTGATTGCGGACTCTTCGTTGATGAGCCCCTGTCGCTCGTGCCGCCGCAGGACGTTCCCAACTTCTGCGTCGATCAGGTGCGGCGAGTGGCATACCGACGATGCGATCCGCTCGGCAACGATTGTGCCGACGGCATCCTTGCGCAGGAGCGCCTCTGCTGCCGCGGATGCGTCGAGGACCAACTCGTCACTCATCACGAGCTTCCCGCAGCGCCGCCAGCACGCTCTCGCGGTCGCCCCCTGGTAAAGGATCACGCTCCAGCGCATCTCGGATGGCGGCCATTGCCTCCGCCTTGGTGCGCCGCCGCGCGAGTGCGATCAGCTCCCTACGCATATACGCCTGCAGCGACATGCCAGCGGCTTCGGCTCGGCGGCGAAGCACCTCGGCATCCTCTGCCGGGATATCACGGATCTGAATAGTAGCCATAGCGCTATAGTAGCGCTGCATCAACGCCAAATCAGCGCTGCATCACATCGAGGCAATCAGGCGATCCACGCGCTCGTCGACCGAACGGAACGGGTCCTTGCACAGCACGGTGCGCTGCGCTTGGTCGTTCAGCTTCAGGTGCACCCAGTCGACGGTGAAGTCGCGTCCCGCCTCCTGGGCGGCGGTGATGAAATCGCCGCGCAACTTGGCCCTGGTGGTCTGCGGCGGGGTGTCGACCGCGGCATCCACAGCCTCGTCCTCGGTGACGCGCTTGGCCAGGCCTTTGCGCTGCAGCAGGTCGAACACGCCGCGTCCGCGTTTGATGTCGTGGTAGGCCAGATCCAGCTGAGCGATCTTCGGATCGGACAGTTCCATGCCGTACCGGTCCTGATAGCGCTGGAACAGCTTGCGCTTGATCACCCAGTCGATCTCGGTGTCGACCTTCGCGAAGTCCTGTGCCTCGACCGCGTCGAGGGTCCGGCCCCACAGGTCGACCACCTGATCGATCTGGGGATCGCGGTCCCGGTTGCGCAGATGCTCCACCGCGCGGGCGTAGTACTCGCGCTGGATGTCCAGAGCGCTGGCCTGCCGTCCGCCCGCCAGGCGCACCGGTCGGCGGCCGGTCAGGTCGTGGCTGACCTCGCGGATCGCGCGGATCGGGTTGTCCAAGGCAAAGTCGCGGAACGACACGCCCGCCTCGATCATCTCCAGCACCAGGGCGGCCGTGCCGACCTTGAGCATGGTGGTGGTCTCGGACATGTTGGAGTCGCCGACGATCACGTGCAGGCGGCGGTACTTCTCCGCGTCGGCATGCGGCTCGTCGCGGGTATTGATGATCGGCCGCGAACGGGTGGTCGCCGAGGAGACACCCTCCCAGATGTGCTCGGCACGCTGCGACAGGCAGAAGGTGGCGGCCTTCGGCGTCTGCAGCACCTTGCCCGCGCCGCAGATCAGCTGCCGGGTCACCAGGAACGGCAGCAGCACATCCGAGATCCGGGAGAACTCGCCCGCCCGGACCACCAGGAAGTTCTCATGGCAGCCGTAGGAGTTGCCCGCGGAGTCGGTGTTGTTCTTGAACAGATAGATGTCGCCGCCGATGCCTTCTTCGGCCAAACGCTGCTCGGCGTCGATCAGCAACTCTTCGAGGACCCGCTCGCCCGCACGGTCGTGGGTCACCAATTGCGCCAGGTTGTCGCACTCCGCGGTCGCGTACTCCGGGTGGGACCCGACGTCGAGGTAGAGCCGAGCACCGTTGCGGAGGAACACGTTCGAGCTACGGCCCCAGGACACCACCCGGCGGAACAGATACCGGGCCACCTCGTCGGGGGACAGTCGACGGTGACCGTGGAAGGTGCATGTCACACCGAACTCGGTCTCGATCCCCATAATTCGTCGCTGCACACTATCGACATTACAGCCATGTAAGGGACTTGCGTGGGGCACCGAACAACCCGTATGCATACGTCTTCACAACGATTTGGCCCGCTTTGTCGGAATTTGCGCGGGCGAAACGGCGCTTCCGCCGGAGGATGCACACCTCGGTACCGTGCCAGGGCATGACGGCACGGCCCGCGAACGAACGTCGTTCGCGGGCCGTCGAGCCTCCTCGGCTCGGTGGATCACTCCGCGGAGGGAGTGTCCTCCCCCGAGGACTCCTCGCCCTTCGACCCGGGCTTGCCGTTCTTCGACGTGGCGGTGTCACCGGCCTTCGCCGGGCTCAGCAAACGCTCCAGCGCGGTATTGGTGACCCGCCGGAACGCGCGGCGCGGACGCGCCTGCTCCAGCGTGGCGACCTCGAGCGAGCTCACGTCGAGCACCCGCTTCTCCTTTTCCGCGCCCTCCGGTGCCCGCGCCTGCAGCGCGCGCACCGCGACACCGATCGCGGAGGCCAGATCCAGACCCGGCTGGTAGGACGTCTTCAGCGCGGTGACGATCGGCTCGGTCGTGCCGCCCATCACCACGAACTCCCGCTCGTCCACGATCGACCCGTCGAAGGTGATCCGGTACAGCACCGACTGCGCGGCCTGCTCCGGATAGCCCACCTCGGCCACGCAGATCTCCACCTCGTACGGCTTGAGCTGGTCGGTGAAGATCGTGCCGAGGGTCTGCGCGTAGGCGTTGGCCAGCGCACGGCCGGTGACGTCGCGGCGGTCGTACTGGTAGCCGCGGATATCGGCCTGCAGGATGCCGCCCCGGCGCAGGTTCTCGAACTCGTTGTACTTGCCGACCGCGGCGAACCCGACCCGGTCGTAGAGCTCACTCACCTTGTGCAGCGTCGCGGACGGGTTCTCCGCGACGAACAGCACACCCTTGTCATACGTCAGCACCACGACGCTGCGCCCCCGAGCGATACCTTTGCGCGCCAGCTCGGTCTTGTCGCGCATGATCTGCTCGGCCGACGCGTAGTACGGCAACGTCATGATCAGGCGCTCCCTTCTTCGGCGGCCTCACGGTCGGCCACGATCCCGCGGGTGATCTCCGCGAGCCGCGACTCGGTCACCTCGGCCGCACCCTCCTCATCGATCAGGATCGCCGTCGGGAAGATGCCGCGCACCAGATCCGGACCACCCGTCGCGGTGTCGTCGTCGGCCGCGTCGTAGAGCGACTCGACGGCGATGCGCAGCGCGCGGTCCTGATCGATTCCCTTGGCGTACAACTTCTTCAGCGCGGACTTCGCGAACACCGAGCCGGAACCGACCGCGGCGTACCCGAAACGCTCCTCACTGCGTCCACCCACCACATCGAACGACACGATGCGACCCGCTTTGTCCGGGTCGGTGGCGTCGAGGTCGTAGCCGACCAGCATGGGCACCACCGCCAGACCCTGCAGAGCCGCGGGCAAGTTCTCCCGCACCATCTTCGACAGCTTGTTCGCCTTGCCGCCGAAGGTCAGCGACACGCCCTCGAGCTTCTCGTAGTGCTCCAGCTCCACCGCGAAGATCCGCACCATCTCCACCGCCATGCCCGCGGTGCCCGCGATGCCCGCAGCGGAATAGCTGTCGGTGATGTAGACCTTCTCGATGTCCCGGCTGGCCAACAGGTTTCCCTGGGTGGCGCGCCGGTCGCCGGCGATCAGCACACCGCCGCGGTAGCTGATCGCGACGATGGTGGTGCCGTGCGGAGCGATGTCCTTCGCGGAGGTGCCGCCGGAGAATCCGGCGGCACCCTGTCCGAACCTCGTGGCAGGCAAGAGGTCCGGGGCATGCATGCGCAGGTATTCGGAGAAGGAAGAGAGGGCGTACCCCAAGTGGAGACGCGAGGGGTCACCGACTGTCACTGGCCACCTTTCTGCACGTACGCGCGGACGAAGTCCTCGGCGTTCTCCTCGAGCACGTCATCGATCTCGTCGAGCAGGTCGTCGGTTTCCTCCGCCAGCTTTTCGCGGCGCTCCTGACCGGCGGCGTCTACACCGTCCGGGCTCTCGTCCTCGTCGCCGCCCCCGGCGCGCTTGGTCTGCTCTTGTGCCATGGCAGCCGACCTCCTCTGTCCTCATCATGACCGGGACTCATCGTGAGCACGATCCCGATCATGAGCATTGTCCGTGCTCGTTCCTCAACACTACCTACCAGCGCCGACAGTGTGCCGATTTTGTAGCCGTGCTGTGTTCAGGTGGTCAGTTGCTCGACCAGGTCGGCGGCGGTGTCCACGCCGTCGAGGAGTTTGCCGACATGCGCCTTGGTGCCGCGGCGCGGTTCCAGGGTGGGGATGCGGACCAGGGAGTCGCCGCCCAGGTCGAAGATCACCGAATCCCAGCTGGCGGCCGCGATGTCGGCGCCGAAGCGGCGCAGGCATTCGCCGCGGAAGTAGGCGCGGGTGTCGGTGGGCGGGTTGGTCATGGCATCGAGGACCTGTTGTTCGGTGACCAGCCGCTTCATCGATCCGCGGGCGACCAGGCGGTTGTAGAGCCCCTTGTCCAGGCGCACATCCGAATACTGCAGGTCCATCAGGTGCAGCTTGGGGGCCGCCCAGCCGAGGCCCTCCCGGTTGCGCATGCCCTCGAGCAGCCGCAGTTTCGCGGGCCAGTCGAGCAGGTTCGCGCACTCCATCGGGTCGCGTTCGAGCAGGTCCAGCACCATGGCCCAGTTCTCGATGATGTCCTGGACGCGCTTGTCGTCGTTGCCGGTGCGGTCGGCGAACTTGATCACCCGGTCCAGGTAGACACGCTGCAGTGCGAGCCCGGTGAACTCGCGCCCGTCGGCGAGCGCGACGGTCGCGCGCAGCGTCGGGTCGTGGCTGATCGTGTGCACGGCGGTGACCGGGCGGGCCAGCTGCAGATCCGACAGGTCCTCGCCCGCCTCGATCAGGTCGAGCACCAGCGCGGTGGTGCCGACCTTGAGGTAGGTCGACATCTCGGCCAGGTTGGCGTCGCCGATGATGACGTGCAGCCTGCGGTATTTGTCGGCGTCGGCGTGCGGTTCATCGCGCGTGTTGATGATGCCGCGCTTGAGCGTCGTCTCCAGGCCGACCTCGACCTCGATATAGTCCGAGCGCTGGGACAGCTGGAACCCCGCGTGGTCGCCGGACTGGCCGATGCCGACCCGGCCGGAACCGCAGATCACCTGGCGGGACACGAAGAACGGTGTGAGCCCGACGATGATCTGGTTGAACGGGGTCTCCCGGTTCATGAGGTAGTTCTCATGCGTGCCGTAGGAGGCGCCCTTGCCGTCGACATTGTTCTTGTACAGCTGCAGGCGCGGGGCCCCCGGCACGCTCGAGGCGTGCCGTGCGGCGGCCTCCATCACCCGCTCGCCCGCCTTGTCCCAGATCACCGCGTCCAGCGGATCGGTGACCTCCGGCGCGGAGTATTCCGGATGGGCGTGGTCGACGTAGAGCCGTGCGCCGTTGGTGAGGATCATGTTGGCCGCACCGACCTCATCGGCATCGATCACCGGAGCGGGTCCGTTCATCCGGCTCAGGTCGAATCCCCGCGCGTCACGCAGCGGCGACTCCACCTCGTAGTCCCAGCGGGTGCGCTTCGCGCGCGGCACGCCCTCGGCCGCGGCGTAGGCCAGAACCGCCTGGGTGGAGGTGAGGATCGGGTTGGCCGACGGCTCGGTTGGGGTCGAGATGCCGTATTCGACCTCGATTCCGATGATGCGCTGCATGGTGTCGAGCCTATGCGACGCACCCCGCCGAACCCGTCGCGACCGGCGGAGTTGAATGTCATACCGCAGGTGGTACTTACGTAGGACCCGGCGGAGCGCAGGTCGGGGCGATAGTCTGGACATGACCGAATCGCCCGCCGATCTCCGATCCGACACCCTGGGCCGCCCCCGAGCGGCGGCTCCGCAGGAGTCGACCGCACCCATCCGACTCGCCGCTTTGGACGTGCTACGCGGTATCGCGATTCTCGGCACGCTCGGCACCAACATCTGGATCCTGACCCACCCGCGGGGGGTGATCGGCTACCTCGACGAGCTGGGCGGGTCGTCCGGCGGCTGGATGTGGACCGAGCGGGTGCTCCAGCAACTGGCGCAAGGCAAGTTCCTCGGGTTGCTCACCATTATGTTCGGCATCGGCCTGGCCATCCAGCAACGCTCGGCGACCAGGGCAGGGCGACGCTGGCCGGGCAGGTACCCGTGGCGTGCTGGACTGCTGTTCCTGGACGGCCTGCTGAACTTCGTGTTGGTAGCCGAGTTCGACGTGCTGATGGGGTATGCGGTCACCGGCCTTGTCGTCGCGTTCATACTGGCCACCGGCGAGCGGGCGCAGCGACGCTGGCTGGTCGGCGCGGCGAGCGTGCACGTGGCGATGCTGACCGCGATTGCGCTCGCCATGGCTTTTGTTCCGCAGCAAGATTCGGCGGGCCGCCGCCCGTTGCTGGACCCGAATCCCTATGCGGACAGCTCGTTCTGGGATCTCGCACTGTTCCGGCTGGAGAACGCGGGCATGTTCCGGCTGGAGGCGGTCTTCGTGTTCCCGATGTCGGTCGCGCTGTTCCTGCTCGGCGCCCGGCTGTTCCGCGCTGGGGTGTTCCGCCCGGATGGAGCGCGGATCCGCAAGCGGCTCATGATCGTCGGCTTGGGCGTCGCCGCGCCGATCGATCTGATCGCGGGTGTCGCGGGCGGCGGCGACCTCATCCTGTTCACCCGCTACGGCAGCGCCCCATTCGTCGCCCTCGGCATTCTCTCGGCGGTAGCCGAGTGGTATGTGCGGCGACCCCGGGTCGGATTCGCCGGTCGTCGCCTCACCGAGATCGGCCGCACCGCGCTCAGCTGCTACATCCTGCAGAACCTGGTGGCATCGATCCTGTGCTACGGCTGGGGTTTCGGGCTCGCCGCCCACGTCTCGCCCGGCGACCGGGTTCCCTTCACCGTCGGGATCTATCTGCTGGTGTCGCTGGTGATCGCCCTCGGCGCACACCTCTGGTTGCGCCGCTTCGAGCGAGGCCCGGTGGAGTGGCTGTGGCACGTCAGCTACCGAGCGGTGGCCGGAGAGCGGTGACGGACCGGGAGCGGCAAGGTGGGCCCGCTGGGCCCTGCCACCACCCGCGGGACTGGGGCAGAATCGAGGTATGGCAACGGCAAGCTGGCACGACCGCGTTCTCGCGACCAGCGACGACACCATCGTCGTCGAGGGCAACCACTACTTCCCGCCGGACTCGGTGCGCTCGGAGTTCTTCCAGCCCTCCGATACGAACACGATCTGTCCGTGGAAGGGGACCGCGAGCTACTACACCGTGGTGGTCGACGGCGAGACCAACCCCGACGCCGCGTGGTACTACGCCGACCCGAAACCCAAAGCCGCGCAGATCAAGGATTACGTCGCCTTCTGGCGCGGCGTGGACGTGACCGACAACTGATCCGGAACCTCCGCGGCACGCACCCGAGTGCGTACGTCGGGGGTTGTGCGCTCGGGACCGGGAACGCGGCTGACCGGCGTGGCGAGAGATAGCCGATCGGTGCGCGGTCGGCGGCGAGTCCTGTCCGCACCGGGCCGGCGGCCGCGATCGGCAAAGCGCGAACGCCGCGTGTGTGAAACCGCTAGTCTCGTCAATGGATTCAGCGAGCGCGTCTCAGCCGGGAGCATCATGACGAAGGCTCTGGTCACCAACGGCTTCTCGACGGCGCCCGACGGCACGGCCGACGAACCACCGACGGGCGCCGCGCTGCTGCGGCCCGGGGTCCTGGCCTGCACGGGAGCTATCGGGCCGACGGAGCTGCACGCGCACCATGCGGTGCAGATCATCGCCGCCCGTACCCCGATCGTCGTGGTGGACGGCAGTGGCGTCCGCAAGCAGGGCACCCACGTCATCGTTCCCACCGACGCACCGCACCGTATCGACGTGGGCTCCGCGCACGGCACCGCGGTCTACCTCGACCCGGAGACCGCCGCCGGTGCGGCCGCTGACCGCAGGGCGCACGTCAACGGCTGGGCCGACAGCGCGGACACGCTCGGGCTCGCCGCCGTCGAGGGCGACTTGGCCACGCAGGTCGGCGCCGTCGTCGAGGATCTGCTGCCGCAGCGTCACGCGACCGGAACGGGCGAGCGGCACGCTGTGGTCACCGCGGCGCTGCAGCTGCTGCCCACGCTGGTGCGGACCGGCTCGGTGCGCGGCGCGGATGTCGCACGGCAGCTGGGCGTTCCGGCACCACGACTGACCCAGCTGTTCAGCGAGCAGATGGGAATTCCGTTGCGCCGCTATATTCTCTGGCTGCGACTGCATATCGCGAGGACCCGGGCGCTGGCCGGGGAAGATCTCACGGTGGCGGCGCAGGCGGCGGGCTTCTCCGATGACGCGGACCTGGCCCGCACCTGCCGTCGCACCTTCGGGCTGCCACCGTCGGCGCTGAGCGGCACCGGCGACGGAGGTCTGTAGGGTAGCCCTGCCCGCGAAAATGGGTCGCGTCGCCCCTACTCGGTTGTCTATCGTCTTTTTCGGTTGTGTAAGGGGCGCACCGGATTCTCCGGATCGCGTTCCCCGTGTCGGCGCAGCCACGTCCTTCAGGTGGGCGCAGACCTAAAGTCTGTTGGGGTTCGACTCCCTCTCCCGATGTCCTCCGCCATGGCCACATGCGAAGACGCGGCCTTGCGGGCCGACCGGACCCGTCCGGCCAAGCCCCCGCCGTGTCGCCGCGGCCGTGGCGGAGGCATCCGAAGGACAACGCGGACAACGACTTACGTCGGGGGAAGGAGTGAACCATGTACACCACGGTGATGGAGTGGCAGCGCACGCTGCTGTACCGGGACGGCACGCTGGAGCGGATTCTGCAGCCGGGACGGCACCGGTACGACGCGAAGCGCTGCAGGCTGATCGAGGTCGACATGCGCCCCCGGCTGCTGTATGTCACCGGGCAGGAGCTGCTCACCCGCGACGGACTCGCGCTGCGCGCCAGCTACACCGCGCAGTGGCAGGTCACCGATCCAGCCGCGTTCACCACGGGCGCGCAGAACGCGGAGACGGTGCTCTCCACCGCGGTCCAGGATGCCGCCCGCGGCGCGGTCGCCGCGCACACACTCGACGAGCTCATCGCCGATCGCGGCTTGCTCGCCGGTGATGCCGCCGAGGTCGGCGCGGCCGTGGCGACCCTTGGCATCCGGGTCGACGGGCTGCGCGCTCGCGATCTGATGCTGCCCGGTGAACTGCGCAAGGCGGCGCTGGAAACCGTGCTGGCCAAAGAACGCGGCCGCGCCGAGCTGGAAAAGGCGCGCGCGGAGGCGGCGGCGTTGCGCTCGCTGGCCAATACCGCACGGCTGCTGGAGCAGCACCCGGCCCTGCTGCGCCTGCGGACGCTCCAGGTCGCGACGGTGCCGGGCGCCCAGGTGGTGCTCGCCCCGCGCGACAACGCCTGACCGCCGAGCGACCACACCGCACACCCGGATGCCGAGCCGCCGGACGAGTTCCCGGCTCGGCGCCCGAGCATCGCCTCCGGTTCAGTCCGCCGGGCGGGCCTGGACGTAGTACTCGGCCGAGATCGTCTTCAGGACCTGCCGGACACCCAGCGGCGCCCAGCTCGCGGACCGGTCGTGCCGCACCGAGGGGTCGGTCAGCTCGACGACGCGTCCGCGGGTCTCCACCGCGAATCCGCCCGCGGCGCGAATGTTCTTGACCCAGTCGACGTTCCGCCCGTACGTCAATGCGATGCGGTAGGCGCCGTCCTGCTCGAAGACCATGACCGGCGTCCGGTAGGAGCGCCCGGACCTTCGACCCTTGTGTAGCACGATGCCGAAGCCGGGAGCCCGTCCCGCGACCAGGCCCGCGGTGGGGTTGGTGACCTGCCGGTTGAAATTCGCCAGTGCGTGCGGAAGCACCATGGGCGGCGATCCTCTCTCAGGGTGGCGTGCGGTGTTCACGTTACTCTCGACCAATGTCCGCTCCGCCGCATCGTGACTCGCCGTATGCCGGAGATCCGCGCAGCGAACCGGTCGCGGTCTATGACCCGGCGGGCAACCCGCGCGGCGCCGCCCAGCGCGCCACCGTCTATCGCGACGGATTGTGGCACGCCAGCGCCGGTGTGTTGCTGCGTTCGGGCGACGGCGCGCGGCTCTACGTGCACCGCCGCACCGACACCAAGCTGGTGTTCGCGGGTATGCACGACTGCTTGGCGGGCGGCGTGGTCGCGCCGGGAGAATCACCGCGCGACACCGCCCTGCGCGAACTGGCCGAGGAATTGGGCGTCATGCCCGATCCCGATGGGCCCGCACCGCGGCCGCTGGCGACCGTCTCCTGGGATGGCGAGTGGGACGGTAGGCCGATGCGCTGCCATCTGTTCGCGTACGAACTGCGCTATGACGGACCCGTCCGGCACCAACCCGACGAGATCGCCGACGGCTGGTGGTGGACCGACGCCGAATTGCGCGCGCACCTGGCCGACCCGGATTGGCCGTTCGTCCCGGACACCCGGCTGCTGATCCCCGACCTGCTCGGTGCGCACCGACCGGAGGACGCGGCGGGGTTCACACCATGATCAGCTGGACGACGCGACCGATCCCGCCCAAGCGGCGAACGCGCCGGGATTACGGGTCTGCAGCAGCACCCGGCCGGGACCGGTGAAGTCGAACACGAATCCCTCACCGGACTTCAGCGACTGGATCGATCGACCCGAAACCGCCCGGCGAATGGTGAAATTCATCGCCAAGTCGTAGGCGACCACGTGGCCGGTGTCGATGGTGATCGGCTCGCCCGGCTGCAGATCGATCACATCGATCGCGCCGAAAACGCCTACCACCACCTCCCCCTCGCCATGGGCGCGCAGACCGAAACCGCCCTCGCCGCCGAAGAGGTTCGCGAAACCACCCCATTTGCCCTCCACCTGCACGCCATGGGAATTGGCGATCCAGCCGCCGCGGCTGATGAAGAACGGCCGGTCCGGGGTGATCTGCAAGTTCAGCATGTCGCCGGGTAGCGCGGGCGCCACGTCCACCCAGCCACCCTGCGGCGGCGCGGTGAAGGTCGAGACGAAGAACGATTCGCCGGCCAGCACCGACCGCTTCAACCCGGCCAAGATGCCGCCTTCGGCCTTGGCCTGCAAGGTGACGCCCGCCGAATGGGCGACCATGGCGCCGCTCTCGACGCGCATGGGTTCGCCCCCGGCGAGGAAGCACCGCGCGACGGTCGAGGCGGGGCTGTGGCGCAGTTGTACCTTCATGCCCGCGACCCTACCGCCAGATTCCGAACGCAGGATGGGCTGGATTCGCACCCGTACAGGCGAGACCGCGGCACCGTTGCCGCGGAATCGCCCGCAGGCGCCGACGCCCGCGGCAAGTGACCGTCAGAGCAGATCGCGCAGCGTGGCCTCGTCGCGTGCGACCACCGCGCCACCATCGGCGGTCAGCACGATCGGGCGCTGGATCAGCTTCGGGTGTTCGACCAGCGCCTCGATCCACCGGTCCCGGTCCGCCGCGGTGCGCCCCCAACTCGCCATGCCCAGGTCCTTGGCGATCTGCTCACCGGTGCGGGTGATGTCCCATGGTTCGGCGCCGAGCCGCCGCAGCACGTCACGGAGTTCGGCGGCGGTCGGCGGCTGGTCGAGATACGTCCGCACCGAGTACTCGATGCCGGCCTCGTCCAGGAACGCCGTGGCGTTGCGGCTCTTGGTGCACCGCGGGTTGTGCCAGATCTCGGTCTGCCCGGAAGTCATGCGGGCAGCCTACAAACGAACCGGCCGCGGGATCGAAGACACCCGCCGCATACCCGATCGACACCCGACACAGGGCCGCACGGAGCTGTCGCGTACCCGACGGCGCTACGTCCACGGGCGGGCTCGCCTCTGTCGCAATCTGTGGTGCCCCGGCCGGCGGACCACAGCGCTGGCGGATACCGGCCGTATTGGTGCGTACCACGGCGCACACTTCGATACTGGGCGCATGAGTGAGCAGTTGTCGCCCGAAAACCCTTACGGGACACCGACCACGTCCGGGCCGCAGCCCATCCCGTCGTACCAGAGTGTGGTGAACCGGATCGTGCGGACGCTGCTGCGCGTGCCCGGCATCTCCGGGGTCGTCGGCAAACGGCTGATGATCCTGCACGTTGTCGGGCGTAAGTCGGGCGCGGTCTACGACGTGCCGCTGGCTTACACCAAGTACGGCGAAACTCTGCTGATCGGAACCGCCCTGCGGCCCTGGGTCAAGAACCTGCGTGCGGGCGACCCCGTGCGGGCATCGTTCGGCGGCAAGGCGCGCACGTTCGATCCGGTGGTGCATACCGCCGAGGCCGACGTGCTGCGGCTCTACGAGATCATCGCGCGGGACAACCCGCAGAACGCGAAGTTCAGCGGCATCGGCTTCACTGCCGACGGCTCGCCCTCGAAGGCCGACATCTACCAGGCCTGGCAGCTCGGCGGCGCCGTGGTCGAGCTGACGCCGCGCTGAGCCCTGATCAGGCTCCAGCGCCCAGAAGAAGCCGAGCCCACGCAAGTCGCCGACGCTCGGATGCCGAGCAGCCAAGGCGCGCAACCCTTTTCCGAACACCTCCGCGCCCACCGAGCGCACATGGTCCAGGATCCCGTCGCGCTCGAACATTGCAATCGAGGCGACACCCGCGGCGCAGGCCAGCGGATGCCCCGAGTAGGTCAGACCACCCGGATACACCGGAAGGACGAGCCGGACGCCCCGGTGATCGGCACGGGGTGAAGCTCGGCCTGCACGCTCCAGGGATAGCAGACGTGATCGGCCATATCCCCGGTCATTCGACCACCTCGGTGGCGGTCGCGGTGGCGGCCAGGCGCGGCAGCACCGATTCGCCGTATGCCTGCAACGTCGCGGTCTTCGCATCGTGCTGGAGGTAGACCGCGAACTGATCGACGCCGAGCGCCGCCAGCTCATGCAGCCGGGCCAGCTGATCGTCGGGCGTGCCGAGCAGGCAGAAACGGTCCACGATGGCGTCCGGCACGAACTCGGCATGGACATTGCCCGCGCGACCGTGCTGGTTGTAGTCGTAGCCTCGCCTGCCTTCGATGTAGTCGGTGAGAGCGGCCGGGATATCGCTACCCGTGCCGTATCTCGACACGATCTCCGCGACGTGATTGCCGACCATCCCGCCGAACCACCGACATTGTTCCCGCGCGTGAGCCAGCGCCGCGTCCGATCCGTCTGTGACGTAGGCCGGTGCGGCGACACAGATGTGGACCGCGGCCGGGTCCCGGCCCACACGCTCGGCCGCCGCCCGTACCCGTGCGATGGTCCACGCCGTGATGTCCGGGTCCGCCAGTTGCAGGATGAATCCGTCGGCCACCTCGCCCGTGAGATCGAGGGCGCGCGGCCCGTAGCCCGCCACCCACACCTCGAGCCGGGAGTCGGCCGCCCACGGCAATCGGACGACCGTCCCGCCCACCCGCGCGCTTCGACCGTTGCCGAGTTCCCGGATCACCTCCACCGATTCCCGCAGCGTGGCCAGGGTCGCCGGTTTGCCGCCCAGGGTGCGCACGGCCGAGTCGCCGCGGCCGATACCGCATAGCGTGCGGTTGCCGAACAGGTCGTTGAGCGTGGCGAAGGTCGACGCGGTCACCGTCCAGTCCCGGGTGGCCGGATTGGTCACCATCGGACCGACCACGACCTTGCGTGTGGCGGCCAGGATCTGGCTGTGGATGACGTAGGGCTCCTGCCAGAGCAGATGCGAGTCGAAGGTCCAGATGTGCGAGAACCCGTATGTCTCGGCAAGTCTGGCGAGTTCGACCACTCGCGAGGCGGGAGGTGTGCATTGCAGCACCAGGCCGATGTCCATGCGGCACTCTCCGTTTCGAGGATCGGGATGCGTCGTCAGATAAGGTTTTGTGACAGTCCGCGTTTGACGAACCGGCCCTGCCCCGCGCTGCCGAGATACGCGTTGTCATCGACGATCACCCGGCCGCGCGACAGCACCGTGTCGACATGGCCATCGATCTCGAAGCCTTCGTAGGCCGAGTAGTCCATGTTCATGTGGTGGGTCTTGTTCAGGCCGATGCTGGTGTGGCCGTTGGGGTCGTATATCACGATGTCGGCGTCCGCACCCGGGCTGATCACGCCTTTGCGCGGGTACATGCCGAACATCCGGGCGGGCGTGGTGCAGCAGACCTCGACCCAGCGCTCCAGCGAGATCCGCCCACTCTGCACGCCCTGGAACATCAGGTCCATACGATGCTCGACACCGCCGATGCCGTTGGGAATCTTGCTGAAATCGCCGACACCCATGTCTTTCTGGTCTTTCATACAGAATGGGCAGTGGTCGGTGCTGACCGTGGTGACATCGCCGGTGCGCAGGTAGCGCCACAGCTCGTCCTGGTGGCCTTCGGCCCTGGACCGCAACGGTGTCGAGCACACCCACTTGGCGCCTTCGAAGCCCGGTGCGCCCAGCTGCTCTTCGAGCGAAAGGTACAGGTACTGCGGGCAGGTCTCGCCGAAGACATTCTGCCCGTTGCCGCGCGCGGCCGCGATCTGCGCCAGCGCCTGCTCGGCCGAGACGTGCACGACATACAGTGGTGCACCGGTCAGGTGGGCCAGCATGATCGCGCGGTGGGTGGCCTCCTCCTCCATTTGCCATGGCCTGCTCGTGCCGTGGAAGTAGGGTGCCGTGTCGCCACGCGCGATCGCCTGTTCGACCAGCACATCGATGGCGATGCCGTTCTCGGCGTGCATCATCAGCAGCGCGCCCAGCTCCGCTACGGACTGCATGGCCCGCAGGATCTGGCCGTCGGTGGAGTAGAAGACGCCCGGATAGGCCATGAAAAGCTTGAAGCTGGTGACCCCCTCGGCCACCAATTCGCTCATCCCCTTGAGGGATTCGTCGTTGACCTCGCCGATGATCTGGTGGAAGCCGTAGTCGACCGCGCACTGTCCGGCCGCCTTCTGGTGCCAGGCGCCGAGCGTGTCCTGCAGGCGCTCCCCCGGTTTCTGGACGACGAAGTCGACGATGGTGGTGGTGCCGCCCCAGGCGGCGGCACGGGTGCCGGTTTCGAAGGTGTCGGACGCCTCGGTGCCGCCGAAAGGCATCTGCATGTGGGTATGGCCGTCCACGCCACCTGGGATCACATACTTACCGGTCGCGTCGAGCACCACATCGGCGGATCCCGCGAGGTCCGCGCCGAGCGCGGTGGAGCCGGGGTGCAGCACGGCGACGATGGTCTCGCCGTCGACGAGCACGTCGAGCGGTTGCGATCCGGTGGCCGAAACCACCGTGCCGCCGTGAATGAAGGTGCGCGTCATCTCGATCTCCCCGGTCTCAGGGGGCCACCAGCGGCCCATAGGCGTCAGGGCGGCGGTCGCGGTAGAAGGCCCAGCGGTCGCGCACCACTTTGATCAGGTCCATATCCAAATCGCGGATCACCAGCTCGGGGTCTGTATCGGAGGCGACATCGCCCACGAATTTGCCTTCCGGGTCGACGAAGTAACTGGTGCCGTAGAAATCGTCGTCGCCGTACTCCTCGATGCCGACCCGGTTGATCGCCCCGATGAAGTACTCGTTGGCCACCGCGGAGGCGGGCTGTTCCAACTTCCACAGATAGCCGGACAGGCCGCGCGAGGTGGCCGAAGGGTTGAACACGATTTCGGCGCCCGCCAACCCCAGCGCGCGCCAGCCCTCCGGGAAGTGCCGGTCGTAGCAGATGTAGACGCCGACCTTGCCCACCGCGGTGTCGAACACCGGCCAGCCCAGGTTCCCCGGCCGGAAGTAGAACTTCTCCCAGAACCCGTGCACGTGCGGGATGTGGTGCTTGCGATACTTGCCGAGATAACTGCCGTCGGCGTCGATCACCGCCGCCGTGTTGTACAGCAGGCCCGGTTGTTCCTGCTCGTAGACCGGCAGGATCATCACCAGCCCCAATTCCCTTGCCAGCGCGGCGAACCGCTCCGTGGTGGGACCGGGCACGGATTCGGCATAATCGTAGAACGTCGTATCCTGCAGTTGGCAGAAGTACGGGCCGTAGAACAGCTCCTGGAAGCAGATCACCCCGGCCCCCTGCGCGGCCGCCTGCCGCGCGTAGTCCTCGTGCGCCTTGATCATGGACTCTTTGTCGCCCGTCCAGTTCGTCTGGACGAGCGCCGCTCGAACGATTCCCATGCTTTGTTATACTTCACCGAGAACCAATTGAGTTGTGTTATTGGATTGCGGAAACAATTTCGTAGCCGTAAATTTCGGAGTCGGTCGTAATTCCCTCGCCACGCCCGACGCAGAATGGCGCTGTGAATATCGAGCCCGCGTTCGCCCCTCCCCGAGCCGCCGACGGCGCGTCCTCTCCCGGGCAGACAGGGCGGTTCATCGCGGAGCTCGATGATCGGACCCCGGCGGGGAACGCCGCGGCGGTCGGCCGGTTGATTCATTCCGGCAGAGGACGACCACTATGCCGGAATCGCCTCCGCCGCACTGCGTTCGCTCGGTGCCCGGCGTCCGGGCCGCACCGTGCACGTCCGCTCGCACGCCAAATCCCACGGCGCCGACCCGCGCCCGGTCGTCGCGGGCGGCCTGCCGAGCTACTCGACCCGGTCATCGCGTGCCGCATGCTCGGCCCTGGCTGGTCCAGCAGGCCAGCTCGCTTCCGCCACCGCCGCAACATCCACCTACCGCCGCGTCCGCCGGGGCTGAGCGCGAGCGAAGACCGGGGTTGGCCGCATCGGATGATGGGTAATCGGGCCGTACAGCCGCGCCGGGCAGGGCGAAATGGAATGATTCGCGCTGCATCGTCCGGTGCGCAACCCGAATGAAGGAGATTTCCAGCGGTGAGCAAAGTGCAGGCGCGACAACTCGTCAACGCTCGGCGCGCGGGGCGCCGTCGCCTACCGTGGCGCTCGCTGCGGGTTATCGGCGTCTTGGCGGTGGGCGCGACGGTGGCGGTGTTCACGGCCGGCGGCGTCTCCGCGACCCCGGGACCCGCACGGGAGCAAGCGCCGGCCACCTGCGCCGCTCCGATCGCGGGTCAGCCCAACGGCAAGCAGTGGCCCGCCGAGCCCGGTCTGACCATCGATCCCAACGCCGGATACACGGCGACTCTGGCCACCACGTGCGGCACCGTGACCATCGCGCTGGAGGCGGCGCGCGCCCCGCGCACGGTCAACTCGTTCGCGTTCCTCGCTGGTGAGCAGTACTTCGACCACACGAAGTGCCACCGGATGACCACCGAGGGCATCTACGTCCTGCAGTGCGGTGACCCGACGGCGACGGGTACCGGCGGTCCCGGCTATCGCTTCCCCGACGAGAACCTGGCGGGCGCCACCTACCCGGCGGGCACGGTCGCCATGGCGAATGCGGGCCCCGGCACCAATGGCAGCCAGTTCTTCCTGGTCTACCGCGATAGCCAGCTGCCGCCGGACTACACCCCCTTCGGGCGGGTCACCGCGGGCATGGACGTGCTCACGTCCATCGCCGCCGCGGGCGTCGAGGGCGGCACGGGCGACGGCGCGCCCGCCGTCGACGTCGTGCTCGATTCCGTTGCGGCCGTGCGCAACTGACGTCGCGCCGAGACGGTGGCGGTGCCGATCCGGCACCGCCACCGCCGTGTTCGGCGAGGATCAGCTGTCGCGCTGCTCGAAATACACGACCTCCCAGAGATGGTCGTCCGGGTCCGCGAAGTATCCCGCGTAGATCCCCCACGGCCGCTGCCTCGGCGAATGCACGACGCTCCCGCCCGCCGAGCGGGCAAGCGCCAAAGCCTCGTCCACGTCCGAGCGGCTACCGGCGAACCATCCGAGGCTGATCGGCGATCCGCTGACCCGGGCGACCGGGATGCCCGCGTCCTTAGCCAGGTCGTCGCGCCCGTACAGGGACAGGATGAGCCCGTTGTCCAGCGTGAACATGGCGACCGAGCCGCCGGGATTCTCCTCGTCCCCGACGAATTCGGTGCCGATGATGCCAGGTGACGACATGCCGAGCTCCCGATAGAACCGCAGTGCGCGCTCCAGGTCGCGCACACCGAGCGTGATCACGTTGACGTGCGTCCGCACCGACTCCACCTCCGAATTGCCGACCGGCTATCTGTCGAGCCCAGTCAACTCGCCTGGCTGCGGGACGTCTTGAAACAATCGGACAGAGGGAGCGAACGAGATCCGGCGGAGGGGTGTGGTCAGGACACCCCGGCGCGGCGGCGCAGTACCGCTGCGAGGACCGGCTCGACGATTCGGCTGGCGATCGGGCCGAGGACCGCCATCAGCAGCACGTAGGTGGTGGCCAAGGCGGCGAACTCGCCGGGAACGGCACCAGAGGAGACGGCAAGGCCCGCGATGACGATCGAGAACTCACCGTGGGCGACCAAGGCGGTGCCCGCGCGCGCCCGACCGTAGCGGCCAGCACCGGCCCGCTTGGCCGCCCACCATCCGGTGGCGACCTTGCTCGCCGTCGTGACCAACGCCAGCAGGCACGCCCAGCCCAGTACCGGCGGGATAGTCGCCGGATCGGTACTCAGTCCGAACAACACGAAGAACAGCGCCGCGAACAGATCGCGCAGCGGTTCCAGAACCTTGGTGGCGTTGTGCGCGGTCGAATCCGAGATCGCGATGCCGAGCAGGAACGCGCCGACCGCCGCCGACACCTGCACCGCGGAAGCCGCTCCGGCCACCAGCAGCGCGGAACCCAGCAGCTTCAACAGGAAGATCTCCCGAACGTCGCTGTCGACGATCGCGGAGACATAGCGGCCGTAGCGCAGCGCGACGATCAGCACCACCGTGACGGCGATCAGCGCGATACTCAGCGTCTTCAGCCCGGCGAGGAAACCGACCCCGGCCAGCACCGCGGTGAGCACCGGCAGGTATCCGGCCATCACCAGGTCTTCGAACACCAGGATGGACAGCACCACCGGTGTCTCGCGGTTGCCGAGCCTGCCCAGATCGTTGAGCACTTTCGCGACGATGCCCGAGGACGAGATATAGGTGACGCCGGCCATCGCGATCGCGCCGGTGAAACCCCAACCGAGCGCGAGAGCAACCAGCACACCCGGCGTGGCGTTGAGCACGATATCCAGGACGCCCGCGGCCCACGATCGGCGCATGCCGGTGACCAATTCCGGCGCACTGTATTCCAGTCCGAGCAGCAGAAGCAGCAGGACGACGCCGATCTCGCTGGCGAGGTGGATGAAATCGTCGACCTGTCGCAGCTCGACCAAGCCGCCGGTGCCGAACACCAGCCCGCCGATCAGATACAACGGGATCGGCGACATGCCGATGCGTGCGGCGATCCGGCCGAGCAGGCCGAGGCCGAAGAACACCGCGCCCAGCTGGATCAGCGCGAGCGCAGTCTCGTGTGCCACCATCGCCGCTCAGCCGTCGGACAGGATCTTGGCGGCGGCCTCCAGGCCCTCCGCGGTGCCGACGACGACGAGCACGTCACCGGCGGTGAAGGTGAAGTCCGGGCCCGGCGACGGGATCGGCTGCCCGCCGCGTACCACGGCGACGATGGAGGCTTTTGTCCGCGTTCGCATCTGCGTCTCGCCCAGCCTGCGTCCGTCGTAGCGGGACCGGTCCGGAATGGACAGCTGGCGGGTGGTCAGGCCGGTGAACTGGCGGTGCTCCTCGCGCAACTGCTCGACCAGCTGCGGCGCACCGAGCAGGTTGGCCAGCACGGCAGCCTCTTTCGCCGACAGCGGTATCTGCTCGGTCTCGTCGGGGTTGTCGACCTTGCTCACGATCAGATCCATCGTGCCGTCACGATGATCGATCACCCCTATCCGGCGCCGTGCGTTGGCCAGCGGAAACTCCTTGCGCACACCGATACCCGGCAGGGGTGTCACCTCAACGTTCACGACCCCACCCTATCGGCCCCGGGCGAACGCCCAGACGACAGGTGACCGAATTGTCCGTATCAATCCCACCGTCTCCGTACGACACCCAATCCCCTGGTTGGACCCTGGTTCAACGCCCGTGGTAAGAGAAATGACGTGTCCCGTACATTCACTCGTCGCCGAGCCGTCAGCTCGGGCTGCGCCACGCCGGCCCTGTGACGGTCGCCCGTGTGGTGAACCGATTCCGACGACCGGGCGCGCTCGTCGGCGCGGCGGACGCACCACCGCGGGCGAACGACGGTAGCTACCGCCCCGATCTGGACGGACTGCGCGGAGTGGCGATCGCGCTGGTCGTGGCGTTCCACATCTGGTTCGGCCGGGTGTCGGGCGGGGTGGACGTCTTCCTCGTCCTGTCCGGGTTCTTCTGCACCGGCTCGCTGCTGCGCGCCGCGGAATCCACCGGCACGGTGCCGGTCCGGCACACCGCACGCCGACTTGCCCGCAGGTTGCTGCCCGCCCTGGTGACGGTGCTGGCCGCAGTGGTCGCGGCGACGGTTCTGCTGCGTCCGTTCACCCAGTGGGGCGAGATCGCCGCGCAGACACTGGCGTCGCTGCTGTCCTACCAGAACTGGTATCTGGCGCTGTCCTGGTCGGACTACCTGGCCGCCGATCCGTCCGTGAGCCCGCTGCAACATCTGTGGTCGATGTCGGTCCAGACGCAGTTCTACCTGGCCGTGACGCTCGGAGCGGCGCTCGCGGTGCGGCTGTGCACGCGCTTCGCCGGTCCTGCTGCACTGCGGCCTGCTCTGCTGGTCGTCCTGGCGACAGGCGCGGTGGCCTCCTTCGTCTACGCCGCGCACGGAACCGCGGTGCAGCAGGGCTGGAACTACTACGACAGCTTCGCGCGCGCCTGGGAACTACTTGCCGGGGCGCTGCTCGCGGTCGTAGCGCCCTGGCTGTCGCCGCCACGTCCGGTGCGCGTGGCCGCGGCCGTGCTCGGCGCGGTCGCGGTGCTCTGCGGCTGGCTGATCGACGGCGCCGACCGGTTTCCCGGCCCGGCGGCGCTGGTTCCGGTGAGCGCCGCGCTGGCGCTGATCGTCGCGGGCGGCAACCTGCCCGGCGACGCGCAGCCCCTGCCCAACCGTCTGCTCGGCGCGCCCGCTGCCGTGCGGCTGGGCGAACTGGCCTACCCGCTGTACCTCTGGCACTGGCCGATCCTTGTCTTCGTTCTAGCGCGGACCGGAACCGCGCACGCGGGAGTCGTCGGCGGTCTGGGCGTCATCGCGGCGTCGCTGGTCCTCGCCCACCTGACGAACCGGTTCGTCGAAGAGCCGCTGCGGATGCGGTCGGCCGACCGGGCACCCGCTCGCACCAGCCGCACCCTCCGGCTGGTCGCGGCGCTGGGCCTCGCGGTGCTCGCGCTATCGGTGGGCGAACAGGTGGCGACCCGGGTGAATCCGCCGCAGGCGGTAGCCCTCCTCGACCCGATGCGCTATCCCGGAGCGGAGGCGCTGGTCCATGGGACGAGCGCGCCCAAGGTGCGGATGCGTCCGACCGTGTACGAAGCGCCCGCGGACCTCGCCTACCCGGCGCGCGACGGCTGCATCGCGGACTGGGACACCCGCGACGTCCTCACCTGCACCTACGGAGATCCGGACGCGCACCGCACCGTTGCGGTGGTCGGAAGCTCCCACGCCGAACACTGGGTGCCCGCGCTGGACGTGCTGGCCCGCAGGCACGGCTTCCGCGTCGAGGTCTATCTGAAGATGGGTTGCCCGCTGACCGTGGCGGCGGAACCGAGGTACAAGGGCGAAGCGATCCCGGACTGCCGCGACTGGTCCGCCGAGGTGATCGACCGCTTGGGCGTGGTCCGGCCGGAGTGGGTGTTCACCACCGCGACCCGCCCGCGCGACGGTGTCGGCGACGAAACCCCGGCCGACTATCTGGAGGTGTGGTCGCAACTGGCCGAACGCGGGCTCAACGTACTCGCCATCCGCGACACTCCGTGGCTGCGCCGCGACGGCGTGCGGTATCGGGCGATCGATTGCCTCGCCCAGGAGGGCGACCGGATCAGTTGCGGCATGCCACGCACGGCCGCGCTGGACGAGGTCAATCCGGCTCTGGAGTTCGCCGCCCCGTTCCCCAACGTCTTCCCGTTGGACCTGTCGGATGCGGTCTGTGAACGCGAGGTGTGCGCGGTAGCCGAGGGCAACATCCTGATCTATCACGACGAGCACCACCTCACGGCCAGCTACTCGCGATCGCTCGCGCCGGAACTCGGCAGGCAATTGTCGCCGATCCTCGGTTGGTGGTGAGGCGGCCGGTCAGTTCAGCCGCAGCATCTCCGGCCAGGCCTGCGACCACGGTACGCGTGGTTGCGCGCAGCGCCAGAGGGTGACATCGCGGGTGACGCCGGGAAACCCGAGCCGGGCATCGACGCGTCCGATCGAGGTCACCTCGGCACAGTGCGCGCGCACATCCGCCTCGGCGTTGCCCACCCACAGGACCGTGGTGGCGTCGTCCGGCGGCGTGCCGAAATAGCCGAAACCCCGGTTCGGGCTGTAGATGGCGGGCAGACCGTAGGCCGTGCGGTAGACATCCAGAGCGCTGGCCTGCCAATACGAATCGGCGACCACGACGGCCGTCGCCCGCTCCTGCTCCGGCAGCGCCCGGTAGGCGGCCGCCGTCTCCGCGGCGAGTTCCGACCAGCCGAAACGGCCGTAGACCGCGATTTCCAGGCCGGCCTGAGCCTGGGTGTCGACCGGCGCGATCTCGGACTCCGGGCGCAAGGGCAGCATGAACACCGCCAGTACCGTGGACAGCGCAACCAGCGGCACGGTGATGATCCGGCGCGAACGTCCCCAGTTCTCCGTCCAGCGCACCGCGCCCACGGCGATCAGCGCGCCATAGCAGCCCGCCGCGTAGTACGGACGTCCGTTGGTCGCCACGAAGACCACGACCAGCACCAGCGGCAGCAGCCCGAGAAACCGGTAGGGCCGCCAGGATTCGGCTCGGAACAGCGTCCACACCCCATAGCAGAGCAACAGGGTTCCGAGTAAGCCGGCCGCGGCCAGCGCCAGCGGCAACCACAGGTAGCGGCCGCCGATGGTCGCCTGCTCCGCGGCCACCACTCCCCCGAGACGAAGCTGCGGCCACTCGTGCGCCGCCTGCCAGATCAGGCTGGGCGCCGTGGTGAGCGCGACGATCCCAGCGCCCCACCACAGGACCGGGCGGCGCAGCAGTTCCCGCGGTCCGTAGACCGCCACACCCACCGCGATCGCGATCCAGAAAAACGGAATCAGCCACTTGACCTGCATGTCCAGCGCGGTGACCAGCGCCGCCGCCAGCAGCAGGCCGTCGCGGCGGGTGCGGACCCAGCGGATCACCAGCCAGCTGATCACCACCCACAACGCGGTGTCGATCGTGTTGGTGGCCAGCTGGTCGCCCTGCACCAGCAGAAATGGCGAGGTGGCGTACGCGGCCGCGGCCAGCACCTGCGCGCCGCGGGTGCCGCCGAACTCCCGGGCGATCTGTGCGGTCACCACCACCGCGGCCACGGTGATCAGTACGGCCGGAAGCCGAAGCGCCACCAGCGAATCCGGTGCGAGCACGTCCATCACCCGGGCGATCGCCGGCAGCAGCGGCCCCTGGTCGGCATAGCTGAGTGCGAGCCTGCGCCCGGCGGAGATGAAATACAGCTCGTCGCCGAAGAATCCGTACCGCCCGATCGAGGCCAGCAGCGCCAGCGCCGCAAGCGCCGACACCGCGCCGACACCGCCGAACGCGAACGGCGGCAGCGGCTTCCCGGAATCCGTCCGGCTCCGTTCGGCCTGCAGTACCTCAGTCATCTTTGCCCGCCCTCCGCGTCGCCATGTCGAACAACTTGCACAGATGCGCCGAGTACGGGGCCATGGCGAAATCCGGTTCCCGGACCGCGCGTCCGGCAGCGCCATCGATGGCGTCGCGGATCGACTTGGCCATCAGCAGGGAATCGAACTCCCCGAACTCGCCCGCGCGCTGACCCTCGGTGAGGATGTCGACTAGCGGCACGATGATGTCGCGTTCCCCGTCGGCGGACGCGAACTTCGGATTGCCTTCCGGGTCACGCAGATTCGTCACGACCTCGACGAGTGCCGCCACATACGTGGTGTTCGCGTCGATGAAGCCCAGGTTCGATTCGAGGTAGGCCAGTAGCTGGGCGCGCGCGCCGACGGCCGCACCCACCCGCGGCGCTATGTACTCTGCCGCCGAGACGTACAGCTGGATCACCAGCTGCGTCATCAGGTCGTCTTTCCCCGCGAAGTGGTAGGAGATGACGCCCTTGGAAATTCCGGCGTGCTCGGCGATCCGCGCCAGCGCGGCGCTACCGTACCCGACCTCGGAGATCACCTCCACCGCCGCGGCGATGATCTGCCTGCGGCGCGCCTCTTCGATGAACGACCTGCGCTGACCATGCGTCTCATTTTCTGGCCGCATGGTCAGATTCTAGCACACACGGTCAGGAACCTGGGCCCGATACGCCCGAGGGCCGCGCCTCCAGCGGAGACGCGGCCCTCGGTTGTCCGGCGAACCTTACAGGTACTGACCCGTATTCGACTCCGTATCGATGGCGCGGCTGGCGCTCGCGTTCTTGCCGGTGACCAGCGTACGGATGTAGACGATCCGCTCACCCTTCTTGCCCGAGATACGTGCCCAGTCATCGGGATTCGTGGTGTTGGGCAGGTCCTCGTTCTCGGAGAACTCGTCCACGATCGAATCGTAGAGATGCTGGATGCGCAGACCCGGGTTGCCGGTGTCGAGCACCGCCTTGATGGCGTACTTCTTGGAGCGGTCCACGATGTTCTGGATCATGGCGCCGGAGTTGAAGTCCTTGAAGTACAGGACCTCCTTGTCACCGTTGGCGTAGGTGACCTCCAGGAAGCGGTTGTCCTCGCTCTCGGCGTACATCCGGTCGACGACCCGCTCGATCATCGCGGCGATGCACAGTGCCTTGTCGCCACCGAACTCCGCCAGATCGTCGTCGTGCAGCGGCAGGTGCTCGGTGAGGTACTTCGAGAAGATGTCCTGCGCCGACTCCGCGTCCGGACGCTCGATCTTGATCTTCACGTCCAGGCGGCCCGGCCGCAGGATGGCCGGATCGATCATGTCCTCGCGGTTGGAGGCGCCGATCACGATGACGTTCTCCAAGCCCTCGACGCCGTCGATCTCCGACAGCAGCTGAGGCACCACAGTGGTCTCCACGTCCGAGGAGACGCCCGACCCGCGGGTGCGGAAGATCGAGTCCATCTCGTCGAAGAACACGATGACCGGAGTGCCCTCGGACGCCTTCTCGCGGGCCCGCTGGAAGATGATCCGGATGTGCCGCTCGGTCTCGCCGACGAACTTGTTCAGCAGTTCGGGGCCCTTGATGTTCAGGAAGAACGACTTGGCTTCCTTGGCATCCTCACCGCGCGCCTCGGCGATCTTCTTGGCCAGCGAGTTCGCCACCGCCTTGGCGATGAGCGTCTTGCCGCAGCCGGGCGGACCGTAGAGCAGCACCCCCTTCGGCGGACGCAGCGCGTACTCCCGGAACAGATCCTTGTGCAGGAACGGCAGCTCCACCGCGTCGCGGATCTGCTCGATCTGCCTGCCAAGACCACCGATGTCGCTGTAGTCGACGTCCGGAACCTCTTCCAGCACGAGATCCTCGACCTCGGCCTTGGGGATGCGCTCGAACGCGAACCCGGCCTTGCTGTCGACCAGGAGCGAGTCGCCGGGGCGCAGCTTACGGATGGGGGAATCGGGATCTTCCAGGTCGTCGAGTTCGGCAATGTTGGCCAGCGGACCCGCCAGCCACACCACGCGCTCCTCGTCGGCATGGCCGACGACCAGAGCGCGACGTCCGTCGTCCAGGATCTCCCGTAGGGTGCCGATCTCGCCGACCGAGTCGTAGCGCCCGGCCTCGACGACTGTGAGCGCCTCGTTGAGGCGGACGGTCTGGCCGTACTCGAGCGTCGCGGTCTCGATATTCGGCGAACACGTCAACCGCATCTTGCGACCCGAAGTGAACACGTCGACCGTCTGATCGTCGTACACACGGATCAGAATGCCGTATCCGCTCGGTGGCTGACCCAGCCGATCGACCTCCTCACGCAGCGCGACCAACTGCTGGCGCGCTTCTTTGAGTGTGTCCATCAGCTTCGTGTTGCGAATGGTCAGCGAATCGATGCGGGCTTCCAATTCCCGTGTGCGATCCGGCGAATCGGCGAGTTGCCTTCGGAGTGCAGCCGCCTCGGCGCGTACTGCCTCGAGCTCTCTCCAGGCCGCCGAATCCGAATTCTCGATGGGGCTCATGTGCTGCTCCTCCCAGTCCCGGTCTATCAACGCTACCGGGCGCGACCCGTTCTCGCTTTCCGACATGGTTTCTTCGTGATCACATCTGGGCCGCGATCGGCCGCCGGACCACCATGTTAGCCTGCCCTAACCAGACAGCGGCGAGCCTGCTCGCCGACCGAGCCGAAAGGTTGCTGACCATGCTCCTTCCCGCCAGAACTCTGCGCGTTTCCCTTGCCACCGCCGCGGCGGCGCTGGCTATTTCCTGCGGTCTGGCGGCGTGTGGCTCCGACGACGACTCCGCCGCCACGACCACCACCGTGGCGGCCACCGCGACGTCGAGTACCCACAGCCACGGCGACCATGCGGCGGGCGCGCCCACGGCCGAGACACTGCACGCTGTGCTGGTCAAGCTCGCCGACCCCACCGTGGCCACCGCCGAGAAAGCGAAGCTGATCGTCAACGGCGAGCAGCGCACCGCGAACATCGACAAGATGAACGCGGGCCTGCAGGGCTACGCGCTCACCTTCACGGTCGCCGACATCACCACCCAGGGCAACACCGCGAACGCGCAGGTGACCATCGGCTCTCCCCACGGCGCCGCGCCCGCCGTGCCGCTGACCTGGGAAGACGTCGACGGCACCTGGAAACTGTCGGACGCGAGCGGCTGCCTGCTGCTCGGCTTCGCGCAGGCGCCCTGCGTCCCGGCCTGAGCCGAGCGCACCCATCAGCGGGCGACGCGCGGTCGCCCGCCCCACCGCGTTCATCCCTTCGACGGCCTGCGCTGCGGCTTGGGGGTGACGGTGCCCTCGGCCAGCCTGCGGGCGCTGACGAGGAAGGCGGTGTGGCCCTGCATACGATGTTCCGGACGCACGGCGAGGCCCACCACATGCCACGGCCGGACGAGCGACTCCCAGGAGCGGGGCTCGGTCCAGCACTCCTGCTCGCGCAGCGCCTCCACCACCTTCGACAGCTGGGTGACGGTGGCGACGTAGACGATCAGCACGCCGCCCGGCACGAGCGCCTTGGACACCGCGGGCAGCGCGTCCCAGGGCGCGAGCATGTCCAGCACCGCCCGGTCGACCGGCTCGCCGGTGTAATCGGCCACGTCGCCCACGGTCAGCGACCAGTTAGCCGGATGTTCGCCGAAGAACGTCTCCACATTGCGCACGGCGTGTTCGGCGTGGTCGGCGCGAATCTCGTAGGAGATCACCTGCCCCTGCGGCCCGACCGCGCGCAGCAGCGAGCAGGTGAGCGCGCCCGAACCCGCCCCGGCCTCCAGCACGCGCGCGCCGGGGAACATGTCGCCTTCGTGCACGATCTGCGCGGCGTCCTTCGGGTAGATCACCGCGGCGCCGCGCGGCATGGACAGCACGTAATCGATCAGTAGCGGGCGCAATGCCAGGTACGGCGTGCCGTTGGTGGAGTGCACCACACTGCCCTCGTCGGCGCCGATCAGACTGTCGTGCTTGATGCCGCCGCGATGGGTGTGGAACTCCTTGCCCGGCTCCAAGACCACCGTGTACAGGCGCCCTTTGGCATCGGTCAGCTGCACCCGGTCACCGACGATGAATGGCCCGGTCCGTCTGGCCGTCATGAATCTCCGTTCCGCTGGTTCGAATCCGTGCTGTCGCGCACCGGCGTGTCGGTGCCGCGGGATAGCCTGCCAGGTATGTGCCCGCCCGTGTCCACGCCCCCTGCCGACGACGCGCAGGCGTCCGAGCCCGACACGACGGCAAGCCGCGCGCGGCCCGCGCTGTCGCCTTCCCGGGCAATGGATTTCAAGCAGTGCCCGCTGAAGTACCGGTTCCGCGCGATCGATCGGATCCCGGAGCCACCGTCGCGGCAGGCGGTGCGCGGCACGGTGGTGCACGCGGTGCTGGAGGATCTCTACGGGCTGCCAGCCCTGGAGCGTCTGCCCGAACGCGCCGAGGCGCTGGTGCCCTCGGCATGGGCGCGGGTGCGCGCCGAGCAGCCGGATGTCGACGAGCTGATCACCGGCGAGGAGCTCGACGCGTTCCTCGGCGAGGTGCGGGCGCTGGTGGGGCGCTATTACCGGCTGGAGGATCCGACCCGGTTCGATCCGGAATCACGCGAGGCGCGCGTGGAGGTGGAGCTCGACGACGGCGCGCTGCTGCGCGGCTTCGTCGACCGGATCGACGTCGCCCCCAGCGGTGCGCTGCGCGTCGTGGACTACAAGACCGGCCGCGCGCCGGGACCCCTGCAGGAGACCAAGGCGCTGTTCCAGCTGAAGTTCTACGCGCTGGTGATGCTGCGCACCCGCGGCCTGGTGCCCGCCCAGCTGCGGCTGATCTACCTGGCCGACGAACAGATCCTCACCTACACCCCCGACGAGCAGGAGTTGCTTCGCTTCGAGCGCACCCTGTCGGCCCTGTGGGCGGCGATCCTGGAGGCGGGTCGCACCGGCGATTTCCAGCCGAACACCAGCTGGTTGTGTTCCTACTGCGACTACAAGCCGCTGTGCCCGGAATTCGGCGGCACGCCCCCGCCCTATCCAGGCTGGCCGGTCGGCGGGGCGGCCGAGTCACCAGACGAGACGCTGGCCGAGGCGGTGTCCGACTGAGTGCTGGCTGTCGCCAACACGCCGCCTCGTTCAGGCGTTAGCGGTCGGTCGCCTTCTGCGCGGTTGTTTAACGCATTCGACTATTGCGTTCCGCGGCAAGGGTCCAGTGCGGCTCTGATCCGTTCGCGCGCTCGGTAGCCGTAAAGAGCCTGGCGGTGCAGCGCGACCCATGCCTTCTCGTAGTAGGACAGCTCTGTTGGCCCGGTAACGCTCAACTCGGCGCTGACCGTCTCCACCATCGCCAATCGTCGATCGAACATCGCGAAGCTAGTTGTGGTGTATATGAATTCGAACTCACGAGGAACGACCCCCAGGATCAGCCGTGGCAGGGTCATCACCTCGAGCAGGTGCTCCAATTGCCCGATCATCACCTGGTCGTCGCCGACGCTCGTATAGAGAGCCTGTTCGGCGAGCAGGATGATGGTGCGCCGTTTGCCGGAGTGCAGCACATTCTGCCGCCGCAGCCGGGCAGCGACAGCGTCATCGAGGTCGTCGCGGGTACCCAGGAAACTGATACAGGTGGACAGCACCGCCCGCGCATAATCCTCGGTTTGCAGCAGACCCGGCACGATGAGTTGCGACCAGTTCCGGATGGTGTGGGTCGCCGCCTCGAGCTCGATGCTGCGGCGCTGACGCTGGGCGTGGCCGGAGGCAGCGACCCGTTTCCATTCGGCCCACATGGATTCCAGGTTGGTGAGGGTGGCGAGCAGGTCGGGCAGCGCGAGCGCGCAGTCGGTGATCTCGCACCATGTAGCGAGGTCACTAGCGGTGGGTGTTTGCTGGCCACGTTCGATCTTCGAGACCTTGGACGGCACCCAGCCCGCCTGCCTGGCCAGATCGACACCGGACAGGCATGCGGCCTTCCGGAACTCACGCAGCCGGTTTCCCAGCACCACCCGCGCCTGCTCGACACCCGTCATCTATCGCGTACCTGGCTCATAGGTGTTGTGCGGGACCGCCTTCGGCCACAACGTGTCACGGACCGAAATGGCGCGAGCGACCTCGACGGGGTCACGAGTTAGCGCGAATCCGCTGAAATCGCCTTGACCATCGAACAGCGTCCATGCCAGCGCTTCATCGTCCAGTAGCCACCATTCGTCTACGGTAACCTCAGACGGGTCGACGTTATGCCGTGGCAACCACCGGATGTCCTCTCCGTGCGCCTGGTTTCGGTCGGTAACTGCGTGAAGGAACCGAATGTACTCGGTTAGCGGTTCGGTAACGACTCGGACCCTCTGCAACGCAACACCCCTGGTGGTGGCTTCGTCGGTGAGGTCCTCCCACCGCTTCCAGTCGGGCGGGTAATTGTCCGGGTCCAGCGGTGCCAACCCGGCCCGCCATCGGCGCATCGGTTCGTCCTCGTTGGACACTGTGTGGTCGTCCTGCACCTCCAGATGAAAGGCGCGTCGCTGCGCCATGCTGAGCAGTTTGCCGCCGGTGCCAGCGGGCATGTACAACATGGTCACCATCTCCTCGGTGCCGCGGCGGCAGGCACTTCAACGCAGATCTCGTGTGGGGGAGTCTGTATCTGCGCCAAGGCTTCCACATCGGTTACGGGCCGCCCGGTGAGGGTGAACGTCCCTAGCCCGGAGTCGGTCAGCGTGGCGCCGAGGTGTGTATCGGGTTCCAGCCAGGTGAGCAGCATGTGCGGGATCTCCACCTGGTCGAAGTGGCCGGGAACTTTCAGACCTTGGACGAAATAGATCCCACGGTCGTCATCGATCCACAGTCTCGGTGATCCTTCGTTGCCAGTGGGACCGCCAAGTAAACGCAGCTTCATGCCAACACTCATTTCTTGAGTGTTCACGGATGATATCAATCCTCGCAGCTCAATCGCATGAATGGCGTGCTTTCGAGAAATATTGAGAAATATTGTTGAGTAGTGACCTGCGTCATACGTAGCTTCGGATTCGGCCCCGGGCGCTAGGACGACGGATACGCAGGCTCCTCCGCTTGACGAGTTCACCTCCCCTGGCGCCGGGTGCCCCAGTCGAGCGAGCAGGAGAAGGGGTCTGACGATGGGTTGCCACGACGATGATTTCGGCGACGACTTCGCGGCGCTGCTGCACCACGTACGAGCCAAGGACGAGCTGGTTACCGAATCGGACAAGCGCCTAACGCAACACGCCCCCGCAGTCCGGCTGTCGGAGGTCAGGCAGTGGGCGACAAGCGACGAAACACCATATGGGCCGCTATCGCGTGTTCGGTGCCCCGATACCCAGCATTGCTTGCGGCTGGCCCCTTTCGAAGACGGCCGGATCGGGCCGCATGATCGCAACATCCCGGGCCCCTGCGAGTGGGTCGATGCCGAGGTACTGGACGACCGCCAGGCTATCCCGCGCGATTTCTTGATCACCGTCGGCAGCACCACCGGCTTCGACCGGAAGCGGCTTCCGCGTGAGAGGCGGCGACTGGAATGACGGAGACCACAACGCATCTCGCGGACGATGCCACTATGGTTCTGGCGGACACGCCGGTGTCGCGGTGCTGGTTCTACCAGCGGGTGTGCGGGCTGCCGGCACGGATAGACCCGCAGATGGGCCGAATCTTCGTGCTGTCCGGAAGCATTGGCGCGATCACCATGCCCGCGCAACTCGGTGCGCTGGTGAAGAACCATCTGAACCAGGGTGCACCCGTTGGGCCGGTCGTGTCGCATCCGCGGTCGAAGCGGTGGACGTTTTTGATCAGGCCGGAGGTCCGCGACGAGATGCCGCTGTTCTCAGAGCTGTTCCGGCTCAACGCTTCCCTGTCTCCGATCGGAGCACAGATCGCGCTGCCCTCCCCCGCCGATGAGGTTGGGGCTGTCGGGTTTCGGATATGGGCGCAGGCCCCGCGTGATTCCTACCGGCCGTCAGGGCTGGCGGTGATAGACGCTATCCGCGCCTGTGTGTGTCCGCGACCAGAGCGGCGGAGGTAGCCCATATGACCAGTCGGCGCATGACGGAGCTGAATGGCGAGACCGTGGTGTGGCGGGTGGATGCCGGCGTGATCCGAGTGCTGCTGGTGCAGCGCGCGGACGGTTCGAGCATCCGATTCCGTAACCCGCCATCACTGGCTGAGTGCGTCGACCTCATGTCCCGCTCGCTGCGGGAGCAAGTCCGCTACCAGCACGAACGGTCCAGAAAGTATTAGAAGTCGAGGGACCGGCCCTCAACGAACCGGACACCGCCGGAACCGGAGGAATTCCATGACCATCGCCACCGCGATCCGCACCACCGTGCTCGCCAGCGCGCTGGTGCTCGGCACGGCCACCGCCGCCCACGCCGAACCTATCCCCGCCGCCAACGACAACGTGGTGTGCTTCATCAGCGCTATCCCGCCCTACAAGACCGGCGCGGGAAGCATCGCCTCGATCAATTTCGGGTTCAAGGTGCACTGCACCGGCAGGCCCTCCTTGCGGAGCGTCAACACGAAGCTGTACCGATACGACCCGGCAGACGGTAAGCACTACGTGCACTCCGAACGCAACGACGACACGACCGACCCCGATGTCGAAACGCTCTACAGCGCGTCGTGCTCGGCGGCGGGAATCCTCTACCAGTTCCACACCAAGGCGACCATGGTGGCGTTCCATGGCAACTGGGGCCGAGAGTACGACGACAGCATTACCATCGGGGCTCTGTGCTGACCTGAACGGAAAGGGCACGCCAATGGACGCACTGGACCATCCAGCGGTCACCGTAGCTATTGATGCCCTGTCGGGCGCTGACCGGGACCTCACCCCGGTCAGCGTCATCGTCCGGGACGAGATCGTCGCGGTGCTCATCGATGGTGAACGAGGGCGGTACGTCAGCTTCGTTCGGCTCGATCATGGGCGTTGGATCGCGCCGAGCATGATCACCGGTTCGCCCCGACCCGACGGCCCCCGTGCGGACCGCACTCCGAACCACCAACCGCTGCATCGAAAGTCGGCCAAGCTGTTCACCCTCCCCAATCCTGACGGCACACCTCAAGACGAAAGCTGGTTCGCCGTCACCGGCCTCGCCGCTCTGGATGCCGTTCAGGTGTCGGTGACCTCTGAATTGGACGAGCAGACCGCACCCATCAGCACTGAGGGGCTGGCCTTCGCAGTCGTCCGGGCACGGACAAGCGAAGACCCGCGAATCTACGTGCACACCCGCGACGGGCGGCGGGTCGCAGCCGGGCCACTCGTGGCCTGATCAGGAACCCAACCGAAGGCTTTGGAAGGGCTTTCGTCTGGGTACTGGTTGCAGCACTCGGTCACTATCACACCGATTGTGCTCAGCGTGAGTCGATCACGCGGACGAACCGGCGTTCAGAATGCGCGGCAGGAGCGGATGTCGGTGGCCAGGATGGCTTTCGCACCCAGGTCGGCCAGCTTGTCCATCAGTTCGTTGCTCTGTTTGCGGGGAACGAGCGCGCGGACGGTGTCGGCCAACAGAGCCACGGTCGGCGACTGGGCGACCATCGCTCGCGAACGCTCCGCCACCCAGCCCGGGTACGGATTCTTCCCGCACCGTGCCCGGCTACGCGGGGGCGAGCGCTCAGACGGTGAAGTCGCGGAAAAGCAGGACCGAAAGTCCAAGACCGACAGCCAGGTTCACGACCGCGGCCGAACCGAACACCACGATCGGCCGCCAGCCCGCCTCCCGCAAACCGCGCAGCGAGAACTCCAGACCGATCGAGACGAACGCCAGGATCAGGAACCAGGTCCGCAGATCGTTGACGATCGCGATATGCGCCGCGCCCGACTTCTTGTCCACGGCTTGCAGATACAGCGTGCCGATGATCGAGGCGGCGACGAAGCCGAGCACGAACTTCGGGAACCGCTCCCAGAACTGGCGCACCGACGGCCGCACCGCGCCGGGTGATCGCTCCACACGCAGCGTGAAGTACGCGGTCAGCGCGATCGCGACCACCCCGATCAGCGCGTTCTGCGTGGTCTTGACGATGGTGGCGATCTGCAGGGCCTTCTCCCCCGCGATGGCGCCGGAGGCCGCCACCGCCGCCGTGGTGTCTATATTGCCGCCGATCCACGCGCCCGCCACCGCGTCCGACAGGCCGAACACCTCCGCCAGCCAGGGCAGCAGGAAGATCGACGGGAGCGCGAAGATGATCACCAGCGAGGCGGCGTAGGCGATCTGCTCGCGGCGCGCCTGCACCGCACCCGCGGCGGCGATGGCCGCGCTGACGCCGCAGATCGACACCGCCGAGGACAGCAGCGCGCGAAGCTTGTCGTCCAGTCCGAGCTGTCCGCCCAGCCACCAGGTGAAGGCGAACACCGCCGTGATCAGCAACAGCGCCTGCAGGATCGACGGACCCGCGGCGGTGACCAGGATCTTCAGATTGATCGACGCGCCGAGCAGCACCACGCCGGTCTTGATGAAGAACTCGGTCCGGAAGCCCGCCGAAAGCCGGTCGCGCAGTGCGAGCTTGGTGAGCAGAACGTTGCCGATCAGTCCGATCGCGATGGCGTACACCGGGTATTCGATCGACTTGGCCACCCGCTCGAGCGGGGTGTCCGCCGCCCACTGCGGGACGTGGGTGTCGAAATAGCGGGTGAGCGCACCGAGCGCGAACACGACCGCGACGCCCACCGCGATGGCCCCCGTGGTCGGCCGCGACACCGCCTGTACCGCCTCGGTTTCCGACGACGGCGCCTCCGAACACGATGGAGCGCCGGATTCGTTGTCCGCCAACGCTTTCGGTTTGCTCGCTGCTCCGGCACCGGTCTCGGCCATCACGGCACCAGCCGATCCGGAATCACGCCGAGCAGGACCAGTGCGATCAGAACCAGGCCGACGATCGCGGCCAGCCAGTCCTCGTTCCAAGTGAATGTGCTGCCCGAGCGTTCCTCGGGTGATGGCTGTGACACGGGGCGCTCCTTGCGTTCCTCATCGAGAGGCCGCACGGTAACAACACCCGGTCACAGCGCACACCGATTGCGCTCAGCGTGAATCAATCACGCGAACCGGACCCTTCCGGCGTTCAGAATGCGCGGCAGGAGCGGATGTCGGTGGCCAGGATGGCTTTCGCACCCAGGTCGGCCAGCTTGTCCATCAGCTCGTTGCTCTGTTTGCGGGGTACGAGCGCGCGGACGGCGACCCAGCCGGGGTCGGCCAACGGAGCCACGGTCGGCGACTCCAGCCCCGGGGTGATGACGAACGCCTCGTCGAGCAGGCCCTTGGGGCAGTCGTAGTCCAGCATCACGTACTGCTGGGCGAAGACAACGCCCTGGACGCGGGCGACGAGCTGATTGCGCGCCCGGTCACCCTGGTCGGCGTCCTTGCGTTCGACGAGCACGCCCTCGGAGTCGCACAGCGAGTCCCCGAAAGCGACCAGGTCGTGCTGGCGCAGGGTGCGTCCGGAGCCGACGACGTCGGCGATGGCGTCGGCGACGCCGAGCTGGATGGAGATCTCCACCGCACCGTCCAAGCGGATCACCTCCGCCTCGATGCCGCGGCGGCGCAGATCGCTCAGCACCAGGTTCGGGTAGGAGGTCGCGATGCGCTTGTCGTAGAGGTCTTCCACCTTCCACTCCCGACCGGCGGGGGCGGCGTAGCGGAAGGTGGAGCGCCCGAAACCGAGGGCGAGCCGCTCCTGCACGGGTGCGCCGGAATCCAGCGCGAGGTCGCGCCCGGTGATGCCGAGATCGAGTTCGCCGGAGCCGACGTAGATCGCGATGTCCTTGGGCCGCAGAAAGAAGAACTCGACCTGGTTGGCGGGATCGAGGACGGTCAGGTCACGCGAGTCGGTGCGCTTACGGTAGCCCGCCTCGACGAGGATCGAGACGGCGGATTCGGACAGGGCGCCTTTGTTGGGGACTGCGACGCGCAGCATGGGGAGTCCTTTCGGGAGGAGAAACCGGGTAGGAGACGGCCGTCACAGATGTCGGTACACGTCTTCGAGCTTCAGCCCACGACCCACCATCAGCACCTGTACCCAGTACAGCAGCTGGGAGATCTCCTCGGCGAGTGACTCGTCGCTCTCGTGTTCGGCGGCCAGCCACACCTCACCGGCCTCCTCGAGCACCTTCTTACCCTGGGTGTGCACGCCTGCGTCCAGCGCCGCAACGGTTCCGGACCCCTCGGGGCGGTTGACCGCACGATCCTGCAGCTCGGCGAACAGGGATTCGAAGTTCTTCACGATGAGCCATTGTTTCAGACCCGGATGCGGGCCTGTTGCTCCGGCCCACGATGGCCCCGAACAGCGACCGCCCGGCTCCCCGAACCCGATCAGGATGCGCGAGAGCCGGGCGGAACGCGGCTAGTTTCCGGCGAGAAGCGCCGTCAGATCGGCGACCGCTGTGCGCAGGTGGTCGGCGAAGGCGTACATCTGGTCGGCGACGGGTGTCGGTGTGGCGAGGTAGATATTCCAGCGGTCCGGGAGCAGGACGTAGGCGACGCCGATGCACCGGGAGCTGGTGGAGCCGAAACCGAAGTAGCGGATGTTCACCGACGGCGCCGAGCTGGTGCTCAGGTAGTCGTCGCGCATGATCGTCCAGCCGGGGCTGTCGTAGAGCGGAATCGGGTCGGTGACGCCCAGCTCCGCACCGCGGCGACGCTGGATCCATTGCAGCTCCCACAGGTGCTGCTCGGGCGCGTCCCCCGCCTGGCACTGCTTGGCCCGCTCCACGTGCGCGGTAGCCGCCGCACGCGCCGCGGCGAGCTTCGCCGCGGCGTCGGCGCCCGGGTCCCGCATCGTGTCCACGAAGGCGACCATCTCCGGGGTGACCACCCGCATCGCCTCGGTGCGGCCGTTGCGGTACTGCCTGGTCGCGATGGACTCGTAAGTCGCGCCGGTGAGTCCCTTGCTGCGCCGATGGGCGAGCTGGTAGCTCAGCTGCGCGAACGCGTCCGGCGAGATGCCCAGCTGCTTGGCGCGGGCGGTGCCGAAATCCGGGAAGGACACCGTCTGCGTGGCGTTCTCGGCGGCATAGTGGGTGAAGTCGGCGCCCGCCGCGGCGATATCGCCGCGCAACGCCGCGTCGAGGACGAACTCGATCGGTTCGACCGGGGGCAGCCCTTGCGCCTGCGCGCCGGAGCGGGCGGCGTGTTCCTGCACCGGGGTTTCCAGCAGGGCGTCCACGAACGAGAGAATCGTGGTGCCGTCCAGCCCGCAGTGCTCGACGTTGATGCCCGCCTGGCCGTCGCCGAAGACGATGAACGACACCGACTTGTCGAACCACCGGTTCGCGCTGTCGCCGTGCAACAGCTGATCGCAGGCGTGCAGTTCGTCTCGGGGAACGAAGTCCTCGAGGCAAATGGCGAACAGCGCGGTTTCGATGCTGTCCAGCGCCGCGACGTTGGCGGGCTCGGCCAGCAGCCGCTGCCTGCTCGCCGCCCAGTCCGCGCGGGCCTTGGTCGTCAGGTGTCCCACGGCACTGTCGGTGCGGGCCGGGCGCGCGCCCGCCTTCAACACCGCGCGCAGACCGTCGGCGAGATCCTCGGGCGCGTACGGCGTACCGTCCGGACCGATCACGTCCATCCGGAACGTGCTGCCACGGAAGAACACCACGATGTGCCTGGCCTCCGAGTGGCCCGGCCATTCGTCGCTGTAGGGGACCCGCACCGCGTCCTGCTCGGGACCGGGAATCCTGGTCTCGGAGAACAGGTACTTGTTCTGCCACATCGACAGCTGCTGCCCGCGCTGGGTCACCGGCGCGATGGCCTCCTGGTCGAGGGCCAGCTTGTAGTCGACCGCGGCGGAGATGATGCCTGCGGCACGATCCACCTGAGTCGCGGCGGTGGAGGTGGCCAGCGGCGTTTCCTCCCGGAACAGGAAGAAGAAGTTCGCGTTCAGCGCGATCCGGTCCCGGCGGCCCAGATACCGCGACGGCCAGAACAGATCCAGCCAGCTGCCCACACCCGGCGTCGCGTCGTACTCGGCGAGCGCCGCCTGCAGGGTGCGGCCCGGCCCGTCGACGCGCAGCAGGTCGTCGACCGCGGCGCGGGTGGCGGCGAGCTCGTCGGCGGTCAGCAGCGGCTCGCACCACTGCAGGAACCGGCCGCAGCTGTCCTCCAGGGTCGGCAGGGGCACCCTGGGTAGCTGATCGTCGGCGGCGAACGTGCGTTCGGTCAATGCGGATCCTCGGTGTCGGCGTGGTGTTTCGGCAGCGGCCTGGACACGTACAGGGTGGCATACAGCCATCCCCGGTCTTCCCGGCCGGTGGTGTCGATCCCATTGGCGGACAGGGTGTTCAGCACTTGCGCCCGCTCGGCCTCGGAGGCGAACCTGCGCTGCTCGTACAACCCCGGCGCCTGCTCGGTCCGGTAGCCGAGCGCGGCGAGTTCCGCCGCGATCGGAGCGAAGTCGAACATGCGCAATACAAAGTGTGCCATCCACGGCCGCCTGCGCGGGTGCGCCGTGGCCACGCGCGTCAAGGTCTTCTCGGTGACGTAGCCGACGCAGCCGGTGGAGACGACCAGGTCGGCGGTGGCCAGCAGCGCGCGCTGCTCGTCGGACGGCTCGCCGGACTCCAGGTCGGCGTGCACCACGTCGTGCACGAGCCCGGCCTCGTGCGCGTACTCGAGAGCCGGGCGGGCGGCGTCCATGCCGAGGAAGCGGACGTCGTCCGGTGCGGCGCCCGTTGCCACGCGCGCCTGGTCGCGCCGGATGAGACCAGCGCGGTCGGAGTCGGGGTCGGCATCGGCGTAGTGCTCGGTCAGGTCGCGCATCGTCGTGTCGAAGCGCAGCAGCGCGGCGTTCACGCCATAGGAGCAGCCGATATCCAGCACGGTCGGTGCGGTGACCCGAGCGGAGGCGCGGTACTCCCGGATCTGCTGCTCGAAGAACGGTTTCGCCAGTTCCGGAATGCGATAGTCCAGATCGGACATGCGCGCGTAGTACGCGCGCGGATCGGGGCGGTCGTAGATGTCGTCGAAAGACGCTTTCCCGGTGGTGTGTAACGGCACTGGCACTGTCGGTCCTCTCGGGTCGAGCTCGGTCAGTCGAGCCGTTCGGCTCAGTCGAGCAGTCGATCGCCCCGGACAACGTCGGCCGCGGCGGCTAGGTGGTCGGGTAACACGCGGCCGAAGAGCTGCCGAGTACGCTCCACCGTGCCGACCATGCCGGGGCGATCGGTGTAGGCGAAGATTGCCGAATGGCGCTCGCGCGCACCACTGACAGGTGAGACGCGATGCAACGAGAAGCGACCGCGGAACAGCTGCAAGTCGCCAGGGCGCAGTTCGAGCCGCTGGACGAAGCGCTTACCGGACCCGGTCAGCACCGCCCGCACGTCGTCGAGGTGCTCCGCCTCGGGTGTGCGGATATTGGGGCAGTATTCGAAGACGCCACCGCTGTCCGCCAGTTGGGTCAGCATGGAGACGGTGAATTCGTTGGTGTCGAAATGCCAGGGATGCGACATGCCCGGCGCGACGACGTTGAGGCACAGTCCCGCGAGGGGATCGGCGAACTCGTGCAGTTCGGACAGGCCGAAGCACTCGGCGACGAACTGCTGGAACAGTTCGTCGGTGTAGAGGCGGTGGATCAGCGCGTCTGCCGGGATGCGGTCGCGTGGGACGAAGGCGTTGCCGCGCTCGAGCACGATACGGCCCGGATGATCCTGCGGCAGGTCGGCATCCAGCGGAATGTTGTACGCGTTGACCTGTTCGACCTCGTAGTAGGCGTGCGGGGCCATCTGCTCCCCCTGTGCCCGCAGGGTGTCGGTCAACTCCGGCCGGATGAAACCGCGCAGCACGGTGCAGCCAGTGTCCGCCAGGTCCGCGTGGGCGCGGCGTACCACGGCGCGCAGGCCGGGACCCTCCGGATCCGCGAGGGGATACCGCGCGCTATCTACGATCTCGTCGAGTACGCCCAACGCTGCCATGGCGTCATTTTCGTGCAGCGCCCGCCGACACGCCCGAGATTCGGCGAGATTGCCGGTGATCACTCTCACACGTATGATCTGCACGCACTCCCGTTGCGGCACAGCAACTCTCGGTGTATGTCAAGATCGGCAGCGAGGCCGGGGAGCGATCATAGCAGTGGCTCAAACGCGCACGCGTAGTGCCTTTTCGAGATCGGCGACGGTCAACCCGACCAGCGAGTCCCGGAACACTCTCCCGCGTGCCGATGGCACCGGAATCTCGCACGGAACCACCATCAGGGCGCAACCCGCGGCTTGCGCCGCGCGCGCACCGGTGGGCGAATCCTCCACCGCCACACAGTGCCTCGGGTCCAGTCCGAGCAACTCGGCGGCGCGCAGGTAGACATCCGGCTCCGGTTTGCCGTGCGCCACCTCGTCGCCACAGACCGAGACGTCGAAGAAGTCGCGGCCGAGGGTGTCGAGCCCGAATTCCGTAAGCGACCGCTTGGTATTGGTGACCAGCGCGCTGCGCAGACCGGCGGCACGGACCACGGCCAGCGCGTCCTTCGCGCCGGGCCGCCACGGGATGGGGCCGGTCATCAGTTCGGTCACCCGCCGCTCCAGGAACTCCCCCGCCGCCCGCAGCGACGCCGGGGTCGGCTCGATGCCCAGGCCGGTGAACATGATCCGCAGGGCATTCGGGCCGGACGCGCCGATCAGTGCGTGCCGGATCGCGTCGGTCATCTCGTGGCCGTGTTCGCGTGCCAGTTCACGCACCGCGATATCCCAGAGCTTTTCCGAATCGAGCAGCGTGCCGTCCATGTCCCAGAGCACTCCGGCCAATCGCGCTGTCACGTTCGGTGTCTCTCCTCGGTCTCGTCGATCAGGTGCCCGATGCGGCGATCTGCAGCTTGGCACTGTCCCCGGCGACCTCGATCCATCGGTTCTCCGAGGTCGTCGTGCCGTTCTTCAGGGTATAGGTCAGCGCGACCACCGCCCGATTCGCGCCGTTCTGCGTGACCGGGCCCACGCGGATCGATCGGATCGTGCCCCAGAAGTTCGCATAGGAGTCGTAGCCGGTCTGCGCCTGATAGCCGGGCGACAGCTGGGTCCAGGCGCCGGACACATTGCCGGGCAGCATGCCGTAGTAGCCCTGGATGAAGGAGGCGATCCGGTCGGGCGTCGGCGGGCCGGACTGGGTGGCCGTTCCGGTGGAGGTCGGGCCCGTCGTGCTCGACGCGGCGGGCGGCGTCGTCGTGATCTGGGACGACGGAGTCGGCGTGGGTGAAGCGGAACTCGGTCCCGGGGTGGGCGTCGCAGGGGGCGTAGTCGCCGGTGCCGGCGGGGGCGGCGGGGCAGCCGCGGAGGTCGTCGGTGCCGGTGCAGGGCCGGGCGCGGGTGTGTGTCCGGACGTGGGAGTAACTGCGGCGGGGGCCGGGGCCTGGGCCGGGCCTTGCGCCGGGGCCTGTTGCGGGACCGGTCCGGCCGCATCGGCGGGCGATGGCGAATTCTCCGCCGCCGCACCAGGAGGCACGACCGAGGAGTTCGGTGTGGCGCCATCTCCATCGCGTTCCCCGGTGGTCAGCGTCGCGACGATTCCGGCCAGGATCAGTAGCCCCACCACCGCCGCTGCGGCCAAGACCAGCATCCGACTGCGATCGGGTCCGACCAGAACGCCCGGCAATGTCGCGGCCACGCGGCCCCGCAG
This sequence comes from Nocardia sp. NBC_00508, assembly GCF_036346875.1. NCBI lineage: Bacteria > Bacillati > Actinomycetota > Actinomycetes > Mycobacteriales > Nocardiaceae > Nocardia > Nocardia sp. NBC_00508. Next base: position 6,392,362 of record NZ_CP107852.1, on the reverse strand, counting down.
CGGGATCGGAGGGCGCTGGACGGCAGCCGGCTGTGGCGCGTTCGGACCCATCACCGCGGCGGGTACGACCGCGGTGGCGCCGGTATCACTCGACTTCCCGGTCGACGCGGTCATGGTCCGTTGCGGCAGCACAGTGGTCGCGTCCGGTGCGGGTAGCACCGTGGTCACCGGTGCGGACAGCACCGGATCCCGGCCCGCGGCAACGGCTTCCAGCGCCTCCTTGGCCTCGTGCATGGTCGGCCGGGCATCGGTGGTCGGAGCGAGCAAACGCAGCAGCACCGGAGCGAGCGGTCCCGCCGACTGGGGCGGCGGGATCTCGGCACTGGCCACCGCGTGCAGCAGGGCGAGCGGGTTGTCGCTCTCGCCGAACGGCGGGCTGCCCTGGACCGCCGTGTACAGCGTCGAGCCGAGCGCGAAGACATCGGAGGCCGGTTCCGGATCCTCGCCGCGCGCCACCTCCGGCGCCAGGTACGCGGGTGTCCCGGCCAGGAAACCCGTGGCCGTGACCGTCACGTCGCCGACCGCGCGGGAGATGCCGAAATCGGTGATCTTCACCGTGCCGTCGTCGGCGACCAGCAGGTTGGCCGGTTTGACGTCGCGGTGCGTGATGCCCGCGTCATGCGCGGCGGCAAGAGCGCTCGCGGCCTGTGCGCCGATCTTGGCGACCTCCAGCGGATCCAGAGTGCGGTTGCCCGACAGCTTGGCCGCCAGGCTCGGCGCGTCCAGGTACTCCATGACCAGCCAGGGCTGGCCGTCCTCCTCGGCGACATCGAAGACGGTGATGGCGTTCGGATGGTGCAGCCGCGCCGCGATCCGGCCCTCGCGCATGGCGCGCCGCTTCGCCTCCAGCGCCGCCGATCCGGTCAGTCCGGGACCGAGCAGCACCTGTTTGACCGCGACGGTACGCTGCAACCGCACGTCGGTCGCTCGCCACACCACACCCATGGCGCCGGTGCCGATCGGATCCGTGAGCCGGTATCGTCCCGCGATCAATCGATCCGCCGTCATCGTGGTGTGCCTCTCCTACTTACGTGCCGAGCTGTTCACACTCCACGCGCAAGCCCGGACAATCTCCGAAAGACATACGCGCCGAGGTGTTTTTGCACCACCGAGCAGAGACGCGAACGCATCCGCCGACTGCTCCGGATGCAGTTACAACGCCATCGACAATGGCACATCCCCCCGACAGACATCCACCTGCCCGCGCCGGGATGGGCGATCGCCCAGGTAGACACCGCGCGCCCGCACCCGGCGACGCGCCGTCCGGTGCGCGGATCCGCGCGAGACACGACATCCGGCCAGGTAGCAAAGGCCCTCGGCGCGACCGACTTCCGCGACGGCAGGCGTCGCGCACCGTGCGCCGCTGACCGCCTCGAGACGGCCCGGCGGCGTGTCGTGGATGCTGCCGGTCAGCGGCTCGAACCGAGTTGAGCGCTTCGCAGACCTCACGCCGGGGATCGAACCGGGTCGACCGGGATACGGTACGCCGGTCGGTGTCGAAGGGCCTGCCGCGCAGCCATCCGGTCCGCCCTTGGGGCGGCGCGCAGCAGGCGCATTCGACAACGGGTCAGGCGTTGAAGTACTTCGCCTCCGGGTGCAGGAGAACGAAGGCGTCGGTGGACTGCTCCGGATGCAGTTGCAGCTCTTCGGAGAGTACGACGCCGATGCGGTCGGCCTCGAGCAGGTCGACCAGTTTGGCGCGGTCTTCCAGGTCGGGGCAGGCGCCGTAGCCGAAGGAGTAGCGGGCGCCGCGGTAGCCGAGTTTGAAGTACTCCTGCACGTCGGCCGGATCGGAGTCGGCGACCGCATGGCCTTCGAGGACGAGTTCCTCGCGGACGCGGCGGTGCCAGTACTCGGCAAGCGCCTCGGTGAGCTGGACGCCGATGCCGTGCACCTCGAGATAGTCGCGGTAGTTGTCGCCCGCGAACAGCTCGTTGGCGAAATCGGCGATCGGTTGGCCCATGGTGACCAGCTGGAACGGCATGACGTCCACCTGGCCGGTCTCCCTGGCGCGGGCCCGCGACCGGATGAAGTCGGCGATGCACAGGAACCGGTCGCGCTGCTGGCGCGGGAAGGTGAACCGATAGCGTTCCGGCGCATCGGGATCCGGTCCGGTGAGCACGATGACCTCGTCGCCCTCGGACACCGCGGGGAAATACCCGTACACCACGGCGGCGTGCTGCAACACGCCTTCGGTGCTCAGCCGGTCCAGCCAGGCGCGCAGGCGCGGCCTGCCCTCGGTGGCCACCAGCTCCTCGTAGCCGGGCCCGTCACCGCCGCGCTGCCCGCGCAGACCCCACTGCCCGAGGAACAGCGCCCGCTCGTCGAGCAGACCCGAGTACTCGTGCAGCGCGAGACCTTTCACCACGCGCGTGCCCCAGAACGGCGGCACCGGAACCGGCAGGTCCGCCGCGACGTCGGAGCGCTCGGGCACCACGACGGGCACCTCGGCCGCCCTGCGTTCCGCGGCGATCCGCTTGGACCGCTCGTGGCGCGCCTTGCGCTCGGCGGCCTTCTCCCGCTCGGCGATGGCCTCCGGGCTGTCCGGGTCGGCACCGCCACCGCGCTTGCGGGTCATGATGTCGTCCATCAGCCGCAGACCCTCGAACGCGTCGCGCGCGTAGTGCACGTCGCCCTCGTACACCTCGGTGAGGTCGTGCTCCACATACGAGCGGGTGAGCGCCGCACCGCCGAGCAACACGGGGAACTGCTCGGCCACACCTTTGGCGTTGAGCTCCTCGAGGTTTTCCTTCATCACCACGGTCGACTTCACCAGCAGGCCGGACATGCCGATGACGTCGGCCTTCTTGTCCACCGCCGCGTCGAGGATGGTGGCAATCGGCTGCTTGATGCCGAGGTTGACCACCTCGTAGCCGTTATTGGACAGGATGATGTCGACCAGGTTCTTGCCGATGTCGTGCACGTCGCCCTTGACGGTGGCCAGCACGATGCGGCCCTTGCCGCTGTCGTCGGTGGCCTCCATGTGCGGTTCCAGGTACGCGACGGCGGCCTTCATCACCTCGGCGGACTGCAGCACGAACGGCAGCTGCATCTGACCGGAGCCGAATAGCTCGCCGACCGTCTTCATCCCCGCCAGCAGGGTCTCGTTGATGATCTGCAGCGGCGGCACCTCGGTCATGGCCGCATCCAGATCGGCATCCATCCCCGCCCGCTCGCCGTCGACGATGCGCCGCTCCAGCCGCTCGAACAGCGGAAGCGCGGCCAACTCCTCGGCACGCGACGCCTTCGACGACGAGGTGGACACGCCTTCGAACAGCTCCATCAGCTTCTGCAGCGGGTCGTAGTCCTCGGTGCGGCGGTCGTACACCAGATCCAGCGCGGCCTCGCGCTGTTCGTCCGGAATGCGGCTGATCGGCAGGATCTTGGAGGCGTGCACGATGGCGGAATCCAAACCGGCCTCGACGCATTCGTGCATGAACACCGAGTTGAGCACCTGCCGGGCCGCCGGGTTCAGACCGAAGGAGATGTTGGACAGTCCCAGCGTGGTCTGCACCCGCGGGTGGCGGCGCTTCAGTTCACGGATGGCCTCGATGGTCTCCAGGCCGTCCCGGCGTGACTCCTCCTGGCCGGTGCCGAGGGTGAAGGTGAGCGTGTCGATGATGATGGCGCTCTCCGATAGACCCCAGTTGCCGGTGATGTCGGCGATCAGCCGCTCGGCGATCTCCACCTTCGTCGCCGCGGTGCGGGCCTGGCCCTCCTCGTCGATGGTCAGCGCGACCACCGCGGCGCCGTGCTCGGCGACCAGCCGCATGGTCTGCTGGAAGCGCGAATCCGGGCCGTCGCCGTCCTCGTAGTTCACCGAGTTCACCGCACACCGCCCGCCGAGATGCTCCAGCCCGGCCTGCAACACCGGGGTCTCGGTGGAATCGAGCATGATCGGCAGAGTCGAGGCGGTGGCGAGCCGGCCGGCCAGCTCCGCCATGTCCTGGCTACCGTCGCGGCCCACGTAGTCGACGCACAGGTCGAGCATGTGCGCGCCATCGCGGGTCTGGTCCTTGGCGATGTCCAGGCACTTCTGCCAGTCGCCTGCCAGCATGGCTTCGCGGAATGCCTTGGAGCCGTTGGCGTTCGTGCGCTCGCCGATCATCATGATGGAGGCGTCCTGCTCGAACGGCACCGCCGTGTACATGCTGGACACGCTCGGCTCGTGCACCGGCTCGCGGCGCTCGGCGATCGGCGGCAGGGCCGGCTCGACCTCCCGCACCGCGGCGGTGACCTGACGGATGTGCTCGGGGGTGGTGCCGCAGCAGCCGCCGACCAGCGCCAGCCCGAACTCGGTGACGAACCCGCGCAGCGCGACCGCCAGCTCTTCGGGGGTGAGCGGGTACACCGCGCCGCCTGCGCCGAGCACCGGGAGTCCGGCGTTCGGCATCACCGAGACCGGTACCCGCGCGTGCCGGGAAAGATGCCGCAGATGCTCGCTCATCTCGTCCGGACCGGTCGCGCAGTTCAGGCCGATCATGTCGATGCCGAGCGGCTCGAGCGCCGTGAGCGCGGCCCCGATCTCGCTGCCGACCAGCATGGTGCCGGTGGTCTCCACGGTGACGTGCGTGATGATCGGGATCCGGCGGCCGAGCCGCGCCATCGCCCGCTTGCTGCCGGTCACCGCCGCCTTTACTTGCAGCAGGTCCTGGCAGGTCTCGATGAGGATGGCGTCGGCGCCGCCGTCGAGCATGCCGAGCGCGGCCTCGGCGTAGGCGTCGCGCAGCGCGGCGAACGCGGCGTGGCCCAGCGTCGGCAGCTTGGTGCCCGGCCCCATCGAACCGAGCACATACCGCGGCGTACCGTCGGAGGACGGGCCCATCTCGTCGGCGACGTCGCGGGCCAGCCGGGTGCCGCGCTCGGACAGGTCGCGGATCCGGTCGGCGATGTCGTAGTCGGCGAGGTTGGGTAGGTTGCAGCCGAAGGTGTTGGTCTCGACCGCGTCGGCGCCCGCCTCGAAGTACGCGCGGTGGATGTCGCGCAGCACGTCCGGCCGGGTGTCGTTGAGGATCTCGTTACAGCCCTCCAGCCCGCGGAAATCGTCCAGGGTCAGATCGGCGGCCTGCAGCATCGTGCCCATCGCCCCGTCAGCGATGACGACACGACGGCGCAGCGTGTCGAGTAGCGTGGTGTCGAACTCGGCGGGGATGGACGCAGACATGCGCTCCAGCGTAGTGGGCGGGGCTGACGATCCAGCCCACCACGTCGAGGCTCGGTGTCCTGCACCACACCGTTCATGCAGCTGCAGGACATCACTTGGTCACCCTTCATCGTGTCCTGCGGCCCACCACTCGGCCGTGCGGCAGGACACCGCCTGCTCGGCGACAGCCGCGGGAAACACATCACCCGATCCGACCGGCATACAACACGCCACATCGACTCACGCCGTAGGCTGACCGAGTGAACGCCAGTGAAACTCCCGATACGGAACTGCCGACGTTGCGGGATCCGGTGCTGGTCGCGGCCTTCGAAGGCTGGAACGACGCCGGGGACGCGGCCAGCGGCGCCGTCGAGCATCTGGAACTGATCTGGGACGCCGAGCCGTTGGCCGAACTCGACTCCGAGGACTATTACGACTATCAGGTCAACCGTCCGACAGTGCGCCAGGTGGACGGTGTGACCAGGGAAATCCAGTGGCCGTCGACGATGCTGTCGGTCTGCTCTCCGCCGGGCAGCGACCGCGACGTGGTGCTGCTGCGCGGTATCGAACCGAATATGCGCTGGCGCAGCTTCTGCGGCGACCTGCTGCAGTTCATCGAACAGCTCGGGGTGCAGACGGTCGTCATCCTGGGCGCATTGCTCGCCGACACCCCGCACACCAGACCGGTCCCGGTGACCGGCTCGGCCTACAGCAAGGAGGCGGCCGAGCGGTTCAATCTGGAGCAGACCCGCTACGAGGGTCCGACCGGGATCACCGGCGTGCTGCAGGACCAGTGTGTGAAGGCGGGGGTGCCCGCGGTGTCGTTCTGGGCCGCCGTTCCGCACTATGTCTCCCAGCCGCCGAACCCGAAGGCGACCATCGCGCTGCTGCACCGAGTCGAGGACGTGCTCGACATCGAGGTCCCGCTGGGCGAGCTGCCCAAACAGGCGGAGGACTGGGAGACCGCGGTGAACGAGATGACCGTGGGCGACGACGAGATCAGCGAGTACGTACGTTCGCTGGAGGAGCGTGGCGACGCCGCGGCCGACGTGAACGAGGCGATGGCCAAGATCGACGGCGACGCCATCGCGGCCGAATTCGAGAAGTACCTGCGCAGGCGGGGTCCGGGCAGCTTCGGGCTCTGAATTCGTTCGCGGCGGCGACTTCGGCCCACGCAGCCCGCGCCCGGATCTCACCTGCCTGCTGAGCGCGTCGGGGGTTCCACCGGGTCGCCGTCGCCGGTCCGGCTCGCGGCGGCGAACCTGCGAGCCAACGCCGCGGCCATCGCCGAGTATTCGGCGATCGGCCCGGACGACTGTGCGGCTACCGCGTTGCCGATGTTCTACTGCTATGGGCTCTCGGTAGTGCACAGCCATCTGTTCCGCGGTGGGCGCTTACTCCTCAGCGACCGGTCGGTATCGGACGCGGAGTTCCGGCACGTGTTCCGGAACTGTCGGGCAACCTCTTTCGTCGCGGTTCCTAAACCTCGATCCCGTGGGTGGACCGCACACAACGGGCGAACCATTCTGATTCGCGATGACGCTCGTCGCGGTGAGCCTCGTGTTCCGATACCAGGCGTTCGGTCTGTATCCGGCGAAGGACGTCCCCTTCTCACCACTGGCGGCGTGGCTCTTCGCGCTCGGCTGGGTGGCGGCGAAGGAGTTCCGCGTGGCGGCGGGTAACAGTCGGTGCCGTCGTACTGATCACGGTGCCCGGATATTTCGGCGTTCCCGATCGGGAAAGGCTGGTCATGGCGGGCTTGCTCGCATTGGCATGGTTGGGCGCGATCCGGGTTCCCGCCGTCGTCGCGGCCTGCGCCGCTGTGCTGGCTGATAGCTCGCTGTTCGCGTATCTGCCGCACTGGCAGGTGTATCCGCTGTTCGGCGGCCACCATCTCGCGGCGCTGCTTGGGCCTCTCGCAGCGGGCGTCGCCCTGGCCAACATGGTGGCGATGCTCGAGGCGATGGGGATCGAGGAGATTTCGGGCAATCCGGTCGAGCCGGTCAGCTCTCTATGGTCCAGACCCGAGCCGCCGCCTCCTGGGCCAGTCTCGCGATCAGGATGTCGCGCGGAATCGTCTGACCGGCAAAGTGATCGAGTGAGGGAACCACCACATGGTGCGCGTCGGCGCGCTTGAGTTCCGCCGTGAGCTCCGCCAAAGCCGTCCCGTCACCCCCGGTCGATTCATGGAACGTTGCGGCGAAGCAGAGTCCTTCTTCGCGAGCGAGGCTGCTCATCGCCGCCTCGAGCTCTTTGCTGTGGCCATCGGCCAGATCGTCACGCAAGTATCCATAGATCAACGCTTCCACCCGAACCTCCGTTGGATTGGGATCGCTGTTCTCTGAAGTGGATCCACCCGTTCTACGGGGTTACTGCGCTTCATGCAAGAGCAGATGTACTTGCAGTTGCTCTGGTAAGGATGCCTGGCAAACTTCCCGCGCTCATGTCCAGCATGCACCATGCGGCAGCGCGAATGGAGCTGTCAACCCCATGACATCTGTATGCCCTATCGGGGACACCAAACGTTAACTGGTGCGATACTACAGACGTGGCCGCTACTGACGATCGACCCGTCTGGGCTGTCCGGATGCGTTCCGAACGCGACGTGCGGGGGTGGTCTCAAGCCGACGCCGTTCGCGCGATGCGCGGGAAGTCATCGCACAACCTGCCGACGGACAGCACCCTCCTACGCAACTGGCGCCGTTGGGAATCGGGCGAATCACGCCCGGACGACTTCTACGCCCCCATCATCGCCGCCACCTTCGACACGGTGACCGCGGCGTTCTTTCCCAAGGCCAGACCGAACCGGGACGACGAATTACTCTCCGCGACGGGCATGGACACGCTCGAGTTCCTCGGCAGACTCCGGATATCCGACGTGTCCTCGGTGACGCTGGAGGCCGTCCGGATCACCGCCGAGCGCCTGTGCTGCGAGTACTCCTACGCCGACCCGCACGACCTGCACGCCGAAGGCACCGCGTGGCTACGCAGGATCACCTCGTTGCTGGACGGTCGCCTGACACTGGCTCAGCATCGCGAAATCCTCGTCCTCGCCGGATGGGTCGCCCTCCTGGTCGGATGCGTCGACTACGACCTGGGCAGGCGCACCGCCGCCGAGGCCACCCGCCGCGCCGCCCACTCGCTGGGACAGGAGGCCGACAGCGTCGAGATCACCGCGTGGGCAGCGGAAATGGCCGCGTGGTTCGCGCTGACCCAGGGCAACTACCGTGGCGTGATCGAGATGGTGCAGCCGACGCTCGCAGTAAGCCAGGACCTGCGCGTCGGCGTGCAACTGGCCGCCCAGCGTGCCAAAGCCTGGGCCAGGCTGGGCAACCCACGCGAGGTGGACGCCGCACTCGCGGAGGGGCGGGCAATCCTGGAGCGACTCGATCATCCGGCGAATCTGGACAACCACTTCGTCATCGACGAGCACAAGTTCGACTTCTATGCGATGGACTGCTGCCGGGTCGCGGGTGAGGATCGGCTCGCCGAATCCTACGCCCGCGAAGTGATCCGGACCGCAACCCGGCCAGATGGCACGGTGCGCAACCCGATGCGCATCTCCGAGGCGCACCTGACGCTGGCCGTGGTCGCGGTCCGCCATCGTGATCTGGAACTGGCGGTGGCCGAGGGTATGCGCGCGTTCGCGGGTAGGCGACGCTCGCTGCCGTCGCTGATGTGGATCGCGGGCGAAGTCGCGCGCGAGATCATCGAGCGCTATCCCGGCGATCCGCGCACCCGCGCGTATCTGGACCAGTTGCGCTCGCTGTCCGTCGGGTGAGCCGACCTGCGGCACAGCCTCGGCGAACGCGGGCGAACCGGACGCGGCCACGCCGAACAGCGGAACATCGTGCAGGCGGCGACCGGCCCGCTACTACCCTGTTCCCGGTGACCGACTCCGATGACGGCTGCGCCGATGCCCACTGGGACGATCGGCTGCGGCTGTTCTCCTTCGCCACCGCCGAGCGGCGCGCGGACTACCTCTGGGTGCTGCGCGCCTTCGACAGCGCGCGGGCGGCGTACGTGGTACTGCTGCACGCGGACGACGTCGCCGAGTGGATCGAGCGCAACCGGATTACGCTCCGCACCCCCGATCTGGACTATCCGAACCAACCGGTCGCTACTCCAGCGCGGGTCGACCGTGCTGCGGAACGGCGAACTCGTCCAGCCGATCCGCACGTCACGAGACAACAGGAGCCGGAAACTCCTGCACCGGACCACTCCCCGGCCGGTGAATCCAACGCGACAGCACCGCCCCTGACCGCCGCCGAGATCGGCCCTCTGCTCGATCAGCTACACCGGTGGGGCGTGCTGGAACGCAGTTACGACGGAACCCGTGCCGCGACGCTGGCCGAGTATCGCAACCGCCACTACGTGTACCAGTTCTCCCAGGCGGGATTTCAGGCGTACCGGGCGGTCGCCGACGTGCTCGGCGCCCGCCTCGACGAGGCCTCGCTGTCGCGTCTGGTGCTGCCGGAGCTGCTGGCCGATCTGCATACGCTCGCCGAGGCGAACCGGGCATGCGACGCCGAACGGGTCTACCGCACACTGCGCCGCCTCGACGCCGCGCTGTCGGACCTGGCAGCACGTGCCGCGCACTTCTATCTCGGACTCGGCGATCTGGTCCGCACCACCGAGATCACCCCGGAATCGTTTCTCGCGCACAAAGACGCGCTGCTGGCGCACATGCGGGAGTTCAGCCTCGACTTGGCCAGATTCACCCCGCGCCTGGCAGCGGCGATCGCGGAGATCGAGGAGACCGGCGTCGAGGAGCTGATCGCTCGCGCGGCGCGCTGTGACGAGCGAGTGCTGCTGAGCGTCGCCGAACGCCAGTCGGATTGGCAGGCCAGATGGGACGGACTGCGGATCTGGTTCGTCGCGTCCGGAAGCGGCGAGTCGGCGGGGCCGACGGAAGCCGAGCGGCTGCGCGAGGCCACCATGAGCGCCATCGCCGCGGTGCTCTCGCTGCTGCGACGGGTCACCGAGACGCGGCGGGGCGGGGTGAGCCGGGAATCGGCGCTGCGGCATCTCGCCGCCTGGTTCACCGCGGCGCCGACCACAGACGGCGCGCACGCGCTCTTCGACGCGGTATTCGGGCTCGGCAAGCCGCGGCACCTGGCGATGGAGCACCCGGACGCCGACGTGATTCCGGCGATGCGATCGTGGTGGGACGCGCCGCCATTGGAGATCTCGCGCACGCTCGCCGAGACCGGGCGCCCGCCGTCAGCGGGCGCGCCCGCCCGCATCCATCGCAACGACGCCGGCATCCGGCGGCTGCGCGAGGCCCAGTTGGACGCGCAGCGGGCTCGCGCCGAGGCCGCCCGGTCGCTGGCCTCCGGTGACCTGCACGAGCGGGTTCTGGACGAACGGGAAACCGAAGTGCTGCTGCGCCTGTTGGACGCCGCGTCCACCGCCTGGGTTCCGGTGCGCGGCACGGTGGCGGGCACCACCGGTTCGGACAGCGGCGTCACGCTGACGGTGTCCGAGCACCATGGCTCGACCGTCGTGCGCACCACGCGCGGGCTGCTGCACTTGAACAACCGGGCACTGAAGATCGAACAGACAATTAGGACGCGGTCGCGCACTTCCGGGGAGCGTGGCTGATGCACGGACGCACCATCGACGCACTCACGCTGGACAACTATCAGCGCGCCGCCCGCGTCGTCCTGGCCAATCATCTGGTGACCCGAACCTATCCGGACCGGATCGCGCTGCCGCTGATCCGCCGATGGGCCACTGAGCTCCGCGACGATCTCGCCGAACTGTTCGGCTACCGGCTGGAAGTCACCGAAACCACCGCGCGGGTGTTCCCCGTGCTGGACCGCCTCGACGCGGGCAGACCTGCGCGCACGCCGGCCGAGCGCGTCTTCGACCGCCGACGCTACGCCTACCTCGCCTTGGCGCTCGCCGCGCTGGGACGCGCGGGCGATCAGATCACGCTGTCCGAGCTGGCCGATCAGGTCGCCGCCTATGCGGGCCGGGTGGACGGCCTCGAGCTGTCCACGGACCGGGCCTCCGATCGCGACGCGTTCGTCGACGCGGTCGGCTGGCTGACCGTGCGCGGTGCGCTCACCTTGGCCGACGGCGACGCGGGCGGGTGGGCCAGCGATCCGGAGGCCGGTGAGGCGCTCTACGACATCGACCGACCGGTGGTCTTCGCGCTGTTCCGGCCGCCGCGGGCACTGCAGCATCTGTACAGTGTGCGCGGGTTGTTCGCCGAAGAGGCCACCGCCACCGGCGTTTCCGCGCATGCCCCGACCGCTGCCGAGGTCGCGCGCCGGGTCCGCAGGGCGCTGGTCGAACGACCGGTGGTCTACACCGACGATCTCGCGCCCGAAGAACGTCCCGCGCTCGCGCAGGAGCGGATCGTCGCGGATGTCGAGTTGTTCACCGGCCTGCGGGCCGAGCGCCGCGCCGAAGGTGTCGCGCTGATCGACACCTCCGGACGGCTGTCGGACACCCGTTTTCCCGGGACCGGCACACTCGCCCAGGTCGCTCTGCTGCTGGCGGGCGAGATCGCCGACCGCGTGCTCGACATCGACCACCCGCTGCCGCGCCGCGGCGGCGCACCTGACCCGGGCGCGGCGCTCGCCGAGCAACTCGACGCGGCCATCCCGGAATCCACCCTGTTCACTCCGCTGGCCCAGCCGCGCTCGCCGGGTTCGCCTGCGGACGAGCCCGGTTCGCCGGACATCGAGCCGGAGCAGGAGGACGGACTGGTGGCGAGCGCCTACCCCCTTGTCGACTCGGCGTGGCTGCGCGAGACGATGCAGGCGCTCACCGATCGCTACGGCGCCACCTTCGCCGCGCAGTGGCAGGCCGACGTCCCCCGTCTCACCACGGAAGTGGTGGCGCTGCTGGAGCGGCTGCGGCTGGTCCGGGCGGTGGACGACGGACTGCTCGTGCTCCCCGCGCTGGCCCGCTACCGCGGGGCGGTCGTGACGGTGCGCACGAAGCGGGCCGCGGAACTGTTCGTGACGGCGGCCGACACCTACGGGCCCGACGGCACCGGGACGGAAGGGAACTGACGGATGTCGCTCATTCACGGCGGAGTGCGGTTCACTCCGACCCGCGCCGGGATCGTCAACCTCTGGGACTACCGCGACCAGGAATTCTGTTTCGCCGACGGCAGATTGGTCCTGCGAGGTCCGAACGGGTCCGGCAAGACCAAGGCGCTGGAGGTCCTGTTCCCGTTCGTGCTCGACGGCCGGATCGAGCCGCGCAGGCTCAACCCGTTCGCCGGCGAGGAACGCACGATGAAGTCGAACCTGCTCTACCGCAAGCAGGACTCCGCCTACTCCTACGTCTGGATGGAGTTCGCGCGCGGTCGCTGGGACGACGCCGAAGTGGTCACGGTCGGCATCGGCATGCGCGCTACGCGTTCCTCGGACAAGGTGACCCGTTGGTACTTCGTCGCCGACGGCCGCGTCGGCGTGGACTTCTCGCTGATCGGTCCGGACGACCGTCCGTTCACCCGCAAACAGCTCGCCGAACAGATCGGCACCGACTCGATCGTCGACCGCCCGGTGGACTACCGCAACGCCATCGACGCGCGCATGTTCGGCCTCGGCGCGCAGCGCTACGACCAGCTGATCAACCTGATTCTCACGCTGCGCCGCCCGCAGCTGGCGAAGAACCTGGATCCGCGCGGCCTGTCCCAGGCGCTCACCGACGGCCTGCGCCCACTCGACGAGCATCTGATCCTGGACGCCGCCCGGTCGTTCAGCGATATGGAGGAGGTGGCCCGCACCCTGGACGGGTTGGTCCATGCGGACACCGCGACGCGGGCCTTTGTCGAGGTCTACCGGAAATACCTTGCGGTCCAGGCGAAGACGGACGTTGACCAGGTACGGACCCGGCTCGACGCGGTCGCGCACGCGAGCACCGCGCTGTTCGCCGCGACCGAGCTGCGCCGGCGCAGGGAGACCGAGCGCGCCGCTGCCGAGACCCGTGCGGAGGATGCCGACCGCGCCTACGAGCAGGCCCTCGCCTATCGGGAAAACCTGCGGCGTTCCAGCGCTTACGAGGGCAAGCAGCAGCTCGACGACCTGGCCGACGCCGTACGTCGGCTGGAGACCTCGGCGGGCGTGCACGCCGACAAGGCGCTCAAAGCGCGGCAGACCCTGGACCAGCGCGCCGCGGAGGCGGAACGCGCGCGCACCGCGGTCCGCGCGGCCGCCGCCGCGCTCGCCCGCGGCGAGGACGACCTGCGCAGCGGCGCCGAGGACGCGGGCATCGGGTGGACGCCGCTGCCCGAGAACGCACGGGCCGAACAGCTCACCGCGGCTGTGCGTGGCCACGCCGAGGAGCGCGACGCCGACGTGCGGGCGGTCCGCAAGACACTGGGTGCGGTAGACACCGCTGCGGCCGAACGCGCCAGGGCCGAGCGGCTCGCCGAACGCGCCAGGGAACTGCGTGACGCGGCCGCCGCCGAGGCCGCGCACGCGGAGGCGACGGTCGCGTTGGCCCGTACCGAGGCCGCCGGCGCGCTGCGCGGGTGGTGGGAGGAGCACCGAGAGGTCTACTCCCCGGTCCGCACCGGTCTGTTCGAGGCACTGAACGCCGCGGTGGCCGAGGCCGGTTCGGATGCCGCCACGGTCGCCGAAGTGCTGACGGAGCGGGCCGAGCCCCTGCTCGACGAGATCCGCGGCCGCCGCCAGGAGGCCCGTGCGCGGGCGGCGACGGCGGCCGCGCGAATCTTTGAGCTGACCGCCGAACGCGAACGGATCGCGGGCCAACGTGACGACGCGCCACCGGTATCGGCGGCTAGGTCCGGCCGCACCGGCGATCGGCCCGGCGCCGCGCTGTGGCGTCTGGTGCGCTTCGCCGACGGCGTGTCGCCCGAGACCGCGGCGAGTATCGAGGCCGCGTTGGACGCCGCGAACCTGCTCGACGGCTGGGTCTGTCCCGAGGGCGAGCTGCCATCGGACTACGAGTCGGATCAGTTCCTGGTGCCGCTGCCTGCCGCGGACCGGCCGACCGGCCGCACCCTCGCCGACGTGCTTGTCGTGGAGGATGATTCGGACATGCTCACCCGGCCCGGGCAGACCGTGGCCGACGTGCTCGCCTCCATCGCCCTGCACGACGGCGCGGACGAACCGAGTGGAACGGTGACGATCGAGACGAACGGTGGATTCCGCCACGGCGTGCGCGTCGGCAGGCATCGGAAGGCCGACGCGGAATACATCGGCGCCACCGCCCGGGCCAAGCGCCGCGCGCTCCGCTCGGCCGAGCTGACCGCGGCCATCGCCGCCGCGGAGGAGGACCGGCACGCCGCCGAGCAGCAGGAAACGGACGCCACCGCCGGACTCGCGCGAATCTCCGCTGCCGCCAAAGCGCTTCCGCGTCCGACCGCGGTGAGCACGGCATTGCGCGCGGTGGCCGAGGCCGCGGGCGTGATGCGGTCCCGCGCCGAAGCCGCCGCCCACGCCGAGCGCGAGCTCGACCAGGCGATCGCGGATTTGTCCGCCGCGGAGAAGAAGCTGCGTGCCGCCGCGGCGGCACATCGCACCCCCCGCACGGGGCGCGAGATCGACGCCCTCGCCGCCGCCATCCGGCACTTCGAGAACACCGGGACCGGACTGCTGCGGCTACGTGGCGACCACGAGCGGGAACGCGAGCGCGAGCGGGAAGCCGAGGACCGCTTGGCCGAAGCCGCCGACCTGGCCGAGGCGTTCGCGGAGGAAGCGGAGGCCGCGCAAGCCGGCTACCAGGAGCAGGTGCGGAAGCTGGAGACCCTGCGCGAGGCGCTCGGCGCAGGCGCGGCCGACATCGATCGCGAGCTGGAGCAGGCCAGGCAGCGGATCGAAGCGACCAAGGCCGAGCAGAAGTCCGCGCGCAAGGCCGCCAACGAGGCCATCGAGGCGGTCGGCGACGCCGAGGCCGCCTACCGCACCGCGCACGAATCGCTCGCCACCGCGCTCACCGAGGTCATCGCCGAGGTGAAATCCCTTGCGCCGTATGCCCAGCCGGATCTGCTCATCCTGCTCGGCGCACCGGCCGGCGGACGCTGGCCGAGCAGCGACGCCGCGTGGTCGACGCCCGAGCAACTGCTGTACCGGATCTCGACAGCGGGACCGCACGCGCAGCCGCGGGTGCTGCCCGACGACGTCGCCGAGCTGTTCGATGGCCTCGCGGCCGCCACCGCCTCGGTACGGGCGAGCGAGGCGACCCGAAAGTCCACCCGCAGTGCGGTGACCGCGGCGCTGCAGGAGTTCGACGCCGCGCTCGCCGGTTCCGGCCGCGACTATCGGCTCCAGTGGGACGCGGCCGACGGCCTCACCGTCGTGCAGGTGCAGGACGAGCACGGCGTCGGCCCGCTCGCCGAGTTCGCCGCCCGCGTCGACGCCGCTCGCCGCGACCAAGAGTTGCTGCTCACCGACGCCGAGCGGCGCATCCTGGAGGACGCGCTGCTGACCGGACTGGCCCAGCAGATCCACGAACGCACCAGCGACGCGCGCGATCTCATCGCCAGGATGGGCGCGGAGATGAAGCAACGGCGGATGTCCTCGGGCAACACCATCGGCGTGCACTGGCTGCTCGCCGACAACCTGTCCGACGCGGCCCGGGCCATGTGCAAGCTGCTCGACCGGGACGCCTCGGCCCTGACGGCGGAGGATCTGGCGGCGATTCGCGCACATTTCGCCACCGAGATCCGCGCGGCGCGGGCCGCGCACCCGGAACGCTCCTATCCCGAGATCCTCGCCACCACCCTGGACTACCGCGGCTGGCGGGTGTTCTCCTTCACCCTGATCTCCGCCGACGGCGGCGAGGACAAGCTCACCGTGGCCAGGCACAGCGCGCTGTCGGGTGGTGAGCAGTCGGTGTCGCTGCACCTACCGCTGTTCGCCGCGGCGCACGTCATGCTCGACTCGGCCGACCCGCAGGCGCCGCGCCTGCTCGCGCTGGACGAAGCGTTCGCCGGCGTGGACGACAACGGCCGCAGCGAGTTGCTCGGGCTGAGTGTGCAATTCGACCTCGACCTGTTCATGACCGGCTACGACCTGTGGATCACCTATCCGCATGTTCCGGCCTGCGCGCACTACGACCTGGCACACGCGGCCGCCGAGAACACCGTCAGTGCGACGCTGCTGGTATGGGACAGCGGCGAACTGCTCGCCGAACACGATGGAACCGATCTCACCGCCGCGCTCGGCTCCCCCGATCGCCGACGAGTTCCCACCACTATCGAGGGCGGACTCGAACTCGCGCCCGTGACCTAGCGGTCCGGCACCGCGAAGCTTCGTCCGAACGGGGTGCGAGTACGAGGTCGACGGACGACCCGTGTACCGGTGCGGCTAACGGGCGCTCGCGTCCGGCTTCATCGGCGGGCAGCTCGCGCCCGGCAGGGTGGCCAGTTCGAAATGCCACCACTCGTTCTCGAATATCCGGCACAACCCCCATCGGTAGCCGTTCGCCTCCAGCCACTGCGCGCCCCGCCAGGGCCCGACGTCGATCGCCTGCCCGGAGACATGCGTGGACTCCTCCGGCGGCAGCACCCAGCGACGCGCACCGTCCGGGCCATAGGTCGCCACACCGTCCTCCCACAGTGCCTGCTGCTCGGCGGGCGTGCGGTATCCGGAGGTGATGGACAGCGGCACACCCTGCGCGTGCGCCTCACGTTCGGCGAGCGTGTACGCCAGCGCCGATGCGGGCTCGAGCCCGTCGGTCCCGGTCGCCGATCCCACCGACTCCCGCTGATCGACGATGCGCAGGTCGGCCCGCGCCTGACCCGCCAGCACGCCGGTCGCCACCAGCGCGGGCAGCACCGCCACCGATAGCCGCGCCAGTACTCGACTTCGCTCACGATTCCGAAGCACCATGCGCCGATGCTATCGTCCGCGGTCGCCTATGCCGGATATGCCCCGGTTCGCCGGGATATGGAACGTCGCCGTCCACACGGAGCGTCCCCCGACCGAGCGGTGGTACGTCCCATGGCGCGCGCTGGTCGAGGCACAGCCCGCGCACCGCGCAGCGGCTCGGTGCGCCGGATCAATCCCCGAAGGAGCCTGTGGACAACATTTAGCGAATTCCACAGCGGACAGCACTACTTCACATGATAGCGATCAGGTATGTCCGATATGTGCCCAATTATCCTCAGGTAGCAAACATTTCGTTCACCTGGAAGGCCGTCTGTCCACAATCTATTCTAGTGTTGTGGATCACAGTGAAGTGGTTGTTGCTACCGCACCCTAATTGTCGGAATCCGCAGCACTTCTGGACCGATGGACACACCATGGGGTGATCACGTCCTAGACAAATCGGGCCATGCCCGAACGTTTTTCCACGCATCGAGGCATTTCGTTCGACCCGAATTTCACACTCCGTCCCCAACCCGGCATCGGATTCGGCACTGCCCGACGATTCCTGGACCGAAGCCGCGACGGGTGCGCACCCGGACGAAATCCGTTGCTTCCCAACGAGCACGAAGGACAACGGGTCCGACGCACAGCGGACGGCTACCGGAGTGCGCCGGTGAGCCGTCCGCGAGTCGAACGAGTCTGTGGACAGAAGGTGAGATTCTCCACATTTTGCTCCACAGTATGTGAAGAGCTACCGCACCGGACAATCCGGCCGAATCAGGTAGTCGGCGGACCGTCCAGTACGCTCGGCCGTATCGTCGGCGCGGTAACTCGCCGTCGGCCGCGGCGAATTCCTTCCATCGCTTGCCTATTACGTCCGATTCGCTCCAGGATCTCGCCGCCGTGCGACCGGGCGTAGGCGAGCGCGATCCTGATCTTGCTCGTCTGCAGATCCGTCTTCGCGCTGAGCACCGCGATGCGGTGTTCCACCGGGCCGTCCAACTCCCGTAGGCGCGCAACAACTTCCCAGATGTCGGGTCCGGCGGCCAGACCCGCGCGACGATCGTGCAGCGGACCGCGGAAGACGATCCCGGGATGGTCGAGTTGATCGACGCCCTCCCGGATCAGCCGATCGAGCAGGACGGCGCATGTGGTTCCCTCGCGCGCGGCGCGATCGGCCAACCGGCGCGCGGCCGATTCCGAGACGCACAGAGACGTCGGCTCCTGCCTGGCTGCCCTCCTGGATGTACTCATTGCCACTCCTCGACCCGCATCGGTACCGGAATCAACGACGTACTTCGCTAAGGGTGCCCTGTGCGACGGCGAGGCCACCCCGGCGATCGGGGGGACATCGTCGTGTCCGCGGGCTGCCATCCGCGGGCCGGACGGTGGCTCAGACGCGCTCTTTGGAGCGGGTGCGCACGCGCAGCGCGATCGGCTTCTGCGTTTCGGCGAAGAAGTCGTTGCCCTTGTCGTCGACAACGATGAACGCGGGAAAGTCCTCGACCTCGATCTTCCACACCGCTTCCATGCCCAACTCGGGATACTCCAGCACCTCGACCGACTTGATGCAGTCCAGCGCGAGCCGCGCGGCGGGACCGCCGATGGAGCCGAGGTAGAAGCCTCCGTGTTCCTTGCACGCCTTGGTCACCTGCGCGGACCGATTGCCCTTGGCCAGCATGACGAACGAGCCGCCCGCGGCTTGGAACTGGTCGACGTAGGAGTCCATCCGGCCCGCGGTGGTCGGGCCGAATGAACCGGACGCGTAGCCTTCCGGCGTCTTGGCCGGGCCCGCGTAGTAGACGGCCATATCGCGCAGGTAATCCGGCATCGGCTCGCCCGCGTCGAGGCGCTCCTTGATCTTGGCGTGCGCGATGTCGCGCGCGACCACCAGCGGCCCGGTCAGCGAAAGCCGGGTCTTGACCGGGTATTTCGACAATTCGGCGCGGATCTCGTCCATCGGCCGGTTCAGGTCGACGCGCACCACGTCGCCGCCGAGGATGGTGTCGGTCTGCTCGGGCAGGTACTGCGCGGGCTCGCGCTCGAGCTGCTCCAGGAACACGCCTTCGGCGGTGATCTCGGCCAGCGCCTGCCGGTCCGCCGAGCAGGACACCGCGATGGCCACCGGACAGCTGGCGCCGTGCCGCGGCAGACGCACCACCCGCACGTCGTGGCAGAAGTACTTGCCGCCGAATTGCGCGCCGATGCCGAAGGACTGGGTCAGCTTGAAGACCTCTTCCTCCAGTTCCAGGTCGCGGAAGGCGTGCGCGGACAGTGACCCCTCGGTGGGCAAATTGTCCAGGTAGTGAGCGGACGCGTATTTCGCCGTCTTCAAAGCGAACTCGGCGCTGGTGCCGCCGATGACGACCGCGAGGTGATAGGGCGGGCAGGCCGCGGTGCCGAGCGACCGGATCTTCTCATCCAGGAACTCCAGCATCCGCGTGGGGTTCAGGATCGCCTTGGTCTCCTGGTAGAGGAAGGACTTGTTCGCCGACCCGCCGCCCTTGGCCATGAACAGGAACTTGTAGGACGGGTGCGCCGGATCGCCCGCCGTGGAGTAGAGCTCGACCTGCGCGGGCAGGTTGGAACCGGTGTTCTTCTCCTCCCACATGGTGATCGGCGCGAGCTGCGAGTAGCGCAGGTTCAGCTTGGTGTAGGCGTCGAACACGCCCCGGCTGATCCATTCCGCGTCATCGGCGCCGGTGAGGACACCCTCGGACTTCTTGCCCATGACGATCGCGGTGCCGGTGTCCTGGCACATCGGCAGGATGCCGCCCGCGGAGATGTTCACGTTCTTGAGCAGATCCAGCGCGACGAAGCGGTCGTTGCCGCTGGACTCCGGGTCGTCGATGATCTTGCGCAGCTGCCCGAGGTGCGCCGGACGCAGGAAGTGGCTGATGTCGTGCATCGCCGTCTCGGTGAGCAGCCGTAGCGCCTCCGGCTCGACCTGCAGGAACATGCGCCCGTTGTGCTCGAACGTGCTGACACCCTCGGTGGTGAGCAACCGGAAGGGGGTGTCGCCCGCGCCGATCGGCAGCAGGTCTGAATAGCGGAAGTCCGGCGCGGTCACCAGTCGCACTCCTTCGGATGGGCCCGGGCGCCATGAGCTGCCGGGCTGGTCACGAGCACAGCGAGCCTAGCCACCACCCTGCGCCGCACCGATGGTAAGGCAACCCTATCTCGGACAGTTGGCCAAGAAAGGTTGCACGTTCAACCCCGGTGATGCTACCTCTCATCTCTGAGAAAGCGTTCGGGCGTCCGATCGTCCGGCCGCGCGCAGACTGTTCCCGCGGCGACGCGGAGCGGTATTTGTGATCACGTCAGAGTTTGGAGCGCTATCGTGACCGATCCCCATTGGCTAGATGAGGTCGAGATGCGCGCCTGGGTAGGTTTCGTGCGCACCCGCGACCTCATCGCCGCGGCGGTCGGGCGGGATTCCACCAGGGAGTCCAACCTCACCTATGTCGAGTACTCGGTACTGGCCTATCTGGCCGACGCCCCGGATCACGTGCTCACCTTTGCCGCTCTCGCGGCCAAACTCGAGTGGTCGCAGAGCAGGCTCTCCCACCAGATCACCCGAATGGAGAAGCGCGGGCTGGTCTCGCGCGAGCCGATCCCCGACGATGCCCGCCGCACCGCCGCGCAGCTCACCCCGCGCGGCGCCGAGGTGCTGACCGGCGCCGCGCCCGCCCACGTGCAGAGCGTGCGCAGGCACATGATCGACGTTCTCGATCGCCGGCAACTGGCCGCTCTGGCCGATATCTATGACACGCTGCTCACGCATCATCGGCGATCGGCGGCCGAGAGCTGACCTCAGGCGGGCGTGGCCGCCCCCGCACGATCGGCCGGAGTACTTGCCGCAGCGTCCGTTTCGGGCACCCCGAGCGCGCGCTCGAAACCCGCGGGCACCACCACGTCCGAGCGGTCCAGATCCGTGACGCGAGTCTTGCGCAGCCCCAGCAGCGCCGAATCTATGCCGCCGCGCAGGATGTCCAGCACGTTCTCCACGCCGGCCTGCCCGTTCGCGGCCAGCCCCCACAGGTAGGCGCGCCCGATCATGACCGCCCGCGCTCCCAGTGCCACCGCTTTCACCACGTCGCTGCCGCGCCGGATGCCGCCGTCGAGCACCACTTCGATCTGCGAGCCCACCGCCTCGGCGATCACCGGCAGCGCCCGGATCGCGGCCGGCGTGCCGTCGAGGTTGTTGCCGCCGTGGTTGGACACCGAGATCGCGGCGACGCCCGCGTCGACCGCACGGTGCGCGTCGTCGACCCGCATCACGCCTTTCAGCATGACCGGCCCGTCCCAGTGCTCGCAGATCCACCGCACGTCCGCCCAGTCCGGTGCGGGCGTGCCCATCCACTCGCCGTAGGCGCCGAAGAAGCCCGGCGCCGGTCCATCGCCGACGGCCATGTTCGGCGCGGTCAGATCGGGAATGTGGCCCGACCGCGCATATGTGGCCAGCCACTTCGGCCGCGCCAGGGTCTGCGGCGCGAACTTCAGCATCGTGCGCAGATCGAGCTTCTCCGGAATGACCGGGCTGCCCCAGTCCCGCCCGTGCGAGAACGACCAGTCCAGTGTCAGGATCAACCCGACCGCGCCCGCCTTCTTCGCCCGGTTCATCCGCTGCAGGATCTCGTCCTTGCCGCCGCACCAATACAGCTGGAAGAACGTGGCCGGGTTGGCCGCGACGACCTCTTCGATCGGCTTGCTGGCGAACGAGCTCAGCCCCATCGCGATACCCCGCGCGGCCGCCGCGCGAGCGACGGCGACCTCACCCTCCGGGTGCACCGCCTGAACGCCGGTCGGCGAGATCAGCACCGGCATCGAAAGCTGTTGGCCCAGTACGGTCGTCGACTGATCGCGGTCGCCGATCCGCCCCGCCACGTGCGGCGCGAAACCGAGTTCGGTGAACGCCGTCTGATTGTCCTCGATGGTCTGGCCGCGCTCGGAGCCTGCGATCAGCGCGCCGTAGACGGACTTGGGGAGTCGTTTCTTCGCCCGCCGCTGCGCTTCGGCGACGGTCTCGAACCAGGTATTCATGTTCCGGTCCTTTCCGGGGAGTTCTCCGGCCACCAGAGCCGGGTTCGGTGCAGCAGGTCGGTGTCCAGCTGATCGAGCAGAGCGGCGCCTTCGGCGGCGGTCGCGCCCGCCGGGTCGCCGAGTACGCCGTTGGCGCTCACCGCGCGTACACCGTGGGCACGCAGCAACGGCAGCAGCTCGGCCCGCGGACGGGTGTCCCCGGCCGCGGCCCGGTCGTCACGCACCCGGCCCGGCGCGAGCGCCAGCTGGAGCGCGGTCTCCGACCGCCCGGCGTGCAGATCGCCGTCGAAACGCGGCAGGTAGACGCGCACGTCACGGGATTCGGCGCGCAGCAGGTCCTTCGCCCGGCGCAGCGGTTCGACGTTGCCGCCGTGCCAGTTCACCAGCAGGATGCGATCGAAAGTGTCGGTCGCCGAGCGGCACAGCTCGACCACCAGCAGCTCGAGCGCGGCCTGTCCGATGGACAGCGTGCCGGGAAAACCCGCGTGCTCACCGCTGGCGCCGTACGGAATCGCCGGTCCGACGAGCACATCGGGCCGTGCGGCGGCCAGCCGGGCACACAGCGCCGCGGCGACGTCGGTGTCGGTGGACAGCGGCAGATGCGGGCCGTGCTGCTCGCTCGCCCCGACCGCGACGGTGAGGATCGCACCCGCGGCGGCTCGCTCGCCCGCCTCCGGCCAGGTCAGATCCGCCAACATGTCGCGAGATTATCGTCAGTCACTGACATAATCAAGTGTCGTGACGGCCGAGCAGAATCAGACGATGCGGGAGAACCGGACCACGCGCGGACGCCCACGCGGTACCACCAAGCGCGAACTCGAGCTGATCGCCATGCGGCTGTTCACCGAGCAGGGTTTCGACGAGACCACCGTCGAGCAGATCGCCGCCGCCGCCGGCATCAGCGGACGCACGTTCTTCCGCTACTTTCCCACCAAGGCGGAGGTGCTCTGGTGGCAGTTCGATGACGAGGTCGCCGCATTGCGCACGGCCTTCGCCACCGTCGCGGACGACCTTCCGATGATGACCGCCGTGCGCCGAGTCGTCGTGAACGCCAACCGATATCGCGCCGAGGACGTCCCCGAACTGCGCACCCGGATGCAGCTGGTCGCCACGGTTCCCGCGCTGGCCGCCACCGCGGGCGCGCACTACGACGCTTGGGAGCGCGCGGTGAGCGCGTTCGCCGGAGAGCGGCTCGGCGAGCCGGAGGACGGACTCATCCCACTGGCCGTGGGGCGGACCACACTCGCGGCGGCCCGAGCCGCGTTCGACGCCTGGCTCGCTCGCGCCGACGCGGACCTCACCGTGTATTTGGACGAGGCGCTCGCGGCGCTGGAACGCGGGTTCGCTACGGTGCCGTGAGAACCACCACATCCGAACAACAGGCGAACAACCGGCAGGTTTCGTCGGCGACCCTGGTGGGGTATGACTAGGCTCGGAATCGGCGAGCAGCCGAACCACGAAGATCCCGACTCAACCGTCGAAAGGGGCAGGAGTTTCCATGTCCGAGGTGTCCATGAGCCTTTCGGCGGATTCCCTGACCGCGGGACCGGTCGACAAGCTGCTGCCGCAGCTGGTCGAGCACCTGCGCCAGAACCGCACCGCGCTGCGTGAGGAATGGGCCCGGCGCATCACCGACGCCCAGCTGCTCACCGCGATGACCCCCGAGGAGATCTTCTCCGAGGCGACCTCCGTCTACGACAACTATGTCGAGGTGCTGGAGACCGGCAGCGTCGAGGCCCTGCAGGCCTACGCGCGGGACCTGTCCGAACGCATCATTCCGAGAGGAGTCGAGACCGACGAGGTGCTCGGCATCGTGCTGTTGCTGCGCGATGTGCTGGCCCGGTCGTTGTTCGAGAAGTACCAGGCCGACTTCGAGCTGCTCAACGCGGTGCTCGACGCCTACGAACCGGCCGCCAACCGCATCGCCAACACCGTGGGCGTCTCCTTCGTCCAGGAGCGCGAGCGCGTCATCCGCCAGCAGCAGGAGGCCATCCGCGAGCTGTCCACGCCGGTGCTCCAGGTGCGTGAGCAGCTGCTGATCCTGCCCATCATCGGCGTGCTGGACAGCCAGCGCGCCCGGCAGCTCACCGAGCAGCTGCTGCGCGCCATCCGGGCCAACCGTGCCAAGGTCGTCGTCATCGACATCACCGGTGTGCCCGCGATCGACTCCACGGTGGCCAACCACCTGGTGCAGACCGTCGACGCGTCCGGACTGATGGGCGCGAACGTCATCATCACCGGCCTGTCCTCGGAGATCGCGCTGACTCTGGTCACCATCGGCCTCGATCTGTCGAAGATGAACGCGGTCGGCGACCTGCAGGGCGGTATCGAGGAAGCCGAACGCCTGCTGGGGTACGAGGTTTCCCGCGTCACCGAACGGGTCACCGAACGCGACGGCCGCTGATCAGGCGGGCGGGCAGATGCCGGTTCCGATTCTCAAACAGGGTACGTATCTCATCGCGTCGGTGCAGTCCGCGCTGACCGACGCCGATACCGAGCGCCTGCAAGACGACCTGATGAAACAGGTCAGCAAATATCGGGCACATGGCATCATCGTCGATGTCACCGCGATCGACGTGATGGATTCGTTCGCCGCGAGATCGCTGCGTACCATCGCGCACATGACGCAGCTGCGTGGCGCCGAAACGGTGATCGTCGGCCTGCAACCGGAAGTCGCGTTCGCCATGGTGCAGCTCGGCCTCACCTTCGAGGACATGCACACCGCCCTCGATCTGGAAGAGGGACTCGCCTGGTTGGACCGAAAGACCCCAGCCCGTCGCCAGCGAGACGGTCGTGACAGTGGCCGCTGAGAACGTGGTGATCGCGGTCAGGGTGTCCGGGGACATCGTGACCGCACGTCAGGCCGGACGCGAACTGGCAGCAAAGCTCGGATTCACGCTCACCGATCGAACCATGATCTCCACGGCGATCTCCGAAATCGCCCGCAACATCACCAGCTACGCGGGTAGCGGCGAGATACGTTTGCTGGTCGATGACCGAGAGGGTCGCCAAGCGCTGGTGGTGCAGGCCGAGGATCAGGGACCCGGCATCATCGACATCGCCCGCGCGCTGGAGGACGGTTACTCCACCGGGCGCGGTCTCGGGCTCGGTCTCCCCGGCGCCCGGCGGTTGATGGACCGGCTCACCGTCGACTCGGCGCCCGGCCGCGGCACGCTGGTGGAGATGTGGAAGTGGGTACCCAACGGTGCATGAGGACGGGTTCATCGGCCGGATCGAATGGGCGGTGGCCGGTCGCGCACTGCCCGGTCAACAGGTCTGCGGTGACCGCGCCGTCGTCCTCGACACCGGCAGCGGCACAGTCCTTTTCGCCGTGATGGACGGGCTCGGGCACGGCGCCGCCGCCGCGGACGCGGCCGACCGGGCGGTGCGGGTGCTTGCGGAGAACCGCGCCGAGCCGCTCGACGTGCTGATGGTGCTGTGCCACCGCGCGATGGCCGACACCCGCGGGGCGGCGATCTCGCTCGCTGTGTTCGACGAGGGCGACACGGTCCGCTGGCTCGGCGTCGGCAATGTCGAATCCCAGGTGCTCACCGCCGGACCCGCCGGGCTGACCGTGCACGCCACCGTGCTGCTCACCGCGGGCATCGTCGGCTATCGGCTGCCGGCGAATCTCCAGCCGCAATCCGTGACGGTCCGTCCCGGCGACCTGCTGCTGATGTCCACCGACGGTATCGTCCCCGAATCCGCCACGGGGATCGACCTTTCCAAGTCCACCGCCGACATCACCGCCGAGATTCTCGCCGAGCACGCCAAGGACACCGACGACGCGCTCGTGCTGGCCGCCCGGCACCGCGGTGCGACAGGAGTCACGGCATGAGTGAGCGCAGCGAGCGAACCACAACCGAGCACTCGCTCGTGCCGGAACCGAGCGTCGACGAGGCGCGGACATGAGTGCGCTGCTGGCCGATTTCCTGGACGCCTACGCGGACGCGCTACGGCGGCACCTGCATTCGCCCACCCAAGCCGGTCTCGCCGAAGGGTACGAACTCGGCAGGCGTGCGCTGGTGGAGGGCATCAGCCTGCTCGATCTCACCGAGAACCACTTCCGGGTCGTCCAGGAACAGCAGCGGCACGACCTCGCGTCGGAAGGCGGCGGCGAATCCGAGAGTCGTTTGCCCGAGACCGCGCTGGAATTCCTGTTGCAGACCCTGGTCCCGTTGGATATCGCCACTCGCGGCTACCTCGACGGCACCCGCCGATATGAGCAACAGCGTTCGCGCGCCGACGATCTCGCCGGTCGGGACGCCTTCCGCACCGCGCTGGTCGAATCGCTCCAGGACGGCTTCTTCGTCGCCGATGCGCTGGGCACCATCATCGAGGTCAACACGGCCTTCGGCGCGCTGACCGGCTACGGCGCCGCCGAGGTCCCCTATCCGCTTCCGCATCCCTGGTCGAGCCCGGAGGGCACCCGCTACCCCGATCTCGGTACCGAGGCGCAGCGTTTCGTCATCCCGATCCGGCATCGCGACGGGCGGAACGTGTGGCTCGCGGTCAGCACCAGCGCGCTGATCAAGCCGGAGGGCAACGAGCGGATCTTCGTCGGCACCATCCGCGATGTCACCGCCGAGCACGACGCGCAGGCCCGCGACCAGGCGGCCTCACGGCTGGCGACCGCGGTCGGTGCGGCGACCAGCGTGGTCGAGGTGCTCGCCGTCGGGCTCGACGAGCTGCGACGCACGGTAGGCGCGGAGACCGCGGTGGTGGCGGTGTGGCCGAGCCGCAACGCCGCACCCGAGGTGTACGTCTCCGGAGCGGGCGCCGACGGTGCTTCGCACAACGGAGCCGACGCCCTCGACGACCGGTCGCGCGCGCTTCTGGACCGGGCCAGACGTAGGCCGCCGCGCAGCCTGCTGGCCATACCCGACGGCGCCGAGAGCTCCGAGGGCATCGTCGCACCGCTCGGTGAGACCGGCGACGCGGCGATGTGGTTGCGTTTCGCCGCGGCTCGCGCGATCAGCGCCGCGGACTGGACGCTGTTCTCCCTGTTGATCGGCCACCTCAGCCTCGCGGTGCAGCGGGCCCGCAACTTCGACCAGGCGCGTGCCACCTCACTGACCCTGCAGCGTGCCATGCTCGGCCCGATCGAGCTGCCGCCGCGCTTCTCGGTGCACTACGAGCCCGCGCTGCCGCCGCTGGAGATCGGCGGCGACTGGTATGACGTGGTGCCGCTGCGCGACGGCACCATCGGCGTCATGGTCGGCGACTGCGTGGGTCGTGGCCTGTCCGCCGCGGTGGTGATGGGCCAATTGCGCACCGCGGCTCGCACGCTGTTGCTGCGCGGGGCCGGACCGGCGCAGCTGCTCGCCGAACTCGACACGGTCGCCTCGCGCATCCCTGGCGCCATGTGCACCACGGTGTGCGCCGCCGTGCTCGACCCGGTGCGCGGGCTGGTCCGCTATAGCAGCGCCGGGCACATGCCTCCGATCCTCGCCGACGTCGGCACAACCGGCAGACTGCTCGAGGGCGGCCGCTCGGTGCCGCTGGCGACGTTCGATACGCCGCGCCGCCCGGAGGCCACTACGCCGCTGGCGCCCGGCTCGACCTTGGTGCTGTTCACCGACGGCCTGGTCGAACAGCGCGGCGTCGACATCGATGAAGGGTTCGCCAAGATCGCCACGGTGCTGGCCGACACCTCGGGCCGGCTGCCGCGCGAGGTCGCCGACGCGGTGCTGTCCCGGCTGCGGCCAGCGGCCGGATACGACGACGACGTGGCCATGGTGGTCTACCGCCAGCCGCCCGCGCCGCTGCGGCTGGATGTGCCCGCGCACGCGGACGAGCTCGCGATGCTGCGGCGCACGCTGAAAGGCTGGCTGGCCGCCGCGGCGGTGCCGCACGATCTGGCCGCCGATCTGGTCGCGGCGGCCAACGAGGCGTGCAGCAACAGCATCGAGCACGCCTATCGCAACGAGGTCAGTGGGCAGGTCCTGTTGTCGGCCACCTGCGATATCGATGCGGTCGTGATCGTGGTCACCGACACTGGCGATTGGAAGCCGCGCGCCTCCGATCCCGGCTATCGCGGCCGCGGTATCGACATGATGCGCGCATTGACCGAGGAACTCGACATCGACCACTCCGGACCGGGCACGATGGTCCGGATGTCGGTGACACTTCCCGCGATCACCTTCCCCGTCGCCAACCCGTTGCGTGGCACGAACCGGCGGATTCCCGGGTGATCGTGCGGCGCCAGGATTTCGGCCCTCGCCTGCCCCGGACGCGTGATCACCACCTGGTCGGGAACGCGCCCACTCGCGTGCCGGCGCGCGGTCGCGCTGCTCTCCGAACCTCGTTGCCTACCTCTCGTTTTCGATGAGCCGGATACCAGTGACGATGTCGGGTTCGATGGCGATCACCGCATCGGTCACGCTGTCGACCCACGGCCGCAGCAACTGCTCGTAGTGGGCGGCGCGTGCGGGGTCGGTGACGGTGTGCGCGAGGCCGACCACCACGACCGACCACCCCAGACGCCGGACCGGATCGATCTCGTCGGCCTCGTAAGCGACCACCACGGGGGAGTTTCCGCGCACGGCGGTGGTGAGACCGGAGGATAGCCGGGTCCGCATGATGATGACGCCGTGCTCGTCGACCAGGTGATTGACCGGACGGATGGCGGGCAGGGCGTTGCGGGTGAAGACCACTCGCCCGATCGGCGCACTCGCCAGCAGCCGCATCGATTCCGCGCGCTCGAGGGCGATGGTGGCCCGGCCGGTGCGGCTGGCCGCGATCGGTTCGGTCACGAGACGGCACACCTGCCGTCCGCGTCGTCGCCGAACCCGGCGGGCGCCACGAGGGTCAGGTTCCCGTCGTAGCGTCGCAGCAGTAGCCGGCCGCGGTCGCTGCGCGGGTCGGTGAAGAACAGGAAGGGCAGACCGAATCGGCACAGCCGTGCCGCGGCCTCGGCCTCCGTCAAGCGGAGCGTGGGATGCGGATTCATCGCCAGCGGCACCGCGGTCGGGCACTGTGGCGGCTGCATCCGCCGCTGTCGCGCCAACCGCACCCCGAGCGGGCCGCCCCAGTGGACGATGGCGTCCTCACCGGTTTCCGCGTCGGTGAACAAGTATGCGTCGTAATCCATCACGTCCATCACCCTGGCCGCCGCGCCGGGCTCGCCGACCAGGAGTTCGCATTCCTTGCGGCGCACGATCGGACGCGGCGAGGTAGCCGACGCCAGGGGTGGGCGCGCAGGGTCCGGCCACAACCGTGCACCGGGTTCATCGCCGAGGCGGGTGATCAGCCGGTCGAGCCGCTCGGCGACGAATGCGGCGATGAACCTGTGCGGACCCGCGATCTGAACTCTGATCGGCATGTCCCGATATGCGGTATTCGCCTGTGCCAGCATGAGGCCCGCGCCATCCGGTGGGCCGGTAAGCCGTATCCGGGCCGTCTCGTCGATGTGACGGCCATGCATCACCTGCCCGATCGACTGCACTGACCCGGCGATCTCGGCCGAGTCGACCGATCCCTTGGTCCGCACCGTCACCACCGGCCGGGCTGCACCCGACCACAACTCGGAATACATCACCGGCACCGACTCGCTTTCCGTCCTGGGGATCACCGCTACGACTTCGGCGAATATCCCCGCACCGGCGTGTCCGCGAGTAGGGTCCAAAGTCCCCATACGTGGTGACCAGCGCAATGCTGAGTACCCGATCCGGACAACGACATCGGTCCCAACGGCTGGGTGATGTGATCGCCCCGATGCGGATCGGGGCAGATCCCGAGTTCGCAGCGGTCGGGTTCCAGGACACGTCACTCAACCCACATCGTCACTCAACGCGTCCTCGAAGATCTTCGCTCACGAAATGTGTCGTGCATCGCATATGCCGGGATCTGTCACATTCGACCCCGATAGCCGGCTCTCAACTGTGTACGCCGATACCGTGCGGCCACCGTCAACGCCGGGACCGCGGAGAAAGGAAGGACATGATGCAGCCGGTGCTGGTGACAGGTGGAACCGGAAGACTTGGGCGGGCCGTGGTCGATCGCCTGATCAGCACGGATCGGGAGGTCCGAGTGCTCAGTCGGCGCGCCCCGCGCCCCGGCATTCCGTCGCCGAGCACTCGGCCCCAGCCGAAGCCAACCTGTTGCTCGCTGTGCTCGGCGTCGGTGCGGTGAGTTCGATCGCATTGTTCCTGATCACTCTCGGGCCGCGTCCCGTGCCCGGTGCGCGAGGGCGTAGGCCGGCTTCTCCGGATCGACAACGACATGCAGGGCGGTGATCGCCTCCTCGGAAACCTGAACGGCAACAACGGCTTCCAGCTCGGATCCGCGATACGCCGCAACCGCGCGTTCGCCGTCGGTTGCGCCGCCGGCGCCGAATGTCGAAGGTGTCGCGAACCGCTGCGCGCGGCTCGCGACACCTTCGACGAGAAGCTCTACCTCTCGCACCGAACCATCGGTTCCCACCTGTATCGCATCTACCCCGCCTCGGCATCACCGGCCGGATCGAACTCGCCGGAACACTCGAGGGAACCACCACGTCAGCGGATCACTTCGACAAAGCCTTGCCACCGTTCGGAGCCACCGCGAACCACGTCCCGCCCACACCCTGGCCGAGCAGATCCCCCGGCTTGCTGTCCTTCGAGAAGTAGTACACCGGCCAACCCCCGATGGTGATCTGGCACGCACCGTCGGCACGTTCGATGAACCCGACGAGCTGCGGGTCGACACCCGACGCGTAGAGCACTTGACCGCGAGCCACCGTCAGCGGCGGCCAGGTCACCGCGCACTGCCCGGAACAGTTGGATGCCGAGGGCTGCGCGGTGTCCTTGTCGAACCGGTACAGCGACCGCCCTGCCCCGTCCGAAACATACTTCCCCACAGTGGGATTGCTGGTCACGTCGAGCTGCACCGCATTAGCGGTTCCGGCTGAGGCCTGGCCGCTGTAGATCTTCAGCCAACCTTGCGTCTTCGCCACCGCGGGAGCCTGCCCGGCGACCGGCTCGACCGCGGCAGACGCGGTGGCCGGCGATGCCGCCTGCGCCGCGGGCTCGGCGCCCTTCTCGCTGCCGCACCCGCTCAGCAAACCCACAAGCGCGATCGCCGTCGCCGCGACCGCCACTCCGGAACGCTGGAATCGCCTGGCTGAACCCATGTATCGAACCTCCATCACTATTCGACGAGGCGCACAACGCATCTCGTTGCCCAGTACCACGAGCCGGAGCGACGACTGGTTCATGCTGCCGCCACGACCGCGGTGTTCGTTCCGTCACACGTGCTGACCTGCCCCAGCTGGTTCGGTCCGGTGTGTGGGTCGTGCGGCCCACGTGAACGGCGGCACCGTTTCCGGGAAGACGGTGATCAGCCCAGTGACCGGAAGAAGTCGCGCACGTCCTGGACGAACAGGTCCGGGACCTCCATCGCGGCGAAGTGGCCGCCGCGCTCGAACTCCGACCAGTGTCTGATGTCGTACAGCCGCTCGGCCAGCGGTCGCACCGACTGCGTGATGTCGTGTGCGAACACCGCAACGCCAACCGGTACCGGGCACGGCTCGATGCGTCGCGGAGCCTCGCGGCTCAGCCGCGCCGAGGAAGCCGCGGTGGCGGTCAGCCAGTACAGCGAGACGTCGGTGAGCATCCGCTCGTCACTGATCTGCGAGCGAGGGTCGGTCCACTGTGCGAAGCGCTCGGCGATCCAGACCAGCTGGCCGACCGGCGAGTCGGTCAGCGCGTAGCCGATGGTCTGCGGGGTGAGGGCCTGCAGAGCCTGGTACGGCGGACGATTCGCCATCAACTGCCTGATCTTGTCCAGTCGAGCTTCATCCGTTTCGGACAGTTCGATGTCGGCGTCCGGGTCCGGCCGGGTCGGCAGGTAGTTGACGTGCACCCCGACGACGTGCTCGGGTGCCACCGCGCCGAGCGCCATGGAGATGCCCGAGCCGAAGTCGCCACCCTGCGCGCCGTAGCGCTCATACCCGAGACGGCGCATCAGCTCAGCCCAGGCCCCCGCGACCCGGACGATATCCCAGCCGCGCTCGTGGGTCGGCCCGGAGAAGCCGAAACCCGGGATGGACGGAATCACCAGGTGGAAGTCGCGCGAGAGCGGCTCGATCACGTCGAGGAACTCCAGG
The DNA here is from genome assembly GCF_036346875.1 of Nocardia sp. NBC_00508. Classification (NCBI taxonomy): domain Bacteria; kingdom Bacillati; phylum Actinomycetota; class Actinomycetes; order Mycobacteriales; family Nocardiaceae; genus Nocardia; species Nocardia sp. NBC_00508. Next base: position 6,360,288 of record NZ_CP107852.1, on the reverse strand, counting down.
AACGAACCCGGCCAGCCGTGGGTGAGGATCAGCGCGAGCGCATCCGGCTTCGAAGACCGGACGTGGACGAAATGGATGTTCTGGCCGTCGATTTCGGTGGTGAAGTGCGGAAGCTCGTTGAGCTCGGCCTCGTGCTCACGCCAGTCGTAGTCGGTGCGCCAGTATTCGGTGAGTTGCTCGAGCCGTGCCAGTGGGAAGCCGTAGTCCGACCCGGCGTCGGTGATCTCGTTGGGCCAACGGGTGCGCGAAAGGCGATCGGTCAGGTCGTCGAGGTCGGCTTGGGGGATGTCGATCTTGAATGGAGTGATGGCGGTCGGGTTCACGGTGGTCTCCCTGGCAGTGGTGGGGTGGCGGTCAGTGGGGGGTGTGGGGGACGTGCACCCGGACACGGTGAGTGCGAGGGTGATTGCGGCGAGGCCGGCGCATCGGATGAGCCCGTGCATGAAACTCCTCATATCGTTGGCGAGGCCAACAATATCAAACGTTGGCGACACCAACAATATGGCTCGGTGGATCTATGCGGGCCATCCGGCGGCGCTTGACAGCCTGATCGAATGCTGCCTGCTGTCAGCGACTTTCGCTCCAAGATCAGGTAGACAAGTGACATGTTCAAACGAGTTCTGATCGTCGCTGGTATGGCGGGCTCCGTGTGCACGGCTACCGCCGCCGGGCTGGCCCCGCAGGCACATGCTCAACCCTTCCCACCCGGCGTGTCATGTTCCGACACCACCTGCCGCAACGACACGAACGACACCTATCTCGTCGAGGCATGGCAGCATTGCCGAGTCATCAGTACGGGATGGAAAACCGAAACCCCCTTCAACGTGGTCGTCCGGCCACACGAGACCGCGCATGTCGCGGGCGTGGACTGTCCACCGTTCGTCACGGACAGCAATATGACACCCCGGCACAACGTGATGCCGACCGAGCCGGACGGCATCACGTATTTCAAGGCTGTGATCTACAATCCGAACGCTCCCAAGGTGCCCAGCGGCTCGACCCGGTGACAGAAATGCGCGCCCATTAGCCGTGGGCCGCCGCGCTGGGTCTCAGTGCGCACTGGATCCGGTACATCACTCTGACGTGGATGGAGCGGGAGTGAGGCGCATCCGCTCGCGTATAGCCATCGTCATCCGCCGGCGCCGCGACCTCCGCGACCTCCGCCTGCTCGCGCCCTCGATGTACTGTGTGAGGCTATGAACACTCCGAGGTTGCGGATTCACCACAATTTGTGTGTGGTGAGAAGGTGACCAACACTTCCGGAGACGCGTATCCCCTCGCGGACACGATGACCACCACGGTCGCGGCGCACGACGGCGCGACGGTACTGACGGTGGCCGGGGAGGTCGATCTGGCGACGGCCCCGGCGCTGGAGAACGCGATCGAGGCCATCCTCAGCGGCAAACCCGCGGCCCTGATCATCGACCTCACCGCGGTCAGCTTCCTCGCCTCGGCGGGCATGGCAACGCTCGTCGCCGCCCATCAACGTGCGGGCACCACGACCGCGATCGCCGTCGTCGCCGAAGGCCCGGCGACCAGCCGCCAGCTGAAGATGACCAGCCTGGATCAGGTGTTCGCGCTACATTCCACACTGGACGCCGCGCTCGCGGCGCTCCGGCAGAGCTGACCCGTCCCTCGACGCCGTCGCATCCTGCGACGGCGGCGAGGGCTTCGCTCACACCAGTTCGCGCAGCTGCTCGATCAGCTTGACCCGCTCGGCGGCGGTGCCCGCCATCGGGACGACATTCAAGACCGTGACGCCCGCCTCCTTGAAGGCCGCGACCCGCTCCTTGACATAGCCCGCCGGACCGACCAGGGAGATGTCGCGGGCCAGCGCGTCCGGGACCGCCTTGGCCGCGGCCTCCTTCTCTCCGGCGAGGTACAGCTCCTGGATACGGTCGGCCTCGGCGCCGTAGCCGTACTTCGTGGCCAAGGCGTGGTAGAAGTTCTTGCCCTTGGCGCCCATGCCGCCGATGTAGAGCGCCAGGTGCGGCTTCACGAACTCCAGCAGCGGTTCGACGTTCTCCCCGATGGCCAGCGCCGGGCCGGCGAACACGTCGAGGTCACCGAGGGCGGGGTCGCGCTTCGCCAGACCCGCCCCGAGCGAATCGCCCCAGATCTGCCGCGCCTTCTCCGGCAGGAAGAAGATCGGCTGCCAACCTTCGGCGATCTCGGCGGCCAGCTCCACGTTCTTCGGGCCGAGCGCGGCCAGCAGCACCGGAATACGGTCCCGGACCGGGTGATTGATCAGCTTGAGCGGCTTGCCCAGGCCGGTCCCCTGCCCGGCGGGCAGCGGGATCTGGTAGTGCTTGCCCTGGTATTCCAGGCGCTCGCGCCGCCACACCTTCCGGCAGATCTCCACCAGCTCCCTGGTGCGGCCGATCGGCGAGTCGTAGGGCACGCCGTGGAAGCCCTCGATCACCTGTGGACCCGACGCACCCAGGCCTAGCAGGAAGCGGCCGTCGGAGACGAAGTCCAGGCCCGCCGCGGTCATCGCGGTCAGGCTCGGGGTGCGCGTGTAGATCTGCAGGATGCCCGAGGCCAGCTGCAGACGCGTGGTCTTGGCCGCCAGGTAGCCGAGCGCACTCACCGCGTCGAACGAGTACGCCTCGGGCACGAACACGATGTCCAGACCCGCCCGCTCGAGGTCCGCGACTTCCGCCGCCGCCTCCTTGAAGCCCCCCGAGTAGTTGATGCCCAATCCGATCCGCATGGCACTCAACATAACGGCGAGTAGGCAGCGCCCGCGCACCGGCCACGCGGGAACGCCCGTCAAGGCGTGGTCGCAGCCGGATCCGCCGGTGCGACGAGGTAGCGTCTACCGTAGTCCCGCTCTCGCCGTAGAACGAAAGGCAACATCCCCGTGTCGCAGCCGAGCACGTCGTCAACGGACACTGCGCCGTCCTTCGGCGAGGTCACCCTCGCGCAGTACCTGAGCGATCTGGCCGCCAAGATTCCCGCGCCGGGCGGCGGCGCGGTGGCCGCGCTGCACGCCGCGCAGGCCGCCGCGCTGGTGGCGATGGTGGCTCGCTACACCACCCGGACAAAGGACGCGGACAACCGTCCCGTGGTCGATCGCATCATCGAGGCCGCGGACGCCGCACGCGAGCGCGCACTGGAACTCGCTGACGCCGACGCCGCCGCGTTCCTGGCCGTCGGCGCCGCCTACAAGCTGCCCAAGGACACTCCGGAGGACCGCGCCGCCCGCACCGCGGCGATCAATGCCGCACTGGTCGAGGCCGCCCGCGTGCCGACCGCGGTCGTCGACGAGGCCGACGAGGTGCTCTCGCTGGCCGCGGAACTGTTCCCGATCGGAAACCCGAACGTGGTCACCGATATCGGCGCCGCCGCCGACGCCTGCTGTGCCGCCGCGGCCAGCTCGCAGCTCAATATCGAGATCAACCTGGCGTCGCTGCCCGCGGCCGAGGGCGATCGCTTCGCGTCCGTGCTGGTACGCATCGAGGAGCTGACCGCTCGCGCGGACGCCCTGCACGCCGACGTCGTGCATGCGGTACGCAAATAGTCCCTCGCTCCCCGGGCGCCGATGAACTCATCGGCGCGGCGGTAGCTCGTTCATGCAGGCGGGTTCCAGGCGACCAGCACGATTTTGCCGCGCACCCGTCCGGATTCGCTGATCCGATGCGCCTTCGCGATTTCCGGTAGCGGCAGCACCTGGTCGATCATGGCGCGCAGATGCCCGCGCTCGACCATGGTGGTGATCTCGCGCAGCGAGACGCCGGACGGCTCGACGTAGAAACGCTCGTAACGCGGGTCGGATTCCGCATCCGAACCCTGGGCGTCGATCAATCTGCCGTCGGGACGTAACACACGGACCGAGCGGGAACCGTATTCGCCGCCGACCAAGTCGAGCACGATGTCCACGTCGCGGACCGCGGTGCCGAAATCGACTGCGGTGTAGTCGATCACCTCATCGGCGCCGAGTGAACGCAGGTACTCGTGGTTGGCTGCGCGTGCGGTTCCTGCCACGAACGCCCCGCGGTGCCGGGCGATCTGCACCGCGAGGTGACCCACGCCGCCCGCGGCCGCGTGCACGAGCAGACGCTGCCCCGCCCCGAGCGCGGCCAGCGACTGCCACGCCGTCAGCGCCGCCGTCGGCAGCGCCGCCGCCTGCACGAAGTCGACGCTCCTCGGTATCGGTGCCAGCGTGGACGCCTGCGCCATAACGTATTCCGCATTGGCGCCGCCGAACACCATGCCGTACACCGGGTCACCGACCGCGAAGCGCTCCACGCCGGGACCGAGCTCGTCGACGACACCCGAGACGTCGAGTCCCAGCGTCAGCGGCGGATCACCGAGCGCGCTGATCAGCCCCGCGCGCACCTTCCAATCGGCCGCGTTGACGCTGGTGGCGGCGACCCGCACCAGCACCTCCCCCGGGCCGGGTCGCGGCCGGTCGACCTCGGCCACCTGGAGAACTTCCGGACCTCCGAACGCGTTCTGCGTGATTGCGAGCATGCGACGATTCTGCGAGAGCCTGGTACCTTCTGGAAAGAAGGCACCTTTTTGATATCGAGGTACCCAATGGATACTGCCTGCGACTGGTCCACCGCGCCCACCCTGGTCGAGAGCTACTTGCACCACTGTCCCGCCCGGCAAGTGCTGGCCGTCCTCGCCGACAAGTGGGTCATGCTCGTGCTGAGCGTCCTGCGCGACAACGACGGGCCGATCCGCTTCAACGATCTGCGCCGCCGCCTGGACGGCATCACCCAGAAGATGCTCACCCGCACGCTGCGCAACCTGGAACGCGAGGGACTCGTGCGTCGCGCGGTCTATCCCACGGTGCCGCCGCGGGTGGAGTACTCCCTCACCGAACTCGGTTCGAGCATCGGTGCACTCAGCCACGCCATGGGCGTCTGGGCCGTCGAGCACCAGCATGAAATCCTCGCCGCACGAGCGGAATTCGACGCTCGGTCGGCAACCGAGCCGGAGCCGCTGCCCATGCGATCCGCCCGCTGACCGAGTCGCCGCGGCGCCGACGCCGGTTTCCTTCCCGCTCGAACGGGTAGGCGACCAGTGGTAGGCGAATCCTCCGACTACGACTCGACCGCGGACCGAATTCATCCGTGGCCGAGTTGATCATGGGGGCCTAGAATGTTTCATTGCCTACCACACCATCTCGAAGGGGTGGACGCCATGAGGAGCGCTATTCGGTACCTGTTCCTCGCGACCGTGATCGTGGCACTGGCCGCGGTCGGGTCGGGTGCGGCGGCAGCGACGATCGCACGGCCATCGGCACCTGCCGTGGCGGCGATCGGACCCGCGAACGGCCAAGTGGTGGGTGTCGCTCATCCCGTGACCATTCGTTTCGCCGCGCCCGTGACGGATCGCGCACGCACGGAACAATCCATCGACATCAGAACGACCCAGCCACTCGCGGGCACGCTCGCGTGGACCGGCGATCGCGAAGCGGTGTGGACGCCGACCGGGTTCCTGCCCGCCAATGCCCACATCGTCGTCTCGGTCGGCGGCACACGCACGGAGTTCCGGACCAACGCAGGCGTTTTCGGCGACGCGGACATGTCGGCGCACACGTTCACCGTCACCATCGGCGGCACCGTCGTGCGGACCATGCCCGCCTCGATGGGCAAGCCGGGCTGGGAAACACCGTCGGGCACGTGGCCGGTCCTGGAGAAGTTCCGTTCGATCGTGTTCGACTCCCGCACCATCGGCGTTCCGCTGAGCTCGCCGGAGGGCTACATCATCAATGGCGAGTTCGCCGAACGCCTCACCTGGAGTGGCGTTTTCATCCATTCCGCCCCGTGGTCGATGGATCAGCAGGGTTACGCGAACGTCAGCCACGGTTGTATCAATCTCGCCCCCGATGACGCTCAATGGGTCTATCACACCATCGGTATCGGAGACCCGGTGGTCACACACTGGTGATTCGGGTACCGGGCAGTATTCTCCGTTGTGCGTGCGGCTCGGCGTAGGGACGCGGCACCGCGTTCCCGCATCGTGGCATTGCGGATAACCTGACGGGGACCTGATGAAGGGTGGGGCGATGGATCGACCGGAGATGAGCGCTCGACCCGGCTACGACCGCGGTGGCCGGGGCGGACCGGAGGGGCCCGGCGAGCCGCGCGTGGGCGGCGAGGACTATCAGGGTGAGTGGTCCACCTGGGTCGACCAGCTACCCGCCGCCACGCAGCCGCCACCTGGGCCCGCACCGGCACCCGAGTTCGCACCCTACGAAGACCGATTCACCGGACTGATCGATCGTTCGCGCGCGCCGCGTCCGAAGCGGCGGTGGGCGATACCGCTGCTCGGCACGCTCGGCGTCGCCGCTCTGATCTTCGCCGCCTACCTGCAGTTCGGTACCGGCGGCTCCGGACAGCCGGCCGGGCCTGCGCCGTCCGCCCAGGCCGCCGCCTCGGCGGCGACGCCGATCACGGAGTGCGCGGCCGAGCGGGTCGGCAACCGGATCCAGGGCAACGGTGTGGGCGGCTTCGATTCCGGCCCCGCGGTGATCTTCGCCTTTCAGCACGCCTACTACGTAGTCCGCTCCGGCGATCAGGTCCGTAGCACGACGACCGCCGACGCCGCCGTGCAGACCGCCGACGCCATCCAGCGGGGCATCGACACCATTCCCGCGGGGACCACCCACTGCGTGGCCATCAGCCCCGGTGCTTTCGCAGGCCAGTACGTCGTGGTCGTCACCGAGCATCGCCCCGGACAACCTCCGGTCACCTACAACCCGCAGATCGTCACCACGACCAAGGACGGCAACCGCACCCTGATCAGCGCCATCAGTCGCGGGTGAACCCCGGCGCGCCGTTTCGGTCCGCGCGAGACGCCGCCGTGTGCGGTGACGAGGGCGGCGAGCACTCAGTTCTGGCGGCTGGTTTCGGCGGCGGTGACGACGTGGCGCATCAGCAGGGCGGTGGTCACCGGACCGACGCCGCCCGGAACGGGGCTCAGGCCTGCGGCCTTGCCGCGGACCGAGTCCGCCTCGACATCACCGACGATCTTGCCGTCGGGCGCTTCGTTGGTGCCGACGTCGATGACGACCGCGTCCTCGCGGATGTGTTTGCCGGAGATCAGACCGATGCGGCCCGCTGCGGCGACGACGACGTCGGCGGCGGCCGTGACGGCGGCCAGGTCGGCGGTGCGGGAATGGCACACCGTGACCGTGGCGTCCTTCGCCAGCAGCAGCTGAGCGAGCGGCTTCCCGACGATGTTCGAGCGGCCGACGACCGCGACATGGCGACCGGCGAGCGGGATCTCGTGGTGGTCGAGCAGTTCCACCACGGCCTCGGAGGTGGCGGGTACGAAACCGTCCAGCCCGGCCGCGAGCAGGCCGAGCGAGAGCGGGCTCACGCCGTCCACGTCCTTGGTCGCGACGATCGCAGAGCTCACGTCGTCGAGCGTGACGCCGGCCGGCAGGGGGGTCTGCAGCATGATCGCGTCGGTGCCACGATCCTCGCCGCGGGCGGAGAGTTCGGCGCGGATCGCCGCCACGGTCGCGTCCGCACCGAGATCGACTGTGTCGCAGGCGATCCCGAGCCGCTCGGCCGCCTTGCGGAGTGAGTTCACATACCAGGCGCTGGCCGGGTCGTCGTTCGCCACGATCAGCGCGAGACGCGGCGCGGCCGCGTCCTCGGTGAGTGCGGCGGCGCGGGCCTTGGTGTCGGCGTTGATGGCGGCGGCGAGTTCCTTGCCGGACAGCGAAACGGTATCCACGTCGACACAGCCTAATGGGCGCGTCCGCCCGAACTCCGTCGCCGCCCCGCGCCGGGCCGTCTGCCCACCTCTGTCGGGGGTCTTACCAGGTGGACACACGCAACACCAGCGCGGAATCCGCCCGGCAGTTCCCTTATGTCGCGTTCGATCGCCCGTATCGTGATCTCTGTTTGCCCCAGCTGACTGCTAGTGCGTGCCAACCCGTTCCTCAGCGGAAAGGTGTCGACTGTAGTGAAGATCTCGAGGCATGTGAAACTGCTCGTCGCGACGTCGTTCGCCGCGTTCTCCCTTACCGGTCTGGCCGGTGTTCCCGCACACGCCGCACCGGACACCGCGGCCCTCTACAACTCCGCCCAGCGCCACTTCGCCAACGGCGACGACGCGGCGGGCCGGGCCGACCTGCGCGCCCTCATCGGCGCCGACCCCAATGACGCGGAAGCGCTCTCCCTGCAGGCGATCTGGTCCGATTACGCGGGCGACCTGCCCGCGCTCATCGATGCCATGGCACGGTTGCGCGTCATCGATCCGGGCATGGCGCAGGGCACCGACAACGTGCTCGGCGCCGTCCGCGCCGCGGTCGGCACCCTGCCGAATCCGCTGCCCGCGCTGGCCGGGCCGCAGACCGGCATCGTCGTGCTGGGCTACGGCCTGCTCCCGGACGGGTCGCCGCGCCCGGAACTGGTGAACCGGCTCACCGCCGCGTGGGTGCAGTCGATCGCCGCACCGTTTTCGCCGATCGTCGTCACCGGCGGCAATCCGCAGAACGGCATCAGCGAGGCCGAGGCCATGCGCCACTGGCTGGTCGCCCACGGTGTGCCTGCGGCGCGGATCCACGTGGAGAGCGGTGCGGGCTCGACCGTGCAGAACGCCCTGTTCAGCACGCGGATGCTGCGGGATGTGGGTGCGACGAGCGCGATCGTGGTCACCTCGCCCAATCACATTCGACGGGCCGTCGCCGACTTCATCGTCGCGGGCACCCGGGTCGTCGGAGCTACGACTTCGCTGGAGCAACTGGTCGCACAGCTACCCCCGCCCGGCAGAGCGTCGCAGCGCGGCATCTACCTCGACGCCACGCGTACCTTCCAGTTGAGTACCGGACGCTGACGGATCGGGACCCGCACCCGCGGGTGCGGGTCCCGATCGTCGTGGAAATCCGTTGGCGGAATCACGCGTGCACGCGGCAGGATGGCGCGGTGACGTCAGCCGGAACCGATGTGGTCGCCCAACTCCGCGCGGCGGGCTGTGTGTTCGCCGAGGACGAGGCGCGACTGCTCATCGCCGCCGCCGCGGAGACCGGCGCCGCTCTCCCGGCCCTGGTCGCCCAGCGTGTGACCGGCACCCCGCTGGAGCATGTGCTCGGCTGGGCCGAGTTCCACGGGCTGCGGGTCGCGGTGTCCCCCGGCGTTTTCGTGCCGCGGCAACGCACCGCGTTCCTCGTCGACCAAGCGGTCGAGCTGATCCGCACCAGGACGGGTCACCCGATGGTGGTCGACCTGTGTTGCGGCTCCGGCGCTCTGGGCCTGGCGGCGGCCACGATCGTCGCGGCGGAGGGCCGCACGGTGACCCTCGCGGCCGCCGACCTCGATCCCGTCGCGGTGGAGTGCGCCCGCCGCAATCTCACCCCGCTCGGCGCCCCTGTCTACCAGGGCGATCTGTTCGAGGCCCTGCCGGAGGAACTGCGCGGCTGCATCGACATCCTGCTCTGCAACACCCCCTACGTTCCCTCGGCGATGATCGCGCAGATGCCGCCCGAGGCCCGCGAGCACGAACCGCGCACTGCCCTCGACGGCGGATCCGACGGCCTCGACACCTTCCGCCGCGTCGCCACCGACTCCTCCGCCTGGCTCGCCTCGGGCGGCCACCTGCTGGTCGAGTCCAGCGAAGAACAGGCGCCGCTCGCGCTCGCCATCCTGAGCAAGCACGGCCTCGCGGGCCGCGTCGCGGAATCCGGCGAGCACTACGCGACCGTCGTGATCGGAACTCGTCCCTGAGCATGCGACGACTGATCGCGCACACACATGGGCAACTCGCCGGGTTACCTCATGTGGTCCGAACACCGGTACGACGTCGGCCCTGGTGGGGCTACTGGTTTGCCCGGTGCGCCCACTTCGCGAATCGGGCCAGGGCGTCGGCACCCGTCCTTCTGCGAGCTGGCCTCATATCAGTTCCAGCGGGGAAACCGTCGTATGACTTCTTGTGTGACGCCTACCTGATCGCCGGATCGAGATTGCCACCGGTCGCCGTTCGGAGCCCAAGCGTTGAGGTGAATCCCGACCCACTGGCCTTCGCTGTCGATGAGGCAGCGTTCTTCTGCATTGCCCGAACAGATCGCTTCGACCACGCCGAGCGCTGGAACTGGACGACTGCGGTCATCAGCGACGTAGTCCCAGACCATGTCGAAGCACCACCCGGTTTCTATTCGTGCCGCCTCATCATCGAAACGGGTGACCCTGATAGAGCAGGAATCATTGCCCTGCTTCGCTTTACGCGATGTCAGCACCACCACGTCGGCGTAGAGGAACGTCTCGGCGTCGTACTTCGCCGCCAGGTCACATAGACCGACGACCAGTTCATCCCAGCCACCATGCTGGCTCACCGTTGCGCTCCTCGTTCAGCCGCAGGGATTGGTAACAGTTCCTGAATACTGCCATGCCATGGACTTGGAGGGCCGGCCGCCATACACCCCGCCACCCCGCGCGGCGGTCCGGTATTCGCCCGCTTCGCACGGTACCTGTCCCTGGGCTGTGTACTTCTCGTTCGCGCGGGGCGCAGTCACCGGTTGATGCCCTGTAGTTCCGACCAACACCCAACTTCCGTTCGTCTTCTTCTCGAGCTGTACGAATACTTCCAAGGAGTCGATGTCGGCGGTGCAGGAGATGCGGCCTTTGCCGACGATCCATCCGGGCGACCCCTTCGAATGGTGCGGGTTGTTCGCCTCCACGTGGCACGTCGTGTTCCCGTTTCCAGGCGCGGCCTCGGCGATGGCCGGTACCAGTCCCGGCGCGGCCAGAGTCGCAGCGACGAGAACTGCGGTGATGGTGATCTTGCGTGTGTTCATTGAATCCCCTCGATTAGTTAGTTTGCGGCGGAACCGCTTCCGAATCCGCGTACTTGTTCGGATGCGCCACAGCGTCATCTGGTTCCAGCCAAGATCTTCAGTACTCTCGCGATGTGTCCGGCACCATGCGCCCGGCGTCGATCAACACTTGCCGCGCGGCTGCCTTTCGCGGGCACAGGTCGGCGCGGCATCCGCGATGGCGTTGCATGGTGGCGTGAGCTTCGGGCACGCTGAGCGAATGATCCGGTTTCTCGTGGGGCCAGCCGCTCGGCCATAGCCGAGCGTCGGCGGGCTCGGTCGGCTGCTCAGCCCGGATACGCTCGCGGCGGCGTTCAGCTCGCCACTCGTCCTGCACTCGGTCGATGATTGCCTGCGCCGATGTGTCATCCGGCTCGGCTTCCCTCCACCAGTTGAATCCCACCGCTTCACCCCTCCTGATCGCCTGCCATTGGTAAGGCACCCGCCGCCGGGGAACCGATGAAGGATCGGATCAACCCGGCGGCGAGGCCGGTATCCACCTTGTCTGCCGAGCTGACTGCGAACGGCCACAACCTGTGTCACCGTGGAGACATGGACGACGCCGGGATCGGGGAACGTACCGCCAGGGCGCGCAAGCTCGCTCGGCTCACACAGCCACAGCTTGCGCAGAAGGCGAACGTGTCGATGTCGCTGCTGCGCAAGGTCGAGCGAGGCGACCGCCCCGCCTCGCCCGCGTTCATCGCGGCCGTGGCCCGAGCGCTGGGTGTGAACGTCGAAGCTCTGACCGGGCAGCCCTATGCCCCAGTGCGCGTCGACACTGCGGCACACGCCGCCATCCCTGGACTGCGACGCTCGATCCTGGCGTTCGACGATGAACCACTCACCGGGCCAGTGAGGTTCGAGGATTTGACTGGGGCGCTGCATCGGGTCCGGGAGAGCAGGCACCGGGGTCGGTACGGTGACCGCATCGCCGAACTGCCGGACGTGATCCACGGTTTGCATGTGCTCGCAGGCGACGAGCCTTCCGAGCATCGCCTGGCGGCGATCTATTCGACGCTCGCCTATGCCTATAACAGCGCGTCATCGATCGCCTACCGGTACGGCTACCTCGATCTCGCCGGGCTGGCCGCCGAGCGCTGCGTGTGGGCCGCTGAACGCAGTGGTGACCCGGCGTGGCCGATCGCGGCGGAATATCATCGCGCGGTAATCCTGCTGTACTCCGGCGCGTACGCCGGTGGGCTGCGGATCGTTGAGCGCGCGTACGCCGCCAGCGAGAAGCTGCCCACGACACCGGAGGTCCTCGCGGTGCGGGGCGCGTTGCACCTGCGGGGGTCGATACTGTCGGCCCGTGCGCTCGACGCCGATACCGCCAACGCACATCTTCAGGAGGCACGCCGGATCGGCGAGGCGATCAGCTCTGACCGGTATCAGGAGTACGGGACCAGGTTCGATCTGCCGAACGTCGACATTCATTTCGTCGCTGTACCGGTCGAACTGTCCGATGGGACCACGGCCGTATCCCGCGCAGGGCAAGTACGCCTACCGGCGTCGGTCGCACCCTCCCGCGCCGGGCATCACTGGATCGACGTGTCTCGCGCATGGTTGCTGCACGGTGACAAGCAGCGTGCCCTGACCAGCCTCGAACAGGCGCGAAAGATCGCGCCGGAGCTGACCCGCAACCACCCTCAGGTGCACGAGACCGTGCGGGTGCTCGCACGCGCACGGCGCAGCGCAGACGCATTGGCGAACTTCGCCAAGTGGGCCAACGTCAAATAGGACGCTGCGGGCTGGTGATCTCTCTCCTCGCCCGGTAACGCGTCACCGACCCGTACGGCCTGGAGACCCGGCGGGGCAGGGACGCGACATACTGTGCCGCCCTACTTCTTGCGGCCGGTGAACTCGTCCATCGAGTGGTAGACCCCGACCGTGTCGAGGAACAGGTCACGCAGCTTGATCGGCAGCAAACCGGAGATCGCCTTGTTCAGGCGGGAGGTCCAGGGCAGCACGACCAATGGAGTGCCGCTCTTCATCTCGCGCCACGAAGTGTCGACCACATCCTGCTGTTCCAGGATCGGGGTGAACAGGAATCCCTTGGCGCCATCGAACATCCCGGTGTTGATGTAGGTCGGGCAGACGGTGGTGACCTTCACGTGGTCGTGGCCCGCCTGCTCCAGCTCGATGCGCACCGAGTCCGACCAGCCCAGCGCCGCCCACTTGGACGCGGCGTAGACGCTCATGCGCGGATTCGACACCAGGCCCGCCGACGAGGCGATGGTGAGCACCCGCGCCTCGGTGGAGCCCGCGACCATGGCGGGCAGGAACTCGAGCGTGACGTACATCGGGGCGAGCGAGTTGATCGCGATCGTCTTGTCGATGTCGGCGCGATTCTCGGTTTCCCAGAAGTAGCTGTTGCCGCGCACGATGCCCGCGTTGTTCACCAGGATGTCGATGCCGCCGACCTGGTCGCGCACGGTCGCCGCCGCCTCGGCGATCGCATCGGACGCCGACACGTCGACCACGTGGTGATCAACGGTGCCGCCGAGGCCGGCCAGTTCGGCGGCGGTCTCCTTCAGCGCGGCCTCGTTGATGTCCCACAGCACCACCGCCGCGGCGCCTTCGCGCACCGCACGCTCGGCGAACAGCTTGCCGAGCCCCATCGCGGCTCCCGTGACCAGGACCCGCTTGCCCGCAACCGTGTTCAGTTTCATCCGTGTCTTTTCCTGATCCGTGAGTCGTGCGAGTTACTTCTGCCGCAGCGTCTTCATCACGCCGAAGTACAGCGTCATGGTCTTGGCCCACATCGCCTCGGACATGCCGGGCAGCGGCGCGATCGGCAGCACCCGCTGCACCGCGATGGTCTGGGTGTCGATGTACTTCAGCAGTCCTTCGGGGCCGTGCCTGCGCCCGGTGCCGGAGATGCCGAGCCCGCCGGAGGGCGCGTCGGCGCTGCCCCACGCGGCGATGAAGCCCTCGTTGACGTTCACCGAACCCGCGTTGATCCGCGCCGCGACCGCGCGGCCGCGGGCGGTGTCCTTGGTCCACACGCTGGCATTCAGGCCGTAGGCGGTGTCGTTGGCCTGTTCGACGGCTTCGTCGTCGCTGCTCACCCGGTAGATCGACACCACAGGACCGAAGGTCTCCTCGCGGTGGACGGTCATCCCGGGCCGCACTCCGGCCAGGACGGTCGGTTCGTAGAAGTACGGGCCGAGATCCGGGCGAGCGCGACCGCCCGCCAGCACGGTGGCGCCCTTCGCGACCGCGTCGTCGACATGCGCGGTGACCGTGTCGAGCTGCCGCTGGAAGGTCAGCGATCCCATGTCGCTGTCGTAATCCAGCCCGGCGCCGAGCTCGAGCTTCTCGACGTGCCCGACGAATTCGGCGACGAAACGGTCGTAGACGCTGTCGTGGACGTAGATCCGCTCCATCGACTCGCACAGCTGCCCCGCCGAGGCGAAGCAGGCACGGATGGCGATCTTGGCCGCACGGGACACGTCCGCATCGGCGAGCACGAGCAGCGGATTCTTGCCGCCGAGTTCGAGCGAGTACCCGATCAGCCGCTCGCCCGCCTGCTGGGCGATGGTCCGGCCGGTCGCGCTGGAGCCGGTGTAGTCGACGTAGTCGGCGCGAGCGATCACCGCACCGCCGATCACCGACCCGCGGCCGAGCACCGCCTGCCAGAGTCCGCGCGGCAACCCGGCGCGGACAGCGGCGTCGATGGCCCACAGCGCGGTGAGCGCGGTCTGGTTGTCCGGGCGGGCGACCACGGCATTGCCCGCGACGAGGGCGGGCAGTGCGTCCGAGACGGCCAAGGCCAGCGGGTAATTCCACGGCGAGATGACCGCGACCACGCCCTTGGGCCGGTGTCGTACGTCGACCCGGGTGAGCACCGGAAGCACGCCGCGCGGTCTGCGAGTGGCCAGCAGCCGGTCGGCCACCGAGGCGTAGTACCTGGCGTTCACGGCTACGTCCCCGACCTCGTCGAAGGCGTGTGCGCGCGCCTTACCGGTCTCGGTCTGCACGATGTCGAGGATGGTGTCCTGTTCGGCGAGCACGATGTCGTGGAACCGGCGCAGCACCGCGACCCGTTCCCGGACCGGCCGCCGCACCCACTGGCGCTGCGCTTCCCGCGCGGTCGCGAACGCGTCCTCGATGTCGGCGGCGGAGGACTGCGGCAGGTCGGCGATCTTCGCGCCGGTCGCGGGCGCGAACACCTCGACCGCGGGGGCGCCGCCCGCGACGGCGTGTGCCAGCAGCGGCCGCACCAGCGACGAAGGCAGCGCGTCGGCGGTGGCCGACTGGGAGGCGGTCGTCATGATCGGCCCTCTCGAGAACGGTGGGCTGCGCCGCACGCAACCACCATTTAATGAACAGTGATGTTAGATTAATGTCTATGTCACACCTCGTGTCAAGCTGTTCGTCGTGGGACACAGGTATGCCGGGAGCGCCGTTGTGAGGCGGCACGATGTCCGCTGAGACCACGACCGCGCGGCGCGGGCGGCCGCCGCAGACCCGGGAACAGGCCGAGGAGGTGCGCGCCCGCATCGTGCTCGCCACCGCGGAAGTGTTCACCCGCACCGGTTCCCGTGGGCTGAGCGTCGCGCAGATCATCGAACAGGCGGGGCTGGCGCGGCCGACGTTCTACCGCTATTTCGGCAATGCGACCGAACCGCTGCTCGCGGTGCTGGACAGCTCCAACGACGGGTTGGTCGGTGGCATCCGCGCGGCGCTGACCGGCACCGACGAGCCGGTCGAGCTGGGTATCCGGCTGATCGACGCCTACCTGGACTGGGCGCGTGGGCATGGTCCGATGCTGCGTCCGCTGTTCGCCGAGCTGCACGATCCGGGTTCGCCGGTGTCCGCGTATCGGGAGCGGGCACTCGACGACATCCGCGCCCTGGTGCGCGAGACCTTCACCGAGCTGGGCCGCCCCGTCCCGAGCCCGCTCGACCTGGACGCCGCACTGCATCTATGCGAGTACGTGGTCTACCGGATCTCCGCGGGCACCGCACCCGGTGCCGAACCGGACGCGGACACTGTCGCGGCCGCACGCCTGACGATGATCCGAGTGCTGCTCACCACCATCGGCACCCGGACCGATCTGGAGTACGCGCTCACGCTGCCAACGATATTTCCCGCCGAACCGTAGGCGGAACCGCTGGTCAGCGCGGCACCGGGTGGCTGTCGGTCCTGCGCTGTTCGACGCGGTGGATCGGGTCGCGCACACGCGGGTCGCGCGCGAGCCTGCCGTCCAGCACCACGTTGATCACGCCACAGCAGCGCGTCGGGCTCCCATTGCGGCGGCCCGATCCCCTCGGCGAGGGATTCGCCCGCATCGTGCACGGGCAATCACCACCGCTCGGTGTGCAGCGAGACCGCCGTGTCGTGCAGCACGAGCACGACACGCGCGGCCTCGGCCAACGGCGCCAGGGCCGCAGACGTACACCGCGGCCCAGATCGGCGTCGATTCGTGCATTCCATCGTGTGTCCTGGCAATCTATTGATGACATCAACCGCTGTCAACATCACATGATGTCAATTCGATTGCTGTGAGAGGATGACGCCATGGTCGAAGCGGACGGGTCGATTCCGGGTATGCGTCGCTGGCGCGGACTCTCCCCCGCCGACCGCGTCGCCGCACGCCGGGAACAACTGATCGAGGCGTGTACGGAGTTGATGGCCACCATCGGCGCCGCGGAGACGTCGATGCGGGGCGTATGCAGGCAGGCCGGGCTGACCGAGCGCTATTTCTACGAGAGCTTCCCCAATCTGGACGCGCTGCTGACGACCGTGCTCGACACCGTGGTCCTCGGCGCGCGCGACCGGCTGCTCACCGAGCTGCCCAACGCACCGAGCGAGCGCGACGCGATGTTCTGCCACATGGTCGGCGTCTTCACCGACTATCTGGTGGAGGACCGCCGCCGCGGCCGGATCATGTTCGTGGAGTCACAGGCCACGCCGGTGCTGATGCCGCGGGCGAACGAGCTCATCGGCTTGTTCACCGCGCCGATCGCGTTCACCATCAGCGCGGGCGACTACGCCGATCCGGTGCCCGACGCGCACGACATCGCACTCAACGCCAACGCCATCTTCGGCGCGCTGGCCTACCTCTACCGCCCCTGGCTCGACGGCGAGATCCCGGTCTCACGGGAACGTTTCGACGAACATGCCGCCGATGTCATCGAGCGGATCGCGACGGCACGCTCGTCGCTCGGCACCGAAGCATAGTGGCCGCTGTCGGACGCAGTCCGTCCTCAGCCGCGCACGGCCGGAGCGGAGGCACGGCGGTACGCATAACGCGCACGGCCGGAGCGAAGGCACGGCGGTACGCATAACGCGCACGGCCGGAGCGAAGGCACGGCGGTACGCATAACGCGCACGGCCGGAGCGAAGGCACGGCGGTACGCATAACGCGCACGGCCGGAGCGAAGGCGGAGGTACGCCTAGTCCCGGGACCCGACTTCCGCGTGCCGCCGCGCCCGTTCGAAATGCATGGCCCGGTCGGCGATCCGGCTGTATCGCAGCGTGAATACGTCGCGCAGATAGTTCATCCGCAACCGCCACGGGGCACGATCACCTTGCACCGGGAACAGGCTCGCCGCACGGCGCACGTAGCCGGGGGTGAAGCCGGTGAACAGTGATTCGGGGCCGACCGCCGGGTCGCGGACCGGAACGCAGCGCGCGTATCCGTGCTGATCCATGTGTCTCAGCAGCCGAACGACATACTCCGACACCAGATCCGCCTTCAACGTCCACGAGGCGTTGGTGTACCCGATGACGAAGGCGAAGTTCGGCACGCCGGACAGCATCATCGCCTTGTAGGCCATGGTCGCCGACGGCGTCACGGGTGTGCCGTCCACTACGAGTCCGACACCGCCGAAGACTTGCAGGTTCAAACCCGTCGCGGTGATCACGATATCGGCAGGCAGCGTCGCCCCGGAGGCCAAGCGCAGACCGGTCTCGGTGAAGGTCTCGATCCGGTCGGTGACCACGTCGAGCACACCGTGACGAATGGCGCGGAAGAAATCGCCGTCGCGCGCGAGGCACAATCGCTGGTCCCACGGGTTGTACCGGGGTGTGAAGTGGGCGTCGATGTCGTAGCCCGCGGGCAGCCAGCGCCGCTGCCAGGCGCGTATTCGTTTGCGCATACCCTCCGGATTGCGCCTACTGAACTGGTAGAGCGCGGTGGAGATCGCGACGTACTCGGCGCGGGTGAGCGCGTACGCGACGCGCGCGGGCAGCAAGCGGCGGACCGTCAGCGCCAGCCGGTCGCGGGAGGGTGCGGAAATGATGTAGCTCGGACTGCGCTGCAGCATGGTCACGTGCGCACCCTGCGCGGTGAGCGCAGGCGCGAGCGTCACCGCGGTGGCGCCGCTGCCGATGAGCACCACCCGCTTGCCCGCGCAGTCGAGTCCCTCCGGCCAGAACTGCGGATGCACGATGGACCCGGCGAACCGTTCGGCGCCGGGGAACTCCGGCGCATACCCGGCGTCGTAGCGGTAGTACCCGGAGCAGGAGAACAGGAAGCCCGCGGTGAACGTGACGGTTTCGCCGGTGTCGGTACGCTCCGCGGACACCGTCCAGCGGTTGTCCGCACCGGACCACTCGGCACGAACCACTCGATGACGGAAACGGATACGGCGGTCGACGCCGTTTTCGGCGGCGGTCTCGCGCAAGTAGTCGAGGATGGCGCTGCCGTCGGCGATCGAGTCCTCCCCCAGCCACGGCTTGAACCGGTAGCCGAGGGTGTACATGTCCGAGTCGGAGCGAATGCCGGGGTAGCGGAACAGATCCCACGTTCCTCCCAGGGCTGCCCGGCTCTCCAGGAGCAGATAGGTCCGCCGCGGGAAGGCCCGCCGCAGGTGGCAGGCCGCGCCGATGCCGGAGAGTCCGGCGCCGACGATGAGCACGTCCACGTGCTCGACTGCGGTCGTCATGACTCTCCTCTCCATCCTCCGCAGAACGTCCTGGTACACCGCGGCGACACTGGTCCCGCCTCAACCCTATCTCCCCAGGTAGCGGGTTCGAGACACGAGCCGGCGGGCCGGCGACGGGAGACCCGGGTTCCCTTCCACCACAACAGGGTTCGCAAAATGGACAGGCCGGACAGACCTCGCGGTACCGACCGGTCACGTAATGCGAGACTCGCAGTGAACTCACTCACATCCACCGGTGGGCACAACCCGCCGACCGCGCGCGAACAACCACCATTCGGCAATAGCCGATCAGTTGCCATTCCGAATGCGGCGGATTCGCCGGCCTCGCGCCCCGTACGCGGTGCCGAATGCGAAACAGGCGGACAAATGGATCCGTGCGGCCGAATCGCAATGCTGCGAACGCCATAGCCAGTCGATCACCAGTTGGTGATACCTAACGAAACATCAAGTCCGGGTAGTGATTTCCGTCTCAGACGGTCGTCGCGCCGCACCTATAGCCATCCGTTGTTACTGTCGGGTAGTGTCAATCTCACCGACGATCAGAGTCGATCCGGAACCGTATATGTCCACGATTTCAGGAGCGCTCGTGTCTCATTCTCGCTTCGAATCCATCGGCGCCTATCTGCCATCGAAAGTCGTCACCACAGATGAACTACTGGGCCGAATGAAGGAACGCCCTTCGTTCGATCTTGAGAAAATCACCGGCGTCCGTGAACGCCGGGTGCGCGACACTCGACCGGAAACTCACGAAGATTCGTTCACTCTCGCCATAAAGGCCGTCGAGGACTGTCTGTCCAGGTCACAGTATGGCCCAGAGGACATCGACGTGATCATCTCCACCTCGATCTCGCGGAGCAAGGATGCCACCCGCTTGTATATGGAGCCCTCGTTCGCCTTGTCGATCAGCCGTCTTATCGGTGCCAAGAACGCTATTGCGTTCGATATTTCGAACGCCTGCGCCGGAATGCTCACCGGCACCTACATCCTGGACCGGATGATCCGCTCCGGCGCCGTCCGAAACGGAATCGTCGTCAGTGGTGAAGCGATTAGCGCAATCGCCGACACCGCGGTAAACGAGATTTCCGAGAAATACGATCGGCAGTTCGCTTCGCTGACCGTCGGCGACTCCGGATGCGCCATCGTGCTGGACCAGGCCGTCGATGAAAACGATGTTATCCACTACATCGAGATGATGACGGCCGCGGAATACTCGCACCTGTGCCTCGGCATGCCGAGCGGCAAGACCCAGGGCGTGGCGATGTACACCGACAACCGCACGATGCACAACGAGGACCGTTTCCTGCTCGGCACCAACACCCAGCGCAAGTTCCTCGAGGCGCAGGGCAAGACCTTCGCCGACGAGAAGTTCGACTACGTCATCCACCACCAGTTCGGCGCCGCCGCCATTCCGTGGATGAACGCCATCGCCGAGCGTGAGTTCGGCAGCCCGATGCCGCCGGATCTCCGGGTCATCGAGAAGTACGGAAACACCTCCACCACATCGCATTTCATGGTGCTGCACGACCAGCTCAGCCAGCAGAGCCTCCCTGCGGGTTCGAAGTTGCTGCTGATCCCGGCGGCCTCCGGCATCGTCACCGGGTTCGTGTCCACCACCATCTCGTCGCTGAAGGTCTGAGGTCTGTCATGAGTGTGCGCATCAAGTCCACCGGCGTCAGCCGGGCAGGCGACAGCCACAGCATCGTCGAGCACACCGCCCGCGCTGCCAAGCAGAGCCTGCAGCGCGCCGGAATCCGTTCCGATCAGGTCGGCCTGCTGATCAACGCAGGCATCTTCCGTGATTCGAACATCATGGAACCCGCGGTGTCGGCGCTGATCCAGAAGGCGGCCGGCATCGGCCTGGAATACGCCAAAGACGACCCGAGGACCTTCTCGTTCGATTTGATGAACGGGGCGATCAGCGTGCTCAACGCGGTTCAGGTGGCCACCTCGGTCCTGGAGACCGGCAGCGCCGAGCACGTGCTGATCGTGTCCGGCGACACCCATCCGTCGATGACCCGCTACATCGCCGACGACGAGTTCCCCTATGCCACCTCCGGCGCGGCACTGTTGCTGGAGCGCACCGACGAACCGGTCGGCTTCGGCACGGTGCACAGCGTGAAAGGTGAAGGTACGCCGGCGGTCGAGGGCTATCTCGACACCACGACGATGGGCAACCAGGGGCGCGGCGTGATCACCGTGGTACGGGAGCCCGGCTTCGAAGACCGCCTGCTGGAGGTGGCCGTCGACGCCGCACGTCGAGCGCTGGCCGAGTCGGACCATGCCTCGCTGGGCGAGATCGCGCTGATCGCGTCGACGCCGGCACCGGAGTTCCCGGCGAAGCTGGCCACCGCCCTCGGCATCGACCAGCGATCGGTCCACACACCGGATCTGCGCTACGGCGACCCGCATACGGCCGCGCTCACCGCGGCGTACGACCTGGCGGTCGCGGACGACAAGCTCGCCGATTACCGCCAAGTGCTGTTCGTCGCCGCGGGCGCGGGTCCGGCTGCCGCGGCGGTGCTGTACCGGTTGCCCGTGCTCGTCGGGGCGCCTGCGTGACGACGGGAACCTACTGGCAGGCCATCGATCGGTTTCGTGCGGTCGTCCGCACCGACCCCGACCGCGTGGCGGTGCGCTACGCGGACGGGGTCGACCCCGATGGCCTGCCGGCCTACCGGCAACTCACCTACCGCGAGCTGGACCTGTGGTCGGAAACGATCGCCGAAAGGCTGGCCGCGGCGGGGGTCGGCGCGGGGACGCGCACGATCGTGCTGGTGCTACCGAGCCCCGAGCTGTACGCGATCATGTTCGGGCTGCTGAAGGTCGGGGCGGTGGCGGTGGTGATCGACCCCGGCATGGGCGTGCGGAAGATGTTGCGCTGCCTGCGCGCCGTGGACGCCGAGGCGTTCATCGGCATACCGCAGGCGCACGCGTTGCGCGTGCTGTTCCCGCGCAGCTTCCGCACCGTCCACACTGCCGTCACGGTCGGCAAACGCTGGTTCTGGCGGGGTGAATCGCTGCGGGCCTGGGGCCGGACGCCCACAGGTCGGGTGGCGCCGGGCCGTCCGGCCACCGAGGGCGACCTGCTGCTGATCGCGTTCACCACCGGCAGCACGGGACCGGCCAAGGCCGTGCAGTTGACCCACGGCAACCTGGCCGCGATGGTCGACCAGGTGCATATGGCACGGGGCGAAGTCACGCCGGAGGCTTCGCTGATCACCCTTCCGCTGGTCGGGGTGCTCGACCTGCTGCTCGGCTCGCGCTGCGTGCTGCCGCCGCTGATCCCGAGCAAGGTCGGCGCGACGGATCCCGCGCACGTGGCGGACGCGATCCAGAAGTTCGGGGTGCGAACCATGTTCGCCTCCCCGGCCGTCCTGATCCCGCTGCTCGAGCATCTGCGTGCCCACCCGGCCACGCTGCCGTCGCTGGACAGCATCTATTCCGGCGGGGCTCCGGTACCGGACTGGTGCATCGCCGGGCTGCGTGAGGTGCTCAACGAGGACGTACAGGTCGTCGCCGGGTACGGATCCACCGAAGCGCTGCCGATGTCGACCATCGAATCCCGCGAACTGCTGGATGGATTGGTCGGGCGGGCGCACCAGGGCGAGGGTACCTGCATCGGCCGACCGTCCTACCAGGTGCAGGCACGAATCGTGGCGATCACCGACGATCCGATTGCGACCATGGCCCGAGCCGACGAACTCGCCGGCGAGCTGGAAACCACCCGCGGCATCGGCGAACTCGTTGTCACCGGGCCGAACGTCAGCACCAGGTACTACTGGCCGCAGCAGGCGAACGCACAGGGCAAGATCCTCGACGGCGATCGGATCTGGCACCGCACCGGCGATCTCGCGTGGATCGACGAGCAGGGACGGATCTGGTTCTGCGGACGCAAAAGCCAGCGTGTGAGCACGGCGCACGGACCGATGTTCACCGTCCAGGTCGAGCAGATCTTCAACACCGTCGCGGGCGTGGCGCGTACGGCACTGGTAGGGGTCGGCCCGCGTGGCGCCCAGCGGCCGGTGCTCTGCGTCGAAGTGAAGCCGGGCGCGGACCCGGACGTCGTCGAGCCCGCGCTGCGGGCCCGCGGCGCACAGTTCGACCTCACCAGCACGATCGCCGACTTCCTGGTCCATCCGTCCTTCCCGGTCGATATCCGGCACAACGCCAAGATCGGGCGCGAACGACTCGCGGTGTGGGCGGCAAATCGGCTCGGAACGGACACATAACACAATGAAAACAACTGCATTCAGGGCGATTCCCGTACTCGGGTGGTTGTATCTGGCCGGCGGCGTGCTGGCCGTGGCAACCGACCGTGTCCCGGACAGCCGACTCCTGCGCACGGTGTGGTGGATCGACGCGTTCCTCAGCGTGGTGGTGCACGCGGCCCAGATTCCGGCGGCCCTGCGCGCCGCCGAGGGCTCGGGACGCGGTCGGATCGAGACCGCCGTATTGACGCAGATCTTCGGCTTGACCTGGTGGCGAACCCAGCCCGGCAAGGAGTGAGAGCAATGAGCAAAGTTCTGGTAACCGGTGCGTCCGGATTTCTCGGCGGGGCACTGGTGCGCAGGCTCGTGCGCGACGGCGAGCACGCCGTATCGATTCTGGTGCGCCGCACCAGTAACCTGGCCGACCTGCGCGACGACATCGACAAGATCGAGCTGATCTACGGCGATCTCACCGACCCCGTCTCGCTCGAGCAGGCGACGCACGGCGTCGACATCGTGTTCCACAGCGCGGCGCGGGTGGACGAGCGCGGCACCAGGGAACAGTTCTGGAACGAGAACGTCCGGGCCACCGAGCGGCTGCTCGAGGCAGCCCGGCGAAGCGGAGCCGGACGATTCGTGTTCATCTCCAGCCCGAGCGCGATGATGGACTATTACGGCGGCGACCAGCTCGACGTCGACGAATCGGTGCCGTACCCGCGGCGCTACCTCAACCTGTACGCGGAGACCAAAGCCGCGGCCGAACGAGCCGTCCTGGCCGCCGACAGCACCGGATTCCGCACCTGTGCCCTGCGCCCGCGCGCGATCTGGGGTGCGGGCGACCGCTCCGGTCCGATCGTGCGGATGCTCGGCCGGGCCGGCGCGGGGACCTTGCCGGACCTGTCCTTCGGCCGCGCCGTCTACGCCTCGCTCTGCCACGTCGACAACATCGTCGACGCCTGTGTGAAGGCGGCGGACTCGGACGCGGTGGGCGGCAAGGCGTATTTCATCGCCGATGCCGAGAAGACGGAGGTCTGGGGCTTCCTCGGCGAGGTCGCCACCAAGCTCGGGTACCAGCGACCGACGAGGAGACCCAACCGCACGGTGCTCGACGCCGCGGTGCGCGTCATCGAGACGATCTGGCGCATCCCGGCCGTTGCGACCCGCTGGTCGCCTCCGCTGTCGCGCTACACCGTCGCGCTGCTGACCCGCAGCGCCACCTACGACACCACCGCAGCCGCACGAGATTTCGGCTACCAGCCGGTCGTGGACCGCGACCGCGGGCTGACCGACTTCCTGGCATGGCTGAAAAACCAGGGCGGGGCGGTCGAACTCACCCGAAGTCTGCGCTGAAGACCGGGATCGGAGGCCAGCATGAGCAACGCCACCGTCTTCCGCAGGAAGATCACCCCTACCGAACGTCTGTACTTCTTCACCCGGACCGTGACACCGCCGTTCGTGATGCACCTAGCCGTCCACGGCGACGGCAGCCTGGATCCGGCGGCGTTGCAGCGGGCCGTCGACGTGGCCTCGGCCGCCAACCCCGGCGCACGCCTGATCCGCGACGGTGACGAGTGGGTGGACTGCGGTCTGGCCGCCCGCGTGCGTCACGTGCCGGGTTGGTCGCTGAACTACGCCGCGCTGGAGAACGATGCGGTGCTGAACACACCTATCGGTCCGACTCCGGACCGGACCACCGAAGTGCTGCTGGTCACCGGAGAACAGACCACCGTCGTGTTCCGCGCATTCCACGGCGTGATGGACGGCATGGGCCTGCGCGTCTGGGTGGACGACGTGTTCCGCGTACTGCGCGGATACCCGCCGCTCGGCGCGCCCGACCCGATCGCCGACGCCGAACTCGTCGCCCGGATCGGCGCGCCGGGCAGACCGACCCTGGTGCTGCCCACCTTCAAGGCGGCGACCGGGCGCGGCCGCCAGAACCGGACGGCCGCGCGCTGGCTGCTGCGTCACCGCACGATCAACGCGACCGGCAAGGGCATCGTCGCACGGGTCGCGGCGATCCTGGCCGCCGAGTCGGGAGCCAAGTCGCGCTTCATGATTCCGGTCGACCTGCGCAGGCACGACCCCGCCCTGCGCTCCACCGCCAACCTGGCGCTGCCGCTGTTCCTCGACGTCGCCCCCGGCGAGAGCTGGGCGGCGATCAGCACCCGAATGCGCAGCGGGCTGCGGGAAAAGCGGGAACTCGACCAGCTCGACAACGGGCGGCTGTCGAAATTCCCACCCGGCGTCATCCGCGGCGTGCTGCGCACGAGCAACTGGGCCGGGGCGCGGCTGAACCGGAACCTGGTGTCGGCCACCGTGTCCCACATGGGCACCTTCGATCTGGACGAGATGGCGGTCCCCGGCTGGACGCCGACCGGCGTGCGGGTGCTGCCTCAGCACAGCGGCGCGATGCCGCTGCTGTTCGCCATGGTCGAAGCGGGCGGGAAGCTGGAGCTGAGCGTCTCCTGCCGCAACGGCGCCGGCATCGAGGCTCGGTTGGAGGCGCTGTTGGACAAGATCGCCGCCCGGCTGGAGGCCGAGCTGGCGCCGCATGAGGTGGTCGTGCGATGACCGCCCCGATCCGCTTCGTCCTTGCCCGGCCCCGCACGGTGCTCGCCGTCCTAGCCGCGGTGATGCTGCTGGCCGGTCTGGTCGGACTCGGAGCATCCGACAAAGTCACCGCGGCCGGATTCATCGATCCCGGCAGTGAGTCGGCGCGCGTGGACGAGCTGGTGGGCGAGCACTTCGGCCCGCAGAATCCCGACATCGTCGTCCGGTACACCGCACCGGAGGGACAGACGCTCGACGATATCGGCCCCCGCGTCCAGGAGTCACTCGCCCAGGTCGACCCGGCCATGCTGCAACGCCCCGTCGAAACCTATTGGAATGCCGGGTTCGCGCGTAAGCAGTTCCTACGTTCGGCGGACAATCGGCACGCCCTGGCGGTGGTGTACCTCGCCGGTGACGCCAACCAGCGGGTCAGCGTGTATCCGGACATCGAACCGAAGCTGCGCGTTCCCGGTGTAGCGACCGACCTGTCCGGCTACAGCGCGATCTCCACCGAGATCAACGTGCAGTCCCGGCACGATCTCCTCCGGGCCGAAACCCTGTCGCTGCCGCTGACGCTGGCGATCCTGGTGGTGGTGTTCGGCGGTTTCGTCGCCGCGTCCTTCCCCGTGGTGGTCGGCGGCCTGACGGTGCTCGGCGCGATGGGAGCGATTCGCGCGCTCGCCGAGGTCACCGAGGTGAGCACGTTCGCGGTGAACGTCGCCTCGCTGCTCGGGCTCGGCATGGCCATCGACTACGGGCTGTTCCTGGTCACCCGGTTCCGCGAGGAGGTCGCCGACGGGCACGACGTGAAATCCGCGATCACCCGCACCTACGCCACGGCCGGCCGCACCGTCGCGTTCTCGGCGCTGCTGCTGATCTGCGCGTTCGCGGGCACGTTCGTCTTTCCGCAAGCGGTGCTGCGGTCGCTGGGCATCGGCGCGATCACCGCGGTGGCGCTGGCCGCCGGGCTCTCGCTCACCGTGCTGCCCGCTCTACTGGCGCTGTTCGGCGCGCGCATCGGCACCGCGCGGGCCACCGACCGCACCGAGCGGTTCTGGGGACGCCTCGTCGACCGCGTCCTGCGGCGACCGGGTCTGGTGACGGTCGCCGTCGGCGCCGCCCTGCTGGTGTTCGCGGCTCCGCTGACCGGACTGCGGCTCGGCGATATCGACCATCGCGCACTGCCCGCGGGCAACCAGATGCGCACCACCGTCGAGGAACTCACGGAGCAGTTTCCCGCGGCGGGCAGCGGGGTCACCGCCGTGCTGCACGGAGTGGACGGGCCACCGCAGTCGGCAGCCGTCGACGCGACGGCGTCCGCACTCGGCAAAGTCGAGGGTGTGCGGCAGGTCGTGCAAGTAGGTCGTGCGGAGGACTTCGTGGTGTTCCACGCGTTCCTCAGCAACACCGACCGCACCGAAGCAGCGGGTGCAACGGTGCGTGGCATGCGCGAACTGACTCCGCCGGACGGCACCGTGGTGTGGATCGGCGGCGATACGGCGGCCACCGTCGACAGCGTGCGCTCGATCGTCGCCCGAATGCCGTGGATGATCCTCGTCATGGTCGCCGCGACGATGGTGCTGCTGTTCGCGGCGTTCCGCTCGATCGTGCTGCCGCTCAAGGCGGTCACCTTGGCGTTCCTCAGTCTGGCCGCCACGTTCGGTGTGCTCACCTGGATCTTCTGTGGCGGACACCTGTCGGGTGTGCTCGGCGTGAGTCCGGGACCGATCGTGGCGGGGATGCTGGTCCTGATCATCGCCGTGGTGTTCGGACTGTCGACCGACTACGAGGTATTCCTGCTGTCGCGCATGGTCGAGGCACACGACGCGGGCGCGAACACCGCGGCGTCGGTGCGTATCGGCACGGTCAAGACCGCCCGCGTCATCACCGCCGCAGCGACCCTGCTGGTGATCGTCACCGGGGCGTTCACCCTGTCCCCGCTGGGGCCTATGCGCTTCCTCGGGCTCGGCATGATCATCGCCCTGGTCGTGGACGCCACTCTGGTCCGCATGCTTCTGGTCCCCGCGTTGGTCCAGCTGATGGGCCCGGCCAACTGGTGGTCGCCGCGGCGTCGCCGTCGCATCGTCCCGGCCACCGTCGACCGCATCGAGGAACGCACCCCGACGAGCGCTTGATCGAGCACCTGGTGGCCGTGGACGCCACGGCCACCAGCTCGTTGTCCCTGCGATCCGCTGCGAGCCACACCAGACATGCCCCGGCATCGCTATCGCCGCAGCGCTTTCCACGCGGCGTAGCGCACCGGCATGCAGACCGCGCAGGGGCGGTAGCCCGCGGCGACCGCGTCCGACTCGCTGGCGAAGAAGACCCTATACGGGCGGTACGCGCCGCGAGCCAGGGCGCGCAGGGCCGAGGGGCAGTCGAGGCGGCCGTAGATCCGGCTGCGGCGGTGGCCGCCGTACCGGCCAGGGGTGGCGCTGCGGTACGGTCGGCCGTCGGCGCCGAGCAACGTGTACACCGGCTATTCGGCGTCGTGCAGCACGAGGCCGAGCGTATGCCGCAGACCGCTACGCACGCGGCTGACACCGTGCCGGACCGGAGCGCGCGACCACCCGCGGCTGGACCGGATCGGACGATCGCGGGTGGTGAAGATCAACGCATGCCCCTGTTCCAGCACGGAGACAGTCGCTTTCGACTGGGCGCGCGGCCGTTGCTCCACGATCAGGAATTCCCCGCCGGTGTGGTCGGTACCGGGCCGATCCAGGCCGATGACCACCTGAAGCGGAAAGACCAGGTCGCCGTAGAGGTCGCGGTGCAGGGCGTTCCAGTCACCCGCGGTGTAGCGCAACAGGATCGGGGTCGGCTTGCGCTGTCCCGCGGCGTGACAGGCGTCGAGCCACTCGGCGAACTCGTCCGGCCACGGGGCCGGATCACCGAGCCGCTCGGCCCAAGATCGAGCCAGCGGCAGCAGTTTCCGGTAGTACGCCGCACGCAGCGTCATGATCGGCTCGGGCACCGGTTCGGCGAAGTACCGGTAGGTGCCCTCGCCGTACCGGTAGCGCGCCATCTCGACGGTCGCCCGGAAGCGTGCAGTGTCGTCCCACATCGCGCTGAACTCGGCACACTCGTCCGGAGTGAGGATGGGCCCGCCGGCCGCGCAGCCGTAGGCGTCGAGCTCCTCGAGCAGCCCCGACCACGGTTGGGCATCGACCCGATCCGCCAGGGCCGCAGCGTCTTCCGACCGCCTCCACGTCTGCCCGGTCATGCCCGCACCGCACTGACACTCGACTTCGGCACTATGGTGTGCTCGCTCACGCCGCCTCCAGATTCAGCAGGGTGTGCTTCGCGGTGACGCCGCCGACGTACTGTCCGATGGACCCGTCGCCGCGCACCACCCGGTGGCAAGGAATCACTACGGGCAGCGGGTTGTGTGCACACGCGGAGCCGACCGCCCGCACGGCGCGTGGGTTGCCGACGGCCGCGGCCACCGCGCCGTAACTCGCGCGCTGCCCATAACCGATGGCGGGCAGATGCTCGATCACCTGGCGGCGGAACCCCGCCGTCAGCCGGAGATCCAGCGGCAGATCGAAATGCGTTCGAGCACCGGTGAAGTATTCGTCGATCTGCCGCACCGCGGCGTCCAGCCGCGCGGGCGCCGCGAGTATCCGCGGGCTGATCCGCGCGGACAGCATGGCGAGCACCGCGTCGTGGTCCTCGGTGGGATAGGCGACGCGGACCAGGCCCGCAGGCGTGGCGGCCAGCAGCAGCGCGCCCACCGGGGTGTCGACCGTGCGATAGGCGACATCGAGCAGATCCGCGGCCTGCGCTTCGGCCACCAATCGCGCGTGCAGGGTGGCGAGCAGGTCGGCGTCGGGAGTCAGCGCGCGCGACAGCCCGTTCAGGTCGCCGCGATCGAGAGTGGCCATCATGCTTGATCCTTTGGGTAGAGCTTGCGCAGGGTCTTCAGGCCGTCCGCAGCGGCGCGGCGGGCGGCGTCGGGGGAATTGCCGAGCAGTTCGGCGATCTCCGCGTGCGGAAGCCCGGCCAGGTAGTGGTAGGCGACCGCTTGGCGCTGCTTGGTCGGCAGCGCGCGCAGAGCGGCCCAGAGATCGGGGTCGTAGTCGGCTGGGTCGGGGTCGGCGGCGGGACGTTCCGGCAGCGTCGCGGCCGGCACGGGCGCGCGGCTGAGCGACCGGCCGACGTCGATCGCGCGGCGGTGCGCGATCGTGACCAGCCACGCTTCGATGTTCGTGTCCGAGGAGAGGCCGGGAAACGCGCGCAGGGCCGAGAGAAACGTCTCCGACCACGCGTCGGCCGCGTCGGACGGACCGAGCACCGCCCGGCAGACGCGCAACACCATCGGGCCGTACTCGGCCACTATTTCCTCGAACGGGGGGAGACTCACACCGGGTAGACGCCGCGGGCGGCGCGAACGTGAGATTTCATCAGGGACGCGGTTTCCCTTCCTGCCGCGACAGTCCGCTGGCGCGCAGCACGCGGCGCGCGATGCCGGCGCGGATGGACTCCTCGGTTCCGATGATCCGCACGTGGCGGCGGGCCCTGGTGATCGAGGTGTAGAGCAGTTCCCTGGTCAGCAGGGTCGACTCGGGCTCGGGCAGCACGATGGAGACGGTGTCGTACTGGCTGCCCTGGCTGCGGTGGATGGTCATGGCGAAGACCGTCACCACCGCGGGGAATTGGGTGGGATGCACCAGGTACGGTTCGCTGCCGCGTTGCAGCGCCGCCCGTAGTGAACCGTCGGGCATGCGCACGACGACGCCGGTGTCGCCGTTGTAGATGCGCGCCTCGTGATCGTTCGCGGTCACCAGCAGCGGCTGGCCGGGGTACCACGGCGCCTGGTAGGCGTCGGGACCCGCTCCCCCGCCAGCGGCCCACTCGGCGGCCATCCGGTCCCAGCGTTCGACGCCGAAAGGCCCTTGGCGATGCGCGCACAGCAACCGGTGCGATTCCAGCGCGCTGAGCGCACCCGCCGCATCACCCTCGAGCGCCGCGCCGGTGACCGCGTCCGCCGCACGGACGACGTCCGCACGCACCGCGGTCAGGTCATCGGGCCCGCTCAGCGAGAGTTCGTCGCCGCCGGCACGCAGCAGCGCGAGGGCGGCGTCCGCGTCACCGGCCCGCACCGCGACGGCCAAGTCGGCGATCCGGCCGCCGAATCTGCGGCCGCGGGTCAATCGCACGATGCCGCCGCGCAGACGGGTCCGCTCCAGCGCGGTCAGCGCTTCCGCATGATCGGCGGACGCTGCCGTTTCCGGGCCGAGAATCTGGTCGAGTACCGGGTTCGGGGTGGCGGCGACCGGTCCGGCGACGAGGTCGGCCAGCACGGCACCCGCGTCGACCGAGGCGAGCTGGTCCGGGTCGCCGACCAGGACCAGGCGGGTGTCCGGGCGCAGCGCGGCCAACAGCCTGCTCATCATGGTGAGCGAGACCATCGACGTCTCGTCGACCACGATCACGTCGTAGGGCAGGCGATTGAACTCGTGATGTCTGAAACGGGTGCCGCGGCCGCGTTGCCAGCCGAGCAGCCGATGCAGCGTCGCGGCGGTGAGTTCCGGTAACCCGAGCGAATCGGCTTGCTCGCGAACGGCTTCCTGCAGCCGCGCGGCCGCTTTGCCGGTCGGCGCGGCCAGCGCGATGCGCAGCGCGGGCAGCTTCGGCTCGGCCTTGCGGTGTGCGGCCAGCAGCGCGATGATCCGCGCGATCGTGTGGGTCTTCCCGGTGCCGGGACCGCCCGCCACCACGGTGGTCCAATGCGTCGCGGCGAGCGCGGCAGCCAGGCGCTGGCGATCCGGCGCCGCTGCGGCCGATGCGTCGAACAACCGATCCAATTCGCGGCGCACGATCCGCGGGTCGGCTACCGGGTGGTGGGCGGATCGCTCGGTGAGCACCCGGCGGATCGTCTGCTCCTGCCGGTAGTACCGATCCAGGTAGAGCAGCGGACCCGAATCGCCCGGCCCCTGGGATTCCACCAACCGCAGCGGCCGCAGCGGCCCCGCCGGTCCGCCGCACACCAGCGGGCTGACCCGCAGCGCGGCGACCACCGCCGCGATGTCCGGCCACGGCAGCGTCGCCGGATCGATGCCCGCGTCCCAGGTTTCGTCGGCGTCGACGCCGATCTCCCGCATCCGGTGCAGTTCCAGGCACACCGAGCCGGAACGCACCGCCCGCACGGCCAGCGCCGCCGCGAACAGCACCTGCTCGGCGGGTTCCCGGCCCAGCCTGCCCAGCCGCAGCGCCACGTGCACGTCGGCGGCCGACAGCACACCCGCCTCGTTGAACGTACGCAGCAGGCCGGTTCCCCGCTGCGCCACTTGGATCGATGTCATCCTGCGGTCTCCCCGGCCAGCAGCGCCGACAGTGCGACGACCAGATCGGCGGGCGGGTACCAGTCGAAGACACCACAGCCGGGCGGCGTCGCCGGTCCGATCATGCCGCGCACGAACAGGTATCGAACGCCGCCGAGGTGGCGCGCCGGGTCGTAGCCCGGCAGTCGCCAGCGCAGATATCGATGCAGCGCAACGGAATACAGCAGCGCCTGGAGCGGATAGTGGGAGCGCGACATCTCGGCGGCCATCCGATCGCGCGTGTAGTGCGCGACGGTGAGATCGCCGGTGCCCAGCCGATTGGTCTTGTAGTCCACGATGACGAACCGTGGCGCCGCGCCGTCCGTGACACGCAGCACCGCGTCGATGCTGCCGGTCAGGTAGCCACGCAGCGGGATGTCCGCCAAGCCTGCCACGAGGTCCGCGTATCCGTACAGGTCGTCGTCCGCCGGGAGGTGGGCACGCAGCAGGTCGGCGATCCGTCGCAGCGTCGCCGCGGTGGCGCCGGTCCGGTCGCCACCCGCCAGCGGCAGTTCGAACTCGAGCTCGGTGAGGCGGTCGCGGCCGGCGACGTCGGCCAGACAGCCGCCCTCGAGCGGCGTCCGCAGCACCGCGAGCAGCGCGGTGGCGAGCTGTTCGGGGTCTGCCTCGGCCATCAGCTCCGCGACCGCCGCGCGGCAGCGTGCGCCCACCTCGGTCGCCAGATCGGCACGATCGGTGTCGATCCGTTCCAGCACGCCGTGCACGAGGGTGCCGAACTCTGCGCCGTAGGGCAGCGCGTTCATCAGCGAGGCGGCTCCGGTCGGCTCCGGCTCGGCGCCGATCGGCGGCGTGCTCGCGGGCTCGTCCCCGGGACCCCTGGCGTCCTCTGGTTCACTGTCGGTGTCGAGCACGGCGGGTCCGTGCGCCGACGCGGTGAGCGCCGAGTACGAGGTGCGCCGCCACTGCTGGTCCAGGACGCGGTCGAACCGCGCGGTCGCCAGCTCGCCGAGCGCGGGCTCGGTACGCACCCGCCGGATCTCGGCGTCGTCGCTTCCTGCCACCGCCGTCACCGAGATCGCCGCTCCCGCGTCCTCCGCCCAGGCCGAAAGGGCGGACCCGGCAACGGCATCCGCGGGCACGGTGGCGCGCGCGGCGACCGCGGCGCCGCGGTCGGCTCGCCCGAAGACCATCCGGTGCAGCGGGGAGGCCGCGGTGGTGATCGCCGGCGCCCACCAAGCGACGATCTGGCACATCGCCCGCGTGAGCGCGACGTACAACAACCGCAGCTCCTCGCCCGCCTCCTCGGCTTCGCTGCGTGCCTTGCGTTCGGCGTAGCCCGGGGCGTCCTGGCCGCCCACGTCGAGCACGCGCGCCCCGTCGTCGTCGTGGAACAGCAGCGTCGCGGGGTACGGGTTCTTCGCGCTGTCCCAGGCGAACGGCAGGTAGACGACCGGGAATTCCAGCCCCTTGCTGGCGTGCACGGTCGCGATCTGCACGGCGGCGGCGTCCCGGTCCAGCCTGCGGCTGCGGTCGGCGACGGCGCCGGAGGCCGGATCGCGGACCCGGTCGGCCAGCCATCGGGTGAGCGCGGTCAGCCCGAGTCCCTCGCTGAGCGCGACCTGGTCGAGCAGTTGCGCGATGTGCCGCAGGTCGGTGAGCAGGCGCTCCCCGTTCTCCACGGCGAGCAGCCGCTGCGCCAGGCGGGCTTCGGCGGCGATCTGCTCGAAGACGGCCGCGAATCCGGCACGAGTGAACAGCCGCGCGGCCTCGCGCAACTGCGCACTGATCCGCCCGACGAGATCGGCTCCGCCGCTATCGATCTCGGCCGCGGTGACGCCGAACAGCGGGGTGCACGCGGCCAGCCGCACCCGGTCGCCACGGTGCGGCTGTTCCAGCGCCCGCAGCACCCACAGCCAGTCGCTCGCACTGCTGGTCGCGAAGACGCTGATGCCGCCGGCGAGCACGGAGGGGACGCCGACGCGGTCCAGCGCGGCGCGTACCACGTCGATCTGCGAGCGGGTCCGCACCAGCACCGCGACATCACCGGGTCCGATCGGCCTGCGCGCCGCGTCTCCGGGCAGCGAGGCGCTCGAATCCGCCGCGGAGACGACGGGCTCGGCTTTCGCGTCGAGCAACACACCCGATTCGAGAAGGCGGACGATGTCCGCGGCCAGATCGTCGGCGACCTCGGCCCGCATGCGGCCGACGGACGGGAACCCGGACTTGTTCAGCGGCCCGGCGCCGGTGCGGGGCAGGCACCGGACGCGCATCGGGGTGGTCAGCTCGTCCGGACCGGACAACCGCGACCACGGCCTGGTCGCGGTGACCGGATGCACGCCGATCTCCTTGTGCCCCAGCGCCGCACCGCCCTGCAGGTGGTCCAGGGCGGCCAGCAGTCCCGCATCGCTGCGCCAGTTGGTGGTGAGCTCCTTGCGGGTGCCCGCGTGCGCGACCGCGTCCAGGTAGCTGAGCACCTCGGCGCCGCGGAAGGCGTAGATCGCCTGCTTCGGATCACCGACCAGGACCAGGGTGGTGTGTCCGTGGAACGACCTGCGCAGGATGTCCCATTGCAGCGGGTCGGTGTCCTGGAACTCGTCGACCAGAGCGACCCGGTAGCGGGCGCGGATGCGGCGGCAGGCGCGCGGGCCGTGCTCCGGATCGGCGAGCACGTCGTGCAGCAGCACCAGCAGGTCGTCGAAATCGCGCAGCCCGGTCAGCCGTTTGCGTCGTTCGGTCTCCGCGCGGGCGGCGCGCGCGAACGCCACCCGCTCGCTCGCACCGGACTCCCCATCGGGGACGAGCACCGCGTGCCGGTCCCGCACCGCGGCCAGAGCGAGTGTGCGGGCTTCCTTCACCGGGAACGGAGGTTCGGCACGGGCGTAGCGGTGGAGGTACAGGTCGTCGACGACCGTGGCGACGAGGTCGTCGACGGACTCCACCAGCCGGGTGCCGGGATCGTGTTCGCCCGCGAACCCGAGCTCGTCGAGCATCCGCTGGCAGAAGCTGTGCGTGGTCGCGATGGTGCCCGCGTCGAAATCCGACAGCGCCGTCAGCAGGCGCCGCTGCCGCAGCCGGACCTCCCCTTCGTCGGCGTCGGCCAGGTACCGGACCAGCTCGTCGGCGTGTGCCCGCGCCGCGTCCGGGTCGGCCAATCCGGCGGCGACGGCGACGAACCGGTCGCGGGTGCGCTCCCGCAGCTCCTGGGTCGCGGCGCGGCTGAACGTCACCAGCAGCAGCCGGGACACCTCGATGCCCGCCTCGGCGACGTAGCGTACGGCCAGCCCGACGATGGCATGCGTCTTGCCGGTCCCCGCGCTGGCTTCCAGCGCGGTCGTTCCGGTCGGCAACGGCCCGTACGGCTCGAACGCGTCGGCCGTGCCGAACGCGGGCGCGATGAAGGAGGTTTCCTGAATGGTCACGCGTGCCTCCCTCCTGCGTGGCCGGACGTCACGCGGTCCGCGGACATCGCGAGCACGCGGTGGACCGGCCACGCCGCGCGGGCCTGGTTCGTCGATGCGGCCGAACGCGACTGTCCGAGCTGCCATTCTGCCGTGCACTCGACCGCCGAGGGGCGACCAACACGCGCCGCGGCGGTGTATTCCACCCCTTCGCACCCAGCCGCTCGCAATCGGTGGCGCAGACCGGCCGCAGCATGACCGGTCACGGCTGCCCCTGGCTTTCCTGGGCCAGCAGCGGAGCCCAGATGCGCCGGGCCAGCTCGCCGAAGCGGGTGGTTTCCCCCGGCCCGCCCGCGGGGGCGGGCGCCGCCATGAGGTCGTCGAGCCGCGGTGCCGAACCCCAGACGTAGCGCAGATGGCGGTCGGTGTGGTCGCCGAAGTGGCCGGGACCATTGGGGCCGCCGTTGAATTCACGTTCCGCCGCCGCGATCGCGTCGTCGGTGCTCGCCCCGCGGAAGCGGCGCTCGGCGTAAACCGCGGTGGCGGTGGGCGCGACCGGCAGCGGTTCGGTCAGCCCCGCGTCGCGCAGGGTGACGAGCTCGCGCAGGATCTCCCTGGCCGCAGGCATCTCGGGCGCGGCGAGCTCGCACCGCCATGCGGGACGGCCGAATTGGCCACGGCCGGTGCTCACCGCGCGCCACGACCTATCCTCGGTCACGGCCAGCGCCAGCAGCGAAACCCACGCGCCGATCCGATGTTTCGGGGCGAGCCGGGAGAAAGTGGTGCGGACCAGGGTTTCACCGCGCACCTCCGGCACGGTGCCGGTGAGCCTGCGTCCGTTGCCCAGATCCACCGCGATGTCCACGGCACGCGCGGCGCCCGCGTAGTCCGCCTGTGCGGCGCGCACCAACCGGTCCACGGTGTGCTCGACCTCGTCGAGGACGGCCGCGCCGAAACCGAAGGGCGGCAACGTGCCGCGCCGCCATTCCGCCGCCCGCAGGCCCACCGGGTCCGCGCCGGTCAGGCGTGCGGCGAG
Organism: Nocardia sp. NBC_00508; assembly: GCF_036346875.1. Lineage (NCBI taxonomy): Bacteria > Bacillati > Actinomycetota > Actinomycetes > Mycobacteriales > Nocardiaceae > Nocardia > Nocardia sp. NBC_00508. Next base: position 6,324,140 of record NZ_CP107852.1, on the reverse strand, counting down.
GAGGCGCTCGCCCACTTCCCACTTGGCCAGACCGTCGAGTTCGATGGGCAGCCGCTCGGCGATGTCCTCCTCGTGCTCCGGGACGCGCAGGCCGAGGCGCTGCCAGAGGAAAGCGCGCACCGGGTGCTCGGCGAACGAGATCAGGTCGGCCAGTGCCACGTCCGCCGTTTCGGCGGCCGGCAGCGGCGCGGGCAGGAACGGCGGACGCGGCTGTGCGGGCCGGCCGGCCGCGTGCGCGCCGGCCAGCGCGACCGTGTCGAAACTGAACGGGCGGTCGGCCCGGAAATTGCGGCGGTCGAAGTCTTGCAGCGCATGCCGCGTGACCACCGCGTCCATCGCGGCGGTGCCGACATGAGCCCGCAGTACGTCCAGTAGCTCGGCGACCGGGATGGCGGGCGGTCGGTACGCCCCGGTCACGGGGTCGGCGCCAGTGTGGAACACCAGCAGCGCGTCACGGGCCGCGAGGACCGCGTCCAGCAGCAACTGCCGGTCCTCGCTGCGCGGGTCCCGTTCGCCCAGCAGCGGTTGCCTGGCCAGCACGTCGTCACCGTCCGCGCCGCTCGCGCGCGGGAACACCTCGTCGTCGAGGCCGAGCAGCACCACCACCCGGTGCGGCACCGATCGCATGGGCACCATCGTGCAGACGGTCAGCTCCCCGGTCCGGAAGTTGGCCCTGGTCGGCCGCGCGGCCAGCCGCGAACGCAGCAGCACCCCGACGTCCGCCAGCCGCAACGGCACGCCGTCCGCGTGCTCGGTGGCGGCGGCGAGCTCCTGCTTGGCCTCGGTGCGCACCCACGCCTGGGCATCCGGCACGTCGGTCAGCAGATCCAGCGCGTGGCCAAGCACCGCCGTCCACTCCCGCGCGGGCCGCGGACCGCGCAGGTCGCGCAGGCACACCGCGAGCCGATCGATGAACTCCGCGAAGCGTCCGGCCAAGTCGACGTCGTTGCTGTCCACGTCATCCAAGGGCAGCGCGAGATCCAGCCAGTCCTCGGAGGTTTCGCCGGCGGTGACGCCGAGCAGAATCCGGTCCACCGCGCTGTTGAGCGTGTTCTGGGCGAAGTCGGCGAGCCCGAACGCCTCGCGCTGGCGCTGCCCGATCCCCCACCGCGCGCCCGACTCGGCCGCCCACTCGCGCAGCCGTTCGATATCGTCGTCGTCGAATCCGCAACGGCGCCGGACGGATTCGGCGGCAGCGAGGTCGAGCACGTGGGTCACCGTCACCCTGCCGTCGGCCAGCTCCAGCAGCACCCCGATCACGGCGAGCAGCGGGTTGGTCACCCCACGCCCCCGGTCGGCAAGACGCACCCGCAGCCGGTGCGCCGGATGCTCCGAATCACCCTGCACCTCCGGCGATCCGGGCGTCCGCTGTCCGAACGCCGCCCGCACCAGCGGCGCGTACGCCTCCACCTCGGGACACATGACCAGCACGTCGCGTGGCTCCAGCGTCTCATCGGCCGCGAACAGCCCGAGCAGGCATTCTCGCAACACCTCGACCTGCCGCGCGGGGCCGTGGCAGGTGTGCACCTGCACGGTGCCGTCCGCGCCGGCGGCTGCCTGCACCGGCGGCCATCGATCGTCCCGGATGCCCGCCTGCAACGCGTGCAGCAATGTCGTTGGCGAATTCACGTCCGGCGCGACGCTATCGGTTCGATCCGTGGCGACGGGATGGTGTGTGTCGGTGCCGGTGGCGGCGAGTTCGGCAAGCCGCTGCTGGAGTTCCCGGACGTCACGGGCCGGCCCGGCCAGCAGCGGATGCGACACGGCCGTGGCGCTGCGATCCTCGACGCGGGTACGCGCCGCTGGCATGCGACGTACACGCGACCAGAGGACCGGGCTCGGATGCGCGAGCCAGAGGTGGATGTCGCGGGCGGTCGCCAGGGCCGAGAGCACGGCGAGCTGATCGCTGGGAAGCCTGGTCACGCCGAACAACGACAGCCGCGGGGGCAGTAGGGCCAGATCCGGCTGCGCGCGCAACAGCGCGCAGGCCGCGTCCAGCCGCTCGGCCGGGCTCGGCGCCCCGATCTCGGAACGCAGACTGCGCCACAGCATGGGTTGCCAGAGCAGGTCGTCGGGCACCGCGGCGCCGGCGCCGTCGGTGTCCCGGCCCGCCGCCCACTCGGTGATCAGCGCGGGGCGCTGAGCGCCGTAGCTGTCGAACAGCGCGACCAGCTGGGCCGCGGTCGCGTAACGCCGACCCACGCGGTGCTCTCGGCCCGCCACGGTCCGCGCGCCCAGATGCCTGGCCAGCACGGCGCACCACGGCTCCGACAACGACGCATCGATCACCCGCAGCAGCGTCCACACCACCCGCTCGTGCGCCCACGGGTCGTCCTCGGGGGCCACCCCGCTCGCCGCGGCCAGCACCTCCCCGACCAGCGCGGCGGGTGACGGGAAGGCGACGTTCGCGCAGACGCCGTCGGCCGCGTCGCCCGCCCCGAGAACCGCTGAGAGCGTCTGCGTCAGCCAGCGCTCCACGCCCTTGGCGGGCACCGCGACCACCTCGGCCGCGAACGGGTCCTCCGGCGGCGACGCCAGCATTCCGGCAAGCGCCTGGGCAAGGACGTCGGCGTGCTCGGCACGGTGGATGTGCAGCGGCATCTGCGCCCTCTCGGTCGATGGTGTCGGGCTGCGCTGGCCTCGGACTTCGTGCACGTTTATACGCCCGGCGACCGACGCGCAACCGCACCGCCCCATCGCGACGCGAGTGAAATAGACCACACGAGAACGGAATACTCCGCCGTGTCACGCGGGTTCCGCGCGACCGATGTGCGACAGTGCTGCACCGGGGAGGGACGAGAGCTGCACCGAAAGGCTGGTTCGCGTTCATGGATGCGATGGTGATTCCCCTGGTTCCGAGAGGCGGATTCACGGTCCGCCGAGTCGGTGACTGCTGGGAGCTCGTCAACTCGCGCCACTACGGTCGTGCCGTGGTCCTCCATTCCTGGCCCAGGGACCGGCACACCGAGGCGTTCGAGCACTGCTACCGCCTCAACGGACGCACGGTCGAGGAATTGCGCGCCGCGTTCCGCTGAACCGCTCTGGCCTGCGACGACGACCGAAACCCGGTGCGACGCAAGTACGCAGACGCCCGATTAGCACAATCCGGACCCGAGCTCAAGACGTGCGTCCGGACCCGCGATGTGCGATCGTGGTCCCTCGTGCGTTATCCGTCCTCCGCCACCCGAACCGTTCCCCGCGTGGCCGCCTCCGCCTGTGTCCTCGCCGCCACGGCTATCCTCGCCCCCAGCCTGCCCGCCACGCTCCCGATCGCGGGTGCGGCACCGCTCACGCATACCCAGGGATGCCTGGCCGGTTTCGACTGCGATATGAGCAGTCGCATCGCCGCCGCCGACGCCTACCTCAACAGCCGCCCCGGTGTCACCGGCTACGTCGTGCGCGACCGGGTATCGGGCGGAATCTACGCCAACGCTCATGCGGAGAACGCCGTCTGGACCGCGTCCACGATCAAGCTCGCGATCGCCGCGGATCTGCTGAACCGCGCGCGGGTCGGCGCGATCGCGCTGCCTCCGGAAGACCGCGGCCTGCTGGAATCGATGCTGGCCACCTCGAACGACGGCGCCGCCGACCTGCTGTGGACCAAGTACGCGGGCATCGACCGGATGGCGTTCAACAATGCCTTCCGCGCGAACGGCATGTCCACGCTGGTGCCGCAGCCGACCCATACCGCGCTGTTCCCGGACTGGTCGTTCCAGAAGTGCACCGCCGCCGACCTCGACCGGCTGATGGACCACATTCTCAACCATATGCACCCCGACGACCGCAACTACCTGGTGGACCGGATGCGCGCGGTCGACTCCAACCAGCACTGGGGCGTATGGGGTGCGGGCGCGAAGATGCGGCCGGGCCTGAAGAACGGCTGGTCCTCCGAGGAAGGCGGATGGGTGGTCAACTCGGTCGGCTTCGCAGGACCGGGCGAGCGCTACACCCTGGCCATCATGACTTCGCTGGGTGACGCGGCCGGCTACACCGAGGGCGCCGACACGGATACCAAAGTCGCGGAGATGCTGCTCGCCGGACGCTGAGTTCGATTTGCAGCGCTGTGTCTGATTTGCAGCGCCTGCGGCGCTGCGTGTTCACGGCCCCGGGAAGTCTCACGTCCGAGCAACCGAGACTCGCGCCTACGGCGCATGCACTTCGGTCACTCGGACGCGAGACGGGCCGCGAACGGCGCTCGTAAGACTCGCACACTGTGTTTGATTTGCAGCGCCTGCGGCGCTGCGTGTTCACGGCCCCGGGAAGTCTCGCGTCCGAGCAACCGAGACTCGCGCCTACGGCGCATGCACTTCGGTCACTCGGACGCGAGACGGGCCGCGAACGGCGCTCGTAAGACTCGCACCCGACGGGGCCGGCAATGCGTGAATCGGCTGGACTATGTGATTTGCCAGCGCCAGCGGCGCGCGCCCTCAGGGGCCGGGAGGGTGCGAATCACTCAGGTGGCCGAGCGCCTGCGCAGCGTCATGGGTGCGCCGTCCCTGGGGAAGGGAATCGTGGTGAATCCCCAGGGCATCCGGTATTTCTCCGGGATGTGCCACTCGTATTCACGCACCAGGGCGGCGGTCACCGTCTTCACTTCGAACGTGCCGAAGTGCATCCCGATGCACTTGTGCGCGCCCGCGCCGAACGGCATCCAGGCCAGGCGGTGCGACTTGTCCTCGCGGCGCTGCTCGCCGAACCGCTCGGGGTCGAATCGCTCGGGGTGGGTCCATAACTCCGGCAGCAGGTGATTGACCTGGTAGGCGAGGTCGACCGGAGCGCCGGCCGGAATGTAGTGCCCGGCGATCTCGGTGTCGCGCACAGCGCGACGCGACAACCCCGGAACCGGCGGCATCAATCGCAGGCTTTCCTTCACGACCAGGTCCAGATCACGCAGTCCGTCCAGATCCGCGATGGTCGGCGGCCCGTCGCCGAGCCGTTCGTCCATGCCGAGTACCTCGGCGCGCACCCGCTGCTGCCAGTCCGGATGTTTGCCCAAGTAGTAGGCGACCGCGGTGGCGGTGGTCGTCGTAGTGTCGTGCGCGGCCATGATCAGGAAGATCATGTGGTTCACCACGTCCGCGTCACCGAAGACACCGCCGTCTTCACTGCGTGCGTGACATAGCCCGGAGAAGAAGTCCGGCGATTCGGCGCGGCGCTTCTGCGGCAGCATCGCGGTGAAGTACTCCTCGAGCACCTTCCGGCCGCGCAGCCCGGCCCGCCAGTTTCCGCCGGGCACCGAGTGCCGGATGATGGCCAGCCCGGCGTGGGTGCAGTCGACGAACGCGTCGATGAGCTGTCGGCGCCGCTGGCCGACGTCGACGGCCATGAAGGTCTCGCCAGCGATGTCGAGGGTCAGTTCCTTGATCGTCGGATACAGCCGCACGGTGCGTTCGGCGTTGTCCCGCTGCGGAACCCACCGCGCGATGCTCGCGCGCACCACCGGGGTCAGCGCCGCCAAATGCGCTTCCAGCCGGTCCCTGGTGAAGGCCTGCTGCATGATCCGGCGGTGGAATTTGTGCTCGTCGAATTCCAGGAGCAGCAGTCCGCGCCGGAAGAACGGACCGATGAAATAGTCCCAGCCCTGGCCGAAGTCGCGGCGCCGGTGACCGAGCACTTCGTCGAGCGCGTCCGGCCCTGCGACCAGCACCCGGTCCACGCCGAGCGAGGTGTTCAGCGAGACCGGCCCGTAGCGGCGGTAACGTTCCATCATCTCGGCCGGACCCCAGCGCATGTAGTGCAGTGCCCGGCCCAGATAGGGCAATCCGGCATCGCCGCGCACCGCGACCGTGTCGCTGCCGCGCGGCGGCGTGGCCAGCACCTGCCGCCGTTCCGGCAGTAACCCCAGCGCACGGTCGATCAGATGATCGTGCGGGGCCTCGATCAGCGCGACGTTCTCCGATTCGGCCTGCACGCTGGGCTGTCGACCGAGCGCGCGGTCACCGGCCACCATGGCGAACCTCCCTGAACGACAAAGTCCATCGTAGGCTTACGGCCGCGTCCGCTCGGCCGGTTCCGCCGCAACGATCCTCCCCGTGGCGATCCGCCGACGGTGAGACATCGCACCGCAACACGCCAGGAACGGGGATCTCGTCGTGACGCTGCACGGCGCGGCGGCTACGGTTGGGCGTGTCAGAAAGTGTCGCCGGGGACGGCCCCGAGGTCCATCGAGGAGCAACACGATGAGCAGTCAGACTGTCGGGAACGGTCGTCACCGGGTGGTGGTGATCGGCTCGGGCTTCGGCGGCCTGTTCGGCACCAAGCACCTCAAGCGCGCCGACGTCGATGTCACGCTGATCTCGAAGACCTCGACCCACCTGTTCCAGCCGCTGCTCTACCAGGTCGCCACCGGCATCCTGTCGGTCGGCGAGATCGCGCCCGCCACCCGGCTCGTGCTGCGCAAGCAGAAGAACGCGCAGGTGCTTATGGGCGAGGTCACCGATATCGACCTGCACAACAAAACGGTGACCTCGCGCCTGCTCGACAAGGCCACGGCCACCCCGTTCGACAGTCTGATCGTCGCGACCGGCGCGCAGCAGTCCTACTTCGGCAACGACCGGTTCGCCATCTACGCGCCCGGCATGAAGACCATCGATGACGCGCTGGAGTTGCGCGGACGGATCCTCGGGGCGTTCGAGCAGGCCGAGCTGGCCACCACTCAGGAGGAGCGCGACCGGCTGCTGACCTTCGTCATCGTCGGCGCCGGCCCGACCGGCGTCGAGCTTGCCGGGCAGATCGCCGAGCTTTCCGACCGCACGCTGGAGGGCACCTTCCACAATATCGATCCGCGCGACGCGCGCGTGGTGCTGATCGAAGGCGCGGGCGCGGTGCTCGGGCCGATGGGCCCGAAGCTCGGCGGCAAAGCCGAACGACGATTGACGAACATGGGCGTGGAGATCCAGCTCAACGCGATGGTGATCGACGTCGACGCGTTCGGTGTCACGGTGAAGGACTCCGATGGCACCATCCGCCGCATCGAGTCGGCGTGCAAGGTCTGGTCGGCGGGCGTGCAGGCCAGCCCGCTGGGCAAGATGATCGCCGAGCAGTCCGACGGCACCGAGATCGACCGCGCGGGGCGGGTCGTGGTCGAGCCCGACTTGACCGTCAAGGGCCACCCGAACGTGTTCGTGGTCGGCGATCTGATGTCGGTGCCGAACGTGCCCGGTCAGGCGCAGGGCGCGATCCAGGGCGCGACTTACGCGGCCAAGCAGATCAAGGCAGGCCTGAGCGGCCAGACACCGCAGGAACGGAAACCGTTCAAGTACTTCAACAAGGGCAGCATGGCCACGATCTCGCGGTTCAGCGCCGTGTGCCAGGTGGGCAAGCTGGAGTTCGGCGGGTTCATCGCGTGGCTGGCCTGGCTGGCGCTACACCTGTACTACCTGGTCGGGTACCGCAGCCGGATCATCACCGTGATCCAGTGGTTCGTCACCTTCCTCGGCCGCAGCCGCGGACAGATGGCGGCCACCGAGCAGTGGGTGTTCGCGCGACTAGCCCTGGAGGCCATCAGTACCAGCGACGACCAGGACGCCGAACAGTTGGCCGCCGCACTCGGCACCTCCACCAACAGCAGGGTCGCGGTGGACAAGGCCCACACCGACGTCAAAGCGGGCTGAGTAGCAAACACACAGTTATTTCAATTCGGGGTGCGATAGCGAGTTCGACCAATCCAGGTTGCCAGCGAGTCCGAATGTGGGGCGTCGAAGTCTCCTTCCGGATGAAAGGTGATCTATGGGCACTGGCAAGCACAGAGCAGCCGCCCCGCGTCGACAGAAGATGGGCTCGATCGTCGTGGCGGGGGCGATTCCCCTGGTCCTCGCGCTGGTCGGAACCGGAACCGCGAACGCAGAGCCCGATCCCTCCGCCCCGGCGCCCCCGGCCGACCAATCGGAGTGGCCCGGCGAAACGGAGCAGACCGGTGAGTCCGACCCAACCGATCGGTCGGAGCAATGGCCCGCGGCCGAGGCGCCGAATGTGCGTCCGTACCAGGGGCTGCATATTCCGGAGGACACGCTGAGTTCGCTGCAGTGGGCACGGCCGCTGCCGGAGCAGAAATACCTGGCTCCGTTAGAGGCGCTGCACCTGCCCGTTGCGGTCGCTCCGGTGCCACCGATCGCGCCGCCGCCGCACAAGTTGCGCTTCGGCGACGTGCAAGTCGATTCACCGGAATGGCTCTACCGGGAGCAGGCGATCCAGCTCAATGACAGCGCGGCGGTAGCCGAGGCCAATATGGCGACATTCCTCGACTCGGTTGGCATGGAGCGCACCAGGTCCGACCGCATCGCGGGCCAGACCGTGGGCGCCGCGGCCATCGGTGCGGCCGCGGGCGCGGCGGTGGCAAGCCCGTTCGCGCTGTTCGGGGCCGCCGTCGGCGGTGTGATCGGCGGGGCCATCGGCCTGCCGTTCGCGCCGATCGGCCTCGCCGCGGGTCCGATGGGCGCCGCGTACGGCGCGGCCCTCATGGCCGTTCCCCTCGCGGCCATCGGCGCGGGCGTCGGTGCGGCGCTCGGCGCGGTACACGCCTTCAGCGCTCCCCCGCAGGCCCTCAGCACACCCCCGGAATCCGCCGACATGCCCTCGGAGTCCGCCGAGACGGCCCCCGACGCCGACTCGGCGCCGGAGGAGGCCAACGGTTGACCGGAACGGTGCTTCCGAGGGAGGGGGACTCCCGCAAGGGGTGGGAGTCCGACGACACTGTCGGGCTCCCACCCCTCCTTGTTTCTCCCGCGCTCGATCGGATTACACCCCTACCGGGCCGCAATCTTCGATCCCTCCTGCGCCTCACTCGGAGACGGCGAGCAACGGCCCGGTGCGGGTGAACAGGCTGCCACCAGCCGCCAGCGGCAGCCGGGTCTGCGTCAAACCGGTTGTCGCCGCTGCACATCCGTCTGGATAGACGAGTTCGCTCTCCACGGCGCGCGGGGCGGACAGCGCGTCGTCGGCCGGTGTGCCCGCGCCCAGTGCGAGGCGATGGCGCAGCAGCGGGATCGCGCCGACGTCGGCCACCAGGTCTCCTCGCCACTCGCCCGAGTCCTCGCCGGTGCGTCCGATCTGGACACGTTCCCGCATGCGCAGCCGGGCATCGGAGGCCAGCCGGATAGTTGTGACGGTGTGGTGCCGCGCCGAACCCGCGACGATCATCGGCTCGGGATCGAAATCCAGCGCTGCTCCGCTGCCGACCTCGAGATGCCACCGCGCGAACGACAGCGGCGTCGTAGGGCCGGGCAACGCCAGCGTCGCCGCGACCGAGCGCACCGTCAGTTCGGCGCCGGGCGCGACCACGACGACGATGTCGAGCTCGTCACCACCGAGCGGTGTGGCGGCGGTGCCGATCAGATGAATTGTCCGTGGACCGGTGCGGCGAGCCGACAGCCCACCGCTCGCGTGGATCTCCGGGAGCGCCGCCGCGGTGGCGACGATCCGTACCTCGGTGCGCAACAGCGGAACTCAATGCGCGACAGCGGATTCGCCGGTGTCCGCCCGGTCCTGCTCTGCCACCGCACGTAATCGCTCGCGGACCCAGTCCAGCACCGGCGTCGCCGCCGGGTCCTCGGTGAGCGAGACCAGTACGGTCGGGCGGCCCGCACGCACCCGCGCGGCGTCGCGCTCCATCACGCCCAGATCCGCGCCGACCAGCGGGGCGAGATCGGTCTTGTTGACCACCAGCAGATCCGAGAAGGTCACGCCGGGACCGCCTTTGCGCGGTACCTTGTCGCCGCCCGCTACGTCGACGACGAAGATCTGCACATCGATCAGACCGGAGGAGAAGGTCGCGGTGAGATTGTCGCCACCGGATTCGACGAGGATCAGATCCAGCGGCGGGTTGGCCGCGATCAGATCGTCGATGGCGTCGAGGTTGGCGGTGATGTCGTCGCGGATGGCGGTGTGCGGGCAGCCGCCGGTCTGCACGGCGGTGATCCGCTCGTCGGGGAGTACCGCGTGCCTGCGCAGGAAGTCGGCGTCCTCGGTCGTGTAGATGTCGTTGGTCAGGACGGCCACCGACAGCTCGCCGCGCAGCTGCCTGCACAGCGCGGCCACCAGAGCGGTCTTGCCGGAACCGACCGGGCCGCCGATGCCGATGCGCAGCGCCTCGCCAGGGGTGCGAGCCCGCTTGGGCCGATCGTGACTATGGTCGTGCGGCTCACCGTCGATCAGGTGCGGGGGCATCGCGTGATCTCCTTCTCTCGGGGCTTCAGCTGGCGAACAGGGGCATGTCGCGGCGCAGGTGACGCTCGGCGAGCACGTCTTGCAGTGGATCGGATACCGCGGCAAGACCGGTCACCGCCTCCGCGGCGATGCGGTCGCACAGGCCGGCCAGGCGGATCGTGCACGCGGCGATCGCGGCGGGGTCCAAGGCCAGCAAGCGCTGGGCGGCGGTCGCCGCGCCGGTGAGCGTGGTGTAGACGACGACACTCGCGGTCTCCAGGGGCGGCACCGCGGCGGCCGCACCGACCACACCGAAAACCGTGGACAGGTGCGGTGTCGGGCCCAGCGGCGACCACTCGTGTTCAGGCCACAGCTGTTTGGCCAGACGCAGCAGGCCGCGGCCCTGCGCACGAGACGCCGCTCGGGCGCCGGGCGCGGGTGTGCGCGCGTCGGCCTCCGCCTCGGCGCACGCCGGATCGAGTTCGCCCGCGCACACCGCGGCGGCCAGCGATGCGGCCACCAGAGCTGTGGTCCGGATTCGGCGGCGCAGGTACAGCTCCACCGTTGCCACGTCGCGGATCAGGCCGGAGGAGACGGCCTCTTCCACGCCGCCGGAATGCACGTGCCCACCGATCGGCAGCCGCGAGTCGGCGAGCGCGAGCACCATCGTCAGGCTCGACGCAGCCGGACCGGTCGGACCAGATTCACGCACCCGTCGATCCTATGTCCGGGAGTGTCCCTGCCGTTTCGCGGACGTTCCGGTGGTGCGCGTCAACGCCGGAAGGCGCGTTCCATGAATCGCTGGGCGCGGCCGCGGGTCAAATCGGTCCACGCCTGTACCGGCGCCGACCACCAGGGGGCGATCTCGCGCGGTTTGGCGGTCACCGCCTGGCAGACCAGGTCGGCGGCCTCGTCGACGGTGAGCCCGGGAACACGGCTGAAGTCGGTGGGCGCGCTCATCCTGGTGTGCACCAGCGGCATGTAGATCGAGGTGGTCGTGACACCGTCGGACACCACTTCAGCCGCGACGCTGCGCAACCACACATCGAACGCGGCCTTGGACGCCCCATAGGCCGCCCAGCGTGGGGCAGGCGGAACACGCACGCCCCAGGTGGAGATGTTGACGATGTGGCCTCGGCCGCGGGCGCACATGGCAGGCAGCAGCGTGAGCAGCAATCGAACCGGGCCGAGATAGTTGACGTCGATGGTGCGAGTGAAATCGTGAAAGCGGTCGTAGGACTCGTCGATGGGACGGCGAATCGACTTGCCCGCGTTGTTGATCACCACGTCGAGGCGGCCGTGCTCGTCGAGCAGCGCGCAGCCGAGGCGTTCGACGGCGTCCATGTCGGTGAGATCGGTGGGATAGGCGTGCGCGACCCCGCCCGCCGCTGTGATCTCCGCGGCCAGCCGGTCGAGTTCATCGGCGGAGCGTGCGACGAGCAGGACAGTCGCACCCGCCGCGGCCAGTTTGCGCGCGCTGGCTTTGCCGATTCCGTGCGATGCGCCGGTGACCAGCACGATCTGGCCATCGACCGCGGCGCGCAACGCTTTTTCCTGCGGCCGCGACGTGGGATACAGCAGCCGCGTCGCCACCCGTTCGGCGATCGGGCGCCCGTTGTTCGAGGCCGGGGTGTGGTTCACGAATTCGACTGTAGCCCGGATCCGGCCGCTCACCCCGGGATCGGGTGATCACCTGGGCTGTGACCGGTCCCGCACGAGTTGCGGCCGGTCCTGCCGGGCGAGGTCAGCGGCGATGCGCAGATCGACACCGGTGCGCCGGATCAGCGCCGCGCGGATGCGGCGAACCGGGCGATCAGGGCCATCGCCGCCAGCGCCGTCGCGCCGACGGCCAGCGCGATGTGCATCCCGTTGACGAAGGATTCGCGTGCCGACTCGATCAGCGCCGCGTCGCCGTCGGCCTTCTGGATGGTCTCGCCGAGCGTGGCCGCGTAGTCACCGCCGGACCGGAAGATCAGCGCCGCGAGCGAGCCGAGCAGCGCGAGGCCAAGTGCATTGCCCAACTCGAAGCTGGTCTCGGAGATGCCCACCGCCGATCCGGCCCGCTCCGGCGGCACCGAGGACACCGCCACGTCGGACACCAAAGTGAAGGCCAGGCCATAGCCGATTCCCGCGATGGTGGACCCGGTCAGGTACCACCAGAGCCCGCCGTGCACGCCGACGCCGAGCAGCATCAGGTTGCCGACCGCCGAGGCGAGCAGCGCGAATACGAAGGTGGCGAGTGCCCCGAACCGGTGCCCGACCCGCGCTCCGCCCATGGAGCAGACGAACACGGCGATCGCCATCGGAATGCCGAGCAGCGCCGCTGCCAGCGGCGTGCGGCCGGTCACCGACTGCAGGTAGATGCTGGTCAGATAGCTCAGACCGGCCAGCGACATCATGCCGATCAGGCTGGAGCCGATCGCCACCGAGAAGGGGACCCTCGCGAACAACCGCAGGTCGAGCAGTGGTTCGTCGAGCTGTCGCTGCCTGCGGACGAAGACGGTCGAGAGCGCGGCGCCGATCAGCGCGAGGACGACGGCTTGCGCATCGATGCCTTGGGTCGCGGCGTGCTTGATGCCATAGACCACCGGCAGGATGCCGCCGATGGACAAGGCGACGCTCGGCAAGTCCAGCGGTCCCAGCACGCCCGCGCGATGCTCCGGCAGCACGAACGGGCCGAATGCGAGCAGGATCAGCAGCACCGGGATATTGATGAGAAACACCGAGCCCCACCAGAACTGGTGCAGCAGCACCCCGCCGATGATGGGTCCGACGGCCGAGCCGCCGGCGAAGAACGCCGTCCAGACCCCGATCGCGGCGGCCCGCTCGCGCACGTCGGGAAACAGGTTGGAGATCAGCGCCAGACTGGAGGGCAGCAAGGTCGCGCCCCCGATGCCCATCAGCGCCCGCGCCGCGATGAGCACGGCCGCGCTCGGCGCGAACGCCGCGATCACCGAGGCGATCCCGAACACCGCGGCGCCCGCCAACAGGATGGTGCGCCGCCCGACCCGGTCGCCCAGGTTGCCCATGGTGATCAGCAGGCCCGCGATCAAGAATCCGTAGATATCGAGAATCCACAGTTGCTGGTCCGCCGAGGGATCCAGGTCGACGGTCAGCGTCGGCAGCGCGAGGAACAGCACCGACATGTCCATCGACACGAGCAGCACCGGCAGCAGCAGGACGGCCAGGCCCAGCCAGGCGCGGCGTGAGCCCACCGTGGTCGGCGCCGTCCCCTCTGCCCGCACGTCTGTCATTCCGAACGTCCTCTCACTGGCGCGTACGTCGTACGCATGAGTCCGGGTACAGTGTACGCTACGCGTCCGGGCCCAGAAGAAAGCGAGCCGTGGGATGACCGAGGTCAAGCTGCACCGCACCGCCATCGTCGACACCGCGATCGAGCTCGCCGACACCGAGGGCTTGGACGCGCTGTCCATGCGGCGCATCGCCGAACGGCTCGGTGTGGGAGCCATGTCGCTGTATCGCCACGTCGCGAACAAGGATGAGCTCCTGGCATTGATGACCGACGAGGTGGCCAGGCGCAACCCGTACCCGCCACCGGAGGGGCGACAGTGGACCTGGCGCGACCGGGTCCGGATCGCCGCCGAGATCGATTGGGCGCTCTACCGGCAGCATCCGTGGGTGCTGCTCACCTTCGCCACCCCGCGCTACAGCTTCGGCCCGCAGAGCCTCGCCTGCCTGGCCTGGTTGGTGGACGGCTTCCTGGAACTCGGAGTCTCCACCCGCGAGGCGACGAGCATGTCCTTCACCGTGTGGAACTACATCTCCGGCGCCACCTTGCCGGAGATCAGCGCCGCGTTGATGGCACGCAAGGGCATGAACCCCGTCGGCGACAACGGTCTGCGGACACTGCTGAACGGCACGGCCCAGGGAGCGGTCCCGCCGGTGCTGGCCGATCTCGCAGGCAGCGGCGTCAGCGACCTGACCCAGGAGGAACTGCTCTACGGCGGGCTCGAGGCACTGTGCGACGGATTCGCGGCCCGGGCCGCGCGCCGCGACATTTGACGAAGTAGCGCTGATCCCCTAGCCGCGGATCATTCGATGACCTCGCCGTTCACCACGGCATAGGCGAAACCGTCCCAGCCCTTGCTGCCCACGGTCTGCACGACGGTCGCGTCCAGGCTCGGTTCGGCGGCGAGCAACTCGATCAGTTCGCGGCTGGCTTGCACGGCCGGGTCCGGCGAGTGCTCCTCGGCCACCGCTCCCCCGCGGACCACATTATCGACGATGATCACCGAGCCCGGCCGGGTCAGCCGCAGCGCCCACAGCACGTAGTTCGAGTTGTTCACCTTGTCCGCGTCGATGAACACCAGATCGAACGGATCGGGGTCCTCCTCGGCGAGCACGGGCAGGCTGTCCAGCGCGGCGCCGACCCGGATCTCCACCCGGTCGCCCACCCCGGCACGCTCCAGGTTCGCCCGCGCCACCTCGGCGTGCTGTGCGGCGAACTCCAGCGTGACCACCTGTCCCTTCGCGCCGACCGCGCGGGCGAGCCAGATCGTGCTGTATCCACCGAGGGTGCCGATCTCCAGCACCCGCCGCGCCCCGACCGTCCTGGCCAGCAGATGCAGAAACTTCCCCTGCGGCGGTGACACATCGATCGCGGGCAGGCCCGCGGCCTTGTTCGCCGCCAGCGCGGCTTCGGAGGCCGGATCCGCTACCAGCGTGTCCACTAGGTAGCCGTCCACGTCGGCCCATTCAGGTGTCGTCATGCCTGGAAGTCTGCCACTGGATTCCGCCCGGCGGATCGGCTTCCCGAGTAGCGTGCGGCACAGAAGAGACGTGCATGTCCCGCTCTCGAGCGCCGACCCACGGACAGGACACGACATGACGAGGCTTCCGCGCGCGATAGCCGTCACCGCCTGCCTGCTCGCACTCGCCGCCACCGCACCCGCCCACTCCTCACCCGGCGACGAAGGGGCCGAGTACGTCGCGCTCGGGGACTCCGGCGCTGCCACCACTGGTGTGCGGAACTTCGACAATTCCGCCCCACCGCGGTGCCTCCGCTCGACCGCCAACACTCCGAAGCTGGTCGCGGCGGGTCTCGGCCTGCGGCTCGACGACCGCACCTGCAACTCGGCGCGCATCACCGACCTCGCCGCCTCCCAGGGGCCGGGCATCGCACCGCAGTTCGACGCCCTCGGCCGCGCCACCAGGCTGGTGACGGTGCATATCGGTGCCAACGACGCCCTGATGGCCGAGCATGTCATCGCCTGCCACGTGTCCGGAGGCTTCGGTGTCGGCACCTGCGCCGGTCCGGACTGGAACGCCGACATCGACGGTATCGCGTCGTCGTATTCGACCGCATTGCAGCAGATCTCGGCTCTGGCCCCGAAAGCGAAGATCATCGTCGACGGATGGCCGCTCTACGTCCGCGACGGCGGTTGCCCGGACCTCGTCGGCCTTCGCCCGTCCGACGCCGCCCACATACAGGCCGCCTTCGACCGCCTCAACACCGTGGTGGCTCGCGCCGCTACCGCGCACGGCGCCACCTATGTCGATACCCGCTCCGCGTCGGAGGGCCGCGACGCGTGCGCTCCGGTCGGCGTCCGATGGATCGAACCCGTGATCGCCACCGAAACCCTCGTCCCCTACCACCTCACCCCGCAGGGCATGCGCGGTGTGGCCGACGTCATCCTCCCGGCGATCCGCGCGTCGGGACTGCCCGCTTGAGCGATTTCCGCCCTACAGATGGCACCGCCCCGGACTCCAGCGGAGGTCCGGGGCGGGTCGGGCGCGATCCTTACTTCGAGAAGTTCTCCGGAGGCTGCCAGGGGCGGCTGTGCGGGTCGTCCGGGCGCTGGGCCGGAGGCTGCTGCGGAGGATCTTGTTGCGGCGCCGGCTGCTGCGGCGGGAAAGCCTCCTGCGGGGGAAGCACCGGCTGGTGCGGGGAGGGTTCGTATCCCTGCGGCGGCGAGGTCGGCGCCAAGCCCTCGACCGGAGTACGAGCCGTGGCCTCGGCGGCGCGCACGGCCCGCTCGATGGTCGGGTCGGGCGCGGTGTCGAACCAGTCCGCGACGTCGGAGTCGTCCTCGGGCTTGACTTCCGAGCCGTCGGAGGCGGGCGGTTCGTAGCGGAACACCCCGTCCTCGCCCTGCGTGCCGAAGCTCTTGGCGAACCCTTCGAGCGCCTTGCCGAAATCGCTCGGCACCAGCCACACCTTGTTGGCGTCGCCGCGGGCGACCATGGGCAGCGTCTGCAGGTACTGGTAGGCAAGCAGTTCCGGCGTCGGCTTGCCGGATTTGATGGCGGCGAAGACCTTTTCGATGGCTTTGGCCTGTCCCTGCGCCTGCAAATACGCGGCGGCGCGCTCACCTTGGGCGCGCAGAATACGGCTCTGCCGTTCACCTTCGGCGGACAGGATCGCCGATTGCTTGGCGCCCTCCGCGGACAGGATCTGCGCTTGCTTGGCGCCCTCGGCGGTCTTGATCTGCGACTCCCGCTGGCCCTCCGCGGTGAGGATCATCGCGCGCTTCTCGCGGTCGGCCTTCATCTGCTTCTCCATCGACTCCTGGATCGATGGCGGCGGATCGATGCTCTTCAACTCGACCCGCGCGACGCGCAGTCCCCAGCGCCCGGTCGCCTCGTCGAGCACGCCACGCAGCTGGCCGTTGATCGAGTCGCGGGAGGTGAGCGTCTGCTCGAGCGTCATACCGCCGACGACGTTGCGCAACGTGGTGACGGTCAGTTGCTCGACCGCGGCGATGTAGTTGCTGATCTCGTACACCGCCGCCTGCGGGCTGGTCACCTGGAAGTAGACGACGGTGTCGATGTGCAGGGTCAGGTTGTCCTCGGTGATCACCGGCTGCGGCGGGAACGAGACCACTCGCTCCCGCAGATCGACTTTGGCGCGGATCCGGTCGGCGAACGGGACGAGGAACGTGAGCTGGCCCGACACCGTGCGCGAGTACCGGCCCAGACGCTCGATCACCGCGGCCTCGGCCTGCGGCACCAGCGCGATCGACTTGAAGACCACCACCACGACCAGGAGGACGAGGACGGCGGCGACGATCAGTACAGCCATTACGGCCCCTTCCAGACGACGGCGGTCGCGCCGTCGATCTTCATGACGTACACGGTCGTGCCGGGTTCGTAGACCTCGCTCACGTCCATCGGCCGCGCGGTCCACACCTCCCCGCCCAATTTCACCTGACCGGAGTGCGCCGCGACCTGTTCGAGCACCAGCGCCGTCTTACCCGGCAAGGCATCCACGTTCGTCGGCGTCGGCGGCGGAGTTCCGAAGCGCCGCCAGAGGATCGGGCGGACACCGAGCAGCAGCACCGCCGAAATCACCGCGAACACGATGGCGTCCACCACGAGCGACGTGCCCGCCGCGGCGCTGACACCCGCGGTGCCGAGCGCGGCCACACCGAGCATCAGCAGCGTGAGATCCCCGGTGAGCATTTCCGCCGCCGCGAGCAGGATGCCCGCGACAAGCCAAAAAATTGCGGCCACACGACCACTGTAGTGCTCCGGCTATGTTCGCGGGCCCGACCGTCGTGCGTACTCCGTACGAATTCGC
This sequence comes from Nocardia sp. NBC_00508, assembly GCF_036346875.1. NCBI lineage: Bacteria > Bacillati > Actinomycetota > Actinomycetes > Mycobacteriales > Nocardiaceae > Nocardia > Nocardia sp. NBC_00508. Next base: position 6,306,457 of record NZ_CP107852.1, on the reverse strand, counting down.
CATCGGGACGCGCAGGGACCCGGTTGCACCGAAACCTTCAGCGGCGGTGCTAGCTTCAGGCGGGTGAGCGGGCGTGACAGGTATGGCGACATCTTCTCCGGACATCCCCGATCGAAGAAACGGGCGGTACCGACGGTCGCCGCGGAACGCGACCTCGTCGTCGAAGACGCCGCCACCGGATTCTGCGGCGCCGTGGTCGGTTTCGATCGCAGCTACGACGGCGAGTTCGTGAAGCTCGAGGACGCCCGCGGCGCGGTGCGCCTGTTCGCGCTGCGCGAGGCCGCGTTCCTCATCGACGGTGAGCCCGTGACGCTGGTCCGGCCGGTCGCGGCCGCGCCGAAGAAACCGGACCGCTCCGCCTCGGGCTCCAACCGGGTCGAGGGTCTGCGGGCGCGGGTGGCCCGTGGTAGCCGGATCTGGGTGGAGGGCGTCCACGACGCCGCGCTGGTGGAGCGGGTGTGGGGCCACGATCTGCGCGTCGAGGGCGTGGTCGTCGAGCATCTGGAGGGCTTGGACAACCTGGCCGCGCGGCTGGCGGACTTCGAGCCGGGCCCCGGCCGGCGGGTCGGCGTGCTGGTCGACCATCTGGTGACCGGATCGAAAGAGACCCAGCTGACCACCGGGCTCGGACCGCACGTGCTGGTGACCGGGCACCCGTTCATCGATGTCTGGCAGGCGGTGCGCCCCTCGACCGTGGGGATCGCGCAATGGCCGCAGGTGCCGCGCGGCGAGGATTGGAAGACCGGGGTCTGCGCACGCCTGCGCTGGGGCACACCGCAGGACGGATGGCGGCGAGTCTACGGCGCGGTGACCTCCTTCCGCGACCTGGAGGCACCGCTCATCGGCGCGGTGGAGCGCCTCATCGACTTCGTCACGGAACCGGAATAGGCGGCGGCCTCGCCTTCGCTCGCCCGGCGCAATAGCGGCGGCCTCGAGCCTTCGCTCGCCCAGCCCAACAGCGGCTGACACAGCCGTGGCTCGGTCCGGCGCGGGTTGAGGACGGACTTCGTTCGGGTGCGTCGTTGTGCGTTGGGCGATCGTGCGGGCGACGGCCGGATGCCGGGCGGTATCCGCGCGGATTCGGCGGTCATCGGCCGCGGTGTGCCCGTGGTTCCGGCGCTGCTCACGAATGCCCTCGCGCATGGATGCCCGCCGGTAGCGCCCACCCTTTATGCTCGATAATTATGTGCTCTCCAAGCGCGACGCTGACGGTGTGGGCGAGCTCCTGGCTGGCCGGCCGCAGTGCGCCCGACGACGTTTTGGCGGCCTTGCACGCATGGGCACCGAGGCACACGATCGCGGCCGGTGATCCGCTGGCCGGCGGCCGCACCGACCTGCCCTGGTCCGCGCACGGCACCCTGCCGGGGAGCGGAGTCATGGCCCTGCTCAAGGTGATTCGCGAGACGATGGCGCGGCCCGGGTCACGGCTGCGACTGGTGCTCCCGGTCCCCGGAGACGTGCGCGGAGTCCCCGGAGGCACGGCGTTCGCCGCCGACGCGATCGACGCGGAGGAGGGCATCCTGATCGGCGTCCCCGGCACCGATGGCACGGGTCTCATCCCGCAGTGGCCCGACGAGGACACCCTGCAGTGGACCGTCTACAGCACCCCCATCCCCGTTGCGGCGCCGGGCCCCGACATGTCGCTGGGCGAGGCCGAATACGCGATGCGCGAAGCGGTCCGCGACGCCGCCGACGCGCTGATGAAGCTGCACACCACCTCGCTCGGGGCGGCCGAGTCCGATCCGCGTGAACTCATCGAGGCCGAACTCGCGGACTACTCCCGGCACGACTATCCCGATTCGATTCCATTGCGCGCCAGGCGCATTCTGGATACCGCCGACCATGTCGCGGCAATCCTCACGGTCGCGCAGCGGGAACCTGCCTCCGCCCCCACCTCCGCCAGCGCGATCGGCGCACAGGAATCGCTGCTGCGCCCGCTGTGGGACGCGATCCGCTCGGCCCGCCTGGTCGCGGTGCATGCCTCGGCGCGGGGCGACGACTGACCTCGTCTACACCCGCGCTTGCCGTAACACCGGGCGATCGCGGGGCGAGGTCACCGCTGGGGCGGATACGGCGGTTGATACGGCTGCTGCGGCGGGTGCTGCTGGTACTGCGGCTGCCCCTGGGGCGGGTAGGGCTGCTGGTATTGAGGTGGATTCTGATACTGCTGTTGCGCCGGGTAATCCTGCTGCGGTGGATATGGCTGCGGATATTGCTGCGGCGGATATGGCTGCTGGGGCTGGTTCGAGTTCGACTTCCCGCGCTTGCTCAGCCAGATCACAAGGCCGATAACCACGACGACCACCCCGAGGCACAGGATCAGGCCCCCGACCGAGAAACCTTTACCGCTGCTGCGTCCGCGGCGCCGGGCTTCGGTGGCGTCCAGAGCGACGGTCCACACATTCGCGTCGGACCAGGCGTGCGGGTCGAGCACAGCGGCGTTGGTCAGCACGTCGGCATAGGTCATCGAGAGTTACCCCCCAGGAGAATCGAGTTCGGTTGGTCTCAGGCGCAGTACAGGCTATCGCGCGTAATCGGCGTCAATTCCCAGCGCTGGGACGCCGCGGTGCGGCGCAGCAGCCGGGGGCGCACGCAGAGCCGTTACGCGTGCAGCCGTATTCAGCGACGCTGCCGAGCCGACGGGGTTCGGTATCGCCCAAATGCTCGGAGATCAGTTCGACAACCAGCGTCGCGAAGCGGGCATCGGCCCCCGGGGTGGCGGCGCGCGCGAACCCAATGCCGAGTTCGGCGGCCTTCTGCGCGGCCTCGTTGTCCAGATCCCAGATGACCTCGAGATGATCGGAGACGAAGCCGACCGGACAGACGACGACGGCTTCGACGTCCTTGGCGGCGAGGTCGTCCAGATGGTCGATGATGTCCGGTTCCAGCCACGGCACCTGCGGCGGACCGGACCGAGACTGCCAGACCACGTCGTAGTCGGTGAAACCGGTTGCCGCGGCGCACAAGCGGGCCGCCTCGGCGACCTGACGGCTGTAGAGCCTGCCGCCGTCGGCCGGTGGGCCCGCGGCGGCGTCGGCGGACACCGGAATGGAGTGGGCGGTGAACACCAGCCGGGCTCCGGCGCGCTGGTCGGCCGGAAGCCGCTCTTGCGCCGCGCGAATCGCGTCGGCGAACGCCTCGATCAGCAGCGGATGGTCGAAGTACTGGCGCAGTTTCACCAGTTCCGGCGCGCCGTCGCCGAAAGCCGCACGCGCCCTTGCGATGTCCTCGTGATACTGCAGGCAGCCGGAGTAGCCACCCCACGCCGAGGTCGGGAACACGAGTGCGGAGCCGACACCGTCGGCGGCCATCCGTGCGACGGTGTCCTCCACCAGGGGATGCCAATTCCGGTTGCCGAAGTAGACCGGAAGATCCACTCCCGCGGCGGCCAATTCGGTTTCGACCGCCTCGATGATGTCCCGGTTGAGCGCGTTGATAGGCGAGACGCCGCCGAAGTGCAGGTAGTGTTCGGCGACCGTGTCGAGACGTTCGCGCGGCACTCCCCTGCCCCGAGTGACGTTCTCCAGGAACGGCATCACGTCCTCGGGGCGTTCCGGGCCGCCGAAGGACAGCAGCAGCAGCGCATCGACGGCCCGAACCACGGTGTCTCCCATCGAATCCGGCTCAGTTGATCGGCATGTTCTCCGGGAACCAGGTGTTGTGGCTGGCTCCGCCGTCGACGTAGATGATCGAGCCGGTGGTGCCCGGCAGCCAGTCCGACAGCAGCGCGACGATCGACCTCGCCACCACCGTGGGGTCGTCGACGTCCCAGCCGATCGGCGACGCGCCGTCCCAGTACGTGTTGAGCTGGTTGAGCTTAGCGGCGTCGTCGGTCGCGGTGCCCGCGATCGCCTTGGCGGCCAGCGTCTTGATCGGACCGGCGGCGATCAGGTTGGAGCGGATCTTCTTGGCGGTGCCCACTTCCCGCGCCACGTACCGGTTCACCGACTCCAGCGCCGCTTTGGCCACGCCCATCCAGTTGTAGTACGGCATCGCGGTGCGCGGATCGAAGTCCATGCCGACGATCGAGCCGCCTTCGTTCATCACCGGCAGCATCGCGCGCGACAGCGACGCGTAGCTCCATGCCGAGATCTCGAACGCCTTCGCGGCGTCCGGTCCCGGTCCCTCGAGGAACGGCCGAGCCTCCGGCCCCATCAGGGTGCGGGGGGCGAACGCGATCGAGTGCAACACCCCGTCGATTCCCTCGGGCGCCAGCTCCCGCAGCTTGTCGGCCAGCCCGGCGAGATCCTCCTCGCTGGTGACGTCGAGCCCGATGGCAGGCGGGACCTCCTGGGGCAGGCGCTTGGCGATCCGATCGATCAGCCGCAGCCGCTCCGGAATGCCGGTGATGATCACCTTCGCGCCCTGCTCCTGCGCGACCGCCGCCGCGTGGAACGCGATCGACGAATCGGTGATGATGCCGGTGACCAGAATGGTCTTGCCTTCGAGCAGTCCGCCCATGGGTTCTCGGTTCTCCTGAAATCTCGAAATGGTGGGTTGGCTGCGGGCGGCCGCGACCGGCCGCGCTACGCGTTCGGTGTGGTCAGTGGCCCATACCCATGCCGCCGTCGACCGGGATCACAGCGCCGGAGATGTAGCCGGAGTCCTCGGACGCCAGGAAGCTGATGACGGACGCGACGTCTTCGGGTTGGCCGAGCCGCTGCAGCGGGATGAACTGCTTTGCCATGTCGCGGTACTTCTCGTCCAGTTCCGCGGTCATGTCCGTCTCGATGAACCCGGGCGCGACGACGTTGGCGGTGATCGAGCGCGAGCCGAGCTCACGGGTGATCGAACGCGCCATGCCGATCAGACCCGCCTTGGACGCGGCGTAGTTGATCTGGCCGGGTCCACCACCCATCCCGACCACCGAACCGAGGAAGATGAGCCGGCCCCAGCGCGCCCGCAGCATGGCACGGTTCGCACGCTTGGCGACGCGGAAGGCGCCGGTCAGGTTCGCGTCGACGACCTTGGTGAACTGCTCCTCGGTCATCCGCATCAGCAGCGTGTCGTCGGTGATGCCCGCGTTGGCCACGAGCACCTCGACCGGACCCTGGTGCGCCTCGACCTCGGCGAACGCGCCATCCACCGACTCACTGTCGGTCACATCGCATTTCACACCGAACAAACCGTCCGGCACCCCGGACCCACGATGCGTGACGGCCACCTTGTGACCGTCGGCGAGCAGACGCTGCGCGACCGCGAGACCGATGCCGCGATTACCGCCGGTCACCAGGACCGACCGGGATGTGATGTTCGACATGGGGTTCAACCTACCTGGTCGGATCGATCGGTCACGACGCGGCCGCCACGTTCGTCGAACCGACGCTCGCAGCCTGGCGGTGTCGGTGAAACGGCACAACGACAGCACAAGTCGAAGCGAGCCCTCCTCACTCGGAGCGACATCGGCACGAGATTCCGTCGCACGTGCAGCGCTAGGGCAGACGCTGGCGATACAGCAGTCCGACGACGACTCCCGCGGCGATGACCAGCAGTCCGAGCAGCAGCCACGGACGGCTGGCGTCGCCTCTGGTCAGCTCGTAACCGATCTGCTGCTCCAAGGTGTCGTAGACCCGGGTCAGCTCCTGCAAGGACGACGCGGAATAGAACTCTCCGCTGGACAGCCGTGCGAGTTCGCGCATGGCATCGTCATCCACGGGCACCCGCACTTGTTCGCGGCTGCCGTCCTCGCGAGGAATCTCGACGACGCCCCAGCTGGTGCCGAACGAGATCGTCGAGATCGGGATGTTCTTGGTTTTCGCGAGCCGGGCGGCGACGAACTCGTGCCGCGGATTGTCGACGTCCTCGAACGCGGGGACCGTCTGTTTTCCGTCCGACATCAGGACGACCCGGGCCGGTGGCGGTTCCTGGGCTCCGCCGAGAACCGTGGCGAGCGTGTCGATCGCCTGCAGCGCGGTGAGAATGCCTTCGCCCGTCGCGGTGCGCTCGGCGAGCCTGACGTTGTCGATCGCCGCCTTGACCGCCTCGTGGTTCGTCGTCGGCGACACCATCACCGAGGCGGTGCCGGCGAAGGTGACGAAACCGATGTTCACGCCCTCCGGCAGGCCGTCGACGAACTCCTTGCCCGCCTTCTTCGCGACCTGGATCCGGCTCGGCGCCACATCGGTCGCCTCCATCGACAGCGACACGTCCATCACCAGCATGACGGTCGCACGGTTGCGCGGCACCTTCTTGACCGCCGTCGGCCCGGCCGCGGCGACGGTGAGAAGCACCAGGCCGACCAGCAGGAGCACGACGGCCACGTGCCGGAACGGGCTCGGCCGGGATGGCGCGACCTTCTCCAGCAGCTCCATGTTGGTGAATTTCAACATGTGCTTGCGCCGGTTGCGCTGCACCAGGACGTAGCCGAGCGCGATCAACGCGATGACGGCGAGGAATCCCAGCCAGATCTGTGCGGTGAAATGCGAAATACTCACTGACGTGGCACCCGCCCGGTCGGGGCGCCGAAGCTGTGGCGCCGGGTGGACACGAACCGGACCACGTCGGCGATCCAGTCCCGATCGGTTTGCAGGGTGAGCACCGGAGCGCCGCAGCTGCGCAGGGCCTGTTCGACCTGCTGACGGTGGCGCTGCGCGGCGGCCGCGAAATCGGCGCGCAGGGTGGGGGTCACGCTGAACTCGCGGGTGCGCCCGGTCTCCGGGTCGTGCAGCACGACGTCGCCGATATCGGGCAGCGACAGGTCGCGCGGGTCGAGCACCTCGACCGCGAGCAGGTCGTGCCTGGCGGAGATAGCGCGCAGCGAGCGCTGCCAGTCGATATCACCCAGGAAGTCGCTGATGACCACCGCGAGCCCGCGTTTGCGCTGCGGGCGGCGCAGCGATTCGATGCCGCCGCGCAGGTCGCCACGCACGCCGTCGCGCGCGTGCGGTGTGGTCGCGATACTGCGCAGCAACGACTGCGCGTGCAGGCGCCCGCCGCGTGCCGGGATGCGGACCAACCGCTCGCCGGTGGCGACGACGGCACCTATCCGGTTGCCGCCGCCGCTGGTCAAGTGCGTGATGGCGGCCGCGGCGGCGATGGCGAGATCGCGCTTCTGGCAGGCGGCGGTGCCGAAGTCGAGGCTGGCCGACAAGTCGACCACCATCCACGTCTCCAGCTCCCGGTCGGCGATCATCTGCCGCACGTGCGGATGGGTGGTGCGGGCGGTGACCGACCAATCCATCTGGCGCACATCATCGCCCGGCTGGTACGCGCGCGCCTCGCCCGGCTCGGAGCCGGGTCCGGGGATGAGTCCGAGATGGTCACCGTGCAGCACGCCGTCGAGCCTGCGGCGCACGGTGAACTCGAGGGTCTTCAGCGCGACCGAGAGCCGGGGGCCGGTGAGCTCCCCTGCGTGGAAAGACGGCGGTGCGTGCGACGACATCGGCACTGGCGCAACCGGATCCGATGCCGAGGTCACTTCGGCGGGATGGTGCCCGCAGGCTGCGACGGCTGCCCGTTCGGCGGCTGGGGCACGGCTTGCTGCTGCGGCGACGGCTGCTGCGGAATCTGCTGCTGCGCGCCCTGCGGAGCGGCGGGCGGCGCTGCGGGCGCGCCCGGGGCGACGGCCTGCGGCGCGACCTGCGGCATGCCGACGGTCTGCAGCACGCGCTTGATCACGTCCTCCGGGCTGATCTCGTCGGCGAGCGCGTCGTAGGACAGCACCAGACGGTGGCGCAGCACGTCCGGGATCACCTCGACGACGTCCTGCGGCACCACGTAGTCGCGCCCGCGGATCAGCGCGACGGCACGGGCCGCGGCGATGATCCCGAGGCTGGCGCGCGGCGACGCGCCGTAGGAGATCCAGCTGGCCACGTCCTGCATGCCGAAGTCGGCCGGCGTGCGGGTCGCCGTGATGACCCGGACCACATAGTCCACGAGAGCGTGGTGGACGAAGGTGTTGGCCGCGACTTTCTGCAGGCGGATCAGCTCCTCCGGGTGCAGGATGCGGCTCGCCTCCGGCGGCGTCACGCCCATCCGGTAGATGATCTCGCGTTCCTCCTCCACAGAGGGATAGTCGACGAGGAGCTTGAACAGGAAGCGGTCGCGCTGCGCCTCGGGCAGCGGATACACGCCCTCGCTCTCGATCGGGTTCTGGGTCGCCATGACCAGGAAGGGATCCGGCATCGGATAGGTCTTGCCGCCGATCGACACGTGCCGCTCGGCCATCACCTCGAGCAGTGCCGACTGCACCTTGGCGGGCGCGCGGTTGATCTCGTCGGCGAGCACGAAGTTCGCGACGACCGGACCGAGTTCGGTGTCGAATTCTTCCCGGCCCTGCCGGTAGATGCGGGTACCGATGAGGTCGGTGGGCACCAGGTCGGGCGTGAACTGGACGCGGGCGAAGGAACCGCCGACCACCTTGGCGAAGGTCTCCACAGCCAGCGTCTTCGCGATACCGGGAACGCCTTCGAGCAGCACGTGACCGCGCGCGAGCACGCCGACCAGCAGTCGTTCGACCAGGCGATCCTGGCCCACGATCACCCGCTTGACCTCGTAGATCGCCTTCTCCAGGGTCTGGACGTCACGCTCGAGGGTGCTGGGCGCAGGGGGCGGCGCATCCTTCGCCGAGTTCGCCCCACTCACACCATCCGTCGAAGTCACCAACATCCCCGCTTTCGCTTTGGTCCTGTGCGTGCTGCCACAACTATTCCAGGTAATCACGGCCTCTGCCGCAACGGGACCCCGACATGACGGGAATTCGACGCCCCTCCGACCGGCCCGATACCCGAAATGCCCGATATGTCAGGAGACTACGCGCACCGCGTACGGCATGATGCCGCTCTCGCGGACCGGGGACACCTTCACCACATCGCCGGACTGGGGCGCCTCGACCATCTGGCCGTCACCGAGATACAGCGCCACGTGCCGACTGCCGTTCGGACCCCAGAACAGCATGTCGCCGCGTTCTCGCTCGCCGACCGGCACCCTGGTACCCGCGTTGTACTGGTAGCCGCTGTAGTGCGGCAGCGATACCCCGATACCCGCGAACGCGTAGACCATCAGCCCCGAGCAATCGAAGCCCACCTTGTTGTAGTCGCCGTGACTATCGGCGACACCTCCATCGCGTATTCCGAGCGTCGGTCCGCCCTCGTCGCCCCCGCCCCAGGCATACGTGACGCCGAGCTGCGACATCGCCCGGTCGACCACGGTCTCGATCGCCGCCGAACCCCCGACCGCGGGTGAATCCGGCCGGGGAGCACTCTGGCGCGGCGGCGGCGCGTCCTCCATTTGGGTGTGCGGGCGCCTACCGGTACCCAGCTGGGCGGCGCGATCGTGGGCCGCCTGATCACCGGCCGCACGGGCGGCGGCGGCCGCCGCGGCGGCGCGCACCGCCGCTTCCTCCGCCTTGCGCTGCGCGTCCCAGGCCAGGAAAGCGTCGCGCTGGTCGCGCAGACCGGCCACGTTATGGCGCGCCAGATCCAGCCTGCCCTGCGCGTCGTGACGCCTGCGCAGCAGGCCGTCGCGCTGCGCGGCCTGCTGGTCGAGCTGCGCCTTGGCCGCGGCGACGGCGTTCTCCGCGTCGGTCTTGCGCGCCGTTGCGATGGCGGCGGCCGCGTCGGCCGCGGACTTCGCCTGCCGGGCCGCGGAATTCTTATTGCCCTGATCGATCTGCGCGCGACGCAGGCCGTCGAGCACCCGCTGCCGGTTCTTCGAGACCAGCTCCAGCAGCTGCGCGCGGTCGAGCGCGGCCGACGGGGTGGCGGCCGCGAGGTAGGTGATCATCGAATCAGAATCGGGCCGGGTATAGACCTGGGTGGCGAACTGGTCGAAGTTGCGCCGCGCCTGGCCGACGCGCGTTCCGGCGTCGGCCAGTGCGTGCTGGGTATCGACGACCACCACGGCCGCCGCGTCGGCGGCATCGCGCGCGTTCTGCAGGTCGACCAGCGCCCGGTTGACGTCTTCGCGGCGCTGCGCGACCACGTCGTCGAGCTGCCGCAGCTGGTGGTCTGCGGTGGCGACCTGGTTGATGAGGGTGCCCACCTCGGCGACTCCGGCGTCGACCTGGGCCCCGGCCTGGGCGATCTGCCCGTCGCTGGGATTTTGCGGAGGAGGCGGTACAGCGGCGACCGGTCCGGTGGCTACCACCGTGGCGACCGATATCAGCAATCCCATAGCGACCCATAGCGGGCGCCGGTCGGCTAGCTCGCCATTGTTGCGCATCACACCTCCCATGGACCGGATTCGGGTAATGCCTCACAGGCATCAGGCGAACCATGACGCACTGTGGTCGACAGATGGCCTCTGGAAACACATATTCCCCATCAGTGACCATTCGAACCGTATGACACATAAGTCACTTCAATAACGGCAGTAACACAAAACACGCCTGGAATTTCTAATTGCTGAAAGTTTGCTGAACTCAGCGAATGATTCCGCTGTCCACAACAGACCAACCGGAAGGAAAATTAGCTACAGGGAAACTGGAGTCCGGATTGTCCCCAAGTGGACCCCTCGCACCCTTCGCGCGGGCGACGGCCCGCGCCAGGAGAGCACCACCGCAGCCGAGGGCGATCGCTCGGGTCGGAGAGTGGCCGAGAAAAAGTGAAAGCGTTGCGCGGCGCTAGACGGCGCGAACGTCCGGTGACTCGCCCCCCGGCGATCGCCGATCGGCGGAGACTCGCCCGAGAGCGGCGTCCTTCCGCGCCCGCCGGGCCTTGACGCAGTACAGCCCGGCGATGGCGGCCGCCGTCCCCGCCAGCAGCACGCAGGTGATCGCGGTCCAGGACGCCGATTCCGGTGTCTCGAGACGGGCGGCGAAAATGCTCGCCGCCTCTGCGCTGTGGCCCTGCCGGTACTTCGCGGCGTCTTCGGCCCATTCCAGCTGCACCCGGCTGATCGTGTCGCTGTACGTGCCGATCCAGTCGTCGCTGAGGACGACGACGGTGCCGTGCTGCGTCTTGCCCACCTCGGTGGCCAGGTCACGTAGGCTCGAGTCGTGTCCTGGATTGCCGGGGACGACCACGATGCTCAGCGAGATCCCCTGCGATCGCGCTTCCGCGGCGATGGCCGCCAACTCCGCCTCGTCCTTGCCGGTCAGCGTCGCGACGTGATCATCGGCCAGATCGGCGTTGAGCAATCGCACGGTGTCGGCTGTGACGTTCGGCGGCAATTCGGCGGCCATAGGGGTGAAAACCGAGTTGAGCGGGGCGGTCATCTTCCATCCGGTCTGTCGAGCCGCATCGGCATCCGAAGCGACGAGCATCCAACACTGCAGGTCGAGCAAGATCCCCCTTGCTGGCTCGAAAGCACAGTACGCGACGGAGTGTCGCAGCACCGCTCCACGGCACGCCGAACCGCCCCCTGGTGTTTCACAGGACAAGCGTACTGTTAAGGTCGTACCGCGAGGAACCGGCGCCCTAGCGGCGCGGGAGCACCTCCAAAGACTCGGTCGCCGGCACAGCCCCGTCGGCGGCCACCCTCACAGACGAGTGGAGCTGACGTGACGACAAGTACCGATACTTTCGGCGCCAAGGGCACCCTCGAGGTGGGAAGCGACTCCTACGAGATCTTCCGCCTCTCCGCCGTGCCCGGCACCGAGAAACTCCCCTACGCACTGAAGATCCTCGCGGAGAATCTGCTCCGCACCGAGGACGGCGCGAATATCACCGCCGATCACATTCGCGCCATTGCGAACTGGGATCCGTCGGCGCAACCGAACACCGAGATCCAGTTCACGCCCGCCCGCGTCATCATGCAGGACTTCACCGGCGTGCCGTGCATCGTCGACCTGGCCACCATGCGCGAGGCCGTGGCCACCCTCGGCGGCGACCCGGACAAGGTGAACCCGCTCGCCCCCGCCGAGATGGTCATCGACCACTCCGTCATCATCGACGTGTTCGGTCGCGAAGACGCCTTCGAACGCAACGTCGACATCGAATACCAGCGCAACGGTGAGCGCTACCAGTTCCTGCGCTGGGGCCAGACCGCGTTCGACGACTTCAAAGTCGTCCCGCCGAGCACCGGCATCGTGCACCAGGTCAATATCGAACACCTGGCGCGCGTCGTCATGGTCCGCAACGGGCAGGCCTACCCCGACACCTGTGTCGGCACCGACTCGCACACCACGATGGTCAACGGCCTCGGCGTGCTCGGCTGGGGCGTCGGCGGTATCGAGGCCGAGGCGGCCATGCTGGGCCAGCCCGTCTCGATGCTGATCCCGCGGGTGGTCGGCTTCAAGCTGACCGGCGAGATCCGGCCGGGCGTGACCGCGACCGACGTGGTGCTCACCGTCACCGACATGCTGCGCAAGCACGGTGTGGTGGGCAAGTTCGTCGAGTTCTACGGCAAGGGCGTGGCCGAGGTGCCGCTGGCCAATCGCGCCACCCTGGGCAACATGAGCCCGGAATTCGGTTCCACGGCCGCGATCTTCCCAATCGATGACGTGACCGTCGACTACCTGCGCCTGACCGGCCGCTCCGACGAGCAGGTAGCGCTGGTCGAGGCGTATGCCAAGGAGCAGGGCCTCTGGCACGACCCCGACACCGAGCCCGCCTACTCCGAGTACCTCGAGCTCGACCTGAGCACTGTGGTGCCGTCGATCGCGGGCCCCAAGCGTCCGCAGGACCGAATCCTGCTGTCGGAATCCAAGGTCGCCTTCCGCAAGGACATCCACAACTACACCAGCGACGAGGTCAGCGGCCCGATCGCGAGCACGCCGCACTCGCACCTGGACGAGGCCATCGAGGAATCCTTCCCGGCCTCCGATCCGGCCGTGTTGTCCTTCGCCGACGACGACGCCGTGCTGGTATCGGCGGCCAACGGTGCCGAGGGCCGTCCGTCCAAGCCGGTGGCGGTGCAGACCGAGGAGTACGGCGACTTCGTGCTCGACCACGGCGCGGTGGTGGTCGCCTCGATCACCTCCTGCACCAACACCTCCAACCCGTCGGTCATGCTCGGCGCGGCCCTGCTGGCCCGCAACGCGGTGGAGAAGGGCTTGACCCGCAAGCCGTGGGTGAAGACCTCGATGGCGCCCGGCTCGCAGGTCGTCAACGGCTACTACGAGAAGGCCGGCCTGTGGCCGTACCTGGACAAGCTGGGCTTCAACCTGGTCGCGTTCGGTTGCGCCACCTGCATCGGCAACACCGGCCCGCTCCCGGAGGAGATCTCCAAGGCGGTCAACGACAACGACCTCACCGTCACCGCGGTGCTCTCCGGCAACCGCAACTTCGAGGGCCGCATCTCCCCCGACGTGAAGATGAACTACCTGGCCTCGCCGCCGCTGGTCATCGCGTACGCGCTCGCCGGAACCATGGACTTCGACTTCGAGCACGACGCGCTCGGCAAGGATCAGGACGGCAACGACATCTTCCTGAAGGACATCTGGCCGTCGCCGCAGGAGATCCAGGACACCATCGACCGGGTCATCAGCCGCGACATGTTCCTCGAGGACTACAAGGACGTCTTCCGGGGCGACGAGCGCTGGCGCAGCCTGCCCACCCCCGAGGGCAAGACCTTCGACTGGGACGCGCAGTCCACCTACGTGCGCAAGCCTCCGTACTTCGAGGGCATGCCGCAGACCCCGGAGCCGGTCACCGACATCACGGGCGCCCGGGTGCTCGCGCTGCTCGGCGACTCGGTCACCACCGACCACATCTCGCCGGCGGGCAACATCAAGCCGGGCACCCCGGCCGCCCAGTACCTGGAGGCCAACGGCGTCGAGCGCAAGGACTACAACTCCTACGGCTCGCGCCGCGGCAACCACGAGGTGATGATCCGCGGCACCTTCGCCAACATCCGGCTGCGCAACCAGCTCCTGGACGACGTCTCGGGCGGCTACACCCGCGACTTCACCCAGGAAGGCGGCCCGCAGGCGTTCATCTACGACGCCTCGCAGAACTACCAGGCCGCGGGCATCCCGCTGGTCGTGCTCGGCGGTAAGGAGTACGGCTCGGGCTCGTCACGTGACTGGGCCGCCAAGGGCACCCGGCTGCTGGGCGTGAAGGCCGTCATCACCGAGTCGTTCGAGCGCATCCACCGCTCCAACCTCATCGGCATGGGCGTCATCCCGCTGCAGTTCCCGGCGGGTGAGTCGGCGGCGTCGCTGACGCTGAACGGCACGGAGACCTTCGACATCGAGGGCATCACCCAGCTGAACGAGGGTGTCACCCCGAAGACCCTGAAGGTCACCGCCACCAAGGAGAACGGTGACAAGATCACCTTCGACGCGGTCGTGCGGATCGACACCCCTGGTGAGGCGGACTACTACCGCAACGGCGGGATCCTGCAGTACGTGCTGCGCAATATGATTCGCGGCTGAACTGTGTTCCACCGGCGGTAGCAACCGTCGTAGAAGGGTCCGCACACCGCATCCGCGGTGCGCGGACCTCTCCACATTTCGCTTCGCGCCGCATCGCGTGCCACGCGCGCGATGCCCGCTTCCTTCGGAGGTGCCCGATGCCCAAGGTCAGTGACGATCACCTCGCCGCCCGGCGCAGCCAGATTCTCGACGGGGCACGCCGCTGCTTCGCCGAGTACGGCTACGACGGCGCCACCGTGCGCCGCCTGGAGGATGAGATCGGGCTCTCCCGGGGCGCCATCTTCCACCATTTCCGCGACAAGGACGCGTTGTTCCTCGCGCTCGCCCAAGAGGACGCCGAACGCATGGCCGACGTCGCGGCCAACCAAGGCATCGTGCAGGTGATGCGCGACATGCTCGCCCACCCCGAGCAGTTCAACTGGCTCGGAACGCGTTTGGAGATCGCGCGGCGGTTGCGCACCGATCCCGAGTTCCGCGCCGGCTGGACCCAGCGTTCGGCCGAGCTCACCGCCGCCACCCTGGCCCGCTTGGAACGCCGCAAGGCCGCGGGCGCACTGCGCGACGACGTCCCCACCGACGTCCTGCTCGGCTACCTCGACCTCGTCCTCGACGGCCTGATCGCCCGGATCGCCTCCGGCCACACCAATGAAAACCTCTCCGCGGTGCTCGATCTAGTGGAGGCATCCGTCCGCCGCAAACACTGAGGCTCCCCCGCCTCTCCGGGTTTTCAGGCCGTACTAGTCGAGTGACACGGAAGTCGCGTTCAGGTCCTGCGTTGGGTGACACTCGAGTTCTGGACGTACCCGATGAGTTCCAGTGTGCTCCCTAATCGCATCGCCGCTGGTCATGGGGGCGACAGTACCGTGCGTTCTGTGGCCAATTGCCATCTAGTCGTCAAGAATTCGGCCGACGTGTGTAGGGCGGTGCTGAATGACGCGGTGTGTTGGTCTCGCCCGGTCGGGCCGGGGCCAGCGAAGAGCGCGGGGTGCAGGGGTAAGACGGAGGATGGGGCCGGCGGTGCGGCGCGTTCTGTCGCGATCTGTCGTTTGCCACCCCCGTTGTGGGACCACCGTGTTGCCAGTCGTGGGACCACTGACAGCGGAACAGAAGTGGAACAGGTTATCGCACTGTCGATTGGCGAACGCTTCGTTCCCGAACGACCGATATGCGGCAGATCCGGACGCTCGCGGATCGCGCGCCCAGCGGCAGTACAGTGCGATGGCATGAGTGGGCCCGCCGCTGGTTGGATCCTGTGGCGGCGGGCCGACTGTGGGGCTGGGTCACGGGCCAGCTCCTCGACGCCACCGGTTGCGGCCGTCAGGTCGTGTCTCCCGATGTTTCAAGCCATTCGGCGACGCGGGCCAGGACGAATCCGGCTCGGTGGGTGGTGGCGAGTTCGTGGTATCGCCGCCGCCGCCGTCGCCGCGCCGGGTCGGGTCGGTCGCCCACCACCTTCGCAGTGTCGCTGGCAATGATCCGACCAGCGTCATGACCGAAATCCGCTAGCATCGCCTGGCGCCCCGGACGCCAGAATGAAACGTTATGCGCTTAACCACCCCGACCGTCATATTGATGATGGCGGCAGTCCTGCTGACAGGATGTGTTCTTCCGACACGAGGACCCGACCAGGCCGAGCGTGACAGCTGGTCACGCGTGATCGAAACTGCCATCCAGGCTCTTCCCGGGGTGGTCGATGCGTCACATTGGTTCGATTACGAGGGCAAGTCCCGCACGTACGCATCCCGACTCTTCGTGCGCCTGGAGGATGGCGCCACACCGGACGAGGCCGCGTCCGTGGTGCGTGCCATGGGCGCCCAGCAGCTTCCGCCGCGCTACCAAGGCGACTACACCGAGGTCAACATCGACCGGATGGCGGACTCTTATTCTGCGAGTTGGCGGTTCGGTCGGGACGTGAGCAGGGAAGCGAACTCGGCACACACCTGGGTGAGAGTCTCGGCCCCCGGCACACAGGTGGGCTGGAGGTCACGCGGCTTCGACGTAGACCAGATGAGCAACGCCATCGGCGCTGCAGCGGGCTCCGAGGCCGAACCCCACCGTGCTACCGCGGCGATGCGCCGAATCATCCAGGACTTTCCCGAACTGGCGCCCAACGATTGGACGGTGGCCACCGTTCCTGTGGAGAGCGGGTTGAAGAATCGCTCGATCCTGGAACCCGGGTGGCTCAACTCCGGCCGCCAACCCCTCCTTCCGTCCAGCCGGCCCCGCTTCCCGTCCAATGGTGAACTCGAGATGTGGGAGTGGTTCCTGACCGATCAACCCACCCCATTCTTCGTCGAGATTTCCGTATACGACCCGCCCGGCAAAGCAGGCCGCACCCTGGACGTCGCGATATACCCTCCTGTCGGAAAGCAATTCACCGCTGCGCAGGCAACACAACTCGCCGAACGGCATCTTCCCTACCTGGCCCAGCCCGGTGCCGTGGTCGACTACACGATCGGAGACCGCAACGTCCCCGTTTTCGCGGTCTTCGTCGGCGGTTGCCAGCCATCCTGGCGCGATGTTCCACCGGAGTCGCAGCCCTACGCGCGTCAGTATGAACGCTGCTAGGCCGTGTCTCAGCAGTGGTTTGTGTTGCAAGGCGCTGGGAAGCGGCGTCCGCCAAGGTAGCAACTGTACGTGGATATAGCGGTAGATACCCAACATCAGTCGTGAGCTTGCGGCCACACTCGCCGGATCCAAAGGCGTCGTCACCGGCTGGCTGAACACACTCAATTCGGCATTTCATTTCCGGACGTTCAGTTTGCCGTCGCCATGCTCGGTCGGCCTAACGAATCTGGAACATGTTCCCCCAGCGGATCACCTGGTGTCGGTGGTCCCACGACTGGCGCCGCCACCGCCGCCGCCCGCGTCGGCGAGGCGGCGGTATTCGGCGGCCAGCTCCCCTGCGGCGGGCACGTCCGCATCCACGGCAAGGGCGGCAGCGTGCTGCTGGACGACCGCGGCTACGTCGCCCTTGTCCGGCTCTACCTCGCCCGCACCGGCTACACCAGGGGGGCCATGTTCCGCGCCAGCATCAACGGCCGCGGCGGACCACTGTCCTATTCGGCGGCACACAACCGGTGGCAGCGCTACTGCGCCGCCGCAGGCGTCGACATCCCCAACTGCGGCACTCCCACGCGACCGAGCTGATCAACACGCCGGTGTCTCCATCGAGGTGGTACACAAGCGGCTTGGGCACGTCTCCACCGAGACCACCCAGGTCTACACTCTGCTCGCCGACAAGGTCGCCGACGACGAGATCCGTGCCGCACGGCGGCGACGGACGAAAGCCTGACCGCCGCCCCATGAGACAGGACCCCGGCGCCGTGGTGGCGTCGAGGCCCATCTCCTGTGCGGGTCTTGCTTGTCAGTCCGCTGAATTCCCGGACTCGATCCGATGCTGTTCGAGGATGTCTTCGTACTGCAGTTGCCGGTCCTCATCCATGTCCTCCGCAGAGTCGATGCCGATCGACCAAGGGATCGGGCACGGCGGTGCATGATCAGGATTCGGGCACAGCAAATGGGCGATCTGATCCGACAGCTTCTTCGCCTCGGCCTCAGTGGCCACGATGCCTACCTTGATCTCCCACAGCCTCTTCGCATCCGACATACGAACTCAGATCTCCTTGCAGTGCCGTTTGTAGTGCCCCTGCGGTACCGACCGATCAGCGTCCTTCTTAGCCGCCGCGACCGCCGCCGGTTTCGTCTTGCCGCTGCCGGTGCCGGTGATGTACCCGATGGCCTCGCCGCCATGGACAACCAACTGGCACTTGACTGTAGCTGTGTACCGCGCCACGAACTCGATCTGACCAGCGGACGCCTTCGGCGCCGAACCGGCTGGTACGAGCGTGGCGATAGGGACGCTCAACGGATACCGGTCGGGAGCATCGAGGACGGATTCGACACTGAGACCCCGCCCGCGACGAGCAGCACTTTGTCACCGACCTGGATTATGCCGGTGAGCCTATCTCGCGGCCATGGTTCAGGTCGGTGACAGAGTGTTGTTGGTCGCAAACGGGGTCTCAGTGTTCAAGGTCCTGGAGCTCGACGACGAAGGCCACGCGATCGTCGAGTCCGTGCTCGAGGAAAGTCCCGGTCGGTACCCGTTCAGCGTCCGGGCCGACTCGCTCGTACCTGCGCCGGAGGCGTAGCCATGGGGCCCTATCGCCTCAACGGCCGCCCCTGAGCTGCCCTATTCCGAATCGTCCGACAGTCCGCGCTTGTTGCGAATCACCACTGCCGCCACGGAGGTCGGCGGCAGGTCGATCCACCGGTCGTTGTTGGGGGCGAGCGGCCGAACTCTGATCCAGCCGCTGTCTTTTGAGACGACACGGTCGGCCTTGATGTACGCCACATGCTCGTCGTCAGGGTCTTCTTGCGCTATGCCGCTCGGCAGGGCGAGGGAGGTGGTCTTCAGCAAATAGACCACGTGCGGCTCTCTTGTCATGGACGTCACGATACGGAGTGCCGCCGAGCCTCCGCTATGGGTCGTGAAGCATGCTGGATGGTCGTTCAAGGCACGGCCAAGAACTGCGTGACTCGACAAGAGTTGTTTGGAGGCCCACTGCTTTTCGACACGTTTTATCGACACATGTTCGGTTTGAGGTTACCCATGTGCGTGCGAAATCAGTCGTCACGTTACATATCTGGGCGAGAGATGAAGGAGCGTCGGTGCTTGCGGGGAGATTTCTCAATACGTCGCGTTGATGTACTCCGCGGCGTGTGTGGTCCAGAGGACGTTCGTGCCTGGCATGTTGTGGGTCGCGTAGAGGACGTGCTGGCCGTGGGGCCAGGGGGTCAGGTAGCCGACCACGCCGCGGACCGCCTTGCTGTAGCGGTCGAGATTGCCGATCGGGTCGCGCCGCAGGATTTCGAGTAGTTCGGCGAAGATCAGCGGCGCGACGTTGCCGATGCGAGCACCTTCCACGAAGGAGAACGGCGAGATGCCGACGCCGATGATGCGCAACGGCGAATCCTTGGTGGCCGCGGTGATGATGTCGCCGGGATTGGCGTACTCGCGGACCGCGACCGAGGCAGGCCACTCGCCGCGCTGCCCGTGCAGACCGAAGGTCGAGACCGGGCACAGGTTTCCGACCGACTCACCGGCCCGGCGCACCGGGTTGGCGATGTTCACCGCGAACGCGATTTCCAGGGGTGTGCCGTCGACGTTCTGGTATTTCCCCGCCCGGACGCCCTCCAAGATCCGGCTGGCGCAGATGCCGCCGAGCGAATAGCTCAGCAGTCCGCAGACATTCGGCGAGTCCTGGATGGCTTTCACCCCTGCGGCCGCGCCGAGCCGCACGGACGTATCCAGCGAAGGACCCCAGACATCCGGCGCGGTCCCCACCGGCACCGGCCCCACCGAAGCGGGCCAAACGGGTTCGAAGCAGCGGAATTTGTCGGTGTCGAGTAGTTCGGCGACCTCGTGCAACATGCCCGCGGGCGTTCCGTCGGAGTTCCGCGGCTCACCGGTGCCACGGAAGGTGATGATGTCGATCATCGTGTCCTCCTTGCACAATCGCACCGAAACCTTCGGCACGCAATTCCACGGTAAACCCGCACGACACCCGGGCGTGAGCTTTCAGCTACCTCGCCGGTCCACGAGTTTTCCCATGTAGAGCGGTATTCGGCGGACGCACGGCTGGGTGAGCTACCGCGGCGTCCCCGGCTCCATGCTGCCCAGCAGAATTCGCGCGATCCGGTCCAGTTCCCTCCGCTCACCGGCGGTCAGCACGGACAGCATCCTGGTCTCGTTCGCGGTGTGTTCGGTGACGACGGTGTCGACCAGTTCCTGCCCGGACTCCGTGAGGGCGACGCGGATCGCGCGACGGTCCTGCGCGTCGGCGACGCGCCGCACCAGCCCCGCGGCTTCCAGCCGATCCAGCCGCCCGGTCATCCCCGCTCGCGAGAGCATCAGCGTGTCGGCGATCACCGAGGGGTTCAGCTCGAATGGAGCGCCCGAACGACGCAGCGCGGCAAGCACATCGAACTCGCCGCGGCGCAGGCCGTGCCTGCCGAATACCGCCTCGATCTCGCGCCGCGCCACCAGCATCAGCCTGCCCATCCTGCCGAGCACGGCCATGGCGTCGAGGTCGAGATCCGGACGTTCGCGCCGCCACTGCGCCACGATCGCGTCGATGGGATCCGTTTTCCGTTCGGTCATGGACGGGATTTTATTCGGTGGTATATAGTTTGGTAGCGAACTATAAGCTGGCGAATCACTTGGAGTTACGATGAGTCCCACCTCCCCGCGTACCGATGCCGCGATCTGCCAGCCGCAGGACGCTGAGACATTGCACACGAAGTCGGTCAGCCTGCGACTGCTGATCGACGCCGAGGCGGCGGGCGGCGCGCTGAGCACACTCGAAGTAGCCATGGACCGCGGCGCCGACGGCGCGGCGCCGCATTACCACACGCGCTCCGACGAGCTGTTCTACGTCGCCGACGGCGAACTCCAACTGCTCGCGGGCGATCGGATCGTCACGGTGGGCGCGGGCGGTTCGATCGTGGTACCCAAGTTCATGCCGCACGCCTTCGGCGCCGCGCCGGACAACACGGCGCGGATCCTGATCGCCCTCACCCCGGGCGTGCAGCGCTTCGAGTACTTCCGCCTGCTGGAGCGAATCGCCGCGGGCGAATCAACCATGGCCGAGCTCGCAGCAGCTCAGGACGAGTTCGACAACCACTTCGTCGACGCGCCGGTGTGGTGGGCCGAGCGGAACGGAAACCGGCGCTGAGCCCCTCCGGCTCGCCCGGCCCGCAAACCTCGGCCGGCGCAACCCGATTCGAACAAGTCGATCACGACCACCCGCACGCCCGAGCCGAGCAAATACGATTCCCTGCGCACCCGGTGGCAGCTGCGCCCACTCGCCGAGGCAGCGGCACACGAAAGTACAGATGCACAGCCGCCAATGCCGGGCTATGGACACGCTCCGCACCCATCGCGAGGGTTAGCTCGACGATTGCGTCCTAACTATTTCCGGCCTGCCGGAAATCTTTCAGCGCTCGCCGGTTCCGGATCGGAATTCCGTTTGCCACCGGCCGGTAAATCTCGCGATCCGAACCGATCGAAGCCCCTACCGCGATATGATCGCTCACACGCTTGGGGGTCGTGGCAAATGGTGAGCAGATCGGAGAAACGGCTATGACCGACGTAATCCGCCTTCCCGGGACGACGCCGCAGGGTGACCGCGTTCCTCCGCTCCGGGGCCTGCTGGTCGCGGAATCGGACCGCGAGATCAGCGTGCGCGTCGCCGAGGGAACGTGGACCTTCTGTCGGTCCGACGTTCTGCGCGTTGTCGATTCCACCGTGCCGGACCCCGATCAGGACGGCCGCCCGGTGCTGGTGGACATCCGCGCGGGCGCCACCGCCGACTTCACCCGGCGACTTCGGATCGACCTGGTCGACCGGCCGATGACCATCCCGGAGGCGCCGTCGGAGGCGCTCGGTGACGCCCAGTTGCGCCGGCTCACCGAAATCTGGGCCGACCGACTGCAACTCGTCGAGTGCGCGGGCGCCAGCGGCGCGACGTTCACCTACTGCCAGACCAAATCGTTCGACGGCAGCGACGACGGCATCAACTGCGACAGTCTCGACTGAACGGCACGCGCATGGCGGGACGCCGGAAGGCTTCGGTCCTGATCGTGTCCGAAGCCGATGACCTACACGGCACCGCGATGGCGGCGACGTTACGAGAGCACCACGGGCTCAGCCCGATTCAGCTCGACCTGCGTGATTTTCCGCGCGAGTCGGGCAGCTTCCGCCTGGACCGGCTCGGCACGACGCGCTCGCTGTCGCACCTGATCGGCTTGGACGACGTCCGGTCGGTGTGGTGGCGCCGCCCGCACCCCGCCCAGGTGCCCGCGGGGGTCCGCGCCTCGGACAACGACTTTCGCCAAGCCGAGTGCGATGGGTTCATCCAGGGTTTGCTCTGGTCCATCCCGGCCTACTGGGTCAACGACCCAGGCGCCGATCGCACCGCGGGACGGAAGATCGTGCAGCTGGAGACGGCGCTGCGGGCCGGGTTCGCAGTACCGGAGACGCTGATCACCAACGATCCGGACGAGGCGCGCAGTTTCGTCGAATCCCGGCCCGGTCCGGTGGTTTACAAGCGCACCGGCACCAGCCGCGCCGAGTTCGCCGAGACCAGGATCATCTCCCGCGACGACTTCGGCAGGCTTGCCGCGATCCGTTCGGCGCCGACCACCTTCCAGGACTACATCGATGCCACCTGTGACCTGCGCGTGGTGTGGGTGGACGGGATCGAATGGACCGTGCGCATCGACTCGCAAGCCGGCGTCGGCAAGATCGACTCCCGCCTGGACACCTCGGTCGAGTTCACGCCGGACCACCTCCCCGCCGCGGTGAGCAAGTCGCTGGCCACGCTGATGGGTGCGCTGGGCCTGTCCTTCGGCGTGCTCGACATCCGGCTCGGTCGCGACGGCGAGTACTACTTTCTCGAGGTCAATCCGCAGGGCCAGTTCGCCTACCTGGAGATCAAGACCGGACTGCCCATCTTCCGCAGTCTGGCCAACCTCTTGGTGGACGGCGACGGCATGGTGGCCGGTCACTGAGTCCGGCGATAGGTCTGCCGCACCACACCGGACGCCGGGAACGCGGTGACGTCCACCAGCCGCAGCCGCCGTGGCGCCACCTCGCCGAACAGTGGTTGACCCGCGCCGAGCAGCACCGGAAACACCAGCAGCCGAAGCTCATCCACCGCGTCGAGGCGAAGGAATTCCTGCGCGGTGCGCGCACCCGCGAACACCACCACCGGCTTGCCGGGGACGTTCTTCAGCTCCGCGACCTCGGCGGGCAGATCCGCGCCGATCCTGCGGGCGGGCTGCCATGGCAGCTCGAGGTCCGTCCGGTGCGAGAGCACCATTTTGGGCAGCGCATTGACCAGCGGAGCTAGCCGCGCGTCCCCGGGAGTCGCCGGATTTCGTTGCGCGTCCGGCCAATATCCGGCGAGCAGCTCATAGGAGGCGCGCCCGAAGATCTGCGCATCGACGCCGCCGAGCAGTTCGGCGAGATAGGCGTCGAGCTCGGGATCATCGACCTCGATCCAGTCGAGCGCTCCGTCCGGGCCGGCCGCGTAGCCGTCCAATGTCACCATGATCTGCAGCAGCAGGTCTCGCACCGCGAGGTCCTTCCGTCGACACGTCCTTACAGTGCAGACGGTCCGCGCGGCGCGGATTCATCGCCACATCGGGACGCTACTGGCCCTTCCGGCGATTGGCCCCACCCCGGCTGCGGAGCTGCACATGCGACTCCACTAGCACGTTGTGGATGAAGCCATAGGAACGGCCGGTGGACCGCGCCAGTGACCGGATGCTCGCACCCGCCTCGTATTGCTTCTTCAGCTGGGTTTGTAGGCGGTCGCGCGACTTCCCGGTGACGCGTGTGCCCTTACCCAATGTGGCCTTACTTTGTGTGGGCCTGTCGCTCATGGCTTCCTCCGAGTCGCCGAGCAGCGTCTTTCCAGGCTAAGCACTCAGCAGGCCGTGATCAACGGGTTCCTGTGATGAAACTCACGCAAGCTGAATAAGTTCCAGGTATTCGGCCGACCAGTGGTCTTCTGTCCCGTCCGGGAGGAGGATGACCCGTTCCGGAGACAGCGCCTCCGCTGCCCCTGGGTCGTGGGTCACCAGCACCACGGCGCCCGCGTAGGTGCGCAGCGCGTCCAGCACCTGCTCCCGGGACACCGGGTCGAGGTTGTTGGTCGGCTCGTCCAGCAGCAGCACGTTCGCCGCCGAGGAGACCAGACCGGCCAGCGCCAGACGGGTCTTCTCACCACCCGAGAGGGTGCCCGCGGGCTGGTCGAGCTGCGGACCGGAGAACATGAACGCGCCGAGCAGCCCACGCAGATCCTGTTCACCCGCGTCCGGAGCGGCGTGGCGGATGTTCTCCCATACGGTGGCGTCGTCGTCCAGGGTGTCGTGCTCCTGCGCGAAGTACCCGACCTTCAGGCCGTGGCCGGGCACCAGCCCGCCCGCGGTCGGTTGCTCGACCCCGGCGAGCAGACGCAGCAATGTGGTCTTTCCCGCGCCGTTGAGCCCGAGCACCACGACCCGGCTGCCGCGATCGATCGCGAGTTCGACGCCGGTGAAGATCTCCAGCGAACCATAGACCTTGGTCAGGTTCTCGGCCATCAGTGGCGTCTTGCCGCAGGGCGCGGGCTCGGGGAACTTGATCCTGGCGACCTTGTCGGCGACGCGCACGTCGTCGAGTTCGGCCAGCAGGCGATCGGCCCGTTTGGCCATGTTCTGCGCCGCAGTCGCTTTCGTGGCCTTCGCACCGAGCTTGGCCGCCTGGGCGCGCAGCGCGCTCGCCTTCTTCTCGGCGTTCGCACGTTCGCGGCGCCTGCGCTGTTCGTCGGTCGCGCGGGCGTCCAGATACTTCTTCCACCCCATGTTGTAGACGTCGGCTTCGCCGCGCACCGCGTCCAGGAACCACACCTTGTTCACCACGTCGGCGAGCAGTTCCACATCGTGGCTGATCACGATCAGGCCACCGTCGTGGTTCTGCAGGAAACCGCGCAGCCAGGTGATCGAGTCGGCGTCGAGATGGTTGGTCGGCTCGTCGAGCAGCAGAATGGTGTCCGATCGCCCGCCGCTGCCGTCGGAGGCGGCGAACAGGATGCGCGCCAATTCGATCCGGCGACGCTGGCCGCCGGAGAGAGTGCGCAACGACTGGCCGAGTACCCGGTCGGGCAGCCCGAGGCTGTGGCAGATGCGCGCCGCTTCGCTCTCGGCGACGTAACCGCCGAGAGCGGAGAAACGTTCCTCGAGCCTGCCGTACTTGCGGACCGCCTTCTCGCGCTCCTTGTCGTCGGCGACCTCGGCCATCAGAGCCTGCTGCTTCTCCATCTCACGGATCAGCGTGTCCAGGCCGCGCGCGGACAGCACTCGGTCACGGGCCAGCACGTCCAGGTTGCCTTCGCGCGGATCCTGGGGCAGGTATCCGATATCGCTGGAACGCAGGATCTTTCCCGCGTACGGCTCGCCCTCGCCCGCCAGGATGCGCAACGTGGTCGTCTTGCCCGCACCGTTACGTCCGACCAGTCCGATCCGGTCGCCCGCCTGCACGCGCAGCGCCGGCCCGGGTGCCGACAGCAGGGTGCGGACTCCGGCCCGGACTTCCAGGTCGGTCGCGGTGATCACAAACTTCTCCTCGCGGATCGTGGTGCTGGACGCGTGTTGCTCGATTGTGCGACCCGATGCGCACAAGAACCACCGATTTTAACCGGGCCGAACCTCCCGCCCGCAGCCCAGCTGCCCGCATGTGACGGCGGTAACGTCACATGCGGGCCACTGCGCTACCGTGCGATGCCATGAGTACCGATCTATTGGGGAAGAGCGCTCTGGTCACGGGGGCCAGCCGGGGCATCGGCAAGGCGGTGGCGGCGGAACTGCTCGGCCGCGGCGCGAACGTGCTGATCACCGCGCGGAAGAAGGATCCGCTCGAGGAGGCGGCCGCCGAGCTGCGCGAGCTGGGCCACCAGGGGCAGGTCGTCGCGCTGGCAGGCAACTCCGGCGTCGCCGAGGACCGGGCGGCGGCGGTCGAGCGCGCGGTCACGGAGTTCGGTTCGCTGGACGTCCTGATCAACAACACCGGCATCAATCCGGTGTTCGGCTCCCTGATGGACGCCGACCTGGATGCGGTACGCAAGATCTTCGACGTGAACGTGGTCGCGGCGCTCGGCTACATCCAGGAGGCCTACAAGGCGTGGATGCGCGACCACGGAGGCGCGGTGGTGAACGTCGCCAGCGTGGCGGGTATCCGTTCGACCGGCGTGATCGCCGCGTACGGCTCGTCCAAGGCCGCGCTGATCCGCCTCACCGACGAACTCGCCTGGCAGCTGGGGCCGAAGATCCGGGTGAACGCGGTCGCGCCGGGCGTGATCAAGACGAAGTTCGCCGACGCGCTGTACTCGGCCGACGAGGAACGCGCCGCGAGTGGGTACCCGATGAAGCGGCTGGGCAGCCCGGAGGATGTGGCGCGCCTGATCGGCTTCCTGGTCTCCGACGAGGCCGCGTGGATCACCGGGGAGACGGTGCGGGTGGACGGCGGCCTGCTCTCGACCGGCGGGCTCTGACCTCCCCACGAGATCGCCCGGCACCGATGCGGGGCGCTGCCGCGCTACCGGAACGCCAGTGCGCCGGAGCATGTCGGTGTGCCCGGTAGCGCAGGTATTTCTCCACCGTCTCGGTGTCGACCGTGTCGGTGGCGGTCGCCACCGTCACCACCACGAACTCCTTCTGGCTACGCGGTCACAGCCGGGCGGGCTGACGCCACTCCTCGCGGCCGGCACCGGCGGCCGCCGGTGCCTCCTCGATGCCGAAACGCCGGTGCAGCTTGCGCAGTGGTCCGGGCGCGTACCAGTTCCAGTCGCCGAGCAGCTCCATCGCCGCGGGCAGCAGGAATCCGCGCACCAGCGTCGCGTCCACCAGGACCGCCAGCGGGAGGCCGATACCGAACGCCTTCATGAACGTGATGTCCGAGGCGAGGAAGCCGAGGAATACCAGCGAGATCAGCACCGCCGCCGCCGTGACGATCCGTCCGATCCGCTCCAGCCCGGAGGTTACGGCCAGCGCGTTGGATCTGGTGCGCTGGTACTCCTCGCGGATACGGGCCAGCAGGAACACCTGGTAGTCCATGGCCAGGCCGAACGCGACGCCGAACAGCATGACCGGAACCGTGGGCGGCAGGTCGCCGGTGACGGTGAAGCCGAGCCAGCCGGACAGGTGCCCGTCCTGGAAGATCCAGACCAGCGCGCCGAAGGTCGCGGTCAGGCTGAGCACGCTGAGCACCACCGCCAGCAGCGGCAGCACGACGCTTCCGGTGAGCAGGAACAGGACGGCCACCATGATCAGCACGACGAACGCCAGCGCGTACGGCAGCGCCGAGACCACCGCGCCGATCGCGTCCGCGTTCGCCGCGGCCACACCGCCGACCAGCACCGCCGAGGTGGCGGGCGTCGCGCGTACGTCACTGGCGATCCGGTCCAGCACGCCGGGGTCGGAGCTGTCCGGAATCACCGTGAGGTAGGCGGCGTTCGGCGCGCGGAAGCGGTCGTTGGCCGAGGTCGGCGGCGCGAGCAGGCCGCCGTGGCTGTAGCTGCCGGTGGCGGTGTCGACCCGGCGGACGTTGTCGATCTCCGACAGTTCCCGCGCGTAGGCGTCCAATCCCGCTGCGTTGTAAGCGCTGTCGGGCAGCACCGCGAACAGCCCGTTCTGCTCGGTGGCGGCGAAGTCGCGCTGGATGGTCTCGGTGACCTGGCGATTGTTCATAGACTCCGGCAGCGAACGTTCGTCGGGGAAGCCGAGTTTCACGCCGAGGAACGGCGCGCCGAGTACGAGCAGCAGGGCGGTCACCGCGAGCCCGATGGGCACCGGCCGCATCATCACGAACCGGGCCAGGCGATGCCACGCGCCCTCGCCAGGCGCGGGCCGGGCGGCGCGCAGGAACCACCACAGCTGACCACTGTCGATCTTGGTGCCGAGCAGGAAGAGGATCGCGGGCAGCACGGTCAGCGAGACCACGGCGGCGATCCCCGCGACGGCCAAGCCCGCGTATCCCATCGACCGCACGGCCAGCAGCGGGAAGAACAACAGGCCCGACAGCGCGACCGCGACGGTGACGGCCGAGAACGCGACGGTGCGACCCGCCGATCGCATGGTCGCCACCACCGCCGCCGCCGGCTGTTGTCCGGCGACCAGTTCGTCGCGATAGCGGCTGATGATCAACAGGCTGTAGTCGATCGCGAGACCGAGCCCGAGCAGGGTGGCGACGTTGGTCGCGGTCGCCGCGAGATCGGTGACGCTCGCGATCAGCCACAGTGTGCCCATCGTGATCATCACCGTGAGAATGGCGATGACCAGCGGCAGGCTGGCCGCGACCAGACCACCGAAGACCAGCAGCAGCGCGATCAGGGTGATCGGGAAGGCGATGGATTCGCCGAGTACGACGTCTTTCTCGCTCTGCTGCACCGTCTCGTGCAGCAGCATCGCGTAGCCGCCGATCCGCACCTCCAGCGGACCGTGCGTGCCGCCGAACCGCTCGGCGAGATCCCCGACCTGCTTGTCCACCTCGGATTCCTCGCCGAGGATGCTGGCCACGATCAGGCCCTTGGTGCCGTCGGTGCTGCGCAGCGCGGGCGATTTGTCGGTCCAGTACGAGGCGACGCCCGCGACGCCGGACACCGACTTCAGCTCGGCGGCCAGGGTGGTCGCGGCGGTGGCCACGGCGTCGTCGTCCACCGACCCGGGAGTCTGTACCAGCAGCACGAGATTCGGGGTGGCCTGGCCGAAGGTGTCCCGCAGCGCCGCGGCCGCCCGGCTGGATTCGCTGTCGGGGTCGATGTACCCGCCGCCCTGCACTTTGTCGAACAGCGTCGCGCTCATCGTGCCCATCGCCAGCGCGAGCACGACGAACACCCCCAGGATCCACCGGCTGCGCCGCCTGGTCAGTTCGAACACCGTGTCTACCCCTAACTCGTTCCGGCCGAGCCGCTTTCGTCCTCGGACTGCCACGGCGTCGCCGGTTCGTCTACTGCCCGGCGCGCCATCGCAGCGCACCGGCACGCCGATCATTCGCCGCCGAACCTCGACACCGGGCCGGATGCGTGCGCCAGCGCCCCGGAATCCTAACAACGTCGGGCGAAACTGCGGTGGGCGAGAACACATTCCGTGCAGCAACAGCGCTCGGACGTGCACCGTGCGCCACACGGCCCGAGATCCCGTTCCGCCGCATGCCGGGGCGTTTGCCGTGGCGCGGCCACCGGCCTAGCGCACACATCGCCGGTCTGCGAAGCGTGTGGTACCGCGCCCAGGCACAGAGTTCGCTGCACCGTTGTTCCGGACATCTCGGTCGCAGCTTCGCCGTGCCGACCCGCGGCCGGGGTCTGCGCCGCCGTATTCGCGAAGAATTCATCTGAGGCGTGCCGGGGCTCCGGCATGTCCTCGTTGGCCAACGGTGCGGACCGCGATGCCCCCGTCGAGGCCGGGCGGCTACTAGGCTCCGACCCGTCCAGGACCGAGCAAGCGAACGAAAGGCGCAGACGATGCACGCAGGCGCACCCCTGCGCACCCGCGTGGACGTGGCGTGACGGATCTGGTCGTCTGTGGTCTCGGCCCGGCCGGGCGTGGTCTTGCGCACCGCGGTGTGGCGCGCGGGCTGACGGTCGCCGTCGTGGATCCCGCGCCGGAACGCAGATGGACAGCCACGTATGGGGCGTGGGCCGACGAACTGCCGGACTGGCTGGGTCCGGAGGCCATCGCCGCCACGGTGCCGCGGCCGATGGCATGGGGCACTCGCGCGCACCAGGTGGAGCGCCGCTACGTGGTGCTGGATACCGCGCGTTTGCAGACGTCGCTGTCGTTGCCGGGCGCGCAGATGATCGCGGACCGCGCAGTCCAGGTCTCGCCCGAACGGGTGACCCTGGCCTCGGGCAGATCTCTCGCGGCGGCCAGAGTCGTCGACGCTCGCGGCCTCACCCGTTCGCCCACGCGGGCGGAGCAGACCGCCTATGGCGTGATCGTGGACGCCGAGCGCTGCGCTGGCCTCGACCCGCTGTTCATGGACTGGCGCGCCGACAACGGAGCGGCGGCCGACGAGACGTGCTCGTTCCTCTACGCCGTCCCGCTGGACAACGAGCGAATGCTGCTGGAGGAGACCTGTCTGGCCGGTCGTCCCGCGCTCACGGGTTCGCGGCTGCGCGCGCGCCTGCACCACCGGCTGCGCTCCAGGGGCATCCGCCTCACCGGTGCGGAACCCGTCGAGCACGTCCGGTTCCCCATGCAGGGCGGACGTCCGGGCCCGCACGCGTTCGGCGCGGCAGGAGGGTTCCTGCATCCGGCGACCGGATACAGCGTCGCCGCCGCGCTGGCCGCGGCCGACGCGGTGGCGGCCGGTCAGGACGTGTGGCCGCCGGCCGCGCGGGTCGTCCACCGTCTTCGCGGCGCGGGGCTTCGGGCGTTGCTGGCGCTGCCGCCCGCCGACATCCCGCTGTTCTTCGACACATTCTTCGAGCTGCCCTCGGCGGCGCAACGCGCGTATCTGTCCGGCCGTACCGACCTGGCCGGCACGGTCAGCGCGATGCGGACCCTCTTCGCGGCCTTACCGTGGCGGCTGCGCCGACGTGTCGCCGCCGCGACACTCGGGATTCCGGTTCCCTCGCGTGATCGACGGGTTCAGCCATGGGAAGAATGAGATCGAGCTCGTCCGCCGCACCGCGTATCGCGCGTTCGGCCTCCGGCCGGCCAGCGATGGGTGACAAGTAGCCTGCAAATCTAGTGGCGGCAGGACAAACGATCAGGGGTCTCGGGCCGTCGTGGCGACCCGAGACCTCCCGATCACCGTCCGGACGAACACGCGAAATGCAGCAGTGGACGTCGCTCGTTCGGAAGGCTTGATCCACATCGCAACGTTCGCTCGATGTGTGTTTACTCGAGTGTCTGCTTGAACAGTTCCAGCACGTGTGCCATGCCGTGGCCCCACTCGGCGGTCAACCAACAACCACCGAAAACCCAGGTTGGCAAGGTTTCACCAAACGCGAACCACCTAGAAAGTACGATCGAGAGATGAGATCGATCTGGAAGGGCTCGATCGCATTCGGGCTGGTGAATGTCCCGGTGAAGGTGTACACCGCCACCGAGGACCACGACATCCGGTTCCATCAGGTGCATGCCAAGGATGGAGGCCGGATCAAGTACGACCGCGTGTGCACCGTATGCGGTCAGTCCGTCCAGTACACCGATATCGACAAGGCTTACGAGTCCCCGGACGGAGACAAGGTCGTCCTGACCGACGAGGACTTCGCGAAACTGCCCGTGGCGGAGAAGCACGAAATCCCGGTGCTCCAGTTCGTGCCGTCCGACCAGATCGACCCGATCCTGTTGGACAAGAGCTACTACCTGGAACCGGATTCCAGCACACCGAAGGCGTACGTCCTGCTGGCCACGACGCTCGAGGAGGTCGAGCGCACCGCGCTGGTGTACTTCACGCTGCGCCAGAAGACCAGGCTCGCCGCGCTGCGCGTGCGCGAGGGCGTTCTGGTGCTGCAGACCCTGCTGTGGCCCGACGAGGTCCGCTCCGTCGACTTCGAATCGCTCGACGGTGTCGCGGAACCGAAGCCGCAGGAGATCAAGATGGCCGAGACGCTGGTCGAGACCATGTCCGACGACTTCGATCCGGACCAGTTCACCGACGAATACCAGATCGAGCTCAAACGCCTGCTCGACGAGGCGATCGCCAGCGGCACGGGGAAGGTGCCCGAGCAGCCCGAGCTGGTACCGAGCGGGATGGACGCCGAGGTGGTCGATCTGGTCGCCGCACTGCAGCGCAGCCTGGAGGCCAGCGGACGCCGGACGGCGGGCGGCGACGGTGCGGCCGAAGCCGAGCCGAAGAAGGCGGCGAAGAAGACCGCGGCCAAGAGCGCGGGGGCCAAGAGTGCGGCCAAGAGCACCGCGTCGAAGAGCACCGCGAAGAAGGCGCCCGCGAAGAAAGCCGCCAAGAAGACGGCTACCCGCAAAGGCGCCTGATCCTCGCCCGGTAGAAGGGTCGGTGGAGCCGCCGCCCGCCCGAGCGGTCGATCGGGTCAGCCCCGGGCCGCCCGTTCCCGTCCCTCCTCGAAGAATTGCAGCAGCGCGGCCACGGTGTTCACCTTGTCGCGCGGACGCAGCGCACCGAACGGTGCGTTCCAGAAATCGCCGGTGCGCGGGGTCCACGGCCCGACGTAGGCGTACGGGCCGGGGTGCGCATCGTCGCCCGGCGACACCCCATAGTTCACCTCGTCCAGCGTGCTCGCCATATCGAAATGCTCCGGCCACAGCACAGGCGTCACCTCGGGCGCCAGGCAGCGTAACGCCCTGTCCCCCACCGCGAACCACTCCTCGATCAGCCCCGCCGCGGAGGAGTCCACCTCGATCGGCGTATCGGGATCGACACCGGTCGCGTCCGGATAGGACCCTTCCGGAGCTCCCGGTTCGAAGCCTGCCGCGCGCGCCACCTCCCGGTACGTCCCCTCCAGTCGGATCCGCCCGTCCGGCCACACCAGTTCGGCGCCGACGACCGAGACAGGCCACCGCACACCTCCGAATCCCCCGTGCACCGCTCGCAGCCGAATAGTGCCGAACTCCCGATACTGCGGCCCCGCGATCAGCAATTCCGCCGCCGCGTGCAGCGCCTGTCTCGACCGCAGATACGTCATCTCGTCCACTCCCGCATCATCTCCGCTCCCGCCGCCCGACCGCACGCGTTTCATCCCGAGAAGCCTGCCAGATCGGCCCGATCCCGCGACTGTCCGCGCGCGTCTCGGACGCCCCCGGTCCGGCAGTGCCAGCTGCCCCGGAGGCTATGCGGGGGGTTCGGGTGCCGGTCGCGAGGCGACGGGGATGGCCCGGTAGTGGCGGCCGGTGATCGGATCGGGCCGGGCATGGTCGGCGGCGGCGGCCTCGGCGACTTCGCCCTGGTCTACGGCTATCAGCGCTTCGATTGGCAGGTCACGCTGGTCGCGACGTTGATCATCATCGCGGGCGTGCAGGGCATCCAGTTCTTCGGCAATTGGCTGGCCCGGAAAGTATTGCGCCGCTGAGCTACCCGGCTGTCATCGTGCAGACCGTGAGGCGCACGCTCGCGGGGCGGGGCACGGCGCTGCCGAGATCGGGGAACCGCGGGGCGCTGGGACCGAGAAACTCGATGGCACGGCGTTCGGCGTCGGCCCGGGTGGTCGCCCATGCCCAACCGTGGCGACCGTCGGCTCCCCGGACCACCGACCCGCAGGCATTCCAGAACTGCACGACCGCCCGGCAGTCGCTGATACCGCACTGGGAACGGGCAGCGGTCTCGGCCGCGGCGGCGGTCGAGTAATTGACCGCCGACCCGATCGCGCCGCTCGACGAAAGCGCAATCGCGCCATGGTAAGCCCCGGCCGCACGCGCTTGGCCCGCAGGACTGCCAACTATGGCGCAGGTGGCGGCGGACACCACCGCCAGACCGAGAGCAGCCTTGTGCGGCACCGACATGTGATCCTCCCCGTTTCCGACAGACTCAGGGCTCAGATCATCGTCCAGCTCGCTTGACATGTCCAAAACCAGGACTTCCCAGCCGGTGCGGCAGGGACCGATCGCTGTGCTCGTTGCGGGCCTACTCGATCGGGAGCCGGTCGCATCGTCTCGGATGCGAGCCTGGGCCGCAACGGAAGCGGCAATCACGGTGGAGATGACGAAGCCGCCGGGCCGGCACTCTCTGCGGAGCGCCGGTCCCGGCGGCTACTGCCGGTTCTGGCTGGTCTACACCGTGAAACCGAGGGCGCGCAGCTGCTCGCGACCGTCCTCGGTGATCTTGTCCGGACCCCACGGCGGGATCCAGACCCAGTTGATCTTCAGGTCCTCCACCAGCCCGCTGCGCACCAGCGCGTTGCGCGACTGGTCCTCGATGACATCGGTCAGCGGGCAGGCCGCGGAGGTCAGCGTCATGTCGAGGACGGCGATGTTGTCCTCATCGATGCGCAGCCCGTAGACCAGGCCCAGGTCCACGACGTTGATGCCGAGTTCCGGGTCGACGACATCGCGCATCGCCTCTTCGATGTCCTCGAGCAGCTTGATGTCCTCGGCGGACAGCTCGGCCTGCTCGGTCGTGTCGGTGGCCGGTGTGTCACTCATGACGCTTCCCCGTTTCCCATCGGACGCTTCACTTCTCTTCTGCGGTGGCGGCGGGCTGCTCGGGGCCGATGCGCAGAACGGCGTCCTTGAACGCCATCCACCCGAGCAGCGCGCACTTCACCCGTGCGGGATACTTCGACACCCCGGCAAGGGCGATGCCGTCGCCGATCACGTCTTCGTCACCTTCGATCGTGCCGCGGCTGGAGATCATCTCGCTATAGGAGTCGACCACCTTCAGCGCCTGCTGCACCGGGAGCCCGACGACCTGATCGGTGAGGATCGAGGTGGCGGCCTGGCTGATCGAGCAGCCCTGCCCGTCATAGGAGACGTCCGCGACGTCGCCGTTGTCGTCCAGCTGAACGCGCAGGGTCACCTCGTCGCCGCAGGTCGGGTTCACGTGGTGTACCTCGGCACCGTACGGCTCCCGCAGTCCGCGGCCATGCGGGTGCTTGTAGTGGTCCAGGATCACTTCCTGGTACATCTGCTCCATGCGCATGTCTTATGCAACCCCGAAGAAGCTCTGGGCCTTCCGCACGGCGGCGACCAGCGCGTCCACCTCGGCGAGGGTGTTGTAGACCGCGAACGAGGCGCGGGCGGTGGCGGCGATGCCGAAGCGCCGGTGTAGCGGCCATGCGCAGTGGTGGCCCACGCGGATGGCGACGCCCTCGTCGTCCAGAATCTGCCCGACATCATGGGCGTGGATGCCGTCGACCAGGAACGACACCGCCCCGCCGCGGTCGATGTTCTCGGTGGGTCCGATGATCCGCACGCCGTCGATCCCCTCCAGCCCCTCCAGCGCCGCACTGACCAACGTATGCTCATGCGCCGCAACGGCATCCATCCCGATCTGTTCGAGATAGCGTACGGCCGCGCCCAATCCGACCACCTGCGAGGTCATCGGCACGCCCGCCTCGAACCGCTGCGGCGGCGGGGCGTAGGTGCTGTGGTCCATGAACACCGTCTCGATCATGGACCCGCCGGTGATGAACGGCGGCGTCTCCTCCAGCAGCGCGCGGCGGCCGTAGAGCACGCCGACGCCGGAGGGGCCGAGCATCTTGTGACCGGAGAACGCGGCGAAATCGACGCCGAGTTCGCGGAGGTCCACCGTCGTGTGCGGCACCGACTGGCAGGCGTCGAGCACCACCAGCGCGCCGACGTTCTTCGCCCGGCGCACCAGCTCCGCGACGGGGGCGACGGCGCCGGTGACATTGGACTGGTGGGTGAACGCGACCACCTTCGTGGCGGGCGACAATTCCAGCGAGTCGAGGTCGATGCGGCCGTCGTCGGTGACGCCGTACCACTTCAGCGTCGCGCCGGTGCGGCGGGCCAGCTCCTGCCAGGGCACGAGATTCGCGTGGTGCTCGAGCTCGGTGATGACGATCTCGTCGCCCGGTCCGACGTGGTACGGGAACCGGTCGTCGGCGAACGCGTAGGTCACCAGGTTCAGCGACTCGGTGGCGTTCTTGGTGAACACGATCTCGCCTGCGTCGACGCCGACGAACCGCGCGATATCGGCGCGCGCGCCCTCATAGGCGTCGGTCGCCTCCTCGGCCAGCTGATGCGCGCCGCGGTGTACCGCCGAGTTGCTGGTGATCAGGAAGTCGCGTTCGGCCTCGAGCACCCCGATCGGCCGCTGCGCGGTCGCACCGGAGTCCAGGTACACCAACGGTTTCCCGTCCCGGACCGTGCGGCTCAGGATCGGGAAGTCGGCCCGGATGCGGGCGACGTCGAGGGTGCGGACCGTAGCGGTCATATCAGGCTCCAGCGGTAGCAGACTGGGGGACGGCAGTCGGCGAAGCCGACGGGGTGGGTGAGCTTTGCGTGAAACGTACGTAGCCGTTGGCGTCGAGTTCCTCGGCGAGTTCGGCGCCACCCTCGGCGACGATGCGGCCGCCGACGAAGACGTGCACGAACTCCGGCTGGATGTAGCGCAGGATGCGGGTGTAGTGCGTGATCAGCAGGACGCCGCCGTCCTCGCGCTCCTTGTACCGGTTGACGCCCTCGGAGACGATGCGCAGCGCGTCGACGTCCAGGCCGGAGTCGGTCTCGTCCAGGATCGCGATCTTCGGCTTGAGCAGGCCGAGCTGCAGGATCTCGTGGCGCTTCTTCTCACCGCCGGAGAAGCCCTCGTTCACGCTGCGGTCGGCGAAGGCGGCGTCGATGTCCAGCTCGCTCATCGACTCCTTCACCTCCTTGACCCAGTGCCGCAGCTTGGGGGCCTCGCCGCGGACGGCGGTGGCGGCGGTGCGCAGGAAGTTCGACATCGATACGCCGGGAACCTCGACCGGGTACTGCATGGCGAGGAACAGGCCCGCGCGCGCGCGCTCGTCGACCGACATCTCCAGCACGTCTTCACCGTCGAGCGTGATCGAGCCGGAGGTCACCGTGTACTTCGGGTGACCGGCGATCGCGTAGGACAGCGTCGACTTGCCGGAGCCGTTCGGGCCCATGATCGCGTGCGTCTCACCGGAACTCACCGTGAGGTTCACGCCTTTGAGGATCTTGATGGGCTCGCCGGTCTCGTCGGGGTTGGCGACCTCGACGTGCAGGTCCTTGATTTCCAGGGTGGTCATCGAATTCGAATTCCTTAGCTGTAGAAGGTCTGGTTCATCATGCGCCGATGGCGGCGAGTTCGGCCTCGATGGCCGACTCCAGCCGCTCCCGGACCTCGGGGACCGCGATCTTCTGGATGATCTCGTGGAAGAAACCGCGCACCACCAGGCGGCGGGCGGCGTCCTCCGGGATGCCGCGGGCGCGCAGGTAGAACAGCTGCTCGTCATCGAACCGGCCGGTCGCGGACGCGTGTCCCGCTCCGACGATCTCACCGGTCTCGATCTCCAGGTTCGGCACCGAGTCGGCGCGCGCGCCATCGGTGAGCACCAGGTTGCGGTTCACCTCGAAGGTGTCGGTGCCCTCGGCCGCGGCGCGGATGAGCACGTCGCCGACCCATACGGTGCGGGCATCGCCCTTGGGCGAGTGCGGATCACCTTGCAGCGCACCCTTGTACATCACGTTCGACTTGCAGTTCGGTACCGCGTGGTCGACGAGCAGGCGCTGTTCGAAGTGCTGGCCCGCGTCGGCGAAGTAGAGGCCGAGCAGTTCGGCGTCACCGCCGGGGCCGTCGTAGCGGACGTTGCCGGTCAGCCGCACCAAGTCGCCGCCGAGGGTGACGGAGGTGTGCCGCAGAGTCGCGTCGCGGCCGAGCATGGCATGGTGCGCGGTCGCGTGGACGGCATCGTCGGCCCAGTCCTGGACCGCGACGACGGTCAGCCTGGCGGAGTCGCCGAGCACGAATTCCACGTTCTCGGCGTAGGTTCCGCTGCCGCGCTGATCGATGACCACCGTGGCCTTGGCGAAGCGGTCCAAGCGGATCTGCAGATGACCGTAGGCGGTCTTGCCCTCGCCGGGGCCGGTGATCGTGACGGTCACCGGCTCGGCGACCTCGATCTCTTTGCCGACCGACACGACGGTGGCCTGTTCGAAGCCCGAGTAGGCTTGCGCGGCAACGCGATCCGACGGGACGCCGCCCTCGCCCAGCCGGGCGTCGGCGCGGTCGACCGTCTCCACCGTGACGCCGTCGACCACCGCGACCTCGACGGCCGCGCGGCCGTCGCGGACCGCGGTGCCGTCCTGTAGCCCGCGCAGACGGCGCAACGGCGTGAATCGCCACGTCTCGTCCTTGGCGGAGGGCACCTCGAAGGCGTCCACGTCGAACGAGGTGAACACCTCGCCCTTGTTGACCGCGGGAGTACGAGCCTCAGCGGCTTCGGCAACGTTCTCGACTGCCATCAGCCGACGGCTCCTTCCATCTGCAGTTCGATCAGGCGGTTCAGCTCCAGCGCGTATTCCATCGGCAGTTCCTTGGCGATCGGCTCGACGAAGCCGCGCACCACCATCGCCATCGCCTCGTCCTCGGTGAGGCCGCGGCTCATCAGATAGAACAGCTGGTCCTCGGAGACCTTGGAGACGGTCGCCTCGTGGCCCATGGTCACGTCGTCCTCACGGATGTCGACGTAAGGGTAGGTGTCGGAGCGGCTGATCGTGTCGACCAGCAGCGCGTCGCACTTCACCGTGGACCTCGAGCCGTGCGCACCCTTGTTCACCTGGACCAGGCCGCGGTAGGAGGCCCGGCCGCCGCCGCGCGCCACCGACTTCGACACGATGGTCGAGGAGGTGTGCGGCGCGAGGTGCAGCATCTTCGCACCGGTGTCCTGGTGCTGGCCTTCGCCGGCGAACGCCACCGAGAGCACCTCGCCCTTGGCGTACTCGCCGGTCATCCAGACCGCCGGGTACTTCATGGTGACCTTGGAGCCGATGTTGCCGTCGATCCACTCCATGGTCGCGCCCGCCTCGGCCTTGGCCCGCTTGGTGACCAGGTTGTAGACGTTGTTCGACCAGTTCTGGATGGTGGTGTAGCGGCAGCGGCCGCCCTTCTTCACGATGATCTCCACCACCGCGGAGTGCAGCGAGTCCGACTTGTAGATCGGCGCGGTGCAGCCCTCGACGTAGTGCACGTAGGCGCCCTCGTCGACGATGATCAGGGTCCGCTCGAACTGGCCCATGTTCTCGGTATTGATCCGGAAGTAGGCCTGCAGCGGGATGTCGACCTGCACGCCCGGCGGCACGTAGATGAACGAGCCACCCGACCAGACCGCAGTGTTCAGCGCCGAGAACTTGTTGTCACCGGCGGGGATCACCGAGCCGAAATACTGCTGGAAGATCTCCGGGTGCTCCTTGAGGCCGGTGTCGGTGTCCAGGAAGATCACGCCCTGGGCCTCCAGGTCCTCGCGGATCTGGTGGTAGACGACCTCGGACTCGTATTGCGCGGCAACACCGGCGACCAGCCGCTGCTTCTCCGCCTCCGGGATGCCCAGCTTGTCGTAGGTGTTCTTGATGTCCTCGGGCAGCTCGTCCCAGGACGCGGCCTGCTTCTCGGTCGAGCGCACGAAGTACTTGATGTTGTCGAAATCGATGCCATCGAGGTTGGAGCCCCAGATCGGCATCGGCTTGCGATCGAAGATGCGCAGCGCCTTGAGCCGCTGGGCGAGCATCCATTCGGGCTCGTTCTTCTTCGCCGAGATGTCGCGGACAACCGCCTCGGACAGACCTCGTTGCGCGCTGGCACCGGCCACATCCGAATCGGCCCAGCCGTAACCGTAATTGCCCAGGGACGCGATGGCCTCTTCCTGAGTGAGCGGTTGCACCTGGTCGGTGGTCGTCGTCATTCGGCACTCCTTCCGGAGTCGTTCGTTCGTACCGCTGCGGGCTGTGCAGCGGTTTGTGCTGAAGTCTTGGCCTGGGCTATCGGTGGAACCACCAGCGGCACGTGCGTGGTGCACGCGCAGTCGCCGTTGGCGATCGTCGCCAGCCGCTGCACGTGCGTACCGAGCAGCTCACGGAACGCCTCGAGTTCGGCCGCGCACAACTGCGGGAACTCCTCGGCCACGTGCGAGACCGGGCAGTGGTGCTGGCAGATCTGCACGCCCGCGCCCACCTTGCGGGTGGTGGCGGCGAAACCGGCGTCGGTGAACGCCTCGGCGATCTCCTCGGCCTTGGCCTCGGTCTGCTCCGGGGTGTGCTCCGCGACCGGTTCGATCCCGGCCACGATAGTGCGTGCCCGTTGGCGGGCGAACTCGGTGATGGCTTGTTCGCCGCCGATCTTGCCGAGCTGCCGCATGGCTGCCCCCGCGAGATCGTCGTAGGCGTGGCCGAGTTTGCCCCGGCCCGCCGCCGTCAGCTGGTACTGCTTAGCCGGGCGGCCACGTCCCTTGTGCTGCCACGGCGCCGATCGGCTGGCTCGTGCCTGACCGGCGTCGATCAGGGCGTCCAGGTGCCTGCGCACGCCCGCTGGGGCCAGGCCGAGCCGGTTCCCGATGGCAGTCGCGGTGATCGGCCCTTCTTCCAGCAGCAGCTGGACGATGGCCGCTCGGGTATGTCCCTCACCGCCGGCCGCCGCTGGCGCAGCAACAGACCCGGCGCCGCGATCGGCTCCCGCGTCGTCTCTCCGCAAACCCACGGTTTTCACAACATAAGTGTGGCGGAATTCGTTCCCGAAATCTAATAAGGGTCCCCTGAGTTCTCGCCCTGGCTGACCTGCGCGAATCGGGCGGCGACGAGCGTCCTTCGGAGCGGTGCGGGACGGGTGCCGACCGGCCGCAAACGCGCGGCCTGCGCGGGCCTCCACCCGGCTGACCTGCGGATAGGTAACGCTGGACGAACCCGGTCGGCGAGCGCTCGCCCATCGCCGACCGGTCATAGCGCTCAGCGGGCCCGATCCACCCGGCTGTCCGGCTTCGGTGAGCGAGCGGAGTGCGATTCGTCACAGGGTGACGCTCAACGCACCGCGACCAGCTTCATAGGGGTCTCCAGCAGTGCGTCGACGGCGTCGTCCCACGCGGCCGTGGCGGTGGTGACGAGCGACGGATCGAAGCGGCCCGCGGCGACCAGATCGAGAACGGCGGGAATGATGGGTCGAACGTGCGCGCGGCCGGTGTGGAAGGTGCAGCAGCGGTTGTACATGCCCAGAATCGGCAGCGCGACATCCTGCAACTGGACACTGACGCTGGTGCACCAGCCGTCGTAGGCGGTCGCATCGATCGCCGCGCGCAGCGCCTTCGCCCCGCCCGCCGCCTCCACGATGATCGAGAACCGGCCGACTCGAGCATCCGGTGGTCCCTCGACCGCCTCCGCGCCCAAGGATTTCGCGATCTCCAGTCGCT
The DNA here is from genome assembly GCF_036346875.1 of Nocardia sp. NBC_00508. Lineage (NCBI taxonomy): Bacteria > Bacillati > Actinomycetota > Actinomycetes > Mycobacteriales > Nocardiaceae > Nocardia > Nocardia sp. NBC_00508. The sequence continues at coordinate 6,265,816 of NZ_CP107852.1, read as the reverse complement.
CGACGGAGTAGTCGAGATAAACGACGCGGGCGGAGCCGAGGGCGACACCGAGCCCTGCGGCGTACAGGCCGATCGACGACGCAGCGGGGCCGCCGATCACCAGGACTTCGGCGCCCGGGTCGTCGGCCAGTTGCGGCCCGACCGAGCGGTAGGCGTCCGGAATGTTGTCGCTGGCGCTGGCGACCGCGACCGGATCGACACCCGGCGGCAGCGCGACGAGCATGGCGTCGGCGTGCGGCACCAGCGTCAGGTCGGCCCACAGCCCGCCCCATCCGAGCCCGCCCATGGCGCCGAGCCCGAAGGTGGACAGCCGCGGATGGCTGCGGCAGTTCCCGCTCCGGCCCCGCGTGCACGCCCGACAGCTGCCGCACGAAATCTGGAACGGCACCACTACGAGATCGCCTACGACGACACTGCGGACCTCCGGGCCGACCGCGACAACCTCTGCGACCCCCTCGTGCCCGAACGGGTAGGGCCCGGCCAGTGGGAACGTGCCGCGCAGGACGGAGGGGTCGATGTCGCAGGTAGCCAGCGCGACCGGCCGCACCAGCGCCTGGTCGGGCCTGCTCAGCTCGGGTTCGGGATGTTCTTCCCAGCGCATTTCACCGGGACCGGCCAGCATCAGACGCTTCATCGTCCGAGTGTCGCTAGAACGTTCTTTCTAGTCAATGGTTCGCTTGCGATCGCCCTGCTCCACCGGCCTTTCCGGAATATTTCCGGCCGATGCATCCGCGACCTCCGGGCCGGCGACGTCGGGCTCGGTTCCGGCGGCCGCCTCGCGGCCCGCCGCCGCGCCAGCACCGACGCCTCCGGCGCCCACCGACGCGAACGCCGACCGGATGAGCCGCTCCATCGATACCGCCATGGTCCGCAACGGCGCGTCCGATTGCCTGAGACGGGCCAGAATCGTCGCACCCTCATATGCGGCGACCACCGTAGTGGCCAACGAGGCCGCTTCTTCCTCGCCGAGGCCGAGTTCGACGAGCAGAGCGGCGAAAGCCTGCTCCATCGTGTCGAAGGCGGTCACGCAGGCCGAACGCACCGCCTCGACGTCGCTGCCACCGTCCAGGGCGGGCGTGCCGATCGGGCACCCGTCGGTCCAGTCCGAGTCCGCGAGCTTGGCGACCATGTATTCGAACAGCGTCGCCATGGTCGCGAACACGTCGTTCGGCGCCTGCCGGATCATCCGTCCGGTCAGTACCCCGGTGCCGGTGATCGCGGCGACCGCGATCTCCTCCTTGCCTCCGGGGAAGTGATGGTAGATCGAACCGTAGGGCAGTTCCGCCGCTTCGCTCAACGCCTTCAGCCCGAACCCGTGATACCCGTGCCGCGCCAGCAGCCCGCACGCGGCGACCTCGATTCGCCGCCTGGACTCCGAAACCATGGGTCGATTGTGCCCCGCGAACCGGACGGGTCCGATCGGAGCGAGCGGTGCCCGTGCGCGATGGGCGACCGCAACCCGAACTAGGCTTCGTCCCGTGGCGGTACTGGAGGGCGCGCGGCGCAGGACACTGGCGTTCGGGCGCCGGGCACTCGGACTCGACGTGCCGACACCCGATCACACGATCGCGGCACTGCACAGTGACGAATCGGAAGTGCCCGGCCTCGACCGCAAAGAGCTGGCGCAGCTGGACCGGATCCGCCTGATGGGCGCGACCGGCACGGTGCTGATGGCGATCAGCGCGCTGGGCATCGGCGCGCAACCGGTGCACCAGAACCCCACCTCTGGAGTCCGCGTGCTCGGCATCTTCGCCCGTGCGCACACCGGCTCACTGGCCATGTGCATGACCGGCACCCTCGTGGTGGTGCTGGCCTGGCTTCTGCTCGGCCGGTTCGCGGTCGGCGGCATCGGCGGCTCACCCCTCCACCGGCTGACCCGCTCACAGCTGGACCGCACGCTGTTGCTGTGGATCATCCCGCTCAGCGTGGCCCCGCCGCTGTTCAGCAACGACGTGTACTCGTATCTGGCGCAGAGCGAGATCGCCGCGCGCGGCATCGATCCTTATGAGGAGGGTCCGGTCGCGGGACTCGGGATCGACAACGTCCTCACCAACAATGTGCCGACCATCTGGCGCGATACTCCCGCGCCCTACGGTCCGCTCTTCCTCTGGATCGGCCGCGGCATCGCCGAACTCACCGGCGACAACATCATCGCGGGCGTGTGGGTGCACCGGATGCTGGCGCTGGGCGGCGTCGCGCTGATCGTCTGGGCGCTGCCGCGGCTGTCGGTGCGCTGCGGCGTCGCGCCGGTGAGCGCGCTGTGGCTCGGCGCGGCCAACCCGCTGGTGCTGTTCCACCTGGTCGGCGGCGTGCACAACGACGCGCTGATGCTCGGGTTGATGCTGGCGGGCCTGGAGTTCTGCCTGCGCGCCATCGAGGACACCCACCCGTTCGACGGCCGCGCCTACGCCTGGCTGATCAGCGGGGCGGTCATCATCACGCTGTCCTCGTCGGTCAAATTCACCTCGATCATCGCGCTCGGCTTCGTCGGCATGGCGCTGGCCCGGCGCTGGGGCGCCTCGTTGCGCACCATCGCCATCGCGGCCGCCATGCTCGGCGCGATCGCCATCGGCACAACACTTTTCATCAGTTCGGTGAGCGGACTCGGCTTCGGCTGGATCTACACCCTGAACACCGCGAGCGTGGTCCGCAGCTGGATGTCGCTGCCGACGGTGCTCGGCATCATCACCGGATTCGGCGGCGTGCTGCTCGGGCTCGGCGACCACACCACCGCGCTGCTGAGCATCACCCGGCCGATCGCGGCGCTGGTCGCGGGTTTCTTCACGGTGCGCATGCTGGTGGCCACCGGCACGGGGCGGCTGCACGCGGTGGGCGCGCTCGGCGTGGCGCTGGGCGCCATCGTGCTGCTGTTCCCGGTGGTGCAGCCGTGGTATCTGCTGTGGGCGATCGTGCCGATGGCCGCGTGGGCCACCCGGCCGGTGTTCCGCGTTCCGGCGGTGGCCTTCTCGGCGGTCGTGAGCGTGATCCTGATGCCGCGCGGCGCCAACCTCGAGGTGTTCCAGATCGTGGGCGCCGCCATCGCCACTGTGATCGTCGGCGTGCTGTTCATCGTCATCACGCGAAACACGCTGCCCTGGCGTGGGCAGACGGGGGTGTCGGCTCCGTCACAGGTGCCCACCTCTTACGGTGTGAGACCGTGACCGAGCGCAGCGAGGGAACAATCGAACGCAGCACCAACGGGCGCGACGCAGCCGAGCGCCAGCGAGGTGGAGTCGTGACCGAGCGCAGCGAGGGAGCCATCGACACAGCACCAACGGGCGCGACGCAGCCGAGCGCCAGCGAGGTGGAGTCGTGACCGAGCGCAGCGAGGGAGCCATCAACGCAGCACCAACGGGCGCCACGCAGCCGAGCGCCGACGAGGCGGAGTCATGACCGCAGCGTCCGGATCCGCCGTCAGCGTCGACGGTGTTGTCAAGCGTTACGGCGAGACGACGGCGGTGGACGGCCTGACGTTCGAGGTCGAATCCGCGCAGGTGCTCGCGCTGCTCGGACCGAACGGTGCGGGCAAGACCACGACGGTGGAGATGTGCGAGGGATTCACCGCGCCGGACGCGGGTGCGGTGCGGGTGCTCGGGCTGGATCCGATCGCCGATTCCGAACGGCTTCGCCCCCGTATCGGCGTCATGCTCCAAGGCGGCGGTGCGTATCCGGGTGCGCGGGCGGGCGAGATGCTCGACTTGGTGGCCGCCTACTCCGCCGATCCGCTCGACCCCGACTGGCTGCTTCGCACGCTCGGCCTCCAGGACAACCGGCGCACTCCCTACCGCCGTCTCTCCGGCGGCCAGCAGCAGCGGCTCGCGCTGGCCTGTGCGCTGGTGGGCAAGCCAGAGATCGTGTTCCTGGACGAACCCACCGCGGGCCTGGACGCTCAGGCCAGGCTGATGGTCTGGGAGCTGATCGACGCCCTGCGCCGGGACGGCGTCACCGTCGTGCTCACCACGCACATGATGGACGAGGCCGAGCAACTCGCCGACCAGTTGGTGATCATCGACCACGGCCGCATCGTCGCCTCCGGCACCCCCGCCGAGGTCACCGCGCACGGGGCAGCCGGGCAGCTGCGGTTCTGCGCGCCGCCCAAACTGAACTTGGACCTGCTGAAGACGGCGTTGCCGGAAGGCTTCGCGCCCAGGGAGACCGCGCCGGGCACGTATCTGGTGGAGGGCGAGATCAATCCGCAGGTGCTCGCGACCGTCACCGCGTGGTGCGCGCGAATGAACGTGCTGGCCACCGACATCCGGATCGATCAGCGCCGTCTCGAGGACGTCTTCCTGGAACTGACCGGACGGGATCTCCGCGGATGAGCACGCACGATTCGGCCGCCAACCGCTTCGCGCCCGGCACCTTCACCCCTGGCCCGCGGCCGAGTTCCCGCGCGGCGATGATGCTCGCGCAGACTCGGATCGAGCTGATCCTATTGCTGCGCAACGGCGAACAACTGCTGCTGACCATGTTCATTCCGATCACCCTGCTGATCGGCCTGAGCCTGCTG